>NZ_BCMQ01000001.1 GCF_001485415.1 Myroides odoratimimus
TATCCATCATAGCACAAAGATATTATTTTACACTTTCCTCCCCAACTTTTAACGTTGATCCCTAGATCATCTTATAACCTCCCTTCTACTAGCATCAATCTAAAAGTTGTTACTCTGCTTATGTGAAATATAGCCCAAGTAATATTTTTAATGAAAAAGAAAAAATTGTAGACATCATTTCAAATCAAACTAGTCATTCAAGTTGCGAAAAGGCATTAGCAAAATACATATATTAAAAACTCATTAAACTTACAGTAAATGAGTTAGAAGAATGGAAAAACAAAGTAGAATAATTTTCAGTAAAAAACACTCTATTTTTCTTGCACACTAAAAAACAATACTCTATTTTTGCACTCGCAATACAGAAATAGTATCGCAGTCTACAGAAGACGCTCGAGTGGTGGAAGTGGTAGACACGCTGGACTTAAAATCCAGTGGGTAGTAATGCCCGTGCGGGTTCAAGTCCCGCCTCGAGTACAGAGAATCCCAAGCTAACGCTTGGGATTTTTTATTTTATATACCCTGATCTCAATATCGACATCCGATAGAAAACGCAATACTACAATAGTATTGATTTCATAGAGCGAACACTCTTTCGCCTTACTAATTCCAATACATCAGTAATCATGATTAGAATTCAATTTCTGTTTATTAAATTATTTTCAAAAAGAACACTTAATAACCATCTATTAATCAACAAATAAGAATATTTTAATCTTTTTTATTTATAAAAACATCTTTTATTAGTTGTATAGTAAAAAATAATATTCTACATTTGCACTCGCAATACAGAAGTAGTATTGCAGTCTACAGAAGACGCTCGAGTGGTGGAAGTGGTAGACACGCTGGACTTAAAATCCAGTGGGTAGTAATGCCCGTGCGGGTTCAAGTCCCGCCTCGAGTACAAAAAAATCCTAAGTTAACGCTTAGGATTTTTTTTTTGACCATAACTAAAAAGCAGAAGAGTACTAGACGACTCTCCTACTTTTTTGAAAAAAAATATAAAACTAAAAGGGTGAAACACTTTTTGATTTTAAGTAAACCCATGTTTTACTTAAATAAGGCGTGAAGAGTACTAAGATTATAATCACTAATAAAAGTAAACTAAGTATCTCGAAATAATCCATTGCATACCTCAACTCTATTTGTTTGCTAAGATCAGATAACATTATCTTTTCACTTGCTTTCTCAGCTATAGAACTGGGCATACCTCTACTTTTTAACTTCATAGTATTCTGAGTAAGCTTAGTCTCTAGTATAGGATTAGCTATATTTAAATAATCTGAGAAACGACTTAAATGACGATTAGAACTGTACAAACTATAATAATTCATAATCGCTATACTACATGTATAACCAAAGTAGCGTACACCTAAACATACAGCTGCTGCAGAAGCACTAAGTGATACAGGTACTGAAGTAACACAATAAACTATAATAGGCACCATTAACACTCCTACTCCTAAACCTTGACAAAACAAAAGAAGATAATAATCATCTGGATTAGCACTAGGGGCAAACTGCATATACATCCCCACGTGAAACAAAAACAGCGCAATAAATCCTAGACTCCATATAAAGCGCATAGGGCGACGATTAATCAACCAAACACATGCAAGTATCACTCCTGTCACAAGTCCTATTAGATTAAAGCTATTTAGATAAGAAAGGTGTCTCGGGTCTAAATGAAGTGAGTTAATAAAATGTGTATTTGTAATCCCTGATGCAAAACGACAGATATAAAGAATAAACAATAAGAATAACCCTATCTTAAAGTTGCGGTACTTCCATACATGCCAATTAATATAAGGTCTCTTCAGATGCTTTTGTCTCCATACAAAGAAGAATAAGGTAATCAAGATCGTCAATCCTATTAAACGAATATCGCGATCAGCAAACCAATAATACTGTTGCCCATAAATAGTAAGATATCCGAACAGTACTACCACTACAGCAAATAACACAAAGCTCTCCCAATCTAAGCTATACAATGGCAACTTACGCTGGAGACGTACAAAGCGCATAGTCAGCATAATTAATATTAACCCTGGTATAAAAGAAAAAGAAGCTATCTTATACAAAAAGGAATAATCGTACTGATCAACTAAATCTGAAGTAATTAATTGATTAAAGGGTGTTGCACAAATCAAAATACCGTAGAAGCACGAGAAGCTAATCTCCCTAGCTTTAGAACTATCTAAACGGACATATAATGTAGAAATAGATAGATTAACTGTACTAGCAAATAACATTCCTTGTAAAAAGCGAACAGGAAAAACAATGCATAGCGCTTGTACATTATACAGTACTATACAGCCTACTATCTGTAATACATTAAATAGAATAAAGTATTCTTTAGTCGCTAAATACGTAAAGAAACGTCGTTCTAAACTATAAAAAGAGACAAAACCTGCATACAATAGAGATACAGAAAACTGAATGTCTCGTGGATCACATCCAAAGTATCCTGCAGCTGCTGTAGCATTAGCAGCTGGCAGAAAAAACAAGACAATACTCGGCATTAAAAGTACAAAAAGAATGACGTGTATCATCCACTCTGGAATCCAATCAACGAATAACTGAGACGCTTCGTTATTTTGCATTAGATTGTTTTTTAGCTATAAAAACATTGACATTCATCCCCGCTTTTAATAATTCTTCCGAATCAGCAGGTGATATTATTTCTATACGTACAGGAATACGCTGTACAATCTTTACAAAGTTACCTGTGGCATTATCTGGTGGTAATAAAGAAAAACTAGAACCTGTAGCTGGGGCTATAGAAATAACCTTTCCTATAAACTGCCTATCAGGATAGGCATCTGCGACTACCTCTACCTGATGCCCTATCTGTATATTGCGTATTTGTGTTTCTTTAAAATTAGCAATAATCCACTTCGGTGTTTCGTCATTAACGATATAGGTAAGCACCTGCCCTACAGAAATCATCTGACCTAAGTCTATGCTCCTCTTCCCCATTCTCCCTCTATAAGGTGCGGTGATAACGGTATAACCTACAGTCAGATTCTTATACTTCTCAAGTTCTTGTAATCGAGTAATCTCTTTTAATAAAACTTGTTTCTGTGCTTCAATATCTGCTATACTAGCTGTAGCAGCTCGAGCGTGCTCTACACTAGTATTATAATCACTCTGTCCTATATTTAATTGTGCCTGCTTCTCCTCTAGCATTTGTGCAGTAGCTGCATCTTCTTCATAGAGTTTCTTATATCGCTGATAATCCAACTCCTGTTGATGATATTTAGATTCTCTCCCTTGGATTTGGCTCTTTGCAGCAGCAGCAGTTTGAGACAATGTATATTGTCGCGCATCTAATTCCTTTATCAATGCATACTGTTTCGCTATCTCAGCAGAAGTAGTCGCTTGATCATAAGTGTACTCTCGATTATCTACCACTAATAGTGTATCTCCTTTATTCACTATTTGATTCTCCTCAAAGCGCACTTCTGTTAAGAATCCTCCTACTCTAGAAATAACAGGATTAATATACTCTTGTACTTGAGCATCATTGGTTTGTTCATATTTCCAATACATCCATAGTGTGTGAATTCCCCAAAGACTTCCTATCAAAATAATAATAGAAGCTAGATAGCGCGTAATACGTGTGATTAGGCGATCTGTAATTTTAATACGAGTTTTAATATCCATTATAATAAGCCTTTAGCGAATTGAAGAGTATAGTATTTATAAATGCTGTCTAACTTGGCAGCTTCTAGTTCAAATTGTGTTTGTAAATGTTGTACATCAGCATCTAATAAATCTGTAAGCAAAGAAATTTTATTAAAATAAGTACTCTTAGTAATACGTGCATTCTCTGCCGCATATTCTTTATTCTTTGTACACACCTCTATCTGTACCAATGATTCTTGATATCTTAAATATGCCTGTTGTACCTCTTCTTTTATTTGATCTTGTACATATTGATGTTGTAACTCCTCTTTCTCATGTTCTAAAGCACGACTGCGAACCTTGTGTACATTCTGATATAAATTAGAAATAGGAAATGATACCTGTACTCCAATAGTCCCTAAACTGTACCAACTAGGATTATACGGATACAAGAATATCTGTGGATTAGCCATAGTGAAGTTTCCTATTAAGCCAATACTAGGTTTAGTATTAACTTTCACCTTTTTCTGTTCGATTTCACTTAATACCAAGCTCTCCTCTGACAGCAGGTGTTTAAACCCATGTTCTAAGGCAATATCTAAAGCCTCATCATAAGATTCTAAGAATAACTCTTCATTGAAGGAATCTTGTGGTTTAATAAAATCTGTATCCTTACGCCCTGTCAATATAACCAGCTTTTGGTTTTCTATAGAGAGATCATTTTGGAGTTGTACTAAGGTCATTTCTCTCTTCGAGATTTCCATAGTCGCACGAAGAACATCACTTTTTAACACTACTCCATTCTTATATAAATGTTCTATTTCGATTAACTGCTCTTTATGTTCGGCAATATCTTGTGTAATCACTTTTTTAAAACGAGTTAGCTTCGCTAAAGCCAAATAACTCTTGATTGCCTCTAACCGAACTTCTGATTTAGTCATATCTGCCTCGATATTCGCTTTAGCTTCTAAAGTTTTTCGCTCTTCTATTTCTAGATTTTGTCTATTGCCACTATATAGATTTAAGTACATAGACACTCCTGTATTATAGAGCGTATGTATCACATCATGTTGTTCAGGTTTATTAAATATTCCGTTTGTATAAACAGGGATATTACTTGCCTTTTCTGCTTTACCGAAGGCATTAAACACAGGGTATCTACTGATGCGTGCATCATCCGTATTCTCTTTTCTAATCTGTAGTTCTTTGGCTTGAATCAAGCTTCTTTTACTACCAAGATCTGTTTGTTCCCAAATCTCTTGAATACTGAGTTGTATTGTATCCTTGTTGGAAATTGATAGAGTAGTACTCTGACAATACCCCATAGTAACACAGCTGGTGAGTACAGCTAATAAGTGGAAATCCCCAAGTTTCATACGTTGTTTTTAAAATCGGACAAAAGTAAAATGAGTACGATATATCTTGTATTTCTTAAATAGTCATTTTTTTATTCAAAACAGACAAAATCATTATATACTTTTGCGCTCATTAAAAAGAAACACTACAATGAAGATCATCGATTCCTTAGAGTTTATCGATAGTATAGAAGAAGGCGTATTTATCAATCATGAGAAATCGACAAAAAGATATCCTTTACATCAACATCAAAAAGGACAACTCACATATGTAGAAGGAGGGATAACTTATGTGACTGTAGACAATGTCACTTATGTTGTACCAGCGAAGTACTTCTTTTGGATCCCTGAGGGAGTACCACATATATTGAGATTAAGTAACTCTGCTACTGTTCTTCACTCCTTGTATTTTTATATCTCTGATGATGATAAAGATCCTTTTTATACTACACTAGGGATATATGCCGCTTCAGATCTATTAATAGAGATGATAGCTTATACGGTGTGTTGGCATGATAAGATGGTCAATCAAGACACGCCTAATTTTGTTTTTCTACAAGCTTTAAAAAATATTCTACCCACTTTTATCAATAAGAATATACAGTTACAACTTCCATTTAGTGATAATCCACGCATTACTAAGATAACAGACTATCTAGACAGTAGTTTTGGACTTCCATTAACATTGACTGATATCAGTAACAAGTTTAATATGAGTGAACGCTCTGTATCACGCCTCTTCCAAGCTGAATTACAAATCTCCTTCTTACAATACTTAAAAGCATTGCGTATCGTGAAAGCCATAGAACTACTGATGAAGACTGAGCACTCTGTCAGCGAAATAGCCAATACAGTAGGATATGTTACGCTAGGAGCATTTAGCAATGCGTTCTGTGAGTTTACAGGAACACGTCCATTAGAGATGAGAAAGAATAAATAGTGATTCTACTATACTGTGTTTTTACTTACTTTAGAGTATTCAATCCTTATGAATAGGTTAAAGCAGAAATAAAAATTAAATTCTTTAAATAAATACACACGTTTTAATTTCGTTGTTAATGAATAGGAAAAGAGCGTTTCGCTTGCACTTCTTAGGGGATTGCTAGCACATTCCTAGGGGTTTCCTTACCTAGAAGGTGCTTTTGTCGAAGGAATGTGCAAGAACCCCTCAAGCAATCCCCTAGCAGATCAAAACAAAACTATCTTTAACTCATCAATAAACACTGATCAGAAATAGAATTTTAAGTACTTTATTTTAAATTCGGTAATGAGAGATTTTATTATTCCGTTGTTTAAAATACTTTTATTTCACTTCTTCTGTACTTACAAAAAGCTAATTATTAATCAAACTTAGGTGATTATGTATCGGAATAATCGGAATCTACAATAAAAAGAGGTTAGACAGTCTTTAGTGATGTCTAACCTCTTTTTTATTTACACTTAGAGTAGATGTATTTATTTAGATGATATTGCGTGATTGGTCTTAAAGACTTACCAGAGATAGGATGTACCCCTGTTCCTGGGTTATTAAAATAATCATGTTTTCCCTCTCCAGTCTTGACAAACCATACCTTCGGTTTTCCTTTCCTAAAAAACTCGGTATCACAATCAACACTTATTTGTTTAAAATTCTTCAGTATGCTTTTATCATAAGGGACAGGCTCATTACTTACCCCTGCAAAACTCTTTATTGTAGCCTCACCACAGTCATAAGCCACATATCTATCTCCTTCCCACTTCATACATTGATCATTTGATAACATACTACTCACTAAACTACCAACACCTAATAAGCCTATTATAATCACTGTGAAAATTACTAGATTGCGCTTAAATTTATTCTTCGGTGTAGTAGTAGGCAGAGATTCTGCAAATGATTGAACAGGTGGTATATTATCTTCAATAGTTTTCTCTTCTACTGCTTCTCTTTTCTCTTCAACAATAATTGAATCAGCTTGATTATCAGCTACACTCCCCTCTTCTATCTCTACACTACTTTTTCTAAACTTACCATACGGTCTAGGTTCATAATCATACATTAAGGCCACCATTTCTAGTACAGCATGGTTCTTAGATGTATCAGTTTTTTTGCCTAAAAAACTCTGAATAGGTTTAAACCATCCTAGTTCAAATCTATTAATACTATTAACAATATCATTTAGCTCTGTGCTATCACCTCTAAAAAAATCTTTAAGAATTATTTTATCGTCAGGAGATAAATCTTCTCTACACAGTCCAATACAATAATTTCTCAATTGTGCAGGTGATGGAGATAACAGAACTGTGTACTGAGGTAAATCTTGAACTTTATTAATATGTTTTTTTAAACTATCTGTATAGTCATTAATCGTTAGTAAGGTCATAATTATAATTCAATGTAAAACGGAATTATCAGAATCATCGGAATCATCAGATTTACAACACATTGCACTCTAAAAGTCGCCTTTCCTTTGCTGTGTCGAAAATCAGATACGTGTTGTGATGTTTCAAAAGTACGAAACATTTATATGGGTTGTTTACTCGTGATACTAAAATAACAAGGAAGCCATTTTATGTCACTTAAACAACTCGCTTCCCTCAGCATGTATTACTGCTTTTCGCATCTAACTTAATAATTAAACAAGATGAAAAAAACAGTAAAAGTAGCAATGCTATTAGGCGTAATCACATTATCAATGGTAAGCTGTGATAAAGATGACAACCAACTTCAAATGAAGAAAGAGGTTAAAGTGAATGGAATGGATCAGGAGATGGAAAAAGATGATTGGGGCGTTCCACCTATTAAACCACCTGTAAGAAAAATAATGAATAATATAAACGACCAAGAAATAGAAAAAGATGATTGGGGCGTTCCACCTATTAAGCCACCTGTAAGAAAAACAATGAATAATATAAACGACCAAGAAATAGAAAAAGATGATTGGGGCGTTCCACCTATTAAACCACCTGTAAGAAAATAATAAATAATATAACTATTTAATAAATTATGAACTGAAAAATAAACAATTATAATATATTATAAAACAGTAATGATTTTACCAAGTTTAGAGAATAACTTTTATTCTCTAAACTTTATTTTTAAAACATAGTTTATACTATATGATTAGCACCAATTTATGATACATCAGTAAAAGTAGTAATACTATTGGATACAAGCATATTGATGAAGATGATAATCAACTTCAGATGAAGAAAGAGGTTAAAACGAAAGGGATGAATGAACAAGAATGTATTGATTGGAGAAGTACACCAATTAAAAGACTAAAATAATACCATAAGCATCAAATAAAAACTATAAATTCGAAGAATGAAAAGAACTTTACTCACTTCTTATTCCTCGAATTTTTTATGGATAATAATTTTATCCTTTTTAGTATGCTCTTGTAATAAGAGTGATGATACTAAAGTGATTGATTTAAAGAAATTAGACAGTGCATATCACTATCAGCAAAAAGCTGATAGCCTTTATCACTTAAATCAACTAGACAGCGCTTTTAATAATTATTTAAAATCAAATCAGTTATTTAAACATCTTGCTAAAACAGAAAGTATTACTTATAATAATTTAAGGATCTCAACTATATACTTGATAGCAGGGGATCCCAATAGTGCTCAAGAAATACTTGTTAATGAAATTTCCCAAACTAATAATATATCTCCTACTTTTAAAAACTATATATATTCAATTTTAGCAACCTGCTACTCAGAGCTAATTGATTATGATTTATCCAATAAATATGCTTATAAGTCACTTAGAATTTCCAATATATCAGTTGAAGCCAAAGCTATAATAAATAACAATATAGCTTCTAATTATATTAGTTTAAAAGAATACACTAAAGCAATTGATATTTTACAAGACATTCTTTCTTCTAATGTATTTAAAGAAATGCCTCTAGAACAAGCAAGATGTTTGAACAACTTAGGAAAAGCCCTTTACTTACAAGACAAATCACAAGGATTAAAAGAATTAGAAGAAGCCTTAGCTATAAGACTAAACGATATCAATCAAAATGACATCTATAGAAGCTATATCAACCTAGCAGAATATTATACCTTAAATAAAGATTATCACTCTGCACATGACTATGCCTTAAAGGCTTATGAAATCACTACAACTAATAAAAATAAAAAAGACAAACTACAAGCACTTGAATACCTCATCAAGTCAAGTACAGACAGTCCCTCTAAGTATTATGCAGATTATATAGACCTTTCTAAAGAAATCGCTACGGAGACTCAACAAGCGAAGAATCAATTCGCTAAAATACGTTATGACTTTGAACAACATGAACAAGAGAACATTAAGCTAAAACTTGATTTACAACACAGTGAACTAGTATCTGCTAGAAGTAAAAATGCTCTTTATGTGAGTCTTCTTTGTTTATTGGCAGGTGGAGTGATTACATCTTTTATTTACAGAAGAATAAAACATCGTCATAGACTAGATAAGATTCAACAGTCTTACTTAACAGAAACTAAAATTGCTAAAAAGATACATGACGAATTAGCGAATGATGTATTCAATGCATTAACGTATACACAGAACTTTAATCTTCAAACTCCAGAAACAAAGAATCATTTACTATCTGATCTGGAGTCTATCTATAAAAAAGCAAGAAATATTTCTCTGCAACATAGCTCTATTGCAACGGATGAAACCTTTGTTACCCATTTGACTAATTTATTCAATGAATACACTACTGCTAACTGCCAGATTATCATCTCAGGGCTTGACAACTTTGATTTTTCTTTACTTGATAAGAATCAAAAGATAACCATCTATCGAGTAATACAAGAATTATTAGTCAATATGAAGAAACATAGTATGGCTACTATAGTAGTGTTCAAATTCAGTGAAGATAAAAAACACTTTAAAATATTCTATTCTGATAACGGTGTAGGAATCATACAGGAGGATATTAAATCAAAAAATGGGCTTTCAAATGTGGAAAACCGTATTACTAATATTGGAGGAACATTTATATTTGATTCAACTAATAAACTGGGTGTAAAGTATAATATCCAATTACCGAAAAAAAATTATGTTTAAAAAGATATTAGTTGTCGAGGATTATGATAGTATCAATATTGGTATTGTACAAGCCCTAAGTGACAACATTCCGCAGGTCGAAGTATACAGTACTAAATACTGTGATGATGCTTGGCTAAAAATTCAAGGTGCTAAGAACAATAACTCACCGTTTGATTTAATCATCTCTGACTTGTCTTTTCAAGAAGACTATAGAGAAACTAAACTAAAGGGAGGAGCAGACTTAATCAAATTAATACGTGAACAAGATGACAATCTTAAAATCATTGTCTATTCTATAGAAAACAGATTTATAGAAGTAAGTGAATTAATAGATGATTTAAAAGTCAATGCTTATATCAGCAAAGGGAGAAATAGTATTAAAGAACTACTAGCGGCTATCACCTATATCCAACAAGAGGAAAAACCTTATCTATCACCAGATATCAAGGATGTAAAAGATAATCCTGTCACACTAGTACTTCAAGAGGAAGATTTAACTATTCTCCGTCTACTAGCAGAAGGGTACTCTCAAAGTGAAATGAGCCATAAGTTTAAAGAAGATAATTTATCGATAGCAAGTACAAGTAGTATCGAAAAGAGAATAAGCCGTTTAAGAGTTTCTTTTAATGCTAAAAACACAACACACCTTATTGGTATTGTAAAAGATATGGGAATCATTTAAACCCGGACTCTCCTCCATTAGCTAAATACTACAGTAAACTCTAATACTCATCAATCATTTTGACATAAATATTCACTAAATGAGGTTTTCCGTAAAACACTGTCATTTTTAGCCAGTACTTTTACCTTCCATAAATCATGCTGTATTATGCAAAAATATGTTTATCTATTAGTTATCTCTTTCTTTCTTCTTTTTTCTGGTTGTAATGAAGGGCGATATACAGTAATGGAGCCTACAGAAGAAGATAAAGCTTACCAAGTAGAAATAGACTCTATATTGACTATTTACAGTCAACATGCTTCTATCTACTCAGAAATATACCCGAAAGCGCTATATGGTAATAAAGAGGCCTTAAAAAGATACTCTGATCTCATGTTAGATATTAATGTATTAGATAATAAATTAAATCTATTAATTAATCAGAACAGAATAACATCCAACCAACTTAAGAAATATATGAAATTGAGAAAACAATTTACTCAATAAAAAAAAGCAGGAAGATCTTTCCTGCTTTTTTATTATGATGCAACTTCTAATCGTTGCAATAAGTTTTTATTTAATGCCTGAGCCGTGTAGTCTTTATCTACATTTAACTCTTTTACTCCATCTTGGCTAGGTAACTCGTACATAGCGTCTGTTAGAATAGCTTCACATAACGATCTCAATCCTCTAGCACCTAACTTATACTCTAGTGCTTTATCCACAATATAATCTAATGCCTCATCAGTAATAGAGAACTTAATACCATCCATTTCGAATAGCTTTTCATATTGTTTTATTAGAGCATTTTTAGGTTCCGTAAGAATTGCACGCAATGTCGTCTTATCTAATGGATCCATATGCGTTAATACAGGCAACCTTCCAATAATCTCAGGGATTAATCCATAGTCCTTAATATCCTTTGGAATAATATACTGCATTAGGTTAGTACGATCTACTTGATCTCCTTCTACTGTAGACTTATATCCTACAGCTTGCATATTTAATCGTTTAGAAATAAGTCTTTCAATTCCGTCAAAAGCTCCTCCTGCTACGAAAAGAATATTCTTTGTGTTTACTTCAATAAACTTCTGATCTGGATGCTTTCTTCCTCCTTTAGGTGGTACATTTACTATACTTCCTTCTAGAAGCTTTAATAAAGCCTGCTGAACTCCTTCTCCTGATACATCACGTGTTATAGATGGGTTATCACTCTTACGCGCGATTTTATCTATCTCATCTATAAAGATGATACCACGTTCTGCTTTTTCTACATCGTAATCTGCAGCTTGTAAAAGTTTAGTAAGAATACCTTCTACGTCTTCTCCTACATAACCAGCCTCTGTTAATACTGTCGCATCTACAATAGCTAATGGTACGTTCAACATTCTAGCAATTGTTTTTGCTACTAATGTTTTACCTGTACCTGTCTGTCCCACCATCAAGATATTACTCTTTTCGATTTCGATATCTTGATCATCGCCATTCATTTCTTGTAGAAGACGTTTATAGTGATTATAAACAGCTACAGACATTACTTTCTTAGTTTGATCTTGTCCTATGACATACTCATCTAAGAACGCTCTTATTTCCATTGGTTTCTTAAGTAATAAATCACTTGACAAATCACTTAAATGTTTTGACTGTTGTTCTTCTAATACTATACCATAAGCTTGCTCTACACAACGGTCACAAATATGAGCATCTATACCAGCAATTAGAATATTTGTATCAGATTTAGCACGCCCACAGAATGAACATGACATTTCTTCTTTAGCCATAAATTATTTTCTAATTAAAACCTCATCAATCATTCCATATTCTTTAGCCTCTTGTGCAATCATCCAGTAGTCACGATCACTATCATGATGTACTTTCTCCATAGATTGTCCAGAGTGCTTAGAGATGATTTCGTATAATTCATCTTTTAATTTTAATATCTCACGAGCTGTAATTTCGATATCAGAAGCTTGTCCTTGTGCTCCTCCTAATGGTTGGTGAATCATCACTCGTGAATGTGGTAATGCAGAACGTTTTCCTGCAGCTCCAGCACATAATAACACAGCTCCCATTGATGCTGCCATACCTGTACAAATCGTTGCTACATCAGGTTTGATTAACTGCATTGTATCATAGATACCTAATCCAGCATAAACACCTCCTCCAGGAGAGTTCACATAGATACTAATGTCTTTCTCGTTATCTACACTTTCTAAGAATAATAACTGCGCCTGTATAATATTCGCTACATAATCATCAATAGCTGTTCCCATAAAGATGATTCTATCCATCATTAAACGTGAGAACACATCCATAGAAGCAACGTTCATCTGTCTTTCTTCTATAATGTAAGGAGTCATACTACTAACGATTTTATCGTAGTACATACTATTTATTCCTTGGTGCTTTGTAGCAAATTTTTGAAACTCTTTACCAAAATCCATATTCTTCTTCAATTTATTTTAAATACTATATAAAAAAATAAGCGCCTCTCTTTAACAGAAAGACGCTCAAATATACTTATTTTTTTCCGGATATTATTCTCCGTACATTTCCTTAACGAAATCTTTGTAAGATACTTCTTTTACTTCAGCTTTTACTTTATCGTTAAATAAAGCTAATACTTTTTCATTCATTACTTGCTCAGAAATACGTCTAACTTCATCTTGGTTAGTCATTACTCTAGCAACAATATCTTCAACTACTTTAGCTTCAGGATCCATTTGTCCAAACTGAGCCATTTGATCTTTAATCAACTTAGTAGTATATTCTTTAATTTCTTCGAAGTTTAATTGTAAGTCATATTGAGACATTACTTTTCCTTCTACTAATTGGTAACGTAAACCTTTTTCTGATTTTGTGTACTCAGCAGCAGCTTCTTCAGCAGTCATTGGAGTCTCACCTGCATCCATTAACCATTTAGTTAAGAAAGCAGCTGGTAATTCAAATGAAGTATTCTCTAATAAATGTTCGTAAACATCGTTTAAGAATTTTTGATCTGCTTGACTAGCAAATTGCTTTTCAGCATCTTCTTTGATTTTTTCTTTTAATTGCTCAACAGAAGTAACAACTCCTTCTCCAAACAATTTATCGAATAACTCTTGGTTTAATTCGGCTTTCTCTGTTTCATTGATTTCGTTGATAGTAAATACTACATCAATTTCTAATCCGTGAACTTTATCATGATCAACAGCTAAAACTTCCATTAATTTATGGTCATCTTCGAATAAACCTTTAGTACTTACAGTAACTTGGTCACCTACTTTTTTACCAATAAATTTCTTTTGGTTTGTTTTAGTTCTGATATCGCTTACAGCAATCTTAACTTCATTATTGATTCCCTCTTCTTCGTTAGCGAAAGTACCTACCATTTCTGATGTTTCTTCTACTACCTCTTTAGAGATCATTTTTCCGTATTGTTTTTGAATAAACTCAACTTGCTCGTCAAGCATAGCATCATCAGCTACAACTTTGAACTTCTTGATTTTATTTTTACCTTCTAAGTCTAAAGAAAACTCAGGAGCTAATCCTAATTCAAAATCAAATTTTAATACATCTGCATCCCAGTTAATATCATTAGCTACTGGTAATGGATTTCCTAAAATATCTAATTTTTCTTCTACAAGATAGTTACTTAATTTTTCTTGCAAAATTTTGTTTACTTCTTCGAACAATACAGCTTTACCATATTGTTTTACGATTAAACTCATTGGAACTGCACCTTTTCTAAATCCAGGAACGTTTGCGTTCTTTTTGTAGTTAGATAAAACGTTATCTACATTACCTTGGTAATCTTCTTTTGCAAGCTCAATAGTTACGATTGCATTAAGAGCATCTACATTATTTCTTGTAATATTCATTTTTGATGTATTTACATATAAAATTGGGTTGCAAAAATATATTATTTTTACAACCCAAACAACTTTTTAAGTAATTGTATTTCAACTATTAATTTTTTTATCCTCTTCTAGGCTCATCTTTTTGTAAAAACCCATTTACTACAGATTGACAAAATGTCAAGACAACACTAAATAGTAATGCAGTCCAAAATCCACTTACCGTAAATCCATTGACAAAATAGGCTGCTAACTGTATGATAACTGCGTTAATTACAAGTAAGAACAATCCCATAGTAACAATAGTCGCAGGTAATGTCATAAACACTAAAATAGGTCTTAAAAACATATTTAATATCCCTAGCGCTACTGCCACCCATAGTCCAGTAGTAAAACTCTCTACAAAAACTCCTGGTAAAATATTTGCTAATAAAACAACTAAACCAGTAGTAATTAATAATCTAATGATAAATCCCATATTTAATTTTTTGTTTAAAATTAAAAAGAATTTTACTTATTACCAACCATTAATGTTGGCCCAGGGTATACAGCAGGATTAACTAATGGTATACTAGCCTTATAATGTTTATTAATAGATCTTAAAATCTCTGAAGCTATAAATGCATATCCTCTTCCATTTAAATGTACTCCATCTAATGAAAACATAACCGTATTTAAATTCCCCATTCCTTGGAAATAATTAGCTGTATAGATTTGACCATCTTCTACTCTAAGTCCAGAAACTGCTTTATTTAAGATATCATTCATATCAGCTACAGCTAATCCTTTACTAGTAGCTGTTGCTTTAATAATACTATTAAATTGAACTGTAGCTTCTTTGATATTTGCTTGTTCTGTAGGGTTAAGTACAAAAGAATCACTGATAGGGAAACTAACTCCTTTTTTCAGCATAGCATCCATTGTAGGATTTCCCGTTGATTGAGGTAATGAAGCTCCAATCTGTGCCTTACTTGTTAACAGCATTAAGTCTTTTGCAGTAGCATGTCTAGCTTGTCCATAAGACATCGCGATAAACTTGATTTGCTCAGGTGTTAATTTTACAGGAAACAAACCTGCCCCTACTACTTGTGTTACCCCTCCTTCTAATAAAGCAGACATATCTGCCAAAGTTTTATCTTGAATCAAAAGTGGGTTAGCTGAAGTTTTAGATATCAACTGAAGTCTATCCCCTTGACCTCCTTTTGCTAAAATTTGCTTTAATAATCCTATTAGACTATTTAGTTGATCTATATTCCCTTCACCGATAAGTTTAGGAGATAATGGATTATAAGGTACTGTAGTGAAAAATGGAATAGCGGTCACATCAGGAATAGTAGCTACTATACCTTTTGCACCTTCAGAAGTTAGTGTATTTGTAATTTGCTCGTATACTTGCTTAAACACTCCTGCATGAGTAATATCATTTGAACCATACATAGCAGGATTAGTTCCCCCTGCTTTATTTTGATCCACACCTTCTCCTCCTGAAGTAGCATATGCTAATACATCATTAGCTCCAATCCAGTTCGTAAAGAATGTCGGTTTTAGGCTCATCGCATCACCTAATACTGTCGCATTATCAGCTGTAGCCGTACGTACAAAGTATGGGTTAGCGGTAGCAGGAGTAGTTAATAACCCTGATGGATTACCATAACCAGGCGCTATTAAATGGAAAGTCTTAGCACCAGGTACACCAGCATTGTGATATGCTTTTTTCTGTTGCTTAGTTGCTTCTATAGTTACTGCTCTATCAATATTCTGAGGCCCTATAGCTTGTCCATCTGCTCCAGGCATCATATTAACAATCATTCTTGTTGGAAAGCCCGGATTCTCTTGCCCTGCAAATAATAAACCTCCGACATCATTCATATCATCTTCAAATAATGGTTGAGTAAACTCGCCACCACCTACTATTTTAAATTGGGTTGCTAATATATTTGGAAATGAGTTCTTCTGTCCTGATTTGAAAACAGTACCGTCCATAAATCCAGCAGTAAGAGAGTTTCCAACAGCTACATACGAACTAAAGTCAGCTTCTCCTGCATAATATGTTCCTCCATCTATTTCATCTTTGATAGAAGGCTCACATGATGCTAATAAAGCAATGGCAGGTAATAATAATAAATATCTTTTTTTCATGATTTCTTTTTAATTAAATTAAAAACTATAGCTCACACCAAGGCCTCCACTAATCACAGAAGACTTATAAGTTCCTCCAAAAGACACATTCTGACCATCTTCCATAAAATAATCATAAGAACTATTTGTATCACTAAAGTGTAAATAAGTCAATGACATATCGATTGCTATACCATTCTTAAACTTATAACTAAATCCTCCTGTATAAGCACGAGAATCATTACGTGGTGTTTCTGGAGCAAAGTATCCCTCTTGTACAGGACTTTCGTCATAATACCAACCAGCTCTAAGTGTTAACTGATCATTCATTGTATACTGTAATCCTAAACGATATGTACTTGAATCTTTATAGTTACGTGGATTTACAGATGTTCCAATTGTAGGGTTATCCACAAATTCTATCTCTAATGCTTTATAGGCATTCCAGAATGTTCTATTATAATCAAAAGCAAATAACCACTTATTCCAAGTATAAGACGCTCCTACTGCCAATTCTGCTGGCAAAGGCATTTCTGCTTTAATTTTACCGTTTTTAAACAATCCTTGACCATATCCTGGTACATCATAGAATTTTGACTTACCACTCTTTTCATCCATGACAATTTTAGAACGATAGTTTAATCCTAATCTTAGATGATCATCTACATTCACCATATATCCAGCTGTCCATCCCCAAGCAGTAACGTTCTTAGCTTCTACTGTTACATTCGTTCTATTCCCTTGCTCATCAGTCATGCTACGAGACAAGTTTTTATTAAATGTCACTCCACCATTTACGAAAATAGGTCCTCCACCAAAACTGAAGTGTTTACTAACTTTAATAGCTACCGTTGGTTGAAAATAGATTGCTTTTAAATCAATATTATTAACTAAGTGTGAACCTTGCCAATCTTTATCCCATTCCACTTTACTACCATATGGCGAATAGATAGCTAGACCAACTGTCATCCAATCAGTAGCCTTATAAGTACCGTATGCGTAGAATGGTGTTCCTGGATTACGAGTTTCATTCTCCCATCCATAAGTTTTATTCTGAAATTTAGTATCAGCGACTAAAACGCTAACACCTCCTGAAAAATTAAACTTATCTTCCAAATAAACAGATGCAGCAGGGTTAAAGAATAAAGATTCCGCACCACTACTTATGACTGCTACTCCCGTATGTCCCATTGCAAGTTGTTTATTTCCTTGCATTGCAACTCTATATCCTCCAGCAAAGGCTGAAGTCGATATCAAAGTAAGTAGAGACAGTGATAATATTTTTCTTATCATAATTAACTGTTATTTATAATTCGTTTATCTCAAATATATACAGTTCTATTAGTTTTACAAATATTTAAGCCTATTTTTAACATTCATATTTTTACTTTTTAATTATTATTAAAATATAACTCAAATAAACTCATTTTAATACAATACAATTAACAAATTAAAAGAATTATGCATGCATACATTAACAGCACATATATTTAAAAATCAACAACATCTTGCATTTTTATTAAACCACTGATTATCTAACAACAAAAACAGTCAATAAAAAAGAGATATACACTCGGTATATCTCTTTTTACAATATTTCTTAATCTACATAGACTAAAAACTTCTATATTCCACTATCCCATTACTAGGAACAAATGTTTTAAGAATAGAGGTATCTGTATTACTAAAAAAGTAATTAGTTCCTTTACTTTCTCGTGTTGTAAGTAAGTCTAATTCTTCAAGTATTTTTTTCGTTTGTTTAGCAACTGCTTTACCAGAATCTATAATCTTTATTTCTTTAGGAATAATAGTTTCTATAATAGGAATTAGATAAGGATAATGTGTACAACCTAAAACTAGAGTATCTATTCCTTTCTCTACCATTGGTTCTAAATAAGAACGAAGTAAATCCTTCATCTCTTGAGAATGAATTCCTCCATTTTCTATCAAATTAACTAGATTATAACCTATTTGCTCAATGATCTCTATATCAGGATACATCTTAACCTTAGAAGTAAAGAAGTCGCTTGTAATTGTTCCTTTAGTGGCCAATATACCTATTTTAGAAGTCTTCGTTAAGATAGTAGCTGGTTTTATAGCAGGCTCAATTCCTATAATAGGAATATGACATCTAGCTCTCATCTCGCTTATTGCATTGGTCGTTGCCGTATTACATGCTACTACTACAATCTTACAATTCAGAGAGACTAAATACTCAACATTTTTAAGAGATAAATCTATTATTTCTTGTTTTGTTTTGATTCCATAAGGAGCATAAAGCTGATCACCTATAAAGATGGTGTCTTCGTTTGGCATTAAGAGATTAATCTCTTGCCAGATAGTTGTTCCTCCTATTCCAGAGTCAAATAAACCTATAGGGTTGTTCTTAGTCATATACAAATATAAAAAAAACCACTCTTTAACAAGAGCGGTTTTGATTATGATTATCTAGTTAAACTAAAATTAATTAGCTCCTAATTCTTTTTTTACATCAGCTAAAAGGTCTGCACCTCCAGCTAATAAAACTCCAGAACCATTAGAAGAATCTAATACATAGTCAAATCCTTTAGATTTTCCTACTTTCTGAATAGCTGCCAAAGCTTTTTCTACGATAGGTTGAGTTAACTCTAATTCTTTCTTACCGTAATCTTGTTGAGCTGTTGTTTGGAATTGTTGAATTCTTTGTTGTAATTCATCGATTTCTTTAGCTCTTTCTTCATTTTTAGCATCTCC
This sequence comes from Myroides odoratimimus, assembly GCF_001485415.1. GTDB lineage: Bacteria > Bacteroidota > Bacteroidia > Flavobacteriales > Flavobacteriaceae > Flavobacterium > Flavobacterium odoratimimum. Next base: position 19,366 of record NZ_BCMQ01000001.1, read on the forward strand.
TGCAGTAGCAGCTTCTGCTTGGTATTGTTGAATCTTAGTTTGGTAAGTAGACATCATTGTAGAAATTTCTTTCTCGTATCCCTCACCTATTTTCTTTAATTCAGCATTAGCATTTTTCATCGCTGGTAATTCTGTCATTAAAGCTCTTACGTCGATATGTGCTACTTTAGATTGAGCCATTACCGCTGTAGTACTAACTCCGAAAAACATTGTAGCTGCAATTAATAAAGATTTCATTTTTCTCATCTTTCTCGATTTTTGATTTATATTTTATTGTTATTCTACTTTTTATTAGCTTCTTCAGCTTTCTTTCTCGCTTCTTCTTGCTTTTGCAAGATTAATAACTTTCGGTCCTCTTGTTCCTTTAAGATACGCTGTCTTCGCTCTTCTTGCTTACGTAGAGACTCATCTATTAACTCTTGTCTCCTTTTCAACGCCTCTTCCTGCTTACGCTTTTGCTCTGCTTCTCTTTTTTCTTGAGCTATTCTACGTTCTTCTTGTAATTTCTCGATATCCACAGAAGATTTTTTCGACTGTTGATCTAAAGCTTGTTGTTTTCTTCTCTCTAACTCCTCTTGTATCAGTCTATCTCTTTCTGCTTTACGTCTATCTGACTCAGCTTGTTGCTCCTCCATCATTTTTAGACGCTCTTGAGTTACCTGCTCTCTGTTCTTCTCATTTTGAAGACGTTTATCCTCTGCTTGCTGTTGACGCTCTTGAATCAACTTCTTCTGAGCTTCGATCTTATCCGCTTTTTCTTGTTTCAGCTTCTCTTGCTTCTCTATCTGCTGTTTGATTTGTTCCTCTTTTCTTCTCTTAAGTTCTTGCTCTTTCTGATAGTTAACATCGTTTGCTAGCTCTTCTTTTCTCTTCTTCTCTTCAATTCGCATGATACGTTCAGCTTCTTCTTTACGTCTCTGTTGCTCTTCACGTCTACTCTGCCTTAGAGACATTGCATCCTCTTTCTGTTCTTCTTCTTCGACAGCTTGTGCTTCTGATTTAGTCATACCTTGCTTTCTACGGGCAGTAGCTAGTCTACGTAAAACTAAGTCGCTAATATCGTGTTTTTTTGTAGCAATCACCATAGTAGCTTCAGAATTTTTATCTAAAACGTAATCAAATTTACGAGCTTCAGCAATATCTTCCACTACAGCAAAAACTTGATCTTGTATTGGCTTAGCCAACATGATTTTCTGTGTTATCAAATCACCTGACGTTCCAAATCTTTTTTGTTGATATTGAAAAAGTTCTTCCTCTAATATTGATATCTCTTCTTCTTTCTCTTCTATCAAATCTCTAGTTAGAAGAATTCGCTCAGCAGCTAAGTTATCTTTTAGCTTTTTGATTTCAGCCTTCTTTTTATCAACATCACCTTTCCACGTATTCGCTCTTTCATCTAACTGGGTAGTAGCCTGTAGATACTCAGGTGTCTGACTTAAGATATACTCCATATCAATGTAGGCTACACGAGCACTACCACCTTGAGCCACTACCGATACTAATCCAAAAATACTAAATAATAAAGTTAAATACGTTTTCATTCTAAATCAAGTTTTATGATGTAACTAGTACATTAAAACGATTGCCCAAGAATAAAGTGTGTTTGGAATCCACTCTTCTGAGTAGTACCTGGTACAGAATCGAATCCGTATCCAAAGTCAATACCTAACAATCCGAACATTGGCATGAACACACGAACACCAAAACCAGCAGAACGTTTTAATTCAAACGGACTATAGTCTTTAAACGATGCAAATGAGTTCCCTGCTTCTGCGAAAGTCAACACATAAACTGATGCACTTGGCTTTAATGTAATAGGGTAACGTAATTCTAACGAAAATTTATTATAAATAGTACCTCCGATTTGTTCTCCTCTATCATTATATGGAGTTAATGTCTGATTTTGGTATCCTCTTAACTGAATTACCTCACGACCATCTAATGAATAATTTGCTAGTCCGTCACCACCTACATAGAATCTTTCAAACGGAACTACTCCTCTATTATTGTTATAAGCTCCCATATATCCAAATTCTCCTAGTGCACGAACTACTAATTTATCATAGATAGTTGTATACCAATCTCCTTTGAATTTTAATTTATAGTATTCTAACCAATTAAATTTCTTTTGGTCTACTTTAGCCACATCTGCTGTAGCATCTTCCCAATTATTAACTGGTCTATAGCTAGAATCTAAATAAGTTCCTACAGGGATAGTCGCTCCAGTTACTGGATCTATCGCTCCTGCTTTTGCTCTTAATTTATATTCTTGTTGATCACCAAGATTTTTATAATCCACATTGTTAAACAACGAATATGGAGCAGTAAACTTACCACTAACACTAAAGAATGAACCAAACGTTGGGAAAATCGGGTCATTACCACGATTATCACGTCTTAATTCAATCTGATAAGCTAAGTTACGAGAGTCTCCATCTCCGAATGTAAATAATCCTGTATTATAATTTTTCATATTATAATATTGAAAACTCAAAGTATGAGATAATACAAAGTTATCATCTGGCACACTTAATTGTTTAGCAATACCAAATTGCAATGTTGTAATATCAAATCCTCTACTTCTATCTGTACGACGATTCACATAATCATAAAGATTCTGTGTACTATATGCTACTGTACCAAAGAAGTTAATAGGCTTACGTCCTCCGAACCATGGCTCAGAGAAACTTATACTATAGGTTTGATAGTAAGTACTTCCTTGTAGACGTAGTGATAAAGATTGTCCATCTCCCATTGGGAAAGGCTTATAAGACTTCTTATTAAATATATTTCTCAACGAGAAGTTATTAAATGATAGTCCTAATGTACCGATGAATCCTCCACCACCGTATCCTCCTTGTAACTCAACCTGGCTTGATCCTTTTTCAGTTACTTGCCAATCGATATCAACTGTTCCAGAGTTTGGATCAGCATTTTTCACATCTGGAATAATAGCTTGTGCATCAAAAATATTTAATCCTCCTAATCGTCGGATTGTTTCCATCACTAAAGATTTACTCCATATCTCCCCTGGACGAGTTCTTATATCTCTATGAACTACGTGGTCATGTGTATTATCATTACCAGAAACAGTAATATTATTAAACCTTGCGATAGGTCCTTCCACAATTCTTACCTCGAAATCGATTGTATCATTAGCTGTTCTAACCTCAACTGGGTTTACGTTAGAGAATAAATATCCATTATTCTGATACACATTTGATATATAATACCCATCAGGATCAGTCTTATCATCTATACGTTTATCCAGTAAGACTCCGTTATAAACATCTCCTTTTTCGATACCCAATACCTGTTTTAATTGGCTATTTGTATAAACAGTATTACCAATAAAACGAATATCACCGAAGTAATACTTATTCCCCTCAGTAACATCAATATTTATACTTATTCTATTGGTTTCAGGATTATAACTTGTTGTATCAGCAATTATACGAGCATCTCTATAACCATTCTCTTTATATTTACTAACAAGCTTATCTAAATCCTCTTCATATTTAGCTTTGATAAACTTAGAAGGTTTGAAAATGCGCAATGGATTGAAAGGACTACGTTGCTTAGTCTCCTTCATTGCTTTTTTCAATTTCTTATCACTTAATTGCGTATTACCACTAAAAGCTATCTCTTCTATACGAACTTTCTTCCCCTTATCTATTCCAACTAATAGTTCTACTGTTCGGCCTGTCGAGTCAGCTGGAATAGTATTTAACGTTACTTTTGTATTATAATAACCATCTTTCTTATACTTATTTAGTAAGAAATACTTAGTAGTAGACAGAAAGTTATCATTAACAATTTTACCCCTATTCAGTTTTGCTTCTTTGATAAGAGCTTCAGACTTTGCCTTTTTAAAACCTTTAATCTTTACACTTTTTAAACGAGGCAGCTCATTTAAAGTTAGTTCTAGATTAATAGTGTCATTTACAACAGATGTTTCGTAGAAGTTAATATCAGTAAATGAACCAACCTTCCATAACTTTGTAAGAGCATGCGAAAGCTCTTCTCCAGGCACAGCTATTTTTTGGCCTTTAGAAAGCCCTGTAAAAGTAACTATCGTTTGTGGGTTTAAGCTATATTTTCCTGTCACTGTTATATCTCCTAAGGTATAGATTTTAGGAGCTTCAAAAGAAGGGGCTTTTATACTGTCCTGTGCATGCACATGAGAGTATACTAGACCAGCAATAAACAGTGCAAAAAGAGATGTACCTTTTTGAAACATTAGATTCGTTTTTTATTTTATTTGTTCACTTGTTTTTCCAAACCTTCTTTCTCTATTCTGATAAGTAAGAAGGGCTTTATAAAGTTCCTCTTCCGTAAAGTCCGGCCAGAGTACCTCTGTAAAATAAAGCTCAGAATAAGCGATTTGCCATAACAAAAAGTTACTTATTCGTTGCTCTCCACTTGTTCTAACTAATAGGTCAACATCAGGTAGATCACTCGTGTAAAGATGATTATTTATAACTGATTCATCTATATCAGCCTCCGAAATTAAGTTATTTTTAACTTTAAATGAAATTTCTTTTACAGCTTTTATTAGTTCAGCTCTAGAACCATAGCTCAACGCTAATGTTAAAGTCATTTGAGTATTGTCTTTAGTCTGATCCAATACGTCTCTTAATTGAGCTTGTACTTTTTCTGGCAATAAAGATAAATCACCAATAGCATTAAGTTTAATATTATTTTTCGTAAAAGTAGGGAGTTCCTTTTTTAGTGACTTCACTAATAATTTCATTAACATATCTACTTCCAATTTGGGACGATTCCAATTCTCAGTAGAAAACGCATATAAAGTTAAATGCTTAATTCCTAACGTAACGCATGTGCTAATAGTAGTACGCACGGACTTAACACCATTCTCATGGCCTAGCGTTCTTAGAAATCCTTTTTGTTTTGCCCATCTACCGTTACCATCCATAATGATGGCTAAGTGATTAGGTAAGTTGTCTGTGTTAATCTGTTCTTTCAAATTCATTTAATCTGCACAATAACATGGGTTATTTCCAAAAGTATAACTTATCGATATACCTGAGTAAAAAAACCAATCATTTCCGTTTTTACCAAAACCATAAGACTTTTTATTTGCTTCTGTAGGACTACTTCCATCTAAATTATTAGTAAAAGTATAATGTGCAGCTACTTCAGCATTCAGATTTATCTTAGGCGTAAGTCTTAATTTTAACCCACCCGCAAAAGGTATAGTCATTGAATTTTTCTTACCTCCTTTTACTAAATCTACACTTGTCGACTCAAATCCTTCTACAGGTGTACTTGGTCTAAAGTAAATATCGTTATATCTTATACCTGATACGCCAACAAAAAGGTAAGGTGTAAAACCAAAATTCTCTTGGTGTAAATCGAACTCAAAAAAATTAAATTCAATACCTACCGATAATTGTTGAACAGTATTAGTAAAACTATATCCTCTTTCTTTTCGACTTCCCATATCAGATTTAGCATCATCACCCCCTATTTTATGATGTGAATAACTAATTCTAAAAGAATGTCGAGGGCTTCTATTCCAACGATAAAACACATTGTACCCCATATCCTTTGGTGCTATATATTGAGTAGAACCAATATCTCCTACATAATTAGAACCACCAAGCCCTACACCGAATTCGTGAATCTGAGCTTTAGCTATAACTGTTGTAAGTAGCAGTAATAGAGATATAAGAATTTTATTCATTCTGTTAAAATAATTTACAAATATAGTAATATAGACCTTTCAAAATCTATTTTTTTCTCACGGATTGCCCAAATGAGGTTAAGCTATTTTGTTCTAAACGTAGAAAACCCTTAAAAAGTATATAGTTCGTTGACTTTTTTAATTTCTCTTATCCTCTCCCCACAGTAATTTATTTCTCAATGTCTTAATAAAACTTTGAGTAGGGAACTCTACTAAATCTACTGTAAAAGGAGCTTTAGTGATAATTAACTCAGTATCATTATCCACTGCCTTTGTTGTTGTATCTAATGACACTAAGAACTGCTTCTCTCTTGAACTAACTTTTAACTTAATTGTCAAATTATCTCGAATAACCAACGGTCTCACATTTAAATTATGCGGTGCCAACGGAGTTAACACAAAACATCCCGTCTCAGGTTCTATTATCGGCCCTCCACAGCTTAATGAATAACCAGTAGACCCTGAAGGTGTAGATATAATCAATCCATCTGCCCAATAAGTAGCTAAAAACTCATCATCTAAATAAGTTTCTACTGTAATCATAGAGGTTGTATTCTTTCTTGATACAGTCACCTCGTTTAAAGCATACTGAATATCAAAAGCATTATTTTCTTCAGGTAAACAATTTAAGCTCAACAAGGATCTCTTTGATCTCTTAAACTTATTTTCAAACAACAAAGGAATATGCTCCTCTAAATTATCGTGTTGTACATTAGCTAAAAATCCTAATCTACCTGCATTAATTCCCACAATTGGGATATCCGTATTTTTAATAAAATTAGCGGCGCGTAGCATTGTCCCATCACCTCCCACGCTAATAAAAAAATCCACTTCACTAGTCAATGGATTATTCGTTCCAAACGTTTGGTATTCTTTATCAAGAATATCTTGTTCATTCAATAGACTGTAAAACTTTTCTTCAAATACGACCTCTGTGTTTTCGTATTTTTGAAATAAGTTAAATAACCTACGTACTATATTTTGTACTATAGGTTTGGCAGTCTGTCCATAAATCGCAAACTTCATATTATATGTTTAGATATTTATTAAGGTATTCTGTTCTTTCCTTTAGATCATTAATATGCGTATCTTCAGAAAGTGTACTGACTATCTCATAACCATAACGTCTTAAGTCATCTAAAATAACCTTTGTATTGACACTATTAGTTTTAACTAATAGTTGAGTATTATGATTATTGTTAGACAATAGTAATAGACCTATCATTTTAGCATTGTTACCTTCTACTATTTGTGTTATTTCTGAGAAACTGTAATCTAAATGTCCTTTTTCAATGACAAAAGTAGTACCCTTTTCATCAAAAAACATTGTTTTACTCCATTCATTTAACAAATATTCTTTAGAATATATTCCTTTTACTTTACCTTCTTCGTCTAATAGCGGAATAGTATTCGTATCACACTGACTAAACAAATCAAAAAAATCAAAAGGATTCAAATTCGAAGACTCTAAAAGGTAGAACTTATCTAAATCATACATAACATCCTGAATAGTGCTATCGATATCAGCTGTATAAATATCTTCTGTATTGATATTGCCAATCCAGATTTCATCTTTATTCACCACAGGAAGATGAGAATAATTACTTTTTTCTAGATAAGGAAGTACATCTTTAATAAGCGTATTCAATTTACAGATAGGATAATCTGTGAGTAGAAAGAAGTCAGGAGATAACATAATTCAAGGTTATTATTTAGAAGTGCAAAATAATCAAAAATAAAACAATAGACGTTAATTATAGTTTGTATTTTTGTCTTTAAAACTTTATTTTATGACTAAGCTATCTGTTAATATCAACAAAATTGCTACTCTAAGAAACTCAAGAGGAGGAGATGTTCCTAATTTATTGCAAGTAGCCAAAGATGTACAAAAATTCGGAGCTCAAGGAGTAACTATACACCCTAGACCTGACGAAAGACATATTCGTTATCAAGATGCACGTGATTTAGTAGACGTAGTCTACACTGAATATAATATAGAAGGTAATCCTATGGATAACTTCTTAAACTTAGTATATGAGTGCAAACCTACCCAAGTAACATTAGTTCCCGATGCTGTAGATGCACTTACTTCTAATGCTGGATGGGATACCATTAAACACAAAGCATTCTTACAAGAAGTAATTCAAGAGTGTAAATCACGTAATATTCGTACTTCTATTTTCATAGATCCAGTATTAGAAATGGTAGAAGGTGCTAAAGTTGTAGGTGCTGACCGCATTGAGTTATATACTGAAAACTTTGCTGCTGAATATGCAAAAGGAAATGAAAACGCTATCATACCTTATACTCAAGCTGCTGAATTAGCAAACCAACTTGGATTAGGAATTAATGCAGGACACGATTTAAGTCTTGACAACATTGAATTCTTTAAAAACAATATTCCTAACCTACTAGAGGTTTCTATAGGTCATGCCTTAATATCTGAATCTCTTTACCTAGGATTAGAAAATGTAGTAAATATGTACATCAGAAAATTACAATAATGGCAGATATATTATACTCTAAAATAGAAGGCGAAGGTATCCCTTTAATTGTTATGCATGGATATATGGGAATGTCTGACAACTGGAATACTTTTGGTAAACAAATGGCAGAAGTAGGTTACGAAGTACACCTATTAGATCTTAGAAATCACGGTCGCAGTTTTCATTCTGACGATTGGTCTTATGATTTTATGGTAGAGGACATCGTTCGTTATATGGATTATCACGCTATATGTGATGCTATCATATTAGGACACTCTATGGGAGGAAAAGTAGCGATGAAGTTAGCCACTCGTTACCCAGCTAAAGTAGAAAAACTAATTGTAGCAGATATTTCACCGCGCAGCTACGCCCCACATCATCAGGATATATTAGCAGCGCTTAACGCTGTTGACTTCTCTACTAAACCAAGTCGAAAAGAAGTAGAAGAAACCATCGCTTCTCATATTCCCGAAATCGGTACACGACTTTTCTTATTAAAAAGTTTATACTGGGTAGAACCAGGACAACTAGGTTTCAGATTCAATCTGAATGCTTTTAATCAAAATGAAGATGTCGTAGGTGAAGGTGTAGAAGAAGGTGCTGAATACACAGGAGACACGTTATTCATTAGAGGGGGAAACTCTAAGTACATTCAAGAAAAGGATGAAGTACTTATCCAAGAACACTTCCCTAATGCAATCATCAAAACGATTCCAAATACAGGACATTGGTTACATGCAGAGAACCCTCAAATGTTCTTCGATATCGTTAAAGAGTTTCTAGGATAGACAAAAAAATATCACTTATAATAAAGGTCTAATACTTCGTCAGTATTAGACCTTTATTTATATGTAAAATGTAGTTCTCATTCGCCTTGTTCTCATTCGCCTTGTTCTCGTTACCGCGACTTTATGTATATTACCTACAACTTGTATATAATTGTACAAATTCTTAATTCTTAATTAATCATTTGTACCAACTAGAATACATCACATAATTATCTGCTATACGCTCTACCTCACCCCCAAAGTCTGACGCACTTATATCTTTTACCTTTTTAGCAGGCATACCAGCATATATAGAACCTGCCTCTACTACCGTATTCTGAGTGACAACAGCGCCAGCAGCAATTATTGTATTGCTGTGTACAACACAATTATCCATTACAATAGCTCCCATACCAATTAATACATTATCATGTATTGTACATCCATGCACCATAGCATTATGCCCTATAGAAACATTATTACCGATCACAGTCGGATGCTTTAAGTAGGTACAATGGACAATAGCCCCATCTTGTATATTCACCTTATCGCCTATCGTAATAGAATTCACATCACCGCGAATGACAGCATTGAACCATACACTACACTTCTCTCCGAATGTAACATCACCTACTATAGTGGCATTCTCTGCCACATAGCAGTCCTCAGGTATTTGAGGATATTTTCCTCTTATTTCTTTTATAATCATAATATATAGCAATAAAAAATCCCGATAAATATCGGGATTTTTTTATTATTTAATCTTTTGCAGTTGGACAATTACACTCTAAACTTGTACGTTTAGGAAATATATTAAACCCTACTGTAAACTGATGGAAAGCACCATCACCGAAAGTAAGATCTCCCATTAGTTTAGTATAAGAGTATGCAAAACTAACATTCTTATAGTTTCCTCCTAGCATTGGAGAGATATACTGATAACGTTGTGTTTTAGACTTCCCATTCTCGAAATAATCTGTTCCATTAAAGTTAGATCTAAAAGACGCTCCAGCCCAAATCTTACCAAAATCAAACTGTCTATAAACCTTCATATTAACATCTAGTGCAAAATCCTCACGCTCTTCAGTATACTGAGCTAATATAGATGGCTCATAGATCCAACCTGTTCCATATCTCGTATTTCCAAATGCATACCCTGCACCTAAAATATATTTTCTAAAGTTATTGCTCTCTGTATCCGAGTATAATTTACTAGAACTCGTTACCGCATTCTTCACTGTAAACATAGAGAAGAAATTCTGATAGTGATAAGCTGCACCAAAATCAACTGAGAAATAAGAATCTTTTAATTCTAGTCCTCCTGCTACATTAGGATCAAATCCTCCAAACTCACTCTCATCTAACTTCGTCTGAGCAAAACCTGCACTCAATCCAAATGACAATTGGTTTAAGTCATAACGTGACTCACTAAAGGTAATATGGTGAGCATACGTCGCTTTAAAACCAGTCTGTGAGTGATAACCATTCTTATCATTGAATCCGATAATTCCGATAGCTGATTGATCGGTTAGACGAGTACTGGCATTCATTGTCATAAGACGAGGAGCATCATCTACACCACTCCACTGTTGTCTTACAGTCAATCTAACATTCGTACTATTCTTAATACCTGCCATAGCAGGATGTAAAAGATAATAGTTATCTGCTAAATATTCAGAATTTACCGTTAGTCCTTCTTGTGCAAAACCAATTTGAGAAATCAATAATGCTATAGCTAAATAGCGCTTCTTTATTATATTCATAACTTAATTATCTTTTTAAAGAAAAGTGTCCTTTATAACTTACCTTACGTCCATTCATATCATTCGGAGCTTTAAAATCATTTACAAACTCCACAGTGAACCAATAATCTGTAGACGGCATCGGTTTTCCATTCCATGTTCCATCCCATCCCTCTGTATGTGGGCTTAACTGTTTTAATAATCTACCTGAACGATCATAGATATAAATACGAGCCTCATTGTGTCCTTTTAGACCTGGTATATTCCATGTATCATTATATCCATCTCCATTAGGAGTAAAATACTTAGGATAACCAAACACTGAGAATTTAACTGATGTAGAACATCCTGTTACTCTATTTCTTGCATAAGCAATATGTTCTCCTATTGGTATATTATAAAACTGACTTGAAGGTTGGAATGCACTATTATCAATAGCAAAATCATAACCATCTGTAATAGGACTTGTTCCTCCATCTAATACACCTAAGCGCACCATCGTCTCTCCTTTTTCATCAATCTCCATACTGTTCAGCATTCCTGTTGCATCTACTCCTTCCACTACCGCTACTGGTGGTGCTTTTACTGTCCATACTATCGTCTCTGTTGAACAAGACTGTACTCCAGGATAAGGAGAAGTAGCATAGCTTGCTATTGCTCTATAATTACCAGATTTATCTATCTTAATCGAAGTCTGGTTCCCACTTCCAGGTACTGTATTATACACTATCCACCCATTCTCTCGACTTACTTCATATTGCCATGTTATAACAATAGGTCTACCTTTTACATCCTTATTCTCCACACTTAATACGACAGGAGCTATTTCATTCGTCTCTGTATTAATACAAAGTTGTTGAGTGCTTTCTTTAGGGAAATAATCTATAGCTAATTCTACCCCAAGAGAAACTTTAAAAGAAGAGTAATTATCCGCCTTACAATCGAAACCTTCCGTCATGATCACTCTAGTATAAATCGGTCCTTTTACTTCTCCCATCTTAATAGGGTAAGCCGTTACTTTACTCTCAGGCATACGGTTTACATCAGCTTCTGCATCCTTTTCATTTTCATAATATACAGTTGTTATTTTATCTGTAGGATTTAAGTTTGGTGTATTTGTAATAGAAGTTTTCCCCATTACAGTCCCCTCATATCTTCTTAAATTCACAGTAGATTCTCCTGTATTATTTTCTACTTGACAGTAATGAAAAACTTGAGTTGACACTTCTGCTGTCTTTAAATTATCATATCCTAAAGAAGCGTAGAAAAAAGCAGTATTGAAATTCTTATCTTCTAAATTCGTTAAACGAGCCCATATCTTGCGAGTCTCATTTAACTTCACTGTTATCTCTACTCCTACTATTTTATTTGTATTCGCGATTGCGTCTTCCTCTGAATTAAAATATCCTATAGAATATTTTCCCTTAGGATCAAATCCTTCTGCTGCTTGTTCTTCATCTGTAGCTATGGTACGCCCATCAGCTATTACTTTTGTTTGACCATCTATAGTCAAACTGTATGAAGCAATCTTACTATCACAATAAGAAACATTCTGAAGAGGAGGAATAATTGGTTTATCTATTACTTTAAACACTACTTTCTGACTTGTTGATACAAGAGGATTAGCTGATTTAGCCAACTTATAAGAAATGCGTGCAGTAGCATCTGTCCCATGCGCTCCCTCATAAGGTTTAGAGATATCTATTGGATTCTCATTTCTCTGAGCATCATAAGCAGTCTTGTGAAAAGTAATCGTATAATAGTCTGGATTTTCACCAGTGCCTAATAAAGCAGGTATTGTCTTTTTCAAGTCGTAATTACCATATCTATTTGTATCGTCTTTTCTTGTCTCTACAGATTCTAATACTGGGTTAACGCCACTCACTTTTAACTTCTCTACAAAAAGCGTGAACTGACGTGTAGCAGTCTCTCCATCAAGAACGATCTTCGCTTCAATTAATTGGTTCTTATTTGTAGTAAACTTATTAATCTCAGCATCTGTTAGCTTAGTTTTACTAGTACCATCTACTTTGAAAAGCTCTGTATTAGAATTTCCGTAGTACAACTGGTTTTTATCCTCTAACAAAACAAATGTAGCATTACCTTCTTTATCAGCATTTTGATACTGATCAGGACGTCCTGTAACTCTATCATTTAATGTAGCTCCTTCTTCTGGCTTCACTTTAATTAAAAATGGGCTAACCGTTACTTTTGTAGCATCTACTACAGATTGCACTCTAAGAAACCTAGTCAATGGTGCTGTAGTAGGATTAAACTTATCCTCATAAAGAATTTCGCTTATTATTTTATTCGTATTGCGATTAGCTTCATCTTGAGTATTGTGAAAACTATAGATATATCCTTCAGGAACAATAGCATTTCCCTCAGCATCTACAACTAATCCAGTTGTTTTGTTTTTTATTGCCTCACCTAAGAATACTCTAAAATTCCCTGATGTGCTATTCTTTGGAAGAGCCTGTTCTATATCATGAGGTTTCCCAACTTTCACCTCAGGTTTTGGCTCATCTTGGTCATTATATACCTCAACTATCTCTCTATTACCTAGATATTCAAAAGGGTTTATACCTCCAGCTACAGCTCCTACTGACAGAACTCCTGAAAGTACAAATAATGAAAGCCACATTCTTTTGCCCATTTTATCGCTATATTAAATTGTTAGTGCTTACTAATGTTAATTAATTGTTTAAAAATCTTATCTTCGTGACGCTTAGCATTTTTCTTTGCTAATTTTGAAAAAAACTAAATTAACATGTCAAAAATACAAATTCAAAATACGTCAAACCCAACAATTATAAAATTTGTTTTACCAGATTTTATAGCTAAGGGAGAAAACCACGAGTTCAAAAATATTGATGAGACTGCAGAATCACCTTTAGCGAAGGAATTATTCTATCTTCCTTTTGTTAAAACGGTTTATATCTCAAATAATTTTATCGCCATCGAAAAATTTTCAATTGTCGAGTGGGATGATGTAAAAGAAACCGTTGCAGATCAGATAGAACTATTCTTGGCTAAAGGTAAGAAAATCTTAATAGATTCTAAAAAAGAAATAAAAAAGCAACCAATTACTATTTACGCTGAATCAACACCAAATCCTTCAGTAATTAAATTCGTTGCCAATAAATTATTAACAAAAAAAGGTGTAGAGTTTAAAAATATAGATGAAGCTAGTGCTTCTCCTCTTGCTAAAGAGCTTTTTAAACAATCTTTCGTTAAAGAAGTATTCATTGATGAGAACTATGTTTCTATTTCTAAATATGACTCTTTCGAATGGGATCAATTAGTACAGGTTACTCGTGCCTTTATCAAAGAGTTCTTAGAAAATGGTAATCTAGCAGTAGACGAATCGCTTATTCATGATGTTAAAGCAATTGAGGCGGCAGCTGACGAACACTTTGACTCTTTAGATGAAAAGTCTCAACGCATCATTAATATCCTTGAAGAAAACGTAAAACCTGCTGTACAAGCTGATGGTGGTAATATCGCTTTCCAAAAATATGACCAGGAGTCTAATATTGTACATGTACTTTTACAAGGAGCATGTAGCGGATGTCCTTCTTCTACATTCACTTTAAAGAATGGTATAGAAGGAATGCTAAGACATATGCTTAACGATGAGAAAATCATTGTAGAAGCTTATAACGGATAGTAAACAACTAGATATAAAGAAAAAGGTAGCATTATAAATGCTACCTTTTTTTGTGCTTTATTATCTAAGTAGAAGGTAGAAAATCAGAAATCTACTTCATTACACTCCTAAATATCATAAAAACAAAATGAGGTTGCCTAGGCAACCTCATTTCTTCACTTAAATTAAATATAGATTAGCTCATTCTTTTGAATGACTTCCTCTTAACATCAATTTCGAAATCTCGAAACAATTCTAACAATCCAATTGTAGACTTGATTAGATCATCAGTCTCAAATAAAATAGAGAAGTATAACTTACTATTTTTAGGACTTGTCTCTGTCGTACGAATACGAATGATTTGTTTCTGGATTAACTTATCTACAGTAGCGATTAAATCATCTTTTTCCTGTAGGATTTCTTCTATCTCAGAGAATTTTTCTTCTGTAAATAATATGATTACTTTATCGAATAATACTTGAAGCTTTTTATCTATTAGTTTTAAATCTCTAATTTGATTAAACTTCAGTTTCTTATGGTTATTGTCAATATGCGTATAACTATTCTGAGCAATAAAATTGATAGACTTAATCATATCTTGTAGATACCCTAGTGTCAATACATAGAATTTACTTGCTTCTACAGAAGTTTCATCTAGATTTTTAATAAAGAAGTACACATTACCACGTAAGTTATCCACTTCTTTTTCTAGCTTCTTAAGCTGCTTTCTACTTTTCTTTAATTCTGTCAATTCTTGCAGAGCCACACCATCTATCACCGAAGTATATAATTCATTTGCTCTTGTAATCACATTAGCGATTTGAGAAGAACTTTCTGAAGCTACCCCTTGGATAGTCATAATATCAACGCTATCTAACTTCGCTTCATTATCTGCTTTTTCTTTTGTCTTCTTATTATACATTTTATTACTTCTGTATAATAAAATTCCCACTAGAATTAACATTCCTACTAAAGCGTAGATCTCTCCTATTTTTAATACATAAGCGATCACAAAAGAAGCAATAAATGCTACAATAGCTGTTACGAACCAACCACCTATCACATTAAACACCCCTGCTACACGATACACAGCTGAGTCTCTATCCCATGCTCTATCCGCAAATGATGTACCCATCGCCACCATAAAAGTCACATAAGTAGTTGATAGTGGTAATTTCATAGAAGTACCGATAGAGATCAAGATACTCGCCACAATAAGGTTCACTGAAGCACGTACCATATCGAATGCTGGTTCATCCTTTGGAGTTCTACTCTTTGGTTTCTTAGGAATCTCAAAGCGCTTATCCATTTTGAGCTGTAGTGATTTTGGCAAGAAGTAATTCACTCCCATACCGATTAACACCATACCTCTAACGATAACCTTAGACAGAATATTAGGTGAGAATTTCTCCTCTGTACTTCCTGTATCTTGTCTTGCCAAGCTCATTTCTGTCTCGATTACATTCTTCGCTTTCTTAGATGTCCATAAAGTATACACCATGATAATACCTGCAATGGCTAAAAAATAGAAAGGAGCAACTACACTCTCTTCTGCTAACTTATGCATCATATAAGTATCAGGAGACTGACCCGATGCCATAAAGAACTCAAATGATTGGAATGCTGCAATAGGCACACCTATAAAGTTCACTAAGTCATTACCTGCAAAAGCCAATGCTAATGCAAATGTTCCGATAACGATAATTACTCTAAGTATATTTAACTTAAAGATACTCATCAGTAATTGAGAGAATATAGTCCAAAACACTAAACTAATCCCTATAATAGTTAACTGATTATCTCCAATCCAGTTACTAGTTTCTTTTGTAATAAAACTTGCACCTTTTAATCCTTTTACCAAGATAAAGAAAGTAATAGCAGTAATAGCTACCCCTCCGAATATCGCTCCGAAGTATTTTAACTTTTGTTCCACTTGGAAGGTAAAGATCAACCTAGAAACGTATTGTACTAAAGTACCTAACGTAAAAGAAAGTATTACTGACAGTAATATACTGACTACAATCTCGGTGGCCTTCTCCGTATTGATATAATCTGGCAACATAGACCAGCTATCGTTATTAGATACGATTTTGATTACAGCAAGACATACTGCAGAACCTAATAATTCGAAAACAATAGATACTGTAGTAGATGTTGGCAACCCTAAAGAGTTAAACACATCCAGAAGTAGTACATCGGTAATCATCACCGCGAGGAAGATGACCATCACATCATTAAAGGAGAACATACTAGGGACGAATATACCACTTCGGGCTATCTCCATCATCCCTCCTGAAAATATCGCTCCTACTAGAATACCTAGTGAAGCTACAATCATAATTGTCTTAAAAGTAACCGCTTTTGAACCCAATGCTGAATTCAAGAAGTTCACCGCATCGTTACTTACTCCAACAGTTAAATCGATAATAGCTAATACCCCAAGGGCTATAAGCATTACAATAAAAATCTGTTCCATTTATAAATTCTATTTAAATTAAGTGTGCCGCAAAATTGATTATAATAATTCATACCTATGTTAACTTAACGTTATTAATCCTTCAGCTTCTTTTTATAGTTAAAATACATTTGACTACTTTTGTTAAGCAACAACAATATCATAATCTCATCATGAATTTATTACACTTAGAATCAAGCCCTTATTTATTACAACATGCCAATAACCCTATTTATTGGAAAGCGTGGAATAAGGAAACTTTAACACTAGCTGAGCAGGAAGACAAACTTCTTATTATCAGCATAGGATACTCTACTTGTCACTGGTGTCATGTTATGGAAAAAGAAAGTTTTGAGAACCAAGAGGTAGCAGATCTTATGAATCAACATTTTATCTCTATCAAGGTTGATCGTGAAGAGCTTCCTCATCTAGATAACTTCTATATGAAAGCAATCCAAATTATGACAAAACAAGGAGGATGGCCTTTAAATGTTGTTTGTTTGCCTGATGGTAGACCAATATGGGGAGGAACTTATTTTAAAAGACAAAATTGGATAGATTCTTTATCACAGTTACATCACCTGTACAAAGAAAAACGCGATACTGTACTAGATTTCGCAACACAACTACAAGAAGGAATATCTATTCTAAGTCAAGCACCTATAGCACAAGAGGAATCTAGATTCAATACAGACCTTGTATTAGAGAATTGGAAAAAGAGTTTTGATTGGGAATATGGAGGGTATACACGAGCGCCAAAGTTCATGATGCCTACTAACTTACTATACTTACAGAAAAAAGGAGTATTACACCGAGATCAACAACTATTAGAATACATAGACCTTACGTTAACTAGAATGGCATGGGGAGGTCTATTTGATACAGTAGAAGGTGGTTTCTCTAGATATTCTGTCGATCATAAATGGCATATTCCTCACTTCGAAAAAATGCTTTATGACAATGCACAACTGTTATCTGTATATGCAGATGGATATAAACGTACTCACAATAAACTCTACAAAGAAGTTATTGACAAGACAATTAATTTTATTACTAACAATTGGGCTAATGGTGAAGGAGGATATTATTCAGCACTAGATGCAGACAGTTTAGACAGTCACAACCAGCTGGAAGAAGGTGCTTTCTATATTTGGACAATAGAAGAATTAAAAGAATTAGTCCAACAAGATTTCCCTTTATTCAGTACTGTATTTAATATCAATTCTTTTGGACATTGGGAGAACAACCAATATGTATTAATCCAAACCCGTGAATTAATAGATATCGCTAACGAGAATAATATCCCTCTTGAAGACTTAGAAAATAAAAAAAAGCAATGGGAAACAGCTCTAAGACAGTATAGAGCGAATAGACCTAAGCCACGCCTAGATGACAAAACACTCACTTCGTGGAATGCTATGTACATCACAGGATTATTAGATGCATACACGGCTACTCAAAACACAGCTTATCTAGAACAAGCTAAAGCATTACACCTATTCATCCACAATAACCTATGGTGTGAAGAGCGTGGACTATTGCGTACGTATAAAGATGGAAATGCCAAGATAGAAGCTTTCTTAGACGATTATGCCTTTTATATACAAGGATTAATTTATCTATTTGAACACACAGAAGAACAACAATACATCACAGAAGCCAAAAATCTTATGGACTACTCTTTAGACCACTTCTTAGATCACGAGAGCAAGTTCTTTTATTTTAGCAAGCATAACCAAGAAGATACTATTACACCAGCGATAGAAACAGAGGATAATGTTATCCCTTCTTCTAACGCGATTATGGCTATAAATTTATACAAACTCGGTTTGCTATACGAGAATAGTTACTACAGTGATCTCACAATTAATATGACGAATACTGTACTCTCTACTGTTGATTATCCTTCAGCATACTCACATTGGCTATTGCTACAACTATATTTAGAGCAACCACTTGAGTTAACATGGGTGGGTGCAGATGCTCTTCAACACAATCTATCGAGAAGAGAAAACATAATAACGAGAGCTTCTGTATTCTCAGTATCCTCACCATCGACTGTCCCTTACTTAGCTAAGTATACACCTACAGAAGAGACTTTACATTATATTTGTATAGAGAGAGCGTGCTTAGCACCTGATACAGATCATACACAGATAGATAATTATACTTTATAAAATATGCAAAAATTAGATACTTTATTATCTAGATACATTGAAGATATTATTACCTATATACCTGAGATAGTGACTTCACTTATCATCTTAGGTATAGGTCTATGGGTTATTCGCTTCTTACAGAGATTAGCAAAAAGAATATTCTTAAAAAAGAATATAGACCCTACTTTCTCTAGCTTTATTCTAGATGTATTAATCTGGGGAATGCGAATACTCTTATTTGTTATCATCGCCTCAAAGCTTGGTATACAAACTAGTTCTTTTGTAGCCATTATTGGTGCAATGAGTTTAGCCATTGGTCTTTCATTACAAGGATCATTGAGTAACTTCGCTGGAGGTGTATTAATTATTCTATTTAAACCATTTAGAATAGGAGATATTATAGAGGCACAGGGAGAAACAGGTAAAGTACTAACCATACATATCTTCTCCACTCAGGTACTAACTTATCAGAACAATATAGTGTATATCCCTAACGGAGTACTATCTAATGGTAAGATTAAAAATATTACACAGAACAACCTTAGAAGAGCTGAAATAGCAGTGCAAACAACTCTACTTAAAAACACAACAGTCTTTATAGAAAAACTACAAGAGGAGCTAGATTCCTATGACAAAGTACTTTCACAACCAAGACCTAGAATATTAATCAGAGAGTTATTAGATACTAAGATTACGTACACCGTACAGATATGGGTAGAGAATGATAACTTTACCGTTGCTACATCTTATGTACTCTTAAAAGCGAGAGAAATTAGTGATGCGCTATAATAGATAATTATTCAATAAATAAGGGCTGCTAATTTATAGATTAGCAGCCCTTATTTATTATTATTTATTTCTTCTTTTGAATGAGAACAAAGTCTTTAAGATAGAAAGGCTCAAAATAAGCCACATCCACAAACTCTTCTTTCACATACTTATCATAAGCCATCACTCCCATTTCACTTGCAGAAGGATATGTAATCTCAGGATAGTACATAAAACCTTCCGTACCTAATGTTTCCTTACACTTCATTGCTCCATCCCCTATCAGATGTAATTTTGTTCCTTTATATTGATTAAAAGAGTTTTCATCAATAACGATTGCCTCTATTTCACTTAATTTATTATACTCTTTATCAAAGACTGCGGAGAACACTTCCATACGTCTAGCATCTAGCATTGGTACGATCAGTCCTTCTGTCACCTCCACCTGTCTTGCTAATATCTCTAAAGTGTCTAATGCTATTAAAGGAATCGACAATCCATAACAAAGCCCCTTCACTGAAGATACTCCTATGCGCAAGCCTGTATATGACCCAGGTCCTTGACTAATCGCTATAGCCGAAAGATCTTTTAAAGTCTTGTTATTCTCTTTTAATATTTCTTCTACAAAAACGTGTAGCTTCTCAGCATGAGAGAAATTCTCTTCTGCTATCTCCTTACACGCTATTACTTCACCAGTCACTGATAATGAGACAGAACAGTTCTTAGTAGCTGTCTCAATAGATAAAATCGTTATCATTATTATTTTTTACTTTCTACTTCTACTTTATCTCCATGTTGAAGGATTCTACTTACAGTCGAATATGGCCCTGTAATAATCACATCCTCAGCATGAAGGCCTTCTATTATTTGAATATTCGAGTCGTCTTTTATTCCAGTTTTCACAAATTTAAGCTTTGCTGTACCGCCATCATTAACGAATATAGCTTCTCTCATAAGCTCTTTATCGAATATCTTCTTTCCTTCTGTTTTATTCATAACAGTATCAGTAGGTGTTTTCATTACCACAGCACTAATAGGTACCGCATAAATATCATTCTTAACATCAGTAATAATATCTACAGCTGCAGTCATACCTGGTCTAAATGGAGAGTAATTCTCAATATCCTTTTTTACCAAGTCTTGGTATGATTCTGCTAAGATTTTAATCTTTACTTTAAAAGTCGTTACCTGATCAGCTGATACTGTCTGATTAGAAGCAGAATTAGAAATACTAGTCACTACACCTCTAAACTCTTTTTTTAGATAGGCATCTACATTAATTCTTGTCTCATCACCTAGTTTCACTTTTACGATATCATTTTCATTAATATCGACTTCTACCTCCATTCCACTAAGGTTAGCCACTCTTAAAATCTCCGTACCTGCCATCTGTTGGGTACCTAACACTCGCTCTCCTAACTCTACATTCACTCTAGAAATCGTACCATAAGCTGGTGCGTATATCGTCGTTCGAAGAAGATTAGCTTTTGACTCTGCTAGTGCAGCCCTAGAACTCTCTACATTATAATAAGCAGAAGATTGAGCTGCTTTAGCCACTTCATACGTTCGCACTACTAGATCCCATTCAGAACGCGAAATCACTCCCTTGTCATACAATCTACTATTTCGATCATAATTAGATTTAGCCTCTTTTAACTGAGCTTCAGCCTGTGATAATCCAGCTTTACTCGTCGCTAACATCGCCTCTACTCTCTCCATAGCAGAAGTATATAAGTCTGGATTAATTACGACTAATAGATCTCCCTTATTAACGACCTGTCCTTCTTTGATTGGCAAATTTATGATTTCTCCAGATACTTCTGAAGATATTTTAATCTCTATTTCGGGTTGTATCTTTCCTGTACCTGATACTGTCTCGATAATATTCGTCTTTTCTAATTCTATCGTTTCTACTTTAGTACGATCTTCTTCTTTACCGAAAACAAACTTTCCAATAAGTAAGACAGCCACTATAAGGATACCAACTACTATGATGTATTTTTTCTTCATCTCTCTAATGTTTAAAAAGTGGGATACCAAAATAATACTCTAGTATCTTGGTTTTAAAAATGTATTCATATTTAGACTTTAATAAATCTGACTGTGCCGTCACAAATAAAGTCTGATTTTGATTTAATTCAAAGATATTAATTAAGCCAACAGAATAACGCTCCTTTGAGTACTCTAGAGACAGCTTCCTTGCTTCAAGACTTGCATTACTAGCCTCATACTTCTGATAAGCACTCTCCGTATCTGTATAAGCCTTAAACACGAGCTGCTCTAAATTCAGTGCAATTACCTCTCTTTCATTCTCTATCTGTTGTAGCGTAAGTTTTTTTAATTTGATACTATTTCGAGTAGAGAAACCATTAAAAATAGGTATCGTTAGACTTAAACCAAAATTCGAATTAAAGTTATCACTAAACTGATTGAAAAAAGAATTAGGCCCACCGTATACAGCCATACTATTCTGTCGCAATACACGCTGATTAGATCCTTCTACATACCCTACTTCAGAAGTAGATTCTAATAAGCGATTTTCTACTAATCGATCTTGGTAATTCATATTCGTACCTAGATTATAAAATGCTTGTAGAGTAGGGCTATAAGCAGACTTAGCTATACTTACATCTTTTTCTGCCATCAGCACATTCGTTTCTGCTGTTTTGATATCTGTCAATACTTCAGTAGCTCTATTAGTAATATCTTGAGGGCTATAGCTAAGCATACTTGACTCTGACACTTCATAATCCGTATCTACAATATCAAAAGATTCATAGGACTTGATTTGAAGCAATTGAGCTAAGTTTAAACGAGCCATCACTAATTCATTCTGTGAAATAATTAATCGCTGTGTATCTATAGCCACAGTCGCTTTGGCTTCTAACAAATCACCTGCTGGTACAACACCTTCATTCACTAACTCTTGCGTACGCTCCTGCTGACTCTTGTCATATTCTAATTGCGTTTGATTCGTCTTTACCAATTCTTTATTAAACAAAATCTGCAAATAAGAATTAATCACATTCAACGCAATATCCTCCTTCATCTTTTGCAACTTATACTGAGAAGCTAGATGTGATAATCTAGCCTTGACCAACATATTCTGTTTCTTCAGTCCTCCGTATAAATCTACTTTCATACCCAGACCTAAATTTGTCGCTTGAATAGTCTTACTATCTACCATACCTGTTAACTGATCTGGCTGATCTGCGATAGTCCATGAATGACTTCCGGTTAAATTGACATTAGGCATGAAGCTGCCTATCGCGATATCCTTATTAATCTCTGCGCTTTGTTCATCTAACTCATACTGCTTAATACGAATATTATTCTCTATTGCATAGTCAATACACTTCTCTAATGACCATAGAGTACGTTCTTGTCCTTTCACAAAAGAACAATATAAACCCAGTACTATACAAGTACCTTTTAGAAAGTAGCGATTAACCATATTCGATATACTCTTCTGAAATTAATAATTAATTATAACTCAAGTATAAAGTAATAAAAAAAACCGCTAATAGTAGCGGTTTTCTGTTATGATTTTGTACTTTTTTTGTTTTTATATACTCTATAACTAAAATACATAGCAAAAGCAACAAGCAAATACGGAAATATCATTAGGTACACTATTCCGTCGTTTACAGCTTCTGCTTTCACTCCTCCGTCTTCTGTCTCTAATGTAGCTCGACACATCGCACACTGAGCAAATGCCTCACCCGAAAAGAAAAATACAGAAAACAGTAGACCCCAAACTAACTTTTTCATCATTACTTAATTGTATTAGTTAATATAATAAGGCGAAATCATCAAGTAAACGATAACTCCTGTCACAGCTACATACAACCACATAGGGTAAGTAATACGAGCTAACTTTTTATGTCTAGCATAAGATCCAGAAATACCACGTACAAACGTGAACAAAACAAAAGGAATAATGATAATAGACAATAAAATATGGGTAATCAAAATAAAGAAATAGATAGGACGTATAATTCCCTCTCCTCCAAACTTCGTCTCAATAGAAGTCATGTGATAAGCCACATACATCGCTAAAAAAGCTACTGAACATGCAATACACAATTTGATTAAACGCTCGTGTAATTGCTTATTTCCTTTTTTAATAGCCATTACTGCCCATACTAATAATACAGCGGTAAGTCCATTAATAGTAGCGTAGATTGGAGGTAAAAATGATAACGGTTTTACATCATATCCTAGTTTCTGTAGATTAACTCCAAATAGGATAGCTACTACCACAGGTATTGCGATAGAAAGTATCCATATCCACTTATTGTACTTTTGTTCAATATTGTTTTCCATTTTAATAATATTATTCTTCTAATAATGCCTTTATATCCTCCTTTAACCAAGCAACACCTTCATCACTGGTCCCATCGTAATAAACTACAGGATTACCATGCTCATCTTTACGAGAACGAATATTCCCTTCCTTATCTATCAGGGCAAATAAACCTGAATGTTCAAAACCACCTGGTGCATCAGGATTAACTCCTGTGTATAAATTAAACTTCTTCGCTAAATCATAAATATACTTAGCATCTCCCGTCATCATATGCCAATATGGATTCTTCACTCCTAATCCTTCTGCATGAGTATGTAGAGCCTCTACAGTATCACGAGTAGGGTCTATCGTAATAGAAGCAATACCAAAATCTAATTTTCCATAGAATGTATCTTGTATTTTCAACATATTCGCATTCATAATAGGGCAGATAGTAGGACAGTTAGCAAAGAAGAACTCTACTAAATATACTTTCCCTTTATAATTATCATTGGTAATCGTCTTATTATTGTGATCCACTAATTCAAATTTAGGTGCAGTACCTATAATTTCTAAATCAGCTTTCTCAAACTTTTTAATAATCTTAGGCACAGCCCAAATTCCAAATATTAAAATAATAAGTGAGATCCAGATATACGACTTGTCTTTCATATTATTCGTTTGTATTAATTCGTTTATATTTTTTTAATGCTAATCGATACTCAGCCAAAAGCACTTTCACATCATCCATCATATCATTATTTAACTCTGCTGCTGATATTGTTGAGTAACCTTCCTTATACTCATAATTCCCTATTTTATTCTCTCCTTTACGTCCACGTACATTTCGGTCTTTATCCACTAGATAGACATTGCTACTTGCTAAATCACTATCTAACTTGCCAACAAGACCCAATGAATTAAAGAACTCTTGTATCTCCTCTGGTTTTAAGAATAGATAATTCCAATTAGACATATCAGATATCGGGCTCAACTCATCTACTACCTTCTGAGCGGCTTCCTCACTTCCATAAGGCAATACCATCACTAACTGAAAATCTTCAAAATCTTTATATCGTTTATATATCTTCTGATTTAAATTAAAGGCATCTCCTCTATCGCGGAACAAATGCGCTCCTGGAAAACCTAATACAGTAATCTTACCGTCTAAAGAAGGCATCTTGTCCAAGGACGAAGTTCCATTTGGAAAATCCTGAACACCTTCAGTAATTATAGGCAAACGCTTAAATTGATTAACACCTGTTGCAAAGAATAAGTATGCACAAATAGGCATCACAAACAGCAACGTTAGAATTAAATATTTTTTCATTTTTACACAATGTTGACTAACTAACAAAAATAAAAAAAGGCGGTCAATAAACCGCCTTTAAAATATATAATAATATGTTATTAAAATATCCACTTATATTGTGAGTTTTGGAATACATCGAAGATGTAATTACCTTCTGTCAACACTAAAGTGATTAAATAAACACATAAGAAAGTAAGAACTCCTGCTACAGACCATCTGAATGCTGATTTCTCTTGTTCTAAGTGCATAAATGCCCACATAATGTAGTATGCCTTAACAATCGTTAAGATAATGAAGATATAGTTCAATAAACTTAATCCAAAAATATGTACGTGGTGTAGAGATTCAGGTTTAATAATACCTAAGATAACCTCTACTAGAGTAACTACAGACATGATTACGAATACTGTCCATATTCTCTTTGTATTTGAATGATGTGCTCCTTCTGCTGCCATTTTACTTTATTTTTAAAATTAAACTAAATAGAAGAATGTAAATACAAACACCCATACTAAATCCACAAAGTGCCAGTATAATCCTCCTTTTTCAACCATTTCGTAAGAACCTCTTCTTTGGTAAGTTCCTAATAATACGTTGAAGAAAATTACTACATTAATTAAAATCCCTGTAAATACGTGGAATCCGTGGAATCCAGTAATGAAGAAGAAGAAATCTGCGAATACTTTATGTCCGTACTCATTGCGGATTAAGTTAGCTCCTTCTACTACTAATACAGCATCTTCTAAACGTTTAACTGATTGCTCTCTAGTTAAAATTTCTTTGTGCTTAGCATCTGTAGTTAATTGAGTTCTAATTCTTACGTTAGGATTAGCTTCAAAACCTGCTTTTACTTCTGCTAAAGAATATGTAGGTGCATTCTCTCCTTTTACAAACCAAGTAGCTTTAGCTCTTGTTAAAGTAGCCTCATCTCTGTTTGGATCTACTTTTGCAAAATCACCTAATGCAATCTGTTTACCATCTTCTCCTACGAACTGTAAGATAGATCCTCCACGAGTCTCTACTGCTCCGTAAGTTCCGTTAATAAAGTTTTTCCACTCCCATGCTTGTGATCCTAAGAATACTAAACCTCCTATGATCGTTAAGAACATGTACACTGCTACTTTATTCTTTTTCATTTGATGTCCAGCATCTACAGCTAATACCATAGTAACTGAAGAGAAAATTAAAATAAAAGTCATCAATGCCACATAGAACATCGGCGCATCTACACCGTGTAAAAATGGAAAGTGATTAAATACTTCGTCCGCAATCGGCCAAGTATCCATGAATTTGTAACGAGTAAACCCGTATCCTACAAGGAATCCACAAAAAGTTAATGAATCTGATAATATGAAATACCACATCATCATTTTACCATAGCTTACTTTAAGAGGCTCATTTCCTCCACCCCAAGTAGTTTCTTTAGTAGCTGCTGTAGTAACTGTCGCTCCCATAAAATGTTGTTAGTTATAAAGTTTTCAAATTTAGTTTATTTTTTTTATTTAAAGAATGTAAAAAATAAAAACAAATAAATCCACAATAAATCCAAAAAGTGCCAAAACCATGCACACAATTCAATTCCAATATATTGCTGTGAATTATACTTTTGTTTAAAATGATTATAAATTACATACAATAGTGATAAAACCCCTCCAGCTAAGTGAGCGATGTGCACTATTACGATCACATATAAAAATGATGTGGTAATCGTACTCTCACTCCCAGTGAAGAAATATCCCATAGATATTACCTCATTAAAGCCTTTGAACTGCAAAAAAACGAATAACAATCCTAATATCAAAGTAGAAACTAGATAAGTAGTTGTTTTATTGCGATCATTTTGTTTTATAGCCTTATATGCTAAGTGCATAGTAACGCTACTTATTGCGATTGCTAATGTACTATATAAAAAAGAATTTGGCAATTGAAACTCTGCTAACCAGTCTGGACGTGACTTACTTACTACATAAGCACTCGTTAGACCAGCGAAGACCATCATAATACTACCTATCCCGAAAAGCATCATCACCTTTAATGCCTTTCCTTTTCTTTCGTATTGTTCTTGAGCTGTTATATCCATTTATTGTTATCTTAAAATTTTATCAAGTATATAGATTATCTGTATTAACGAAATATACGTCACACTCACTAACATCAGTGAACGTGCTGCCTTATCTGTTCTTTTCTTATACAGTTTTATTCCTGCCCATAACATCCATAATCCTGCTAATAACACTAGCACAGCTGATACAGGTGTTAGGTATAATCTACCTGTAACTCCAAATGCAGGGAATACAGACGCAATGATTAACCAAATCGTGTATAAGATAATCTGTGTCGCAGTCTTAGAATCCTTCTCTCCTGTAGGTAACATAGAGAATCCTCCCTTTTTATAGTCGTCATATAAGAACCAACCAATAGCCCAGAAGTGTGGGAACTGCCAGAAAAACTGAATAATAAATAATGTTCCTGCCTCTATACCAAAGTTATTAGTAGCCGCTACCCATCCTAACATGAAAGGAATAGCACCTGGGAAAGCTCCTACGAAAACTGATAGAGGGGTAATAGTCTTTAACGGTGTATATACACTCGTGTACAAAAAGATAGAGATAGCACCGAACATAGCCGTCTTAGGATTCACTACATAAAGGATAGCGATACCTAATACTGTAAGCGTACAAGCTAAAATAAAAGCTGCACTAGGCTTAACTCTTCCAGACGCGATAGGACGATTCATAGTACGAGTCATCTTCGCATCTAGCTCTCTCTCTATAATTTGATTAAATACATTAGAAGCACCTACCATACAGTATCCTCCTATAGCAAGAGCTAGTACTGTAAGAATGTCAATACTTCCTAAATCGGGTATAGCTAAAAAGTAACCAGCTATGGTAGAAAAAACTACGCTGAGTGCCAACCCCATTTTAGTCATTTCTTTAAACTCCGTCAACACAGAAGTTGACGTATTTTTTTCAGACGATAAATTCAAAGCTGTTTTCATTTGTTTTTAATGATGTGCAAATATAGTTCAATTTTTAAAACAATACCTAAAAACAAACGTGACAGCCTTTAATATAACCTTTTTTTAAATATCCTCAGTCTTTAGTGTTCTAAAAAAAAAACATTCAAATAAATCAGCACTTTCACAAAAGAAACATTGATGATAATCACAAACAACTAAGATTGCTATGACTATCAAAACGAATTAAATATGTTTTTTAACAATTCTTACACTTATACCAATAGCTACTAAGTCAATTTAATGCAATTCACAACCAAAATAATACAACTTGTATTCTTCTCTTTTTCTAAATTCCAACACTAAAATATAGAAACACAAGGATAATCCTCTTCAAAAAACAAAGCCATAAAACACATCCAATGTTATCTACTTTCTGACTTAGAAATAAAAATTCTACAAGGCATTATAGTTATTCAACAACAATAAAATAGAATGCAACCATCTTATCAAAGTAATCCTGATAACAAAACACCTTTTTAGAAAAAATACAACGCTATTCATTCCAACATTAATACGCTATGCAGCTTTATTATCAATTCAAAAACAGGCTTAAATAAACAGCATTACAAAAAAAACAATAATCTACTTATTTACAACATCTTAAACCTTTCTAATCGGCAGTTATCGCATAGTGGTCGCATAGTGTTGCCATACTGCTCGCATATTTTTGGCTAGTTTTAATGCTATCACTACCCTATCATTATTCCATAACCATCTCATCGTACCCATAATGATTCCTTATGCATATACGATATTATAACCCTCTTCGCTATTTCTAATTAAAAACAATAAGTTTAAAAGCTTATCTAAACATTCAATGCACTTATCTAATACTTGTGATAAAACTCCTTAAAACCGCAAAAAAGCATCTCACAACAAGGCACAAAAAAAGAGCATCTAGTTTAGATGCTCTCATATAGAACTAAAATGTAATCTTAGTAATTATCTACTGTACCTGATCCGTCAACAATGATCTTAGCAGAAGAAGTTCCTAGACGTTTCACTCCTAAATCAATTAATTTGATCGCGAAGTCTTTATCACGTACTCCTCCAGAAGCTTTTACAGGTAGAGGCCCAGCGTTCTCTAACATTAAAATCATTGCTTCTAGTGTAGCACCATTCGGTTTACCACCTTCTGTTTTATAGAATCCTGTTGAAGATTTCACAAACACTTTCTCATAATCTTTCTCATTGAACTTCGATAACACCACATTTTTAATCAATGCTGTTAACTGCACAATTTGATTATCTGTCAAAGCAGCAGTCTCTATAATCCACTTCACTACTTTTCCAGCATCAAGACCTAGCTTCGTACACTCTGCTACTTCTTTTTTTACTTGTTCTACTTCTCCTTTTTGGAAAGCAGTATAATCAACTACATAGTCAATCTCATCCACCCCATCAGCAATGGCTTGTTTAGCTTCAGCTAACTTCGCCTCTAGACCGCGGTTCCCTTCTGGAAAATCTATAACTGTACCGATCGCCACCTTTGAGTTAGCAGCATCCACCATTTTTCGTCCCATCTTTACTTGGTCAGGGCGAATCATTGCTAATTTAAATTTCTCATCAATTGCTTCTTGAATTAAATCAGCTACTACCTGATTATTTTCTACTTCAGTTAAACCAGCTTGATCAGCTAATTTTAAATAAGTAGAATCCATAAATTCCCTTAAGTCTCTCATAATCTAAATATATTTAAAACAAAAAAAATGACCCCATGATGGGGTCATTTTTAAATCTTATTTCTTTCTTCTAAAAAGAGTCAAACATAGTAATACCCCAAATAAACTACCTAGACAGTTTGCTAATTCGTCAGCCCATTCTGCACTTCGAGAAGAAGTGAAGTAATACTGTAATAACTCTACAGTGCCTCCCATTAAACTAGCAATAGTAAAGATAAGAATACTTACCCAAATTCTAGACCTATTTGGCTTACTTTTCACTAAATATACAAACCAAATTATGGAAAATACAAAATAAAAAGTAAAATGTGCTACTTTGTCTTTATATGGGATATCAAATCTTGGTGCTTTTGCAATAGTATCACTATCCAACAGGCAACCTGCTAATACAAGACCTGTCCATAGTATTCCTAATACAAAAAAAGTTTTACGCCCCAATCAATTCTTTATATTGTGCATCTGATAATAAAGATGATACTTCATCCATATTAGACACTTTTACTTTAATCATCCATCCTGCTCCGTAAGGATCAGTATTCACTAACTCTGGCTCTGTATCTAAGCCTTCGTTAAACTCGATCACCTCTCCTGACAATGGTAAGAATAAGTCAGAAACGGTTTTTACTGCTTCTACAGTTCCGAAAACTTCATCTCTATCTAAAGTTTGATCCAATGTCTCAACTTCTACATAAACGATATCTCCAAGTTCTCTCTGAGCGAAGTCAGTAATTCCAATTGTAGCAACATCTCCTTCGATAGCTACCCACTCGTGATCTTTAGTGTACTTTAAATTAGCTGGTATATTCATTATAATAAGTTTTTAGCAAATGTATAATATTATTACATAATGTGGAACCAATATCCGTTAATTTCCAAAATTATATCGCATTGTAAAACCTGCTCGAATATTCGTGATTGGATACATAGTCGAAATAACGGCTTTAGAGAATGAATGGTCATAGAAGAAGAGCGCTGTAAGGTTCTTACTCAACATATAGTCTGCTGACAATTTCAACGACCACATATTTTGTCCTCCACCAGTCTGGCTATTTCCATAGTCTAGATAGCGCACTACCGTCTCTCTCTTCGTCAATGTGAAGTCTGCCTTAATATTAATATCACTAGCGATTCTTCCTCCCATTCCATTGTTAGCATACATCGAGTTAAACCCTACGTCTTTGACACGGTACCCCAATCC
Organism: Myroides odoratimimus; assembly: GCF_001485415.1. Taxonomy (GTDB): domain Bacteria; phylum Bacteroidota; class Bacteroidia; order Flavobacteriales; family Flavobacteriaceae; genus Flavobacterium; species Flavobacterium odoratimimum. The sequence continues at coordinate 50,601 of NZ_BCMQ01000001.1, forward strand.
TAATACAAAGTCATTCCCATTCGTCTCTGTCAATAAATTATTGTCAAAGCTCAACGATAGCATTCTATCTTTTCTCATCTCTAAAGACATTCTGATCGAAGATTTTGTCTCCACTTCAAAACGGATTAAAGGATTAAACTGCTCAAATAATGTAGCATTGTTTACAACATATTCACTAGGGTAATTACCATATTTATTTACTTCATTCGGAGCTTTATAATACTCCGTATTATAACTGTAAGACCCCAATGTATAAGAGGCTCTATATCCATGGTTAATAGAGAAGTTCTTGAAATTATCTTTAAACCATCCTATTCTCATCAGTCCTCTGTACTTCAAGTTCCAGTTAGGCAAAGGCATTCCTTTAAACAAACCTGTCGAAACCTTATTCGCATCTTTACCTGTATACGCCGCCACAAAAGATGGTAATAATACAGACTGACTTCCTTTACTATACCCGATAGGGAATCCTTCTCTATCTAAGTTGGCAGGATTGGTAATATCAATACCACGCTCTACAGCTAATCTATTTGCTACGATAATACGATTATCCAACATTCTGTCAAAAGTAGCTGAACTCATTAAATCACTACTAGAGAAAGCTGTACTTAACATCACCGTAGACATACTGAAGTTTCCATAACTATAAGGTGCTTGTCCTATATACTCATTGTTCTCTACCACGAATTGTTCTGAATAGTTATCAGACTTCATACGTTCAGCATAAAGATCAATAGTCAAGTCAGGTATTAAAGATATTGAAGCATTCAGGTTAAGTGTCTTATTACTAATCGTAGTATAAGGTTGATTCATCTCTGGGTAATCTGTTAAATACCCTTTACGAGCAGCATCATATCTAATATCTGCTTGATTACCGAATACGAACCCTAAATCAGGTTTAGACGTACCAAAGAAACCTACAGTAGGTAAGAAACCTGGTAACATCGTACCACTATTCTCAGAATAATTAATCTGGATATTCTTTACAGATGTTAATACTCCTATTAATAAATCTTTCGTAGCAGTACCAAATGCAGATGGCTCCCCTTTCTCCTTCTTGTCTTTTTTCTTAGTATCTTCTTTCGCTTGTACTACTTTCTGTCCAGGAACGATAGTTGCTTTTTTCGCTTTAGAAGGCGTTCTTCTGCGATCAGAGCTTTTCACCAACCCTAAATAACGATACAAAGTCTCCATACCTAAAGTAGTATTCAGACGTTGTGTTCTCGCATTCTGAATCGTGTTCCCCAAAGAATAATTAATACCGTCTATGTCAATATTAGAATAAGCGTCTGATGCACGTTGCCAGTTAAAGCTACCTGTATAAGCATAGTTAGAACGGATAAAAGACAATACTGGAATCTTACTAAAAGGCAATTCATAATTCACTGTTAACTGCTGTGTAAACTGATTAGGCTCACCAATATTAAAGTAATCATCCCATATTGTATTCGTATTATCTACGATTCCATTTACACTGTCATAATAGTTTCGAACGATATTATTACTACCTCCGATATAACTTAGACGAAGAGATTTAGTCAAGTCAAAATTGAATCCAAAGTTATAGTTAAAGAAATAATTTCTTCTATACAATGGATCTAAACCTATCCCTTCTACATCTATTAGTCTAAACTCTTGTCTATTATACTGACGCATAATATTAGAACTAAACGATATATTAGTCGGTAGATAATTAAAGTTAAAGTCTCTCAATAGTCCCCAATATTGCCCTTTCATAAAACCGATGTTTTTAAAAGGCTCTACAGACTTCGTTTCGAAAGCATAAGTATAATCAAGTGATGATCTCACTTGTTGTTCTAACATTGACTCTATTTCAAAATCGTGGTGTCTCACCTCATTATACGAGTGAGATACTGTAATATTCTCTATATCATAGATACGATTCTTTTGTTCTGGTCCTCTCTGCTTATTAACACCAATAAAGTTTATACTCTTACGCTTCGTGTAGTCCATCGCTCTCTTCTCAGCCTCTTCTGCCTCAGCTGATGTCTTCGCTCCAGACTTGATATAACTAAGCTTTAAATCAGGATTCATCGGATCGTACTCAGGCGTAATAAACTCTTCACTGATAGCATAATTAAATGGCAGTGTGATTCCCCAACGTTTAGGTAACAGTTGTCCTAAGTTTACGTTAGTCATTACACTGTACGACTTTCTATCTTCACGACTACGGTCATGAGGCCCTTGTTCTAATCCACCAAAACCAATAGTAGACTTCATCCCTGTCAAAGAGATATTAGCAAAGTCTGCTATATTAGCATCAACTGTAGCTGTAGCTGCCCATCCTCCTTTATTATCCATATCTGACATACGTAATTCATCAAACCAGAACTCTCCTGATAAGGCTTCTGCTCCTGGCGAGATATTACGTATCCCTATCATCATCATCCTTACTTTTCCAAAGTTTGGATTCCCTTTTATACCAAGTCTTACTTTATTAGGCTTATCTCCAGCACTTGGATTTAACTCCTCTTCATTTACATAAAATATCTTAGAACTGTCAAAACCAGGACGAGATACTTCTCCCATCTTCATCACTTTTAACTTTGCAAGTAAGTCTATAGGAAGATTTAGTTCATTCTCTTCCGGCCAAATCGCATCAGGGTTAGTTTCTCCACCATTTGTTATTTTTAATGGTATCTCTACTTCATAGAAGTTCTCAATAACATCACTACCTATACGGATGAATGCTGCCATCTCATAATCTTGTAAACGTCTCGATGCGCCACCTTCTAAAGACTCTCCATGGATAAACATTCTCAGTTTTTTATACTGACGCATGTCTACATTAAAGATCTTAAATACTCCTCTAGCATCATTCGAAAGTAAACCTGAAGGATAAGCATTTAAATCTTTTGGATATATCTTTAATGAAAGTGATTGTTCATTCTGATTAATCAATGTATTATTCATATAAACCTGTTCTCTTCTTACTCCAGGAGGAGTTACGTAAGGAATAGGTTTACGATCATAATTATCTGTTAGATTCACAGAAGATACATCTATTCCTGTATTAGAGTATTTCTCATCATTAGTCCCTGAATTATCTTCTATGAGGTTTCTGTCATATCGCTTCCAATCCGATCGAACTAAGTTTAAAGTTCCAAAACGAAGTGTTACTTGTTTCTCGAAACCTGTAAGATACATTCTCATAAACTTCATTGATCTCGTATCTTCTATAGCTCCTACTTTTTTCCCTTTAGTATCAATTGGGATTTTGTACTGAATCCATCTTACATCAGATACAGATCCATCAGGTAACTGTACTTTAGTTTCTCTGACATCTGTAACATATTTATCACCTACTATAGTGTTAGGCTTCACTTTTACCTTATACTCAAAGTATGCATCAATAGTATTCATGGTATTATCCCCATCAATATCTTCTGCATCAGGCTGATTATTTCCTGCTCTCCCACCGCCTGCTGGGCTATTATTTTCTAAACCATTATAATCTCTATAACGCTCTAATATTCCACCTTGAGCATCTAAATAATGTACAAAGTTATCTGCTGCTGGATCACTAAATCCTGCAAAATCTTTAAAGAAAGCTCTTTCTTCTTCATCATTTAAACCATCAAGTCCAACGTCTTGTAACCTTCTATTCTCTGCATTATTATCAAATGCATAAACTAATGAAGGAGCTGAAGGTACTTTCCCCCAAACAGTATTAATCGTTGTTACTGCATTAGCTCCTGTATCAGGTAGTCCATTCTCATACTGCTTATGTCCATCTCTCAAAATATCTTCAGAGATAAAACCTAAGTTTAATCTAAGCTCTCCTGTATTCTGAACAGTTAATGCATCACCACTCTTTCCTACATACGGATCCATTACCCAAAACTCTACAAACTCAATATTCGCTTGTTCAAAGTTCGTAGTCGTTAAACCACGCATAATACCTGCCCAGTTTTTTCTAGGTGTTAAAGAGCGAGGGTTCGTTAGATAACTTCTATTAAAATTATAAGGTCCTCTCTCCTCTGGATAATAAGTCAAGTCTAGTGTATTAATCACTCGACTCTCTCCATAAGCAATATCTTTGTCAGGGAATAACTCTTCACTGTAAATCCTACGTGTTCTATTAGATGATAAATCATACTCACTTACCCCATCTGGTTTGCTCCCTACATAAAATGTTGGATCAATAGAATACCATGACATCTTAGATCTTCTATATCCATCCTCTAGAGAATATGCTGGCAAAGCTACATCCACCTTATCTCTATCACTATCTATTTCATTCAATCCATGGAATCCTACTGGTACACTCGATAACTTCCATGAGAGAGGGGACTTAACATCAATAATAGATTGCATTCCTTCAAAATCATCAATGTAAGAAGTTGCTTCACCATTCATCTGATCTAATTTAGAGGAACCTGGTTTTAAATAAGCAAATTCTCCTCTAAACGAAACTCTAGATTCTACATCTGTATCTATATTAGGTAACTTATTAACCATTCTAGTTAAGAAAGGTACTTCAGTAGAATACTGTGCATTCAATCCCCAGATTGTATTATTCACAGCTTCTTGACCATAACTCGACTTATGAGTAAATGGACGTTCTGACATCTGTAAGAATGTACCTCCTAATATAAAGTCTTTGCTAAACTTATGTTCTACGTGCATTCCGAAGAAACGCTTAGTCTGCTGACCAAACATCGTATTATTCTCTACAGAAACTTCGATCGGTGTATTAGATGCTTGTAGTCCTGGATCTAATATCATCACTCGACCTCTACTGTAATCTACTGTATAATCTACTCCTTCTACTAATACCCTACCTGCTGCTCTTACAATAACTGATCCTGGAGCGACATTAAATGATCCAATAGGAATACCTTCTCCCATTGAACTAGAGAATTTCCCTTTTAACTGGAATTTATTCTTCTCATTTTGGCTTCGTAGAGCTTCTGCTTTAGTAGTACGATACATACTTCTAAAGACATACTTTGATTGGTTTTTATTATATGAACTAGATTCGTTATAATCTTCACTTAACTGATTAGCCGAAAGCTTTTTAAATAAGTGCTCTCCAAAAGGCTCAACAGTCGTAAAAATAATACGACCATACATTGGGTCTATCGTAATCCCATCAAATGTATTGCTGTTGTATTGGTTATTATTATTTCCGTATCCTCCACTGTTGCCATACCCTCCATTATTCCCGTATCCGCCGTTATTTCCAAAACCACCATTGTTTCCAAAGCCTCCATTATTACCGCCATATCCTCCATTACCACCATAGCCACCATTGTTATTATTACCATAACCATTATTCATATTACCTGCATTAGTAGGATCAAACGTGTTTTGCATTCCTCCATTAGGCAAAAAGTCAAAGAAACCATCTCCCCCTTGCTGAGGGTCATTCGTATAATTCAATCGGTCTAAATGGAATACTTTTAATAATGGTGTGCGCTCTACATCTGGAGGCAATGGCTTCCCATCCACAGAACTAATATAATTCAGTGGACTCGGATCTGTATAAAGAATATTGAATCTAAACTTATCTTGTGAGATATACATCGCATTCGGAATCTGATAGATATTCTTCATCATCAGTTTCCATACTGGCTGCCCTACTAAAGTAAAATTACTTTTTAATAGCTTCAGAATAAGCGATTGACTCTGTGGCACATCTGGGTTTGCCTCATCTACACCAGGAGGCAATACCGTCATACCTCCATCTGTACCAAACTCCCCCACTTGATATATCTTATCTCCAATAGAGTACTGGAACGCTACAGCAAGAACTTCATCATTAGAAAGTTTTTGTTGTAATGATATGTATCCTAACTGAGGATGGAATGTAAACTCATTGGCACTTAACTTACGTGCTCCCTCTAAACGTACAAAATCTCGTCCTTCTTGTACAGATACATTAAATCCACTTGCACCTGATGTGTTTAATCGAATAGAGGAATTTAAATAATTACCCCCAATGTTTCCTGGGTCATATTGGTTATTCGCATTATCAGGATATGCATTAGGCACTCCATTGATAGTAAAGAAATCAGGCTCAGGCTTAGAAACAACATCTGCATTAGGTCTTCCTAATTTATTCTGTCCTTCTCCTAAATCCTGTATAGCTATAATATTACGTGCATTATTACCTGTTTGATTAACGCGTCCATATCGATTCGTTATCCATACTTCTACACGGGTAATTCTTACTCTACTTTTTATAAAAGGATATTTCTCTAAAGCCTCATCATAGTTATTTCTAAAATAATGAGATAAAAAGAAGTGTCTATCCTCATCATAATCTAACGCATCTAATTCGAACTCTTCTAATGTTCCTGCACCGTCAGCACGAATAGAAGTCGTCTGAGACTTCTGCTCTGAGAATACTCCTGTAATAGTGGTTCTACCGAATTGTAATTCTGTCTTTACCCCAAATAAACTCTGTGCTCCTCTAACTAGCGAACCACTAATAGGCATACTTACATTACCTACTTCTACTTTACGTACGATATCATCTTCGTCTGGTGCGAAAGATAATTTCATCATATTCTGGAAGTCAAAAGTAGCCTGGGTATCATAATTAATATTCACAGCTAGTCTAGTACCTACCATTCCTTGTAATCCCATACTAATGCGTTGATTAAAATCAAACGCCATATTCTTACGATTACGCGTAGATACTACAGGGTTATCTTGTTTACTATAACGAACTCCCATATCAAACTCTACAGATCCTGTAGGTTTAACATCAATAGTATTCGATCCAAAAATAGTACTGAACAACTTCGAATTCACATAATAACGTGGTAACATATCACGCTTGATCTCTTCGTTCTCCTCACGTCCATGCATTACATTAAATCGCTGCTGAAAATACTTACGCAACTCTGCACGCATAATAAGCTCTTCAAACTCTTTACGAGTTAATACAAGAGGATAATTGACATTAAATCCGTCAAAGGTTTTAGTAAAGTAGTAACTATCCGTTAAAGGATCATAGGAGTATGCTTCCTTAATAAGATTAGGATCAGGTATGACAATTTTCCCAATATCATATTGAGTTTGTAAACTATCAGCTACTTGTTCATCTGGATCTTGAGCATACATCCCTTGTACGCTCAAAAAAAGAACAACTAGCCAAAAAAAAATTGACTTTGATATAGGAAATTGCCCCCTCAAAATTTATAAGTTTTTTAAAGCTTGCTTAATGATGAATTCAACAGATGCATCAGGTGTTTGCTTCATAATCTTATCAACAACTTTCTCAGCTGATTTACGTACAAAACCTAATACCTCTAAAGCTGATAACGCTTCATCTGCATTTGTATTGTTAATAACAGGAGAAACTTCATCAATATTATACAATTTTATTACCTTTTCTTGTAAGTCAAGTATAACACGCTGAGCAGTTTTAGCACCAATCCCTTTTACAGACTGGATTGTTTTTACATCAGCAGAAGCAATAGCTTGTAGAAGCTCTTTAGGAGCAATAGATGAAAGCATATTACGCGCAGTATTACCACCAATACCAGAAACTGATATCAATAGTTTAAATAATTCACGTTCTATTTTATCTATAAAACCGAACAGAGTATGTCCGTCTTCTTTTATTTGTAGGTAAGTATATAATCTCAAATTTTCTGAGGAACCAATTTGAGAAAAAGTATGCAGGGAAATATGGATAAGATATCCTACTCCCCCGCAATCTATTACCACTTCTGTGGCTGTTTTTTCTACTAGGCGTCCTTGAATATGTGCTATCATTATTATATCAAATTTTACTTCAAAAATAACAATAAATATTAACTATCTACTAACAAATAACTAATCGCACAACTACTATTCAGAGTACCAGTATATTATTTCTTTTTGCGATTCTCGCGTACTTGAGCATCTACTACAGCTACAGCTGTCATATTAACCATCTCATCAACACTAGCACCTAGTTGGAATACGTGAACAGCTTTATCTAAACCTAAAATAATAGGACCAATAGAAGTCGCTTTATTCAATTCTTTCAACATTTTATAAGTGATATTAGCAGAATCTAGGTTAGGAAAAATAAGTGTATTTACTTTCTTATCTACTAACTTAGAAAAAGGGAATTTCTTCTTCAACATTTCACTATTTAAAGCGAAGTCGATCTGAATTTCACCATCTACAATCATCTCTGGATGTTGATCATGTAAGATACTAACTGCCTCTTTCATTTTTGTTGGAGAAGCATTAGGTGCAGACCCAAAGTTAGCATATGATAACATTGCAACAACAGGTTCCATACCGAACATACGTACAGTCTTCTCTGTCATCACGGCTATTTTAGCTAAATCTTCAGCTGTAGGATCAGGGTTAATAGCAGTATCTGCTAAGAACATTGGTCCTCTCTTCGTCATCATTAAGTTCGTTGTAGCTACTCTGCTTACACCTTGCGCACGAGGTATTAATTCTAAGATAGGTTTAACTACATTAGGATAACTACGAGAATATCCTGTCAACATAGCATCTGCCTGCCCTTCATTCACTAACATAGATGCAAAGTAGTTTCTTTCTAACATTAGTTTACCTGCATCGTATAAAGTAACTCCTTTGCGCTTTCTAGTTGCCCAATAAGCATTAGCAAAAGCAGCTCTTCTTTCTTTTTGCTCATCAGACTTAGGATCAATAATTTCTACATCATCATTAAACTCTATTTCTTTCTTAAGCTCTTGAATAGTTTCTTTATCTCCTAATAAGATTGGAGTCACCATTCCTTCTTCATAAGCAATCTGAGCAGCTTTTAATACATCTAAATGGTCAGCTTCAGCATATACCACACGTTTTGGTTCAGTCTTAGCACGGTTGATTAACATACGTACTAATTTATTATCTGACCCCATTCTTTCTTCTAAAGAAGATTTATATTCTTCCCAATCTGTAATTGGAGCAAGTGCTATTCCACTTTCCATTGCTGCTTTAGCAACTGCAGGAGGAACAACAGATATCAATCTAGGGTCAAATGGTTTTGGGATAATATATTCTCTACCGAAAGTAAACTTAGTCTCTCCGTAAGCAATATTTACTTGCTCTGGCACTGGCTCTTTAGCTAACTTAGCCAAAGCTACTACAGCAGCCATCTTCATTTCTTCGTTAATCTTAGTAGCACGTACGTCTAATGCCCCTCTAAAGATATAAGGGAAACCTAATACGTTATTAACTTGGTTAGGGAAGTCAGAACGACCAGTAGCCATAATAACATCCTTACGTGTAGAAGTTGCAAGGTTATAGTCGATTTCAGGTCTTGGATTAGCCATCGCAAACACGATTGGGTTATCTGCCATCCCTAAAAGCATTTCTGGTTTTAATACATCCGCAGTAGACAATCCGATAAATACATCAGTCCCTTTTAAAGCATCTGCTAAAGAGATATCACTATCAACAGCAAACTCTCTTTGTAAATCTGAAATACGTGTATCGTCTTTCTTTAAAACACCTTTACTGTTAAACATTTTTATATTCTCTTGTTTAACACCAAAAGCTACATACAACTTAGCACATGCGATAGCAGCTGAACCTGCACCAGAAACTACCATCGTAATTTCTTCCATTTTCTTACCAGCTAACTCTACTGCATTTAGCAAAGCTGCTGCTGAGATAATAGCAGTACCATGCTGGTCATCGTGCATTACAGGAATATCTAACTCTTCTTTCAATCTTCTTTCGATTTCAAAAGATTCTGGAGCTTTGATATCTTCTAAGTTAATTCCTCCGAAAGTTGGAGAAATGTTTTTTACAGTTTCGATAAACTTATCTACATCAGTAGTATCTACTTCAATGTCAAAAACATCAATATCTGCAAAAATCTTAAACAGCAACCCTTTTCCTTCCATTACTGGCTTAGATGCTTCAGCTCCGATATCTCCAAGTCCTAGTACTGCAGTACCGTTAGAGATAACAGCAACTAAATTTCCTTTTGCTGTATATTTATATACATTATTTACATCGCTTGCAATTTCCAGACAAGGCTCTGCTACACCTGGTGAATATGCTAAGGCTAAGTCTCTTTGTGATGAATACTTCTTCGTAGGAACAACTTGTATCTTACCAGGCGTTGGTTCAGCATGGTATTTAAGTGCTTCTCTACGTAAACTATCTTTATTCATATATTTACATTTAACGTGATGAACAAAGATAACCTTTTTGTAATATAATTCGGATTTACGAAATTCACTCCCCTAAAAATTGCATATTTCGCAACAAGCCCTCATATTTCGTCCTTTTAATTGCGGATTTTTTAAAAATTTCATTAAAAGTCTCCTTCGTAAGTTCTTTCCATTCGTGCTTTGAATACTCTATTAACGCATTATTAGGAATAAATCTTTGCTCTTTATGGGGAGATGCAAAGCGATTCCACGGACAAACATCTTGACACACATCGCAACCAAACATCCAATTATCTAATTTCCCACTAAAGTCGGTTGGAATATCATCTTTCAATTCTATGGTGAGATATGAAATACATTTACTCCCGTTTACAATATGAGGACTTTCAATAGCTTCTGTAGGACAAGCATCTATACATTTAGTACACGTTCCACAATGATCAGTAGTAGGGCCGTCTTCTTCTAATTCTAAATCAATTATTAATTCAGCAATAAAAAAGAAAGAACCGCTTTTTCTATTAATCAAATTGTTATTCTTACCGACCCATCCCAAGCCAGCCTTAGCTGCCCAAGCTTTATCTAAGACTGGTGCAGAATCAACAAATACACGTCCATCTACAGCCCCTATTTCACTTTCTATAAAGTACAGAAGCTCTTTCAGCTTATCTTTTATCACATGGTGATAATCCTCTCCATAAGCATACTTAGATATTTTATAACTATCACTAATTTGTCTTTCTTCTGGGTAGTAATTTAAAGTTAATGACACAACGCTTTTCGCTCCTTCTACAAGTAATCTAGGATCAAGGCGTTTATCAAAATGATTCTCCATATAAGACATCTGCCCATGCATTTGTTTATTCAACCACTGCTCTAAACGAGGAGCCTCAACTTCTAAGAAATCCGCTTTAGAAATACCACAAGACGAAAAGCCAAGGCGTTTGGCCTCGGCTTTTATAATATTAGAATATTTACTTTTATTTTCAATCATTTAATCACTTCTATGACCACTATATATCAAAAAGCCCACCTTGTGGATGAATTCTTTCTCTACCTAAGTGTTTATAAGCTTTGTCAGTTACCTCACGCCCTCTTGGAGTTCGAACAATAAAACCTTCTTGAATTAAATAAGGCTCATAAACTTCCTCTATTGTTTCACCATTCTCAGAAACAGCAGTCGCTAAGGTAGATAATCCTACTGGTCCTCCCTTAAACTTATCAATAATCGTACTCAATATCTTATTATCCATTTCATCTAATCCAAAAGAATCTACATTCAATGAATTTAAGGCGTATTTAGAAATCTCGATATCAATATCACCATTCCCTTTTATCTGTGCGAAATCACGTACACGTCTCAACAATGCGTTTGCAATACGAGGTGTTCCTCTACTTCTTCCCGCTATTTCTATAGCAGCTTCTAGATCAATATGAACACCTAATATAGAAGCACTACGTTCAATAATAGTGGCTAATAGTTCCTTATTGTAATACTGAAGGCGACTTTGAATACCAAAACGAGCACGCATTGGTGAAGTCAATAAACCAGAACGAGTTGTCGCACCTACTAATGTAAACGGATTTAAATGAATCTGAACCGTACGTGCATTCGGACCAGACTCTATCATAATATCAATCTTAAAGTCCTCCATAGCAGAATACAAATACTCTTCTACTATAGGGCTTAAACGATGAATCTCATCAATAAATAAAACATCACGTTCCTCAAGATTAGTTAATAATCCAGCTAAATCACCTGGTTTATCTAAAACTGGTCCGGAAGTGATCTTAATTCCCACATCAAGTTCATTAGCTAAAATATTAGCTAATGTAGTCTTACCAAGTCCTGGAGGTCCATGAAACAAAGTATGATCTAAAGCTTCTCCCCTTTGATTAGCAGCTTCAACGAAAATCTTCAAATTCTCTAATACCTGATCTTGCCCAGCAAAATCATCAAAAGACAGCGGGCGTAACTTCTTCTCAACATCTAATTCATCAGAAGAAAAGTGCTTATTAGTTGGGTTTAAATTCTCATTCATAGTACAAATATAATTCAAATATCAGAGTCTACACTAACAAAAAAAGTCATCCTTTCGGATGACTTTTTAATATCTATAAGAAATATAATCTTAGTGATGTAATTCCTCTTCACCTGCAACGAATGGCATGTTTTGAGGAGCGTAATCTTCTGGTAATCCAGGTTTACTATAGTCATAAGGCCATCTGTAAACAACTGGTAATTCACCAGGCCAGTTACCATGAATATGTTCAACTGGTGTAGTCCACTCAAGAGAGTTACTTCTCCAAGGGTTCTGAGTAGCTTTCTTACCATAGAAAATACTATAGAAGAAGTTCCATAAGAACACTAATTGGAAAGCAGATCCTACTAAAGCGAATACTGTAATTAACACGTTTACATCGTAGAACTCATCAAATAATGGGAATGCAGTATTTGAATAATAACGACGTGGTAAACCAGCTAATCCGATGAAGTGCATTGGGAAGAATACTCCGTAAGCACAAACTGCAGTTACCCAGAAGTGGATATAACCTAAGTTTTTGTTCATCATACGTCCAAACATTTTAGGGAACCAGTGGTAGATACCAGCAAACATTCCGTAAAGAGCAGAAATACCCATTACTAAGTGGAAGTGAGCAATAACGAAATATGTATCGTGAACGTTGATATCTAATGTTGAATCTCCTAAAATAATCCCTGTTAAACCTCCTGTAATAAACGTAGATACGAATCCAATACAGAATAACATTGCAGGGTTCATTTGGATATTACCACTCCAAATTGTAGTGATATAGTTGAATGCTTTTACTGCTGAAGGAATTGCAATCAACAATGTAGTAAATGTAAATACAGATCCTAAGAATGGGTTCATACCAGATACGAACATGTGGTGTCCCCATACAATTGTTGATAAGAAAGCAATACCTAAGATAGAAGCAATCATCGCACGGTAACCGAAAATTGGTTTACGAGCGTTACAAGCAATAATTTCTGACGTAATACCCATCGCTGGTAAAATTACGATATATACCTCAGGGTGACCTAAGAACCAGAATAAGTGCTCATATAATACAGGAGATCCTCCTTGGTAATGTAATACCTCTCCAGCTAAATAAATATCTGATAAGAAGAATGATGTTCCAAAACTTCTATCGAATAACAATAATAAAGCTGCTGATAATAAAACTGGGAATGATACGATACCAATAATAGCTGTAGTAAATAAAGCCCACACTGTTAATGGTAATCTTGTCATAGACATTCCTTTAGTTCTTAAGTTAATTACTGTAGCAACATAGTTTAACGATCCCATTAAAGAAGATGCGATAAAGATTGCCATAGATACTAACCATAATGTCATCCCCATTCCTGAACCAGGAATAGCCTGTGGTAATGCACTCAACGGAGGATATACTGTCCATCCAGAAGATGCTGGTCCTCCTTCTACAAATAATGAAATAATCATTAATACTGCAGAGATGAAGAATAACCAATAAGATAACATATTTAAGAATCCTGAAGCCATATCACGTGCTCCAATCTGCAATGGAATAAGTAAGTTCGAGAACGTACCACTTAATCCAGCAGTTAAAACGAAGAATACCATTATGGTACCGTGCATCGTTACTAGGGCAAGATAAGCATCATTTTTCATAACTCCATCAGGAGCCATTTTATCACCTAAAAACCATTTGAATACTGTGAAAGATTCTTCTGGCCAAGCAATTTGCATTCTAAATAACAGAGACATTCCAATCCCGATGATTCCCATAATAATACCTGTAATCAAGTATTGTTTAGCAATCATCTTGTGGTCTAAACTAAACACATATTTAGTAAAGAAGTTCCCTTTATCGTGATGATCATGATCATGTGAGTGATCGTGATTGTTTTCGTGTCCTTCTACTGACATAGTTATAGATTGATTTTAATATGTGAGTTTTATTTTCCTACTTGAGCGATAGCTTCAGTTTCAACTTCTTCAACTGCTGCAGGAACTTCCTCTACTGCTGGAGCAGGTGCGTTGCTAGCTTTTTCAGCAGCAACTTGCTCTTTTAATGTAGGAAGCTCTTTTAACCAAGATTCGAATTCTTCAGGAGTCTCTACAACAACTTTCATTTGCATGTTATAGTGAGAAGCTCCACAAATCTTATTACATAAAATTAAATAATCAAATGAATAAGGTTCTAATGCCTCTTCTCCTTTAGCGATTAACTCTTGGCTTCTTTCAGCTCTAATATCGTTAATATTACTAACTTTTTTTACAATCGCCTCACGCTCTCTCATTTCTGCTGTAGTAACAGTAGGAACGAAAGCAAACTGAGTAACCATACCAGGAACACAGTTCATTTGTGCTCTAAAGTGAGGTAAGTAAGCTGAGTGAAGTACGTCTTGAGAACGGAATTTCAATACTACTTTTTTACCTTTTGGTAAGTGTAATTCTTTTGCCATTTTATCATCAGCAGCATTCGGGTCAGACATATCTACCCCTACTAAATTGATACCTTCTATAAAACGAACGTTGGCTTTACCTAAAGTGTTATCTGTTCCAGAGTAACGAACATCCCATCCGAATTGTTTAGCATATACTTCAACAATAAGAACGTCTTCTTCTTCATCTACAAACATAATATCATTCCAAGCAAATAATCCATAAAGAATTAAACCTGATAATGTAATTACAGGAATAATTGTCCAAAGAGCTTCTAACTTATCATTATCTGAATAGAAACGAGCTTTTCTACCGTTTATTCCACGTCCTTTGAATGCAAAGTAGTGTAATAAGAACTGAGTAAAAATTTGAACAACAAAAATTAACCCCATTGAGATCCACATTAAATTGTCAACCTCTTTTCCGTGCTCTGACGCAGGGTTATCCATCAAAGGAAAGCTTCCATACTCAACTAAACAGAAGATAGTAAAGATATAGATGAATCCTAAGAAAGCGAAAGTCAAATAACCATTGATGTTATTATCCTTCTCATTAGCGATCTCTGTAGAAATATCATCAGGGTGAGAACCTACTTGAGTTAAATCAAATATTTTCGTCAATTGCCATACAGCAACTCCTAATAATACAACTGCAGCTAATATTAATAAACTTGTCATTTGTTTATTTTTAAATATTAATAGTGAAAATGTTTACTCTCTTCAATCAATGGGTTATTCTTAGCTAATAATGGCGCTTTAGCAATTGCACTAAATCCTACATAGATAAATAATCCAATGAAGAAAATAAGTGATGCTATCTCAGAAACACCAATAAACCAAGAACCTCCAACTGTACCAGGAGAGATCATCATAAAGAAGTCAATATAGTGACCTACGATGATACAAGATCCTGCCATTACAACAATCCAAGTTAAACGTTTGAAATCTGTATTGATCAATAATAATAATGGCAATAAGAAATTCAATACTAACATTCCGAAGAATGGTAAGTTATACTCTTGAATTCTGAAGATGAAGTAAGTTACCTCCTCTGGAATATTAGAATACCACTGTAACATGAATTGAGAGAACCAAAGATAAGTCCAGAATATACTTAATCCAAACATAAATTTAGCTAAATCGTGAATATGACTAGTATTAACATATTCTAAGTATCCTTTGTTCTTTAAATAAAGAGTAACAAAAGCGATAGTTGTAATAGCTGTTACAAAGAAACTAGCAAATACATACCATCCGAATAATGTACTATACCAGTGAGTATCAATCGACATAATCCAATCCCAAGATGCCATAGACTCAGTAACAATAAAGAATACTAAGAAAGCAGCTGAAGCTTTAAATATCTTTTTGTAGTAAGTTTGATCACCACTCTCATCTAAAGCTAAAGATTGTTTACGAGCATAAATTCTATAAAAGTTCCATCCTGCTAAATAGATAACTGTTCTAATTAAGAAGAAAGGTACGTTTAAGTATCCAGCTTTTCCTTGAATAATTGGATCTGCATCAACTACTGCTTGGTCAGCCCATATAAATAAATGGTTTCCTCCCAATACAGAAATTAATAAAATCACGAAGAATATAACTGATCCTGGTAATACATAAGCAGATAATCCTTCCATTACTCTAAATAATACTGGAGACCATCCAGCACTAGCAGCATTGTTAATAGCATAAAAAGTTAAAATACCTACAGCTACTAGCATAACGAAAATACAAGCTACATATAACGCTGTCCAAGGTTTATTTTGCATTTGACCAAGAACATGTTCTAAATGTTTTTGATGTTCAGCATGATCAGCGTCAGACACAGAGTGGTCTGCAGCGGATACATGATGCTCACCACCATCGTGATGAGCTTGCTCAGTTAAGATCTGCTCTACTTCAGCAGTTGTCTTAGGGGCACTGAAGAAACCATACGCAATCCCTACAAGTCCAAGAACCATAAGGACGATTGCAAAAGTCTTCAAATTTTTTGAAAATGTGTACATATCTAAACTTTCAAATAAGTTTTACAATTTATTATTCTGATTTCAATTTTAATACGTAATCTGTAACTAACCAACGTTCGTGTTGAGTCAATTGATTAGCATGAGATCCCATTGAATTCAAACCATAAGTAATTACGTGGTAGATTCCTCCTTCTGTAAGTTCTCTATCTTTATAGTTAGGAACCCCTAAGAATTTTTCTTTCTTCACTAAATTACCTTTTCCATCCCCAGCTCCTCCGTGACAAACTGAGCAGTAAATTGTATATAACTCTTTACCTTTTTCTAAATCTTTCTCCTCAGCAGATAATGGTGATTTTAGATTTAATCTAGCCATTGCTAAACCTTCTGGAGTATTATCATACTCCTCAGGTGAAAATCCGCGTGGTATAGATCCTTCAGCAGGTAATTGACCTTCTTTACCATTTTTAAAAACTGTAGTAGGAACTTCAGAATATGTCTCATATGCCGATGATTCGTACATATTTGGCATGAATTGATAGTTTGAACGTTCTTTATTAAAACAAGAAGTAGTCAAAACTGATACCCCTACTAAAGCTACTATTTTATATATCGTTTTCATTCTACAATTGCTTTTCAATTACTTTAACTTCAACTGCTCCCGTTTGTTTGAAGAACTCAATCGCTGCTGCTTCATCAGTTTTCAAAGCTACTTCCATTAAGAAGTGATCATCTGTAGTTCTTACATCAGGATTTTCAGCTTTCTTGAAAGGCCATAATTTACTTCTCATAAAGAAAGTAAGAACCATTAAGTGAGCTGCAAATAATACAGTCATCTCAAACATAATTGGAACGAATGATGGCATATTCTGAATGAAGCTAAAACTTGGTTTACCTCCAATATCTTGTGGCCAATCTACAATCATAATATAATACATCATGAATGTACCGAAAGAAAGTCCAACTAAACCATACAAGAAAGCACAGATAGCTAATCTTGTAGGTTTTAATCCCATAGCCTTATCTAGACCGTGTACTGGGAATGGCGTATAGATTTCTTCAATATGATGATGAGCATCTCGTGTTTCTTTTACAGCATGTAACAACACATCATCATCGTTGTATAGTGCGTGAATTACTTTATTACTCATAATATATTAATGATTTAAAGATTGATGATTCTCTTTGCTGTCTCTTTCTTTTTTGTAAAACTCTCCTGAAGATTTCAAGATTGTTTTTACCTCTGCTTGCGCAATTACAGGGAAACTTCTTGAATATAATAAGAATAATACGAAGAAGAAACCGATTGTACCGATGTAAATACCAGCATCTACGAATGTAGGTTGGAACATTGTCCATGAAGATGGTAAGTAATCTCTGTGTAATGATGTAACGATAATTACGAAACGCTCAAACCACATCCCCACGTTTACTACTAAAGAAATAACAAACGATGCTAAGATATTAGTTCTAATTTTCTTGAACCACATTACCTGTGGAGAAATTACGTTACAAGTCATCATTAACCAGTAAGACCACCAGTAAGGTCCTGTTGCACGGTTTAAGAAAGCGTATTGTTCATACTCTACTCCTGAATACCAAGCAACCCATAACTCAGTAATATATGCTACCCCAACGATAGAACCAGTGATCATTACAATAATGTTCATTAACTCTATGTGCTGTACAGTAATATAATCTTCTAAGTTAGAAACTTTTCTCATGATGATAAGCAGGGTATTTACCATTGCGAATCCAGAGAAGATAGCCCCTGCTACGAAGTATGGAGGTAAGATTGTAGTGTGCCATCCAGGGATAACTGAAGTAGCAAAGTCAAAAGATACAATCGTGTGTACAGAAAGTACAAGAGGAGTAGCTAAACCAGCTAATACTAATGACACTTCCTCAAAACGTTGCCAGTCTTTTGCACGACCTGACCAACCAAATGATAAGATTGAGTATATTCTTTTTGTAAATGGCGTTATAGCTCTATCACGTAACATAGCGAAGTCAGGTAGTAAACCAGTCCACCAGAAAACTAATGATACTGATAAATACGTAGAAATCGCGAATACGTCCCATAATAATGGTGAGTTAAAGTTAACCCATAACGATCCGAACTGATTAGGAATAGGTAATACCCAGTATGCTAACCATGGACGTCCCATGTGAATGATAGGGAATAAACCAGCCTGAACTACTGAGAAAATTGTCATTGCCTCAGCAGAACGGTTGATCGCCATTCTCCATTTTTGTCTAAATAATAATAATACTGCAGAAATTAACGTACCAGCGTGACCGATACCTACCCACCAAACGAAATTGGTAATATCCCAAGCCCATCCAATGGTTTTATTTAATCCCCAAGTTCCAATACCTGTACCTACAGTGTAAGCCATACAACCTACTCCCCATAGAAACGCTAATAAAGCTAAAGTAAAAACTCTCCACCATAGTTTATTCGCTCTCCCTTCTACAGGTCTAGCCACATCCACAGTTATATCGTGATATGATTTCTCACCAATAACTAAAGGTTTTCTAATGGGTGCTTCGTAATGTGACGACATAATCCTTTATATGTTTCTTTAATTAATAATTCTTTTAACTAGATATTTCTAACCTTAACGTGATAGAATACATTTGGTTTTGTTCCAATGTGCTCTAATAAATGGTAAGCTCTATCTGACTCAGCTAATTTAGTAATTTCTGACTCTTTATCATTTACATCACCAAATACCATCGCTCCACTTGAACAAGCTGCAGAACATGCAGTTTCAAATTCATTTGGACGAATTGCTCTACCTTCATTCTTAGCTTTTAAGATTGTAGATTGAGTCATTTGGATACATAATGAACATTTCTCCATTACCCCTCTTGAACGAACTACAACGTCTGGGTTTAATACCATACGTCCTAAATCATCATTCATGTTGTAATCGAAAGCATCGTTCTGAGAATATAAGAACCAGTTGAAACGTCTAACTTTGTAAGGACAGTTGTTTGCACAGTATCTTGTACCAACACAACGGTTATAAGCCATATGGTTTTGTCCTTGACGACCATGAGATGTAGCAGCTACTGGACACACAGTCTCACATGGAGCGTGATTACAGTGTTGACACATTACAGGTTGGAAAGCCACTTGTGGGTTTTCAGCTGGATGTTCTAATTCTTGGAACACTTCACGGTATTCTCCGAATCCACTTGCATTAACTTTTTTCTCGATATCTCCTGCGAATGTATCTTCTGAAGAATAGTATCTATCGATACGTAACCAGTGCATATCTCTACTTCTTCTCACTTCTGACTTACCTACTACAGGTACGTTATTTTCAGCGTGACAAGAGATAACACAAGCACCACATCCAGTACATGCATTTAAATCAATTGATAAGTTGAAGTGATGTCCAACTGATCTATCAAATGATTCCCAGATATCAATAGTAGAAGCTTGTACAGTCTGGTGATCGTAAGAAACCACAGGTTTAATATTCCAGTCTTCAGCATCTTTTGTATTGAAGATCTCTAATGTAGTATCTTTTAAGATATCACCTCTACTCATTAAAGTGTTTTGTAACTGAACACAAGCGAACTCGTGATCACCACCTACTTGAGTAATTGCAGCACCTTGTACTCCATTACAGTCTTTGTATAATGTGTAAGCATTAACACCTACTTGCATTTCTTCTTTTAATGCAGCTTTTCTACCGTAACCGAATGCTAAACCGATAGTTCCTTGAGCTTGTCCTGGTTGGATAAGAGCTGGCACTTTTTCTAATTTAACACCGTTAGCTTCGATAGTCACATAGCTACCATTAAGACCTCCATTAGCAACGTGGTAGTTCTTGATACCTAATGACTCAGCATCAGCTTGAGCTACAGTTACGTAGTTATCCCAAGATACACGAGTGATAGGGTCTGGGAACTCTTGTAACCATGGGTTATTAGCTTGTTGTCCATCTCCCATACCAGTTTTAGTATAGAATACTAACTCTAAACCATCTACTTTCTTAGCAGAAGCTAATGCAGATGCAGCAGCTGAAAAATCAGCAGAAGCACTTACTTTAGAGTTTGTTCCAACAACAGCAAAACCATCGTGTACTAATTGATTCCAAGTTTTATCAGCTACATAAGACTTACCTACATTCTTAACATAGTCATAGTATGCAGTATTGCTTCCTGACCATAATAATAATGAATCTTGTAATTGTCTAGTATCAAACAATGGACGGATTGTAGGTTGAGTTACAGAGTAGTGACCTTTTCTGATCATTACATCTCCCCAAGACTCTAAGTAGTGCGGAGCTGCAGCAGCAACAGTAGAAAGTAAAGCTGTTTCATCTTCTTTCAATGAGAAAGAAACTGAAGTTTTTACTTTTTTCAATCCTTCTACGAAAGCAGCAGAATCAGCTAAAGTATACACTGGGTTAACACCTGACATAATCAACGTGTGAACTTTACCAGCGTTCATATCTTTTACTAATTGTCCTACTTGAGTAGCATTACCTTGTCTAACATATTTTGTTTGCTCTGGTAAGAAAGCTTCTGACTGTAACGCTTCGTTGATTGCAAATACTAATAATTGAGCATTTACATCATCAAGACCTGTTACAACAACTCCTTTATTTCCAGCAGATTTAAGTTGACTAGCTGCTTTTTTAATAGCATCTTCGTACTTATCTACAGCTGGAGCAGAAGCACTTCCTCCTACGATAGCATTGTATAACTTAACTAAAGCAGCTTTTTGATTAGCTACAGTTAATGGAATTCTCACGTCAGCATTAGCTCCTGATAAAGACATATTTGCCTCCATTTGGATATGCTTAGACATTTTTCCATTTTTAGGAATACGTTTTTGAGCATAAGCTGAATCGTATCCTCCACCTTGCCAATCTCCTAAGATATCAGCACCTACAGAAACGATTACATCAGCAGCACCGAAATCGTAATCTGCTAATCCACGTACACCATAAGCTTTCTCATAAGCATCTGCAGCAGCAGATGAAGATACAGCATCATATACAACGTGTTTAGCCGTTGGGTTAGCAGCGATAAACTCTGCTATAATTTTATCAGTAGATGGGCTAGCCATTGTATTCGTTAATAATACAACGTTTCCTCCATTTGCTTTTGCATCTTGTAGACTTGCTCTAACTTTTGCATCTACTTCATCCCATGAAGCACTTTTACCTCCGATTTTAGAACCTTTCAAACGAAGGCTATCATACATCGATAAAACTGATGCGTTCACACGAGCGTTAGCTCCTGAGTAAGCATTAGCTAGTCTGTTATTATCAACTTTGATTGGACGCCCCTCACGAGTTTTGATCAGAACGTTTACAAAGTCAAATCCATCAGCAATAGTTGTTGCATAATAATCTGCAACACCAGGAATGATCTCCTCTGGCTGTACTACATACGGAATAGATTTCACAACAGGTCCCTCACATGCAGCTAAAGTTGCTGCTGCAGTAGAAAAACCTACATATTTCAAAAAGTCTCGACGAGTAGTTGATGAAGAAGACAATTTACTTTGATCTCCAAGAAATTCATCAGTAGGAATTTCTTCAACAAACTCATTGTTTCTTAGCGACTCAACAATAGAACTATTTTCATTCAGCTCCTCAACACTTTTCCAGTATTTTTTGTTTGATGCCATTGTATATATATATTAGCTTCTTATTCTTAATTTATTAATAGTGACATTTACCACACTCTAAACCTCCCATTTGAGCTACAGTCAATTTCTCAACTCCGTACTTCTCTGATAATTCTTTGTGAATTTTAGCGTAGTACTCATTGCTCTCTAACTTAACGTCAGTTTTTCTGTGACAGTCAATACACCATCCCATTGTTAATGGAGAGTGTTGTCTCATAATTTCCATTTCTTCAACTGGTCCGTGACAAGTTTGACATTCTAAACCTGCAACATTTACGTGTTGAGAGTGGTTGTAGTATGCGAAGTCAGGAAGATTGTGAATTCTAACCCACTTAACTGGTTTCTCTTTTCCAGTATATTTATTTGTCGAAGGATCCCATCCTACTGCATCATATAATTTTTGAATCTCTGCAGTATAGAATTCTGGAGTGTACTTACCGTAGTCTTTTCCAGCTTCACCTGTAAACTCATTGATATTCTCATGACAGTTCATACAAACGTTCAATGAAGGAATACCTGAAGTTTTACTAGATCTTGCAGCAGAGTGACAGTATTTACAGTCAATACCGTTATCTCCAGCGTGAATCTTGTGAGAGAAGTGAATTGGTTGTACTGGCTCATACCCTTGGTCAACACCTACTTGCATCATCCATCCATACGCGAAGTACGATCCGAATAACACTAATACGATAACAGAAACAATCACTAAAAATTTATTTTTAACGAATGCTGTACACAATGGAATTGATTTACGTACTTCAGGAGTTAATCCATTAACCTCTACTACTTTGTTTAATACTCTCTTAACGAAGAATAGCATAGTTACTAGAAGCATCAATACAACAACTAAAGCCCCTAATACAATAATATTAGAAACACCATCATTGTTAGATTGCCCAGCAGCTCCTCCTGCTACATCACCTGTAGGCGCTGGAGCAGCTTTCTCTTCTGAAGTATAAGCTAAGATATTATCAATGTCTTCGTCTGATAATCCAGGGAAGTCATTCATAACAACCTTATTCCACTCGTTAAACAATTTAACAGCAGCAGCATCTCCAGATTTAATCAATGAAGAACTACTCTTGATCCACTTGTGTAGCCACTCTACATTTCCATCGTGACGATCAACTACTCCACGAAGAGCTGGTCCAGTAGACACTCCATCTAACTTGTGACAAGCCGCACAGTTAGAGTTGAACAATTCCTTACCTTTTGCTACATCTTGAGCAAACGAAATTGTAGTAAACGATAGCATTAACGCTAAACAAAAGAATAAAATCTTTGAAAACGAATTATGGTTACCCACTTTTTTCATAGTTATAAAATGATTTTCAACTAAACTTGGTCTTATTTAACAGCCAATTAGACCGCTATCTTATACACCTTATTTACAAACTCCGACAAAAATACAATTTATGAGTTACTCTTAAAACCTTTACTATGCTTAAAATACAATTTATATACGTTCTAAATAACATACGATTACCTCATTATCAAGATAATTTGTAAATTTGCCATAAACATTATTCATTATGAGATTTTTAAGAAATTTTCTTGTCTTAATTCTAGTTCTATTTACTAATCACGTAATTATAGCTCAATCGTCTAAAACCACTTTAAACGAACCCTCAGCCATAAAAGAACTACTAAATAAGAAGAAAAACACAAATACGTCAACAACTGTTAACGATAAATACAAAATTCAGATTTTTTACGGCAAAAACGCAGAAGCGAGAGTTGCCTTAAACAACTTTAGAAGACTTTACCCAGATGTTAATGCTACGATAATTTATACCAATCCTTCTTACAAAGTTTTAGTAGGAAATTATAAAACTAGACTAGAAGCAGAACGCAACCTGAGAGCTATTCAAAAAGACTTTGAACTCTCACTTTTATTGCGCCCAGGCAAATAAATCACACCATATAATACAAAGGGTTATTAGTTAAATCTAATAACCTTTTTTTAATTAAAAAGAAAGCCCCAACATCACTGTTGAGGCTTTTTATTTATCTGTGATTCTAAGTACACTTTAAGACTTAAATCATTCCGTAATTTATCCAACTAAGTTAATAATCTTACCAGGAACAATAATTACTTTCTTAGGCTCTCTACCCTGAAGTTGAGCTACTGTTCTTTCGTCTGCTAAGATGATTGCTTTAATCTCTTCTTCTGATAAATCTAATGGTAACTCAATCTTAAATCTCATCTTTCCATTAAACGACACAGGATACTCTTTTGCACTCTCTACTAAGTAAGATGCATTGAATTCTGGGAACTCTGCATACGTCACAGATGTAGTATGTCCTAGCATAGACCATAATTCCTCTGCAATATGTGGAGCATAAGGAGATACCACAATTGCTAATGGTTCTAAAATAGCTCTGTGATTACATTTTAGCTGTGACAATTCATTTACACAAATCATAAACTGTGAAACTGAAGTATTGAAAGAGAAATTCTCTATATCCTCAGTCACTTTCTTAATCGTTTTATGAAGTGATTTATACATCTCTGCTGTTGGTTCATCATTCGTCACGATTACACCATTATCATCAGCATATAATCTCCATAATTTCTTTAAGAAACCAGCTACACCTGAGATACCAGCTGTATTCCATGGTTTAGCTTGTTCTAATGGCCCTAAGAACATTTCGTACAGACGAAGTGTATCCGCTCCATATTCATCACAGATATCATCCGGATTCACTACATTGAAGTACGACTTAGACATCTTCTCTACTTCGTGTCCTACGATATACTTACCACTCGCATTTAATACAAACTCTGCATTTGCATAATCAGGTCTCCATGCTTTAAATCCTTCTGTATCTAATTCTGATGAAGAATTAACTAATCCAACATAAGCATATAGCTGTTGAACCTTCTCATCCTTGATCATATCTTTAGAAATGAATTTATTTGTGCCCTCTATTCTATAAACAAAGGCAGAAGTACCTAAAATCATTCCTTGATTAATCAATTTCTTGAAAGGCTCTTCTGTGGGAGCTACTCCCATATCTTTTAAGAATTTGTTCCAGAAACGGCTATATAATAAGTGTCCAGTAGCATGTTCACTACCTCCTATATATAAATCTACATTTTGCCAATACGCTAATGCTTCTGGAGAAGCGATATCTTCTGTATTCTGAGGATCCATATAACGCATCCAGTACCAAGAAGAACCAGCCCAACCAGGCATTGTATTTAACTCTAGAGGGAATACCGTTACCCCGTCTATCTTTTCATTTTCTACTACTTTATTATTAGCAGTATCCCACGCCCATACAGCAGCATTACCTAAAGGTGGTTGACCATCTTCTGTAGGCAAATACTTTTCTACTTCAGGAAGAACGATTGGCAAATATTTTTTATCAATCATCTTAGGAAGGTTATTCACATAGTACACTGGGAATGGTTCACCCCAATAACGCTGACGTGAAAATACCGCATCGCGCAAACGGTAGTTTGTTTTCCCCTTTCCTTGTCCTATTTTCTCTAATGCCTCGATAGCCTTAAGAGTAGCTTCTTTAAATCCTAATCCATTTAAAAAATCAGATTCAATTAATAAGAAACCTTCTTTCTCTGCATACGCCTCTTCTGAGATATCTTGGTCAAAGATATTTTTGATTGTAATACCAAAGTGTTTTGCAAAAGCATAATCTCTTGTATCACCAGATGGAACAGCCATTACCGCTCCTGTACCGTATCCAGCTAACACATAATCACCTATCCAGATTTCGATAGGTTCTTTCGTGAACGGATGCTCAGCATACGCTCCAGTAAACACACCAGAGATAGTCTTCACATCAGCCATACGGTCACGCTCACTTCTCTTAGAAGTAGCATCTATATACGCTTCTACAGCTTCTTTTTGTTCTGCAGTAGTAATCTTTCTTACTAAATCATGCTCTGGAGCAAGAGTCATAAAACTCACCCCAAAGATAGTATCAGGTCTAGTAGTGAACACTTCTATTGTATCATCACTTTCTTTTAAGTTAAATACTACAGATGCTCCCACAGATTTCCCTATCCAGTTTCTTTGGCTCTCTTTAATACTCTCTGTCCAGTCGATATCTTCTAGCCCTTGAAGTAGACGTTCTGCATAAGCAGAAATACGCATACTCCACTGCTTCATTTTTTTTCTAACTACAGGATGCCCACCTCTTTCAGACAGACCATCTTTAATCTCATCATTCGCTAATACCGTTCCTAAAGCAGGACACCAGTTTACTTCAGTTTCTGCTAAGTAAGTCATTCTATATTTTAATAGAATCACCTCTTTCTCATCAGCTGATAACGCATTCCACTGAGCAGCGCTAAAGATCTCGATTGCATCATCAGACACAGCTTGTACATTTGCATTCCCCTCTTTTTCGAAGATAGCTACTAATGTATCTATAGATTCTGCTTTATCACTTACTTTATTATACCACGAATTGAACAATTGGATAAATATCCATTGTGTGTGTTTATAATAATCCGCATTCGAAGTACGCACCTCTCTACTCCAGTCAAATGAAAAACCGATCTTATCTAATTGTTCTCTATAACGATCAATATTTACTTCTGTAGTCACAGCAGGGTGTTGTCCTGTCTGGATAGCATATTGCTCAGCTGGCAACCCGAAGCTATCATATCCTTGTGGATGAAGAACATTAAAACCTTTTTGACGTTTATAACGAGTAAAAATATCCGAAGCTATGTATCCGAGTGGGTGCCCCACATGTAATCCTGCTCCAGATGGGTAAGGAAACATATCTAATACGTAATACTTAGGCTTGTCAACATTATTCTCTGTTTTGAAAGTTTGGTTTTCTTTCCAAAATTTCTGCCATTTAGCTTCAATTTCGTTTGGATAATACTTCATACTATTATATATATCAATTTTTATACTTTGGTTAGTTCTTCGATCACACTGTAATAATCTAGAAAACTCATCTTGAATCCTAAATAAACAAAACTAATTTTCTAGCACTATTCTAAGTTTGACAAAAAAAACCGTCAATTCAGGCAAAAATAAACTATATTTATAACAATTAGAAAACTTTAATCGTTATTGTCTCAATAAAAACATTTTTGTTTGTTATTTTTACGCACTTAAAATTTGATATATGGCTAGCTCTTATGAAAAATATCAAAAGCGAAAACTAATTTCGTCTTATTTTTCAGTTATACTTAGTATTTTCTTGGTCCTATTCCTATTAGGATCGCTAAGTCTATTCGTTATTAATTCTAAAAAAATCTCTGACAACTTTAGAGAGAATATACCTATGACTATATTCTTTGAGAAGAATACTTCTAAAGCTGAATTAGAGAAATTTGGAAAGAAACTAGAAAAGCACACCTATATAAAGGAACATCGTTTCGTATCTAAAGAAGATGCTGCCAAAGAACACCAAGAGACATTAGGTGAAGACTTCGTCGATTACTTAGGATTCAACCCGCTACAAGACTCTTACGACATTCACTTAAAAGGAGAATATGTCGTTAATGACAGTATAGATATTATCCTTAAAGAATTCAATGCTAATACAGCGATAAGCGATATAAAATATGACAAACAACTAGTAGATCTAGTCAATGAGAATGTAGATAAGATCACGAAGTGGGTGCTTATTATAGCAGCTTTTCTTACGGTTATATCTATGCTATTAATCAATAGTTCTCTACGTCTATTAATTTTCTCTAGTCGTTTTACGATTAAGACCATGCAAATGGTAGGAGCGACAAAGCGCTTCATCAGACGCCCATTTATCAGACATAGTATGAAGCTAGGGCTAATAGGCTCTCTGCTAGCTATCATGGCTATTACTGCCCTAACATTCTATGCAGACAGTAAACTACCTGATCTAAATATCAACCCTAAAGAAGATTATATGCCTCTAGTGATCGTATCCTGTGGAATATTAATCTTAGGAGGAATCATCACTAGTATCAGTACATTCTTTGCAACACAAAGATTCTTAAACCTAAAATCAGACGAACTTTATTAAATATGAAAGATCAAGATCAAAACCAGAATGTACTTCTTTTTACGAAGAAGAACTATATTATACTACTGGTAAGTATAGCCTTAATTGCACTTAGTTTTTTCTTAATGGCTGGTGCTACTAACGATGTTCCTACAGAGTTTAATGAAGACATCTATAGCTTTAGACGTATTCATCTAGCTCCTACAGTATTCTTTATCGGGATAGGGGTAGCAGTTTATGCAATATTTAAAAAAGACAATAAATAATATAACTACATTAAATGGATTTAATACAAGCTATCCTCCTAGCCATAGTAGAGGGATTAACAGAGTATCTACCAGTATCTTCTACTGCACATATGATATTCGTAAGTTCTGCTTATGGTATTCAAGAAGACGAATTCGTAAAATTATTTCAAACAGCTATACAGTTTGGAGCTATTCTAGCCGTAGTGGCACTATACTGGAGAAAGTTCTTTGACTTCAGCAAACTGAACTTCTATAAAAAACTAGTCTTAGCAGTTATCCCTGCTCTAGTATTAGGTAAGCTATTTGACGAAGCCATTGACAAGGTATTAGGAGAGACTATCTATATCGCGATTATGTTGATTATTGGTGGTTTTGTATTAATCTTTATAGACAAATACTTTAAGAACCCTAAGACAGTTCGCGAAGAAGACATTACTGTTAAACAAGCTATTACTATTGGGTTTTGGCAGTGTCTTGCGATGATGCCAGGTACGAGCCGTTCTGCTGCATCTATCATTGGAGGTATGCAACAAGGACTTTCTAGACAAGTAGCTGCAGAGTTCTCATTCTTCTTAGCTGTGCCTACGATGGCAGCTGTGACCGTGTACTCTATTGTACTAAAAAAATATGAATCAGGAAGAATCGGATATGAGATACTACTTGACAATCCTGATAATATGAAGTTATTCTTATTAGGGAATGTTATTGCATTTATTGTATCAATTGTTGCTATTAAATTCTTCATCGGAATCATTAAAAAGTACGGTTTTAAACCTTGGGGATACTACAGAATTATAGCTGGAGCTATACTATTATTATACTTCGGATACCTTAAATAAGAATGATACAATACAATACAGAAGCCTTTCAGAGTGGGCAAATACTATTAATAGACAAACCGCTGCACTGGTCATCATTTCAGGCAGTAAACAAAATTAAATGGCTATTAAAAAAGCACTTTGACTTAAAAAAGATTAAAGTAGGACATGCTGGGACTTTAGACCCTTTAGCCTCAGGACTTCTTATCATCTGTACAGGTAAAGCCACAAAACAAATCAGTGAATTACAGGGACAAATAAAAGAATATACAGGGACGATCACACTAGGGGGTACTACTCCATCTTATGACTTAGAGACAGAGATAGACCAGACCTTCCCTACAGAGCATATTACAGAGGATCTGCTAGAAGAAGCTAGACTATCCTTTATGGGAACTACAGAACAGCGCCCTCCTATCTTCTCTGCGCTTAAGAAAGATGGAAAACGTCTGTATGAGCACGCTCGTAAAGGAGAAGAAGTGGAGATAGCGACTAGACCTATCACCATAGAAGAGTTTGAATTAATGAAGACAGCCCTTCCGAATGTTGATTTTAGAGTCGTGTGTTCTAAAGGAACTTATATCCGCTCTCTAGCTTATGACTTTGGAAACAAAGTAAACTCTGGAGCACACCTAAGCGCCCTACGCAGAACCAAAATCGGAGACTTCGATGTCATCAACGCGGTCACTCCAGAAGAGTTCGAAGAACAGGTATTAAAAGCAATAGCTAACAATATATAATCAAAAAGCTACAAGATATCTTGTGGCTTTTTTGTTTTTCTGTGAAATCGTATTTCTGTAAAACTGTGAAATCGTTTTTTTTTATCGTTTAATCTACTATATTAATCATTTAAGTACATGATGCCCAAAGGGCAAAACTAATTACTGTTCTCTCTCTTAAAAACATCTTTAAATACTTCGATAATACACCAGCTTTTCACACAATCCAATTCACATTTATTACATCAAGGTACAGACGCATTATTATGCGTGTCACACAATACATTCATATCATCTATGTACATGGTCCTCCGAAAGACAAAACTGTGAACTATCTACCGTTAAGTATTAAACGAAAACTTAAAACACCAACCTAACTTTAGGTTTATTCAATCCTTCAACAGCTTTATTAATCTTAGCTTGATCTTCTTTAGATAAAAACCTAGGAACAAGCACACTTATATCTATCTGCAAAACCCTGTTGATTATAATCAAATCCTTCAAAGTAAAAGGTTTTATACCATTCATTAATTCTGACATATGCGTCTTACTCTTATGCCCTAGAACAAAACCTAAATTCTCTTGTGTCAAATCCAATTCCTTTAGCTTTTTTCTAATCAATTGCTTTCTTTCCTCAAAAAACATTCTCTCTACTTCAGCAATACGCTCTGCCTCATCACTCTCTCTCAATTTCTCAACAGTCAAAGTATCTACGTCACTCCATTCTTCTTTCTCATAACTCTCTATCAGCGCTCTAAGCTCCATACGCAACTTCTTTAGCTTACTATTGTCTTTAGCTAATATACGCAGTTTTCTATCTGCGATTAATGCACGCTCATACTCTAGCTCACTTCTAATCAAGCCTGACTCAACCAATGCGTCTATATCAAAATATGCCTTCATCTATTCAATGTAATTATTATTTCTCAACCACTTCACTATTGTCTTTTTATTATTTTTAAACCCGAATTATGCAATAGACATATAAACGAAAAGTAATTATACAAAATAGGTCTGAATTAGTGATTAAAGCATACTATAGTATGGTTTTAGAGCTAATGAAAGAACTATGAAGTAGAATTGCTTTGTAGTATTTGGCTAATGCGTAATTTGGGTTAAAGATACTTTCATACTCTTGATGAGCACCAACCCATAATATAGTCGCCTCCCCTTCCTCATCAAACTCAATCAACACAAGAGTCCTATGGATATGAATATCAAAGAAATAGAATCCTTCACTGTGCACACAATCCATATCTGCTCTCAGCATATACATATCTTCTTTAGAAGAAACAAACCGTTCTAAATCCTCAATTAATTTATCAATTGCAAGGCAAAGTAATTTATTTCCAATATTCTTCTTTTTTGCTTTAAGAAGTAATTTCTTACCGATTAGCCTCATAGTTAACGATTACAAAGATACATAAGTTCGGTTTATTACCGAACTAAAACAATTAATTATTTACTTAAAATACTAATATTAAATATTTTACAACCAAATAATCTTATCAATAATCACACCATAAAATCGTCTTTCGGTGAAACTGTGAAATCGTTTTTTTTTATCGTTTAATCTACTATATTAATCATTTAAGTACATAATGCCCAAAGGGCAAAACTGTAAACTGTAAACCCTCTACTGTAAACTGTCAACCAAAAAAACCTCACACTTTAAGTCCTCGATATTGGTTAGGTGTCATATCAGTATAACGTTTAAAATAACGACAAAACAAGGTAGTCTCCTTAAAGCCCAATTCTTCAGATATCTCATTAATACTCATCCTAGAAGACTTCAACAATGACTTCGCATATAATACAACAGCTTCACTTATCCAGTGAAGAATAGAATGCCCTGTCTGTTTGCGAATTGTGGTTGTCAAATAAGCAGTCGAAATACTTAATCTATCCGCATAAAAACTTACCGCCTTCTCCCTCTTATAATGTTTATACAGTAACACAAAGAAATCCTCTGTAATACACTCTGCACGACTACTACTTTTTGCTTTAGATTTCAAGGTTTTCATTAATTGACTAATCTGAATAATCAATGCATAAAGCAGATGCTCTAACACATCATGCGGAGTAAAATTAACTGTATCATAATAGCATTGACTGATCAGCTTGTAAAGCCTCTTTACAACACTATAATTTGCTTCATTTAAAGTAATCACTGGAGATTTATACAGCTGTAGATCAATACTAAAATCGTGTATCAAAGCGAGTGGAGCCACAAAGTCAAAAGTAAACATGATAGACTTCATCTTTAGATCTTCTGTAAAACTAATCGGCACCACTATAGCATTAGGAGGCAGTACGATTAGCATTCCTTTCTTTAGATGATATTCTCTCAAATTAATACTTACTTGTGCCTCACCACCTGTCACTAATCCAATAACACAAGCATCTATACTATGAGGAATAAACGCAAAATAGTCTTTTATATCTTCCTCTCCATTTGTTATAAAGACGCCAGACGCAGTTAGATCTGTATGATTCTTTATTATCGAATTAAAACTATATCTCTCTATTTTTTTCATCCTACTCAAGTATAAATCCCATAACTACAAGATAACAAATTGCACATTATTAACCATTATATTGTGCATTTCTTTTCTAATCATCATCTTAATTTTGTATTACAAATCATTTAAACACATAGCTATGAACAACTTAAAGAAAAGAGGAAGAATTATCCAAGAACAAAGGATAAAAGTCTACGAAATAGCAGATAATGTATTCGCTGCTATATCACCATACAGAGGAATAAGTTGGGCTAATGCTGGTTTCATTAACCGTGGAAAAGGTCTGGTATACGATACGTTCTTTGACCTATTTCATGCACAAGAAATGAAAGAGGCATATACCGAAATAAGTAATAATAAAACTCCTGCTTATGTAGTAAACTCTCACTACAATAGTGATCATACATGGGGAAACAAGGTATTTGAAGACTCGTGTATCATTATGCACCACAACGCAGTACAAGAACGTCTCACAGAGAATATTCAATGGATGGATGCTGTTATTAAACGCGGTAAAGACTCATTAGAGTCTACTATTGGGGAGCGCTTCTTCGCTGCCGAATTCGAAGGTTTTGATTTGACAGGAGTTGAATGGATAAATCCAGATATACAAATAACTGATGACACGGTAATCAACCTTGGCAACACTGAGTTACAATTACTAAATGTAGCTCCATCCCACTCTAATAGTGATGTACTATTATGGATGCCAAAGGAGAAAGTACTCTTCGCAGGAGATGTGGTATTCAATGGCTGCTCTGCTTACAGTGAAAAAGGTATCATAAATTGGGTAAAAGTATTAGATCGCATCATCAATGAGATCAAACCCGAAATAGTAGTTCCTGGTCATGGCGCTATATGTGGCGTAGACTTTGTACAAGAACAATACAGTTATCTCATGAATATTCTAGAGACCATAGATAAACACTACACGGAAGATATTGATGCTCTGACTATGTCTAAACTAATCGACATCACTCCTTTTACTCATTGGATACAGCCAGAGCGTATCTATGCTAGTGTAGATGCTATCTTAAAAGGCAAACGCAATCAATCTGCAATACCTAACTGGAATGAAATGCCAGAAAAACTGAAACTAATGCAGGCGTATCAAAAAGAAAAATATGGAGACAGCCTAATAAACTGGAATCCTAAGTCTACATGGGAACGCGAGTATTATGAGATATAATAAAGAATGAAGAACACTTCACTTAATTAGAAATTAAGGATATTTATCTTCGCCATAATGTACTTAAATGACGAGACAGACTAACTATTGATATGATAGGCTAAGTGACTTATATCTAATCTCTAGTTTATATCTTTGGAAGCAAAGTAACCCCTGAAGTACCTCTGAGCGCCTTACCCAAAAGCAAAATCAGAGGCTTCGATGTTATCTACGCAGTTATTCCAGAAGAGTTCGAAGAACAGGTATTAAAAGCAATCGCTAACAATATATAATCAAAAAGCTACAAGATATCTTGTGGCTTTTTTTGTATCGTATCGTTTACGCCTATTGTATTTCTAAGCCTGCGAAGAATCTCATGCTTATTGTCGAGGATTTATAATCCGTGACTTACACTACTCCACTCCCAATATCCATTCTGAGCCTGCGAACACCCCCATCCTACACATCCGTTCTCGTTGTCCTTCTGAGCTTGCGAAGAATCTCATTCTACATGATTGTAGAGTTACGTGTGAGACCCTTCCTATCGTCAGTGTGACATAGATAACGAATAAGTAACCTTAAATCAGTGACTTACAGAATTAACTCAATAGACTCGTTGGCGCGGATTTATAATCCGCGACATCACATTACCCAAAAATTTAAAAACACTTTTTCTTCTTTTCGCTCTTATTACAGCCAAAAAACAAGAATACCCTCTCTAATTTCTCTTATTTCCTTCACTTGTCTCCACTTGAAGAAAACCAATCCTGCTAAAAGGTTCCTTTTTTCTAATTTTTTTTAATTGCATAAAAACATTATAGATTGTATATCAGTCATTTATTAAAAACAGAAATCACACCAACCATTTGACAAAGTCAGTAAAACTGAACCATAAGAGCCTTTTCTTGGGCAATTATAGGACAATACTAGGATGATAACGGGGTTAAAGCAACTTTTGCTCAATAATAGTCCTTTTATACTTCTTCTATTCTTCTTTTATGAAAACGATAGGTGATTATAAGATATTCAAAATAAGCTCTATAGAAGGCGAAATCATTCGCTTTGATATTCTTCATTTCATGTCCTCATTTTTATAAAGTGTGATGTACACTAGGACAACTTCTTTTATCGATTGTTTGAACAGTTAAATAATCATATATCAGTATTTTATACCTTGTAATAACCAAAAAAAGAGATAATCATGGCAGAAATCAAAGAAGGAATATTAGGCGCTGTAGTAGGAAAGGTAGGAACCGTAGTGGGCGTACTCTGGAGAGGGAGAAATATACTCCGCGCTAAGCCGCTAAAATCAAGTAAAAAAGCGACGGAAGCACAGTTGAAACAATGGGATAATATGAGTCTCGTCTCTACCTTTGCGAGTAAATTCAAGGATTTTGTCAATGCGCATTGCCCTGCGGTGTACAACGGAGAGAAATGGATGACAGGAAAAGAACAAATGATCTCTAGGCTGATGAAACAAGGCATCACAATGCATGAAGGAGAGCAATATGTACAAATAGACAAGGTGCTGCTCTCTATCGGAACCCTAGCTCCTGCTGTGATCAAGAAAATCAATAGATTAAAGACAGGTAAGCTAAAAGTACAGTGGGATAATCATCTGATTAATCCGCTGACGCTCGATACAGACGCACTAACGATCATGGCGTATCACGAAGAATTAGATAAATTCATGACTATCCCTACTATCGGACAACGCAAAGATAGATATGCTCACTTCGCTCTACCAAAAGAATGGCAAGAGGGGAAAGTCTACCTGTGGAGTATGTGGAAAGCAGAAGATGGTAGTGTACATAGTACAAGTTGCTTTCATGGGATCTTAGAAGCAGAAAACGGGGAACAGAAAACAGGGAACGAGGGAACTGGATTTGAGGAAACGGGGAACGAGGGAACGGAGAGTATGGAAACTGGGAACAGAGAAACTGGGAACCGTGGAACAAGTAACAAGGGAACAGAGAATGAGAAAAATGAGAACAGAGAAACTGGGAATAGGAGAACTGAAAGCGAGAGAACACTTGTACCTACAGCTGATAATATAATTGAATCTTCACCTCCTAACTCTCTTATGGAAGAAGAGTCCACAACTAAAAAAGAACTACCACCTGGGCTCATCCGTCAAGTCAGAAAGAAAATCATAAAAGAAATAAAGTCAAGAGAATATTCTTCGAGTAATAATACGCATGAAGGGGTTATTTATGGAGCGCGGTCTGTCTTAGAAGCACTGAAGGCTGAGGAGAGATAGAGGGAGTGATAAAATGAATATTCCTACCTACTTTACTACGATCCTATAAGTTGTAATCATCTTACAGTTAAATCATCATGCCTTTTACTCTTCTCTTTTAAAAGCAAGTTGATAGACATTACCATTGGTATCCATACCTAAGAGTCCTCCTTCCTGAGAGCGTTCTATCTCGATATAAAATCGAATACCTAGACTGTCACTCGCTATATACCCAGCACCGACATCTCCTTTTAGTTTTACTTCACCAGTATAATGCAAGCCTTCGCGATCCATCCCTTCCACAAGAAAGAATGATAATTCACTTTCTTTTTCATTTGGGGTATATTCCATTTTCTCTAACTTCTGGTAATCATCAATTCCTTTAGGATCCTCTTTTACTTTTTTGCAGCCTAATAAAAGAAAAAGCCCTAGTATAGATAAAACACACTTTTTATTATTTATAATCAACGACATAACATTTTTTTCTTAGCACGAAAATAGGCATACTAATACTCTTCACCCACCACAAATAAGTAAAGCATGGCTTTTTCTTAGTAAACCATTCATACTAATGGTTAAAACGATTTGAAAATCAGTAATGTTCCACCTATCTTTGCCTAAAACCAAAATAAATAATAGATAAATAGCACTAACTAAGTGTATCCTATCCTGCTTTTATCACCTCTAATATCACATTAGAACAATGATAATAAATAGTCATAGTTACACCTCTGCCTTTATTTACTATCTGTTTTGGGTTAAAAACATAACTTATGCGTAATATACTTTTCCTATTTATTTTTATCACACAACTATCTTGGGGACAAAAAACAGAATATCAAGAAGGTGACCTTATTTTTCAAAACATAGATTGTGGTCCCTTATGTGATGCTATTAATGAAGTAACTTTTGGTTATAATGATTTAAATTTTAATCATATGGGGATGGTTATAGAACACGAGGGTAGTCTACAAGTCATAGAAGCTACTTGGCCTGAAGTATGTATTACGCCGATGGAAGACTTCCTAAACAAAACAAAAGAACCTATGTACATAGGTCGTCTAAAAGGTAAACTGACTAAACTAATTCCTGCTGCAAAGGAATTTGCTATAAAACAAGTAGGTGTTCCTTATGATGTCAATTATCTATATGCTAATGGTAAATACTACTGTTCAGAACTTATCTATGAAGCCTTTAAAGCATCTAATAAGAATAAAAGTTTTTTCTATCTATACCCAATGACGTATAAGTCAAAGTACACTAAAGAAACATTCCCTGTATGGGCAACATACTTTGAAAAATTAGGACAGACTATACCTGAAGGAGCACCTGGATGTAATCCTGCTGGAATGTCATTAGACCCTAGGCTAAACATCATAGGTCCTATCGTTAGATAGTTTTACTCTCTATGTTTAAAACATTACTTTATTGATTACAGATCCTTCAGTGAGGCTAAAATCATTTATTTATAACTAAAAAACGCTCTTTCAAAAATTTGAAAGAGCGTTTTTTAGTTATTATTCAAAAGAAGTCATTAACTCGATTACTTCTTTTTGTACTTCATGTCCTTTATCTTTCGTGTACCACTTCTGTAGTTCTACTTTACCAGCTTCGTCTACTACACCATGAGCAGCTTTATAATCTGTCACTACTTTTTGTCCTAAAGCAGGTCTTGGACCCCAGTGTCCTAATACTTTTAAAGTATCTTGTTCTACAATGATCATCTTTGGGATAGCTCTACCTCCATTCGTTAAGAATGCATCCATCAGTTCTAGATTCTTATCTCTCAATACTAATCTCATCTCAATATTAGGAGCTACTTCAGCCATCTTATTAAGAATAGGTACAATCTGAGCTGCATCTCCACACCAACATTCCGTTATCACTATCCAAGTGTACTTTTTCTTTAAGCTAATTAACTTATTAGCTACTTCTTCTTCTACCTTCATGGTCTTGTCTAAACGGTGAAGTCTAGCCTCATTTAGCTCTGCATAAGCTAAATAATCGTCGCTTAGCTCTAGAGAAGCTTTATCATTAGTCAGTGCATCAGTAACAAATTGTCTAAATTCAGTATAACTAAAACTTTTGTCAATGTATTTTGAATCAATGTTTATCATTTTGTGTACTTTTATTGTTTGTTATTACCAAAGATAAACCTTTTACAGCAAATAAAATGATGACAAAAGTCAGAGAGGTAATTTGTCCAAGCAAATTTAACACCTAAGCGACATGTTTAGACCGTTAATAGCTTAGGGTAACGTATTTCTTAATAGAATAGATCATTTTAGACGTGCTTAATAATTTAAATTATGATACATAAAACCAAAATCGGATTAGTGTTATCAGGTGGTGGTTATAAAGGAATAGCCCATGCAGGAGTATTACAGTTTTTAGACGAACAACATATCAAACCAGACTATCTAGCAGGTACTAGTGCAGGCTCTATAGTATCTTCATTATATGCAAGAGGCATAGAACCTAAAGAGATATTAATGTTCTTTAAATCTGTCAATATCTTCAACTGGCAACACTTCACTCTAAAGAAAGCAGGGTTAATGGATGTAAACGCATTTGATAAATACCTAAACAAAGTATTTGGAGACTTAACCATTGGTGAATTAGACATTCCTGTTTACATTAATGCTACTGATATCGTCAATGGAAAACTGCACGTATTCACTAAAAAAACAAAAGTAGTAGATGCAATCCTTGCGTCTAGTGCCTTCCCAGGTATATTCTCACCTTATCAGATAGGTAATAAAATATATAGCGATGGAGGAATTATCAATAACTTCCCTATCGAGCTCCTAAAAAGCAAATGTGACTATATCATCGGAAGTAATGTGACACCTATTCAACAAGTAAGTGCTGATAGTCTAACGTCTATACGATCTGTAACCTTCAGAGCATATGAACTGATGACAACAATCAATAATGCTAAGTTAAGCAAACTATGTGACTGGCTTATAGAGCCCAAAGAGCTTACACTCTACTCTACCTTCGAACGCAGTAAAAAGAAAATGGATGAGATTTATGACTTAGGATATCAAACAGCCAAAGAGACATTCGAAGAGAATCAACATATTTTTAAAAAAGCTATTCCATAGAAGCATATAATCTTTATATTTGCAAAACTTTAAAAATATCTTTCAATGAAGTACAAAAGAATTCTACTAAAATTAAGTGGAGAAGCCTTAATGGGAGATCAACAATATGGTATTGATCCTAAGAAATTAGCAGAGTATGCTGCTGAAGTAAAAAAAATTCACGATTTAGGTGTTGAAATTGCGATTGTAATAGGTGGAGGAAATATTTTTAGAGGCGTTGCTGGAGCAAATGTAGGAATGGACCGAGTACAAGGTGACTACATGGGAATGCTTGCTACCATTATCAATGGTATGGCATTACAAGGAGCATTAGAAGCTGCTGGAATGTTAACTAGATTACAAACTGCCTTAAAAATAGAGGCTGTAGCAGAACCTTATATCAAAAGGAGAGCTGTTCGTCACTTAGAAAAAGGAAGAATCGTAATCTTCGGTGCTGGTACAGGTAACCCTTACTTCACTACTGATACAGCTGCTGTATTAAGAGGAGTAGAGATTAACGCTGATGTAATCTTAAAAGGAACAAGAGTGGATGGTGTATATACTGCAGATCCAGAAAAAGATCCTACAGCAGTTAAATTTGAAAAAATCTCTTTCAGCGATTGTTTGACAAAAGGACTAAATGTAATGGATACTACAGCATTTACTCTAAGTAGAGAGAATGAATTGCCTATCGTAGTATTCGATATGAATAAACAAGATAATTTATTAAAAGTTTGCCAAGGAGAAGATTCAGTAGGAACTACTGTATCCGTAAACGTTAATTAATCTATAGTTATGACAGAAGAAATCAATTTAATAATCGACGCTGCCAAAGAGTCTATGGACAATACTGTAGCTCACTTAGAAAAAACATTATTAAACATCCGTGCTGGGAAAGCATCTCCACAGATGTTAGGAGCAGTATTCGTAGACTACTACGGATCACAGACTCCACTATCTCAAGTAGCGAATGTAAATGCAGCTGATGCACGTACATTAACAGTTACTCCATGGGAGAAAAACATGTTACAACCTATCGAAAAAGCGATTATGATCGCTAATCTAGGGTTAAATCCGATGAATAACGGAGACAACATTATCATCAATATCCCTGCATTAACAGAGGAGAGACGTAAAGACTTAGCTAAACAAGCTAAATCTGAAGCAGATGATGCTAAAGTAGGTATCAGAAATGCTCGTAAAGACGCAAATAACGATATCAAAAAAGAAGAGAAAAACGGAACATCTGAAGATATCTGTAAAGATGCTGAAGAAAGAGTTCAGAAATTAACTGATGGTTTCGTAAAAAAAATAGATGATATTCTAGCTGTAAAAGAAGCAGAAATCATGAAAGTTTAAAAAAATCCGCAAGTATGCGGATTTTTTTTTGTCATATACTTTCTAATTAGAGAGTTGTTATTGCGATATCCTTATTTTTATCGGAAACAAAAGTTACCACACTCATAATCAACACATTTTACTTATCTTTATAGATAACTAACACCAAAATACATTGATTATGAATACAACAATCTATTCACCAGAAGAACTCAAAAAGATAGCACCTGTATTTGGTCAACTATCCTTTGATAATCACGAGCAAATCATGTTCTGCCATGATAAAGATTCTGGTTTAAAAGCAATCATCGGTATACACAACACTACATTAGGTCCTGCATTAGGTGGAACACGAATGTGGAACTACACATCAGAGTGGGAAGCTCTAAATGATGTGCTACGCCTCTCTAGAGGAATGACTTATAAATCTGCTATCTCTGGACTAGACTTAGGAGGAGGAAAAGCTGTAATCATGGGAGATTCTAAAAAGGATAAAAGCCCAGAACTCATCAAAGCTTTTGCTCAATATGTCAACTCTCTTAGTGGTAGATATATCACAGCTGAAGACGTAGGGACTACTACTGCTGATATGGATCTAATCCATACCATTACACCTCATGTGACTGGTATATCAGAAAGTCTAGGAGGATCAGGCAACCCATCACCAGTGACTGCTTATGGCGTATTTATGGGATTAAAGGCTGCAGTACATTATCAGTTCGGATCAGATAACCTAGAAGGCAAAAAAGTGCTAGTACAAGGAATAGGTAATGTCGGCGAGACATTAGTAAAACACTTAACTGCTAGTGGAGCTATAGTTACAATCACAGATATCAATGAAGAGAGAGTAGCTGAAGTTGCTAAAAAATACAATACTGAGATATTTACAGGTACAGACCTATACTCAGAAGAAGTAGATATTTATTCTCCTTGTGCCTTAGGAGCAACTATCAATGATGATACTATCGAAAAAATCAAAGCAAAAGTAATAGCAGGAGCAGCTAATAATCAATTAGCAATAGAAGCTATACACGGCAAAAGACTACAAGAACGAGGTATCGTCTATGCTCCCGACTTTTTAATCAATGCAGGAGGAATTATTAATGTTTTTGGTGAGATTGTTCATTATGGCTTAGATGAAGCTTTAAAACGCACTGAAAACATCTATAACACCACGTTAGAAGTTCTTAATTATGCTAAAGAGCACAATATTACTTCTCAACAAGCTGCTATGAAAAAAGCGGAAGACAGAATCAACAAAAAGAAAAACGCTAAATAATCGTTTAAAAAGCAGTCTATGGTTAGGCTGCTTTTCTTTTGCTTCTCCCTTCTAACACTCGTTCATTACATAGTTCTCTACTCTTCACTACGATTAGAGCACTTCTATTCCTTATCTATAATCGACGAATTCTTTATTCTCTCATAATTATTACCTCATTATGACAATTTCTTTATTCCATAATACACAATATTTTACTATTTTTGCAAGTATTTGAAATTGTCTAAATAAGACACTGATTATTAAAATTATAAATCACGATGAAACATACGAAAATTAACGATCTACTGGCAGGCAAAGGTCTACTCCATGAAGTTAAAGCAAAAGGATGGGTAAAAACGTTTAGAAACAACCAATTTATCGCCTTGAATGATGGATCTACGATTAACAATATTCAATGTGTTGTTGATTTAGATAAGTTCCCAGCAGAGTTGTTAAAAAAGATTCACACAGGAGCTGCAATCTCAGTTAGAGGAACATTAGTAGAGAGCCAAGGGGCTGGTCAAACTGTAGAAATACAAGTTGAAAATCTTAAAGTATATGGAGAAGCTAATCCAGAAGAGTATCCGATACAACCTAAGAAACACTCTCTAGAGTTCTTACGTGAGAATGCTCACTTGAGAATCCGTACAAATGTATTTGGAGCAATTATGAGAGTGCGTAGTGTTTTATCTTATGCTGTACATAAATATTTCCAAGAAAATGGATTCTTCTATTTCAATGCACCTATCATTACAGGATCTGATGCAGAAGGAGCAGGAGAAATGTTCAGAGTAACGAACTTAGACTTAAATAATCTACCTCGTACAGAAGAAGGAAAGATAGACTTCTCACAAGATTTCTTTGGAAAGACTACTAACTTAACTGTATCTGGACAATTAGAAGCTGAGACTTATGCTATGGCATTAGGTTCAGTATATACATTCGGACCTACTTTCCGTGCTGAGAACTCAAATACATCTCGTCACTTAGCAGAGTTCTGGATGATCGAACCAGAAGTTGCGTTTAATAACTTAGACGACAATATGGACTTAGCAGAAGACTTTATCAAATATGTAATCAACTACGTATTAGATAAATGTGCTGATGACTTAGCTTTCTTAGATAAGCGTTTACAAGATGAAGAAAAAACAAAACCTCAAGCTGAACGCAGTGAAATGAGTCTATTAGAAAAACTTCGCTTCGTAGTAGACAACAACTTTAAGCGTGTTAGCTATACTGAGGCTGTAGATATCTTAAGAAACTGTAAGCCTAATAAAAACAAAAAGTTTAAATATATCATCGATGGATGGGGTGCAGACTTACAAAGTGAGCATGAGCGTTACTTAGTAGAAAAACACTTTAAGTGTCCAGTAATCTTATTTGACTACCCAGCTGAAATCAAAGCATTCTACATGAGAATGAATGAAGATGGTAAAACAGTAAGAGCAATGGATATCTTATTCCCTGGTATCGGAGAGATCGTAGGTGGTTCGCAAAGAGAAGAGCGCTACGATGTTCTTTTAGAGAAAATTGAAAAAATGGGCATTGACAAAGAAGAACTTTGGTGGTACCTAGATACAAGAAAATTCGGAACAGCTCCTCACAGTGGGTTTGGACTTGGTTTTGAACGTCTTGTATTATTTGCGACAGGAATGACGAATATTAGAGACGTAATTCCTTTCCCTAGAA
Source organism: Myroides odoratimimus (assembly GCF_001485415.1). Lineage (GTDB taxonomy): Bacteria > Bacteroidota > Bacteroidia > Flavobacteriales > Flavobacteriaceae > Flavobacterium > Flavobacterium odoratimimum. Next base: position 93,865 of record NZ_BCMQ01000001.1, read on the forward strand.
CACCGCAGAACGCAGAGTTCTAACATCATAATACCTTTATAAAAGTGTTTACTTTATCACATATTTTCATTAAATTTGAAAAAGATTATGTTTTAAAGTAAACATTTTTTTTATTTGTAATTAATATTCAAAAGAATGCTTAAACAAAGTTTACAACTCAAATTATCTCAAAAATTATCTCCTCAACAAATCCAGTTGATGAAGTTAATACAATTACCCACTTTAGCTTTTGAACAAAGGCTGAAGGAAGAGCTAATTGAGAATCCTGCGCTAGAGACTGGTAAAGAAAATGAGTCTACAGACGTGGATGAATTTGACAATGACTTTGAAGACTATGACAATGAGCGCATAGAAGCAGAAGACATCAATATAGATGAATATCTAAGTGATGATGAAACTCCTGACTATAAATTACAAGCGAATAACTACAGTAAAGATGATGATGAGTACGAAATGCCTATCATCGCACATGAATCATTTCATCAAGATCTGTTAAATCAATTAAACACCTTCATGTTAAATGATAGCGACAGAAAGATTGCAGAGTTCTTAGTGGGAAGTATCGATGATATGGGATACTTAAGACGTGAAACTCAAGATCTAGTAGATGACTTAGCATTCACTCAAGGTATCTATACTGACGAAGAGACTGTAGAAAGAATATTACTAATCGTACAAGAACTAGACCCTGCTGGTGTAGGCGCTAGAGACTTACAAGAGTGTCTTCTGTTACAGTTAAAACACAAAACACAGTCAGATGCTGTAGATCTAGCTACGGAAATTATAGCAGATCAATTCGATGCTTTTACAAAAAAACATTACGATAAACTATTACAGAGATATGGTGTTTCTAAAGAAAAACTTAGAAACGCTATCGATGAAATAGAAAAACTAAATCCAAAACCAGGAGGAGCTTATATCGGTAATGAACGCACTATAGAACATGTAGTGCCCGACTTTACAATTAAGATTAATGAAGGTGAACTTGAGCTTTTATTAAATGGAAGAAACGCACCTGAACTTCACGTCTCTAAAGATTATCAAGAGATGCTACAGTCGTATAAGGAATCTGCAAAATCTTCTAGTGCACAGAAAGATGCTGTACAATTCATCAAACAAAAGCTAGATGGTGCTAAATGGTTTATCGACGCAATAAAACAGCGTCAAGAAACATTATTTGTAACCATGCACGCTATCGTTGAATACCAAGAAGAATACTTTCTGACAGGAGATGAGACCAAACTAAAGCCAATGATCTTAAAAGACATTGCTGATTTAGTAGGACTAGATATCTCTACTGTATCTAGGGTAGCTAACAGTAAATATGTAGACACTCCTTATGGTACTAAACTAATCAAGAACTTCTTCTCTGAAGCAATGGTTAATGATCAAGGTGAAGAAGTATCTACGCTAGAGATTAAAAAGATATTACAAAACATCATCGGTGAAGAGGACAAGAAAAAACCTTATCCTGATGACAAACTAGCAGAGTTACTTAAAGATAAAGGCTATCCTATCGCTAGACGTACAGTAGCCAAATATAGAGAGCAATTAGACATTCCTGTAGCGAGAATGCGTAAACGTATTTAATACTGATTATTAAATGAAAAAAACAGCGAAATTATTCTCTTATATTTTTCATCCAATAACAGTCCCTTTCTTAACGACTTTATTGTATTTTTCATTGGCTCATTTCTACTTTTCTTCAGTAGAAATGTCTATTATATTAGGGCAAGTTCTAATTACGACCTGCCTATTGCCTATATGCATATACTTTTTGTTGAGATCTCTTAAGCTTGTCAATACTTCTGTTATGGTCAGCTCAAGAAAAGAGCGTATCATCCCTTTTATCATTAACATTGTTTTATTGTTTATGCTAAAGGATTATATTCTATATAACAATAGTGCTTATACAATACGCTTATACATTTGGGGGTTAATGAATAGTTATCTCCTACTTCTATTATTTGGGTTACTAAAACAGAAGTCAAGTGTCCATATCACTACATTAGTTACTAGTTTTATGTTTTACATTCATGTACTAGTGGAACTACAACAACCTAATATTATCGGGGTAATTCTTTTCGTCTTTTTAATCGGGATAGTTGCTTGTTCTAGATTACTACTTAGAGCACATACATCTAAAGAAATTATTCAAGGTTTTTGTATTGGGATTATACCTTCACTAGTCTATATTTTTATCAACTATAAAATATAGAACATTACTCCTACATTTAGAAGTCTTAGTTTATTAGAATCCCACTTCAATACCTCATCTTTATATACATTATTCAATCCATAATACATATAAACATTCCATGTATTAAATCCTGCTGATAGATAAACTCCATACAACCATTTATTCACATTAGGATCCCCCTTAAATGTAGCAGAGTAATCACCTGTAGTGGTTTTCGTACGATCTCCAAAAACATAACTAGCCTTAAATCCTAAATAAACACGCCAAAACTTATGACTATATGGTGTTGAGTTTCTCCAACGAAGCTCAATAGGAAAATCAATAGCATGCAATGATAAACTACTTTTCTTATAAGAGCCTAAAATAACATGTTCATTATCTGGTGTAATCCCAAGATTACCTCTTAAGTTTAGATACGAGTATCCTACTCCAGGTGCTATAGCCACTGTTCTAGATTTATTAATAGGAAAATCTCTTAAAAAACCTCCATTCATTCCTATAGATACAGAACTTGGAGAAAAACCAGCAGGTTTATCTTGCATTAAAGTATGTGTGATACCGAAGTAAAACTGATCTTCTCTATATTTAAAATCAACTGTTTTTAAAGAATCCTGAACAGTTTCATTTATATTTTCGTTTGACTCAATATATTCTTGTCCATGAGCGATAAAACTGCTCAACAATACAGTACCTATAACTAGTAATTTTCTCATAGCTTCTTAGAATTAAAACGCGTAAGTTAATCCTACTCCTAAAGTTTGTTTAAACTGCACCTTAGGGCCTTCCATAACCTGCACACCATCTCTCACAACTTTATTCTTTACATTATCATCATAAATCATATACGTTCCTACATTAGCACGTACATAATCATTAACCTTAAGGTCTAACTTCATCTCAAACATGACATTTACATTACCAAAGTTGTTTAGATAATCACTATACAAAGTTAGTTTATGTTGATAAAACATATTTTTAAATATCTCTCTCTTCCATTCACTACTCAATAAAAAACCTATCTCAGCTTTATACTTAGATCCACGTCTAATAATATTACCTAAGTCATCTTTCTCTGCTTTAGTCACACCGAATGCTCCTTGATCTGCTAATGTCTGATCTAAAACGAATGTTGCTTTATGCGTTAATGGTGAAATATAAAACTTCATCTCTGTCTTAGGATCTATATACTCCGCTCCGACCCCGACGAATAAGTATGCAGGAGCAAACCAAGCTGATACAGGATTATCAGTATCAGGATAATTATATCCGTTGGTAAACTGCGTTTTGAAGTTTAGCTTCGCTACATAATACCAATCCGAAATTGCAGAAGACTTATACCCAAAAGCAGAGTTTAATTCTAATACATCATCTGTCTTACGAGATTCTCTTCCAGACTGCTTATTAAGACCATATCTTAAATTTAATGTATTTTCCCATAATAATCGCCCCTTAATATACTTACGTCCAAATTCTCCTTTTAAAAGTCCTGAAATAGAATTATCTCCTCCAGCACTCCAATTGACAAAAGCAATCTGATTAAAGTCTAACCCTAAGCGATTTTCTTTTTCCCAATAACCTATTATCTCGTTGTTAATAGGTAAAAGACTTAAATTTATATTAGGATTATAATTAGTCTTTATCTTATTCATTTTAGGTTTCTTTCTCTCTACATACACTGCAGGTTTTAAGAAAGGTTCTCCTCTATCATTCTTATCGTATATAATCGTCCCTCCACTATAATCTTTATATGGAATCACTCCCATTAATGGATTATATGGGTTCTCTTCTATACGCAAAGTATCTTTCTTTACATTTTGAACATTCTTATTTTCTGGTTGTTTACTTTCTGTCGTTTCTTGTCCATACGTCTGTAAACAACTCCCTAATACAATTAAACCAAGTAAACCTTTCTTAATCTTTCCCAAAACTTAATTCTTTATTATTGCAACTATACTTTCTGTATCTATTCCACATAACTGTTGTTGTTCTAACACAGTTGCATGTTCTATAAATGTATCTTTTATTCCTAATATTTCTACCGCAATATGAGGATAATACTTGGTAACAAACTGGCTTACTATACTACCAAAACCTCCTATTACTGTTCCATCTTCTAATGTCACTATCCTTTCATGCTCCTGACAGATACGATGTAATACCTCCTCATTCAATGGTTTTACAAACATAAAGTGATAATGTGACCACTCAGTACTATCACAAAACTCCATTGCTCTAACTACATTATTACCAATAGTTCCTGTAGAGATAAATGCAAATTTATCTCCTTTTTTGATTTGAGAAACACTTCCGACATTAATTTTCTCAAATGGCAATTTCCAAGAATATTCAATAACACCTTTTCCTCTAGGATAACGTATTGCTATCGGATGGTTTAGACCTAATTGAGCTGTATATAATAAATTGCGCAACTCTAACTCATTTAAAGGTGCTGCAATAATCATATTAGGAATGCAATTTAAATAAGCAATATCATACACCCCTTGATGTGTAGCACCATCCTCCCCCACTAATCCTGCTCTATCTAAACAAAATATAACAGGAAGATTCTGTAGAGCTACATCATGGATTACCTGATCATATGCACGTTGTAAAAAAGTAGAATATATAGCACAGAACGGTATTAGACCTTCTGTAGCCATACCTGCAGCTAATGTCACAGCGTGTTGTTCTGCTATCCCTACATCTATTGCTCTATCTGGATAGGCATCCATCATAAACTTTAATGAACTACCCGTAGGCATCGCAGGAGTAATACCTACTATCTTATCATTAGCCTCTGCAAGCTCGACCAAAGTCAATCCAAAAACATCTTGAAACTTAGAAGGAAACTCGCTTTCTTTTTTAGGTATTAACTCTCCTGTGTCTTTATTAAACTTACCAGGAGCGTGGTATTTTACCTGATCTTCTTCTGCTTGTTTTAGCCCTTTTCCTTTTGTTGTAATAACATGTAGAAACTTAGGCCCTTTTATATTCTTTAATCTTTCGAGTTCTTTTATCAATCTAGGTAAATCATGGCCATCTATTGGTCCGTGATAATCAAAGTTTAGAGACTTAATCATATTATTTGCCCGTGGATTACTTCCATCCTTTACTGCTGTCAAATAATCTTTTAATGCGCCTACACTAGGATCTATACCTATAGCATTATCATTAAGCACCACCAGCATATTAGTATCTGTCACACCAGCATGATTCAATCCTTCAAACGCCATTCCTGACGCAATAGACGCATCACCAACAACGGCAATATGACATCTATCTTCTTCCCCTTTTAACTTAGCTGCGATAGCCATACCTAAAATAGCAGAAATAGCAGTAGAAGAATGTCCTACTCCAAAAGCATCATAAACACTCTCCTCTCTTAAAGGGAATCCACTAATACCACCTTTTTGTCTATTGGTATGGAATGCTTGTTGTCTACCTGTTAGTAGTTTATGCCCATATGCTTGATGTCCAACATCCCAAACTAAATTATCGACAGGAGTATCAAATACATAATGTAGTGCAATCGTTAATTCTACCACTCCTAAGCTCGCTCCTAGATGCCCTTCTTTACTAGCAACTATATCAATAATAAATTCTCTCAACTCCACAGCTAATTCTTTCAATTCTTCAATTGTAAGTTTCTTTAAGTCAGCCGGAGTATTAATATGTTCAAGTAAGTTTTTAGACATTCTAAATAAAATAAAAACAAAATTACAATTTTGTTTTTACTTTTGAGTTTGCATTTATGTTAACACAAAAGAATGGATACATTTTTCAATGATGAATATTTTATGCGCATTGCTTTAAGCGAAGCAAAAGAAGCGTATGATAAGGGAGAAATTCCAGTAGGAGCAATCGTAGTTGCCAATAACCAAATTATAGCTAAAAGTCATAATTTGACAGAGCTATTACACGATGTAACTGCTCATGCAGAGATACAAGCTATCTCTTCTGCTGCTAATTACTTAAACGCTAAATATTTGAAAAACTGCACTTTATTCGTAACTTTAGAACCTTGCCAGATGTGTGCAGGAGCCCTTTATTGGAGTCAAATAACCAAAATTGTTTATGGTGCATCTGATGATAAAAGAGGATATAAAGCCATAGGAGGACAACTTCACCCTAGAACAGAAGTAGTCTCAGGTGTTCTTGAACAGGAATGCACTGCTTTAATGAAATCGTTTTTTGAAAATAAAAGAAAATAAAAAACTGCTTATAACTATGAAATTCAGAAATCTACTTATCCTCATCTGTTGTGCATTTATAGCGCTCCAGTCTTGTAAAAAGAATGGGGATTTAAATGTCAACTTATCCAACCCTAAGCTTTTTAGTGAATATATACTAGCTTTTACAGCAGGTGTTATCTCTACTAAAGATCCTATCGATATCAGTATCCCAAAAAACTGGAAAAACTGGGCTCCTAATGAGGAGTTGGACAGCGACCTATTTACAATCACTCCAGCTGTAAAAGGAAAAGTAGTCTACTTACCTACAGACGTGATCCGTTTTATCCCATCTGAGCGATTAAAACAAGATCAGAGGTATAATATTACTTTTCATTTAGACAAAGTTACAGAGACAGAAGATGCACTAAAGAACTTCTCTTTTATGGTGATGACTGTACCTCAGACATTCCATACACAGTTATTAGACCTTCAGAGCGTATCAGATACAGAATATGTACTTAATGGCGTACTGACTACAAGTGATTGGTTAACTACTGCTGATGCTAAAAAAGTATTAACAGCAGTACAAGAAAAAAAGAACTTAGATCTAAAATTTGATAGTGATGATAAAACAGAAGCTAAAGAATTTAAGTTCACAATCAATAAGATTAAGAGAACCCCTTCAGAATCATCGATTGATATCGTTATCAATGGTAAACCTGTAAATAACGCGGCTAAAAGCACTGAAGTACACACGGTACCTCAACAGAATTACTTTGATCACTTTAAGGTTGAGCCTGTTGTAGATGACGCACAAGCTTTTTGGATTAACTTTTCGAACCCTCTTAAGAAGAATCAAGACTTTAATGGTTTAATAGACTTAGAGAATAACGATGCAAAACTAACTTTCTCAACAGATGGAAACGTCTTAAAAGTATTTGCAGACAAACCGTTACAAGACAAAATTAATATTAGAATCAGTTCAGGTATTGAAGATAACAAAGGAAATAAAACGCTGACTACAGAAGTAGTAGAGCTAAACTTCGGTATTCCTAAACCTGATGTACAACTGATCAACAGTGGTACAATATTACCTAGCTCAGAAAATTTAAAAATAAACTTTAGAGCTACTACACTAAAAGCTGTAGATGTAAAAGTTTACAAAATATACGAAAACAATATTCTTCAATTCTTACAAGAGAATAATATAGATGGAAAATACAGCCTTAACAGAGTGGCTGATCCTATCGCAAAAACTACGATTAAACTGACAAATGCGAATCCTAAAGCATTAATGCAGTACAATACTTATGCCTTAGACTTATCTACTCTTATTAGTCCTGATCCAGGAGCGATATACAGAGTGGAGTTCTCTTTTGATCGTTCGTATTCATTATATGGGTGTGCTGAGAGTCAAGACAGCGAGACTACAGATGAGGATATAGAAGAAAATACAGATGAGGAACTAAATCAAGATGATGAGTATTATGATGATGATTACTACTATTACTATAACTGGAGTGAGAAAGATGACCCATGTTCTCAATCTTACTACTACTATCACGAGAAAGCAGCTACTAATGTATTAGCTACTGACTTAGGTGTAATCATTAAAGGTGGTAATAATAATATCTATACAACAATTGTTACGAATCTGATTACAACAGATCCTGTTGCGGCAGCGACAGTAGAATTCTATACGTATAGACAACAATTAATTACTTCTGCTAAGACTGATACTAACGGTATTCTTATTGTTAACCTAGAGAAAAAGAAACCTGCCTTTGCTATTATAAAAGATGATAGAAATACAACTTATGTAAAAATAGATGAGGCAAACTCTCTATCTATGAGTAACTATGATGTAGATGGTACTACGTTACAAAAAGGTATCAATGGATATATCTATACTGAAAGAGGAGTATGGAGACCAGGAGACAACATTTACCTAGATTTCATTCTTGATGATCTAGCTAATCCTCTACCTGCTAACCACCCGATCAAACTAACTTTCTCTGATCCTTACGGGAAAGTAGTAGATCAGATAGTACAGAAAAAGAATGCTAATAATCACTATGCTTATGTCTTAAAAACAAACCCTGAATCTCTTACAGGGAATTGGCAGGCAGTTGTAAGTGTAGGAGGTGCTAAATTCTACAAGCAAATTAAAATTGAAACGATAAAACCGAATCGTTTAAAGATTAAAAACACAATCGAAGGCAAAACTGTTTACAGCAATAGTAACAGTGCTAGAGTCGACTATAATGTACAATGGTTACAAGGAAGTGTTGCTAAAAACCTAAAAGCAGAAGTAACCCTAAAGTTACTTCCACAAGCAACAACTTTCTCTAACTATAAAACATATTCGTTTAGTAACAGCTTGAGTTCTTATGGTTCTCAAGAGATAAATGCTTTCTCAGGATCAACAGACTTTGAAGGTGACTTCTCATTTTCTGTTAATCTAAATAATATACCAGAAAACACAGGAATGCTAAAAGCAATCTTTACTTCTAAGGTATACGAGAACGGAGGTGATGTATCTACTGATGTATCTACAGCTACGATCTCTCCATACAATACCTATGTAGGGATAAAGGCACCTGATGCTAATAAATATGGTTATTATCAAACAGACGAACCTCTTAAATTCTCTTTTGTAACTTTGAATGCACAAGGGGCTCCGAAGTCTCATGATATCAACGTAACTGTTTATAGAAAAAAAGGGTATTGGTGGTGGAGCTCTAATAACAACGGAGCTTCTAGCTACAGTAGTTCAGACTACTACTCTGTGTATAAAGATGCGGTAGATTACACGACATCTTCTAACGGTACAGCTACTATGTCTCTGACTATTCCAGAACAGGATTGGGGTACTTATGAGATTGTAGCGCGTGATAAATACGGTAAACATATTGCCTCTTCTGTGGTATATGTAGACTACCCTTATTGGTCTGGTAAAACCAAACATTCACAAGGAAAAGAAGCTACAGTATTAGCCCTAGCTACAGATAAAAAAGATTATAATACAGGAGAGAAGATAAAACTATCTTTCCCATCTAGTGAAGGTGGTAGAGCATTAATCTCTATAGAGAATGGATCTACTGTATTAGAGACACATTGGGTGAAAACTCAAAAAGGAGAAACGACATTCGAAATCGCTACTACAGAAGCGATGTCGCCTAATGTATATATCAATGTATCTGCTATACAGCCACATGCTTCTACGTTAAATAACTCTCCTATACGTATGTATGGAGTAGCTCCTATCAATGTATACAATAAGAAAACTAAGCTAGAGCCTGTTCTGACTATACCTGACAAACTAAAGCCTGAACAAGAATTCACTGTTCAAGTAAAAGAAAAGGCAGGTCAAAAAATGACTTATACTATAGCGATAGTAGAGGACGGTCTACTAGATCTAACACGTTTTAAGACTCCTAACCCTTGGGATAACTTCTATAGCAAAACTGCTCTAGGTGTGCGTACCTGGGATATCTACGACAACGTTATTGGAGCTTATGGTGGTGCTATTAATCAAGTATTCAGCATAGGGGGAGATGAAGACCTTGGAGCTGGTCAAGTGAAGAAAGCAAATAGGTTTAAACCGGTTGTTATCCACTTAGGACCATTCGTTCTTGATGGAGGCAAAACTGGAACTCATAAAGTAAAACTACCTAAGTACATAGGATCAGTTCGTACGATGGTAGTTGCTTCTAATGTAGCTACTAAAGCATACGGAAGTGTAGAGAAAACGGTCAAAGTAAACAACCCTCTGATGATATTAGGTTCTCTTCCTAGAAGAGCTGTACCAGGAGAGAAAGTAACGCTACCGATCACAGTATTCGCTATGGAAAGTCATGTGAAAAATGTAACTGTAAAAGTAAAAACAGATGACAAGTTTAAGATTCAGAATAATGCTACACAGGAAATAACATTCAGTGAACCTGACGAAAAAGTAGTGTACTGTGACCTAGAAGTACAACAAAAAACAGGTATTTCTAAGATAGAAATAGAAGCTATATCTGGTAAAGAGAGAGCTACTTATGTAGTAGAGTTAGATGTACTAAATCCTAATCCTGTCACTGTGAAGACAGAAGATATCGTATTAGAACCAAACAGTACAAATAAAATCGAATGGGAGAAGTTTGGAGTGACAGGTAGTAATAAAGCTACTCTAGAGCTATCTACTTTCCCTGGTATTAACCTAACATCTAGATTAAACTTCTTGATTAAATATCCTCACGGATGTAGTGAGCAGGTGACTTCTGGAGTATTCCCTCAGATCTTCTTAGAAGACTTAGTTTATGTAAGTAAGAGCAAAAAAGAAAGTCTACAGCGCAATATCAACGAAGGGTTAAAGACATTAGCTCAACGTCAGATGGCAGATGGTAGCTTTAGATACTGGAGCAGTGATTCTTATTCTGATGACTGGACTACTTCATACATCTTACACTTCTTAATCGAAGCTGAGAAAAGAGGATATGCACTACCTATTGGAAGTAAAGCTAATGCAATCGCTTATCAACAAAAAGCAGTAAGATCATGGTCATACAGCAGTCGTTATAACAATGATATTGCGCAGGCTTATAGATTATACACATTAGCACTAGCAGGTAATGCTGACTTAGCTTCTATGAATAGGCTAAGAGAGACTACAGGTATTTCTGCTGATACGAAGTTACGTCTAGCAGCAGCCTATGCTTTAGCGGGTCAAAAAGAAGCTGCTAATAAACTAATAGCAAGCTCACCTATTATAGAGAATAATCAATCTCAGTATTACTATTATGGTTCTTATGAGAGAAGATTAGCTATGGCATTAGAAACACTTATTCTGACTAAATCGAATAATAAGTTAATGCATGAATATGCAAACACATTGGCAAAAAGATTAGGTTCTAATACATGGATGAGTACACAGAGTACAGCATTCGGACTGAACGTAATCTCTGCTTATGTAAAGAATAATAAATCAAAAGAAGGTATCAATGTAGACTTCACAAATAACGGAACGACTACAAATGCTACAACAAAAAACAATATGTATGAGTATGACTTTAAAACGATATCTTCTACTAATGAAGTTAGTTTAGTCAATAAGAACACATCTACTGTTTATGCTCGTGTGGCTTATAGTGGTATCCTTCCAGTAGGAAAAGAATTGACAGACGAAAGTAATATCAGTATTCGCACCTCGTTTAGAGATGCAAGTCAGCAAGTAATTAACCCTACTCAGTTGAGCCAAGGAACAGAGTTCTCTGCTTATATTACGATTACGAATACTACTGTTAACAGTATTGATAATGTAGCATTGACACAGATTATCCCATCTGGATGGGAGATTGTAAACCTGAGATACACAGATGCTGGTGAAGTGAGTAATCCTGTACAACACACAGATATCAGAGATGACCGTTCTAACTTCTACTTCAGTCTTAATCCAAGAGAGACAAAGACATTAAGAGTGGTATTAAATGCATCTTACCTAGGTAAGTATTATATGCCAGGAGTCTATGCAGAAGCGATGTATGACAATTCATACAGATGCCGTACAGCAGGACAATGGATAGAAGTAGTAAAATAATAAATAGACAATCATTAAATAAATACAGGGAAACAAAATTCCCTGTATTTTTATTTTATATGAAATTGAAACTTAACTTGAATTGGAAAACATGGTCTTTAAAGAGAAAAGTGATGACAATCATCGCTTCTATTCTCTTAGCACTCTATTACTTTTCGCTTCCTAGCGAATTGTTTACTAAACCCTATTCCACCGTAATAGAAAGTAATGATAATAAACTTCTTGGCGCACAGATAGCCACTGATGGACAATGGCGTTTCCCAGAAGTAGACTCTGTACCTCATAAGTTTAAGGAGTGTATTATTGCCTTCGAAGACGAATACTTTTACTATCACTGGGGAGTTAACCCCGTGTCAATGATAAAAGCCTTTAGAGCTAATCTTCAGTCTGACAAGGTAGTCAGAGGAGGAAGTACACTTACACAGCAGACTATTCGTCTATCTAGAGATGGTAAGAAACGAAGCTATTCAGAGAAACTTATTGAAGCGATACAAGCTACTCGCCTAGAGTTTAAGTATAGTAAGGATAGAATATTAAGCCTATACGCATCGCATGCCCCTTTTGGAGGTAATGTGGTAGGTATAGAAGTAGCAGCTTGGCGTTATTTTGGGACAACACCAGAACAGTTATCTTGGGCAGAGAGTGCTACATTAGCAGTGTTACCAAACGCTCCAAGCTTAATATACCCAGGAAAGAACCAAGAAACATTACTTAAAAAAAGAAATGCCTTACTGAAAAAGTTACTAGACAAAGGCACTTTTGATGAGAGCACCTATCTACTAGCATTAGAAGAGCCTCTACCTCAGAAGCCTCATGAGCTACCTCAGATAGCACCTCACCTATTACAGTATGTAGCTAAGACAAATAGTCAAGAGAGAAATCATACTACGATAGACTATAATATTCAACAACGTGTCAATGATATCGTGAAGGGGTATTATTTTAATTATAGTCAAACAGAAATCTATAATATGGCTGTTATCGTCATAGATGTAGAAACACGTGATATCATCAGCTATGTAGGAAATACCCCTACTACAGTACAACATAAAAAAGATGTAGACATCATCCATGCACAGCGCAGTACAGCGAGTATCATTAAACCCTTCTTGTACGCGAGTATGCTAGATGATGCAGAACTCCTACCCAAAACATTAGCTGCTGATATACCTGTAGTGATATCGGGCTATAAACCTGAGAACTTTAATAGCTCTTATGAAGGAGCAGTACCAGCAGACGAAGCCTTATTTAGATCACTAAATATTCCTTTTGTATTAATGCTTCAGAAATATGGTATCTATAGATTCTATAATCAATTGCAAAACTTGGGCTTTAAATCTATTTCTAAACACCCTAATCACTATGGTCTATCCCTGATATTAGGAGGAGCGGAGAGCAATCTATGGGAGATAACGAAAGCATATACAGGACTAGCTTCTACCCTTAACTATTACAATAGAACAAAAGGTCAATATAGAAGCAACGAAATACAAGACTTAAACTGGAATAAAAACATTCAGCTTGACTTTGGACAGGATAGCAAAGAGAAAGCACATCTTGGCGCAGGAGCTATTTACAACACTTTTAAAGCACTTACACAAGTTAATCGACCAGAAGGAGATGAAGCATGGAGATACTATGACTCATCGCTTAAAATAGCTTGGAAGACAGGTACAAGCTTTGGAGGTAGAGATGCATGGGCAGTCGGTGTTAATAAAAAGTATGTAGTAGGTATCTGGGTAGGGAATGCCTCAGGAGAAGGTCGTCCATCTATCAGTGGAGTGCGTATGGCTGGTCCTATACTATTTGACGTATTTAATTTATTACCACGTACGAGCTGGTTTGAACAACCGTTAAACGACATGGAAGAGATAGAAGTATGTACCCAATCAGGATACCTAGCTGGCCCATACTGTGACAAGAGAACAGAACTAGTACCTTATCGTGCTAAAAAGACGGAGCTATGCCCTTATCACAAACTTGTTCACCTAGATCAGTCAATGAGCTATCAGGTCAACAGTATGTGTGAACCCATTGACAATATCATGAATCAACCTTGGTTCATCTTGCCTCCGACTATGGCTCACTTCTATAAGCGACATCACAGTGATTATAAGGACTTACCTCCTTATAGACCTGACTGTATAGATTATAGCACACAGAATACGACAGAGTTTATCTATCCTAAGCACAATGATCTAATCTATCTAACTAAAGACTTCTATTCTAATGTGCAGCCCTTTATAGCTAAAGCAGCGACTAGCAATCCTGCCAAAACACTATACTGGTACCTAGATGAAGAATACTTAGGCGAGACTTCATTATTTCATGAGCAAGCTATACAAGCAGATCCAGGCATACACTATTTAACCATAGTAGATGCTGATGGAAATACTAAAACGATTCAAATCACATTAGAACTCAGTAGCCCTAAATAAAATAGAGGAGCTAAACATAGCTCCTCTACTCATCACTCGTACTCAAAACAGCTTCTCTTCTTCTTTTTCTATTTTATATCTGTATGCTTATTCAGGATGATAAAAATTTCTAAATCATACGAGTAAACAACAAACACTTATAGTAAAACCTTTTATATGACTAAATTACTTTTTTAAGAGTTTAAAAAATTATACAAAGCAAATCATAAGATAGAAAACACCACAAATAAACTACTAATAATAAACACAATAGCTAGAAAGCAAACATTCTTCTACACTCACTGACAAAAATTATTATTTAAAAAACTATACCTTATAAGTATAACGCTGGTATTAAAAAAGACAAAAAGTGACTTCGCACAGTTTTACACCACTTTTTTAAGAAAAGAATATTTGATTATTAAAAGGCTAGTGTCCCATAAAAAAGTTAGAAACAAAAAAACCACTAATCTCCGACTAGTGGTTTTTTTGTTATTCTGAAAGTTCATTTCCTTTATCATCTAAGAAATGGTATTCTAGATACGTGTAAGCGTCACGTGGAATTACTTTAACCCATTTTTTAAACTCTAAGTACCACTTAGCTCTAATAGATGGAATTCCTTTAGTTAAATAAGCAGCAACAAATGGATGCGTATTTAAGATAATTTTTTTCGACTTATCTTTCGAAATAATATTTTCTAGGTCAGCCTTTATTTTGTCAATAACAAGAATAGGAGCTTCGATTTCACCGTGTTCATTCGGATCTTCTTCTCTTGTTTCAATATTAACTTCAGGTCTAACACGTTGTCTAGTGATTTGAATTAATCCAAATTTACTAGGAGGCAAGATCTTGTGTTTTGCTTTATCATCACTCATTTCTTCTTTTAAGAAGTCGTATAGTGTCTTTCTATTCTCTGGGTTCCCCATGTCAATAAAATCCACTACGATAATCCCACCCATATCTCTTAATCTAAGCTGTCTAGCTATCTCAGCTGCAGCGATAAGGTTAACTTCAAGGGCAGTGTCTTCTTGAGACTGAGCTTTGTTTGAGCGATTTCCACTGTTTACATCTATGACGTGTAACGCCTCTGTATGTTCTATGATTAAATAAGCTCCCTTACTCATAGAAACAGTTCTACCAAAAGAAGTCTTGATCTGACGTTCGATATTATACTTTTCGAAAATCGGAACTTCTAATGATTGATAGTGCTTCACAATAGAAACTTTCGAAGGAGCTATCTCTTGCAAATAGTCTTTCGTTTGGTAATACATATCTTCATCATCAGTCATGATACCCGTGAAAGTATCATTAAACACATCCCTAAGAATAGATGATGCTTTATTAACCTCTCCTAATACTTTAGAAGGATGATGAGCTACGCTTAATTTTTTGCACATATTGTTCCAGCGAGTCATTAGGTTCTGCAGATCTTTTTCGATCTCAGCTACCTTCATTCCCTCTGCCACAGTACGTACTATTACTCCAAATCCCTTTGGTTTGATTGTTTGAAGAAGTTTCTTTAGACGTTCTTTTTCTTCTTTAGATTCTATCTTTTGAGAAATAGAGATTCTATTAGAGAAAGGAACTAAGACTACATAACGTCCTGCTATAGAAAGTTCAGAACTAATACGAGGTCCTTTAGTAGAAATAGGTTCTTTAACAATCTGAACTAATAAAGACTGATTAGCACTTAATACATCACTAACCACTCCATCTTTATCAATTTCTTCCTCAAAAGGAAAGTTCTTTAAGGAGTAATCTTTTAATTTACCTCCGCTTACAAGTTTAGTGAACTTCAGTAAAGTTCGAAGATTAGGACCTAGATCATGGTAATGCAAGAAAGCATCCTTCTCAAAGCCTACGTGAACGAATGCAGCATTAAGTCCTGCTACAGGTTTTCTAATCTTAGCGATAAAGATATCGCCAACTTGAAAACCATCATCTTCACTCTCTTCTCTCTCCCTGTGTAGTTCAATTAGTTTTCCATCTTTTAATAAGGCAAAATCTACTGTATCAGAATTCGACCTAACAATTAGCTCTTTATTCACACTGTACATTTTTATCCATACTCATCCATTACGATGTCTAAAAGACCAAATGAGTTTGTATAGATGGATTAAACATTAATACAGATATTTCTATCTGGAAAACTTACCTTTTGCAAGGCAAGTTTTTTCAGTATCTTTTTTCTACTAAAAGAAAAAAGTAGTTTTAAACTACTTTTTCTTTTTGTGACGGTTAGCTCTCGCTCTTTTTTTACGTTTGTGCGTCGCTACCTTATGTCTTTTTCTTTTTTTACCACTTGGCATAATGTGTGTAATTTAGAGATTAATAAATTATTTTACTTTTACTTCTGTGTTTGACTTTACGCCTTCTACAAACACCTTAGCTGGTTTGAATGCTGGGATATTGTGTGCAGGGATTCTGATAGTTGTGTTTTTAGAGATATTTCTTCCTGTTTTCTCAGCTCTAGTTTTAATAATAAAACTACCGAAACCTCTTAAATAAACATTTTCACCAGCTTCTAAAGATCCTTTTACTTCTTCCATAAAAGATTCTACTGTTGCCTGTACTTCACCTTTTTCAAGCCCTAATTTTTCTGAAATTTTAGCTACAATGTCTGCTTTCGTCATTTTAGATATAAATTATTTTGTTGTTGTCTGATATTTTTAGAGTGTGCAAATATATTAATTTATATCCCAATAATTCAACCTTAATTGATTAAAATTTAAATATATAAAGTTTTAAGTTTGCGTTCAATACTTTTTACAATGATTTTTTCTAATAAACTCATTACTTGGTACTTAGAAAACAAACGTTTTTTACCTTGGAGAGAAACTAAAAACCCTTACGCCATTTGGTTATCAGAAATAATACTGCAACAAACGCGAGTAGCGCAAGGTTTGCCCTATTTTGAAGCCTTTTTAACCACTTATCCTACTGTAAAAGATCTAGCAGATGCACCCGAAGATGATGTAATGCGCTTATGGCAAGGACTTGGCTACTACAGTAGAGCTAGAAACCTTCATGCAACAGCAAAAAAGGTAGCCTATGAACTAAATGGAGTATTTCCTCCTAATTATAAAGAACTACTTACATTAAAAGGTGTAGGAGAATATACTGCTGCAGCCATAGCCTCTATCGCTTATGATGAAGTAGTACCTGTAGTAGACGGCAATGTATTCAGAGTATTATCACGTGTATATGGTATCACTTCTGATATCTCTACCAATACTACTAAGAAAGAATTTCAAGCACTAGCGGCTACTCTAATTCCTCAGCATGACCCTGCGACCTTTAATCAAGCGATCATGGACTTCGGTGCGATACAATGCACCCCGAAGAGCCCTGACTGTCCATCATGCCCTTTTATTAAAGAGTGTGTAGCCTATCAGACTAATCAGGTGGCTGTACTCCCTATCAAACTAAGCAAGGTAAAGGTAAAAAAACGCTATTTAGACTTCATCATCTTCATTGATAAAGATGGTAATACTCATATAGAACAACGCACAGCTAAAGATATCTGGCAACAGCTATACCAATTTCCAGTATTCGACAGTTTCACTCATCATGTAGAAGATATAGACTCTGCACTGAGAGAGCGATACGACACCTTATATATAAAGGAGATAAAAGAACTGACGGCTGACGCTATCACACACCAGCTATCACATCAGAAGTTACACATCAAGTTCTGGTGCGTACAAATAGAAGCAACGCCTTCTGTACAAACGAGTTGGGAGGATTTAAATAAATTTGGATTTCCGATTGTAATTCATAACTTTATTACATCCTTAGATTTAAAAACACTAATATCCTAACACTATGAACGGCACCCTTAACAAAGTTACATTAATAGGTCACTTAGGTGATAACGTCAAGATGCATTACTTCGAAAATGGTAATTGTATAGGTCGTTTTCCGATTGCGACTAACGAAGTTTATGTCAATAAGACATCCGGAGAAAAATATACTTCTACAGAATGGCATAATCTAGTCGTCAAAAACAAAGCTGCTGAAGTGTGTGAGAAATATTTATCTAAGGGAGATCGCATCTATGTAGAAGGGAGAATACGCACCCGTCAATGGCAAGGAGAAGACGGTATGAATAGACAGACAGTAGAGATTATGGTAACAAAGTTTATGTTCTTAGATACCAAAAAAGAAAATGACTACAGACAAAAAACATCTTTTGAAGAAGAAAAAAAAGAGGCTGTAGACAATTTTAATATCCCTAAAGAGACTAATAATGACAATTTGCCGTTTTAAGTAGGTTACTACTTTGTAAACCTTAATCGAAATAAGAAAGATGAAATTCCAATATATAAGCACTTTACTATTATCTGTAGCCTTCTTCGCTGCCTGCAAAGAGGATACTACTCCTAAGCCAAATGCTTTCTTAGCTCTAGACTATCCTAATCAGGAATACAAGACTTATCAAAACGAAAACGGTTTTGAGTTTAGTCAAAATCAATGGTCTACTATTAAAGAGACTAAAAAGAATTCACTAGAAATACATTATCCACAGATGAAGGCTACCATCTTCATCAACTATAAGCCTGTAGAAAACAACTTAAATCTACTGCTAAAAGACGCACAGAAGCTTACTTATGAGCACTTCGTGAAGGCTGATGAGATTATAGAACAACCTTATATCAACTCTGATGACAGAGTATATGGGATGCTATATGATGTACAGGGAAATGCTGCTACGAATGTACAGTTCTACGCTACAGATAGTATAAAAAACTTTATCGTAGCCTCTCTATACTTCTATGCTAAACCAAACTATGACTCTATCTTACCTGCCACAGAATATGTAAAGAAAGATATGAGAACACTACTATAGACACTTAAATGGACTAGTAAACAGGAGGTAAACACACCTGCTATTAAATAGAATACATCTCGATTTTTATATTCCGATGGAGCTAGTCTGTATAGATTAGTTCCATTTTGTTTTTATAGGAGTCTTCTGCGTCATGTTAACTATATTTCTACATCATCAGTACATCATAACTCCGATAAAACATCCAAAATAACGGACTCACTACGGACTCACTACGGACTCATAACGGACTCACAACGGACTCACTCGCATTAAAACCAATAAAAAAAGCGAGTATGTATCAACACACTCGCTTTAGATCAAATATTTAAACAGATGAGGAATGCCCCTACTCTTATATTATTCTTATTATTTAGTAGCACTAACGCTCTCTACCTTATAAATCCCATTAGCGATCTTCTCTACAGTACCTACTAATGACTCTACACTCTGCTTAGACTCATCATAGTCTATCTCTGCAGTCTTAGTATCAAAGTCTACTTTAGCTAACTTCACTCCGTCTAACCCTGCTAACTTACCTTCTATTAGCTTGGCGCATCCTATCTCACACGTCATTCCATCGATCTTAAATGTAGTGTGCTCCACATTACCAGCTACTTCTGTAGATGCAGTAGATACTGACGCATCAGCCGTCTTCTCTTCATTCTTACACGATACTAATAATATAGCTCCTAACATCATGAAGCCTATTGACTTTACTATTTTCATCTTTGTGGTATTTTAAAATTACATTCTTGATAGTACAAAAATAAAAAAAGCAACCGATAATTCAGTTGCTTTTTCAATTCTATTATTTAGATAATCAATTATTTAAAATCCTCGTCAGTAACTCCTTCGTTGATTTTAACATCTGTAACGATATTAACAATCTCTATTCCTACATTTAATACTTGTTTAAAAGGTATTTTTACCCCTTTCACTTCTTTATAATCCTCATACTTAGTAGTCATATTCATTACTTGGCCACCTTGCTCTTGAGTCATTACAGCACCTACTTTAAGTCCAGTAGTCAAGTCATAATAGTAAACAGACTTACCAACTTTAACACCTACAGCATCTTTACCATTAAAAGACTCTACACCAGTAACAATAGCACTTTTATTAGCTTTCATTTTTAACTCAGGAAAAATTGTTGCTTCACTTTGTACTTCAGCTAATTTATCACCTGTAAGTTCCAGTTTTTGGCCTTGTTGCATTACATAACCAGCTTTTGGAGTCACTACTTGCTTAGATAAAGTATTCCCCATCATCTTCTGCTCTACTAAGATATATCCCTCTTTCATTTTAGATATAGATTCTAGTTTCATCCCTTGTACTTCAGCAGTACTAGTTATGGCAACAGATTTGATCTCTGCTACTTTCTTCTCTCCACCGATAGCGTTCAAATATTTATCTACTACAGAATTAACAGTTACTCCAGCAGGTACTGCTTTACTAAAGTCTGGCTTACTAGCTTCATCAGCCTCTTTAGTATAGTACTTAATAGGATAGCCTAATTTCTCTAATCCTGATAATACGTCACTACCTTTACCTACGATAACGATACGCATATTATCCTTAAGGAAATACTTCTGAGCAACTTTCTGTACATCTGCTATCGTTACAGCATTGATATTCTTAATGTAGTTCTCATAAAAATCAGCTGGAAGTTTATACAACTCTTTATTAAGAGCATATCTAGCTACAGTAGCAGGTTTCTGGATTTCCATCACGAAGTCCCCTACATATTTAGCTTTCGCTAACTTTAGTTCATCTTCTTTAACAGGAGTCGTACGGATAAGGTCTATCTCTTTTACAAACTCTGTTACAGCGCTATCTGTAACCACGTTACGCACTGCAGCTGTGGCTCTAAATTTACCAGGATACTTACGAGATGGACTTATAGAAGAGTACGCTCCATACGTCCAACCATGTGCTTCACGCAAGTTTAAGAAAAGACGGCCTTCTCCTCCACCTCCAAGAATTTGGTTAGCCAAAATAACAGCAAAATAATCCTTGTCTGTCATTTTTAATTCAACCTCATTTACTAATGCTATCTCAGACTGAACAGCATTAGGCATATCTACGAAGTTAATCTCTGTAGCACTAACATTCCCTTTATAGGCAACATCTTTATACTGTGTATTCGATTTATTCCAAGCCTCAAAAAGCCCCTTGATAGACTTCTCTGTCTTTTTATAATCAATATCACCTACTACTACTAAGTAAGCGTTCTCAGGAGAATAATATTTCTTAAAGTATGCTTGAACATCAGCAAAAGTCACATTGTTTAATGTCTTCTCCGTTTCGAATTCACCCACTGGAGTATTCTTTCCGTATAGCACAGCGTCTTCTACTCTACGAGCAATATTAGTCACACTGTTCTCACCAGACTTCACACCTTCGATAGCTTTTGCTTTAGCCTTATCGAATTCTTCTTGTGTCAGCACAGAGTTGATTACTCCATCAGCTAATAAGTTTAGAATAGTCTCATTGTGTTTAGACAATCCATTCGCTGAAGCACCGCCTGTATGGAAATTAATTCTAGCCCCCAAGAAATCTATTTCTTCTAAGAACTGATCTTTATTCATCTTCTTAGTCTCATTCCCCAACATCTCAGATAAGATAGAAGCTACTCCTGCTTTCTCCCCATCATAAATAAGTGGGTTATCAATACTCAATGTATAAGATACTCGAGGTAACTTCGTATTCTGAACAACCATCACCTTCATCCCATTCTTTAATACAAAAGAGGTAGGCTGTCCTACATGTACTACTGGCGCAGGCCCCGCTACAGGCTGTTTTCTATCTTGAGCTTGTACTTCTAAAGCTGCCAAAGCAAACACTACACTTGCAGCATAAATATATATTTTTTTCATTTCTAGTCTACAGTTAAAATTAGTTATTAGCTTTCTTTGTAGGGATATAATCCAAAATTAACCTTTGATTTTTATTCAGGTATTTTTTAGCTACATCGCGAATCTCTTCTCTAGTGATACTTCTATAGATATCTATATTCGTATTAATTAGATTAACATCACCGTACAATAGGTAATAAGAAGCAAGATTCTCAGCTAATCCTTCTACATTAGAGTTAGAATCAACATATTGCTTTTCGAAAACGTTCTGAAGTTTCTGGAAGTCACGCTCTGAAATCAACTCAGTCTGTAATTTCTCGATTTCTTCATCAATCTCTTTAATTAAATCAGCCGAAGCAAAACCTTGCATCGGAATACCGTAAATAAAGTAGATTCCATAATCTTCTTGACTTAAGTTAAATGAAGCCATTTCTAAAGCCATCTTCTTTTGGTCAACTACTTTTTTATACAATCTAGAACTTTTCCCTCCTGATAAAATAGACGAGATCATATCTAACACACGAGCATCACGAGTCTTCATAGATGGTGTACGATATGCTTCTACTAACATTGGAAGTTGAATATTCGGATCTTGAAACTCAGCGTGAATTTCTTTTGTTATAGGAGCTTCCTCAAATTTGTTTTTTACAACAGGACTTCCTTTAGCAATAGGTCCAAAATATTGTTTAATCCACGTTTTTGCTTGATCTTTCTCAAAATCACCAGCTACAACTAAAACAGCGTTATTTGGTAAATAAAACTTCTTGTTAAAAGCTAAGAACTCATCTAAAGTAGCAGCATCTAAGTGTTCCATAGATCCAATAGGTGCCCAGCGATAAGGGTGCTTAACGAATAGATTTTTCTTCACCTCTGAGAATAATTGACCATAAGGTTGATTATCTACACGTAGTCTCTTTTCTTCTTTTACTACTTCATTCTGAGTAGTTACACCTATCTGATTAATGATAGGGTGCATCAGACGCTCAGACTCCATCCAAAGTCCAAGCTCTAAATTATTAGAAGGGAATACTTCATAATAATAAGTACGGTCATCAGAAGTATTAGCATTATTATTCCCCCCATTAGCAGTTACTATCTTAAACCACTCACCGCGCTCGATATTCTTCGTTCCTTCAAACAATAAGTGTTCAAAAAAGTGAGCAAATCCTGTTCTATCAGGGTTTTCATCTTTAGCCCCTACATGATACATCACTGATGTCACTACTACAGGAGCCGATTTGTCTTGATGTAAGATAACGTGTAATCCGTTATCTAAAGTGTACTGCTCGAATTCCACTTTTTGAGCTAAGGCAGATATTCCGAAGAATAATGAGCCTAAAACCAATAAAGATTTTTTCATTCTACAATATTTTGAAATTAGGTTATAACCTAATAAGTAGCCATATTTTAAATTATGTTACACTATTTCTAAAATATTTTTATATTTTATTAAATAAACAGTCCAATACACCACCAAATTGACATTCATCGACAGTACTAAATAAACTTCATCAAACAGATAACACCGCCATCAAAGGCATAGATCTACTACTAATGATCTATCACACCTCGCCTTAAGCAAACTTTATAAGATAATGAAGTATAACAGAACTAACTCATTTACACCAAAATAGAAATAAAAAATATTCTAAATGGGAGGTGTAAAACTTTTGTAAATAAGAAATTAAATGTATATTTGCACCCTTAATAAACATTTTAATTTTTTGTTATGTACGCAATCGTAGAGATAGCAGGGCAACAATTCAAAGTTAGCAAAGACCAAAAAGTGTATGTACACCGTTTAGCAACTGAAGAAGGATCAAAAGTTACTTTTGACAAAGTTCTTTTAGTTGATGACAACAACAACATCACTCTAGGCGCCCCAGCTATAGAAGGTGCTTCTGTGGAAGCTAAAGTTTTACAACACCTACAAGGTGACAAAGTAATCGTTTTCAAAAAGAAAAGAAGAAAAGGTTACAAAAAGAAAAACGGACACAGACAAGCTTTAACTCAAATTGTTATTGAGGGAATCAATGCAGGAGGAGCTAAAAAGAAAGCAACTAAAAAAGAAACTGCTGAAGCAGCTGAGTAATTAACAAACTAAATTTAAAACGTCATGGCACACAAAAAAGGTGTAGGTAGTTCTAAGAATGGTAGAGAATCAGAATCGAAACGTTTAGGCGTTAAGATTTATGGTGGTCAAGCAGCTATCGCTGGAAATATCATCGTTAGACAAAGAGGTTCTAAGCACAATGCTGGTGAAAACGTTTACATGGGGAAAGATCATACTTTACATGCAAAAGTTGACGGTGTTGTTAAATTCCAAAAGAAAAAAGACAACAAGTCTTACGTTTCTATTTTACCATTTGAAGCTTAAGAATCAAACTTATTTATTTGTTTAAGACAAATAAATAGAAAACATAGAGAAGGCGCTATAATTAATTATAGCGCCTTTTTTTGTGCACTATAGTCTCGCATCTCACCTCCTTACTTTCTTTGCTCTTCAAAAAAACTAATAAAGCTCTTTAGATTATCTATTTTATTTAGATTCATTACAATAAACACCATCCCCTAAAACAACATAACAAACTATAAATCAGTACTTAATATTAATTATTTAGACAAAATAAAAATAACTATTGTAGAATTAGATATTTTATTTACATTTGTTCTAAATAATTAAACAATCTAACTTATTAAAAATGAAGATTAAAAAAGTACTTTCGTTATTTGCAATCACTGCATTTTTGTTGACGAGTTGTTCTAGTGATGATAACGAAATCATCAGACCAGAACAAAAAGATCAAGTAGAGGTAAGTAAAGAATCTCCAGTTCTAGGTGATTATTCATTCAATCACGCTGGTAACCCTATCCCTTTTCATTTTGAAAAGACTACAATCACTATGAAGATGTCAGGAATGGCAGGTAGTGGTCAAGATGATGAAATATTTAATGTTATTACAACATACAAGAATGCAGAAGGTGTTCTAAAAACTGTTGCTAAAAATAAAGACAACAATGAATACAAAGCATTCTTTTTTAGAGATATTAAAGATAATAAAAGTGAGTTTTTATTAAATATCGATTTGACAGCTAAAACAGAAATAGAGGCAATTAAAGCAGCTTACCCAGCAAAAGATGTTATAGTTGAGCATGATAAAGGTCAATTTGGTTGGTTACCTATGACTAAAGGCGCTATAGTAGAACCTATTCTATTACCTATCAATGGTAAATACTCATTCTCCGCAACTACTCCTCAAGGGACATTCTCTTATTATTACGATTTCTCTAATGATGTAATAAACTTTAGTGGTGATTACAATATGACTGTACTAGCTCACAATAAAAACACCAATAAAATCCTACTAGTAGGCAAAGATGAAAAAGTAAAAGACTTTTACTACGTTATTCAGTTAAAAAATATTGTTGATAATAAAGTGGATGTTGCTCGTCTAACATACAAGGCTACTTCAGAAGGACTTACACCTAAACAACAAGCTGAAAAAGAATTCGCTAGTCAAGAAGAGATTAAAGCTAATTTCACAACATATACTAAAGATGAAGGAACAAACAATACAGCTTTCGCTAACTTAAAAGGAAGTTATGTCACAGAAAAAATGGGACCAACTAAAATAGGTTACTATACTTTCAGAATGGGAGAAGATAAAGAAGCTTTTCTTTTTGTTGCAGATATGGCAGGTTCTGGAGAATTCAAAGAAAGCGCTTCTTTTAACTTAGAAAGAGTATTTGCAGATGAGAAATCAGGACAACTAATATACAAAGTAATCTCTGCTAAAGGATATTATGAAGGAAGAGAAGGCCAATACTTAACTTTTTATGTAAAAGACATCGCTGCTGATGGTTCTAAAGCTACATTTGCTATAGCTACTAAACAAGTTAAAGATGACAAAGGAAACTTACTAGATAGCAACTCTATATTAAAAAGCAAAGGGGACGTTGTAGGAAAAACTTTAGAGGAAGCTAAATCAATTAAAGCTCCTGAAGCGAACAAAGTATTCGTTCCTAAAGATGGAATGTCCAAATACGCACATCTTTGGATACCTACTACAAGAGAGTAATTTAATTTCACAGATATTTTAAGCTAAAAAAAGAGGTAATAGTTCAATACTATTACCTCTTTTTGATATATTATAATCGATATAATCTTATCTATCGTTTCCCTTTATCATATTATACAACTCTAAAGCTTTACCATCAGTCAGCATAGAGATAAAGTGACATATATTCATTAAACGCACATACACACTATCACTCTCTATTCTATACTTATCTGGTAATAGAGACATAATCAATAAATCATACTGGCTCTCCTCTCCGTAATAGACGTTATTTACAGCTGATGTAAACGCTTCTAACAGAGCATTGATTACTTTATATCCTACTATCTCCTTTTCTATTACCTCACGGCTCTGGTATACTTTATTAATACTCACAGACAGAATATCTTTCATCTGAGCGATATAACTACACTTCTCCGTTAAGGCATAAGGATACTCACCTGCTAATATCTTATCTTCATTCTCTAAGAATACTCTACACACATCCTGTATCAAACTCCCTATCGCTAAAGCCCTTAAATAACTCACTCTATCCTCCTTAGAAGCTAACTGAGCATAAGTCTGTGGGTTAATGCTGTTCTGAACGATCTTAATTAGAAACTCTAAAGCGTGCTCTTCTGGTATCCATCCGAGATTAATACCGTCTTCGAAGTCTGTTATAGTATAACATATATCGTCTGCTGCTTCAACCAAGAAAGCCAAAGGGTGTCTAAAATATGCTGCTTCAGTACGATCGTCTTTAGATATAAGACCTAGTTCATTCGCTACATCAATAAATGCCTCTTTATCCTCTTGAAAGAAGCCATATTTCTTATCTGAGATATCTCTAGTCAATTTCTTAGGCAAACTCTCTTTAGGATACTTCATAAAGGCTCCAAGAGTAGCATAAGAGATTCTCAAACCACCTGCCATACCAGGACGACTCTTCGTCAGTATAGCAAAACCATTTGCATTACCTTCAAAGTCAATCAAGTCTTGCCATTCCTTATCTGTTACCTGATCTCTATACTTAGCTCCTAGTCCTCGTTTAAAGAAGTCCCCTATCGCACGTTCACCAGAGTGCCCAAATGGAGGATTACCAATATCGTGTGCTAATGAAGCCGCTGCTACTATAGCCCCGAAGTCATTTACTGTATATCCGTAT
This sequence comes from Myroides odoratimimus, assembly GCF_001485415.1. Classification (GTDB taxonomy): domain Bacteria; phylum Bacteroidota; class Bacteroidia; order Flavobacteriales; family Flavobacteriaceae; genus Flavobacterium; species Flavobacterium odoratimimum. Next base: position 121,145 of record NZ_BCMQ01000001.1, read on the forward strand.
TCTTCTGCTAAATAAGTATATTTATTTAAAAGACTAGAACCTACTATTCTACCTAAAGAACGTCCTACCACAGACACTTCTAAACTATGTGTCAATCTAGTGTGAACAAAGTTCGTCTTAGACAGAGGGATTACTTGTGTTTTATCTTGTAAACTTCTAAATGGTGATGAAAAGATGATTCTATCATAGTCCACCTCAAACCCTATACGAGTCTCTAGTTCATCTAATCTATTTCTAACAAAAGTGTCACCATACTTCTTTAGTGATAGTAACTTTTCCCATTTCATCATAAGCAAATGTTCAACTAGTTATTTTGATCAGCCTCTAATAATAATTGGCTATTTATAATATTATCTTTTACTGTTTTGAATACATGATTCTTTGCCTCTGCATAAGAAACGTCATATATTCTCGTTAATGTTCTATACTCTTCTGGATATTCCTTTAGCAACTTATCGTAATAGAAGTCAAGAGCCTCTTTATTCGGAGCTGTATATTCTAACTGTAACTCAAAGCGTCTAACTAAAGCTTCATCGATCATGTGTATCTGATTCGTAGCTGCCATAAGAATAGACTTCTGTGGTAGATTATCTATCAACTGTAAGATAGCATTCACTACACGTTTCATCTCACTGTTATCCTTATTGTCATAATCTCTAATCTGGCCTAATGAGTCAAACTCATCAAAGAATAGGACAGAACTCTCGTATTGAATTTCTTTAAATAAACTCTCAATATTCTTAGCCGTTTCTCCTAGCTTGGAAGAAACAATAGTAGCAAGATTAACAATGATAAGTTTCTTATCTAAATGTTTAGCAATAGCCTTAGCTGTCATGGTCTTACCACATCCTGTCTTACCATAAAGTAATATCTTATTACTAACAGGTAGATTATACTTCATCAGTATATCACGGTATTTATACTCTTTTAGAAATTGAGTAATCTCAGCTTTTACGTTGTCATTAAACATGACATCGTCTAAAGAAATCTTAGTGCGATCTATATAATATAAAGAACTCATATTAAACAATAAATTTGTTGTGTGTTAATCCACAAATATACTGCTTATATTCCTCGATTAACCCCTCCAGAAAAGAGAAAAAAAGAACATTTTAGTATATTCACAACTAATCCCCTAAATAAAACCATTCCGCCTTGATTAGAAATAACGAGCGCGAATAGTAATCTGATAAAGCGTCATTCCGCCATCTTTATTTCTATAGAAATCAAAATGATTTGATCTCGTCTGTTTACCTTTAACTTCCTTTATATTTACACTAAACGCAGGAAACTCAGCACTTCTCCATTTGCCTTCTTCATCTAAATATAACTTTCTGTCTTGCTCAGATGTGATTTCTGTATCATCAGTTATCACTCCATCTTCTATATAATAATCTATGTGATAACGACTGCTATCTCCGTTTTTTATTAAATCAAATGCTTGAGTTATTAGTTCCCTCTTATCTTCTAACAATTCCTTTTTATCAATAACTATATAATCACCTATATTATCATTATCTATTTCTAAGTTCACTTTCAGATTATCTGATAGATACTTCTCCCATTTACTTCCTTCTGTACTTGGTAAAAATATCTGTTCTGTGAAATACTGCAAATACTTCTCTAATTGAACGAAGTTATAATACTTACCATTCTTCCCCTTTAAGCTAACATAATAACTATCTTCTAGAGGTTCGTCAGTAATTTTTAAACTAAACATATCCAAATCAATATGAGGTTCAAGCATATCTTCAATTAATACCTCCCCTTTAGTATTTAAAAGATAGGTATCTCCTCCTAGAAGTACATTATGTCTATCACCATTCCTCCCTATATTATCTTTTACAGCACCTTTTAGAGCATATAGCATACCATTATGCACTTTGGTTAACCCTGAATATATAGGTTCTATGACCACTTTTCCTTTATCATTATACAAACCAACTAACTCTCTGTCTTTATCTGTAAAACGAATGTAATTCTCACTAGAATAATCAGGAGCGACTACATCATAATAATATACATGATCTATTCTTATATCTTCTCCATTATCTTGTTTGATTAGATAATATATATCTAATCCTATATCTTTCTCATCTATTATAGTGCGGATACGATTACTATTTTTTACAACTTTAGGTTTAGAAGGGTAGTTGTTCTCCTGATAATAATTCTGATACACAAAAACACCAATCCCCAATAATAACAATCCTCCTACAATAGAGAATATCTTTCTCATAGCTTATTTCTTTAACAGTAAATATAACGATTATCTTACAGAACATAAACAAAAAAAGGAGTGACTATTCATCACTCCTTACCTATTCTTATCTATAGTTCTGGTATAACTCCGTCTCTATAATCTTATTCTTCACCTGCTAAGAAGAACTTCATTGACTTCATTGGGTAGTCTTCTCTACTCATATTACTAGGGTTAGCAATAGCTTTCTTAATGCTAATCACATCACCTACTTTGAAGTTTGCTTCTGTATATTGGTAATCTAATAAATAAGGCCCACAGAAATAATTTCCTTTAGCATCTTTCTCTATCGCTCCTTTAAAAATACCTTTTTTAGTTTCTTTAGACATAGTATATAACTGTTAATGGTACAAAGATACAACAAAAAAGGTAGCTCAGAGAACTACCTTTTAATATCAATAAAGTATGTTCTTTAAGAACCACACATTTCACAATCTTCATCATTATTAGCAGCCATTCTAGCACGCTGTAACATCGCTTGATAGTCTTCTACAGACACCTGCTCTACTTCTTCTATAGCATTTGGATTAGTTTTCTTCTCGTTATTTAAAGTAAACTTAATCGCATCTACAGCAGACTTCGTACGCAAGTAATACATTCCTGTCTTTAACCCTGACTTCCACGCATAGAAATGCATAGAGGTTAACTTAGCATAGTTCGCTCCTTCCATAAACAAGTTTAAAGATTGAGACTGGTCAATGAAATATCCACGTTGACGTGACATATCAATGATATCTTTCATACTAAGTTCCCATACTGTTTTATACAATTCTCTAATATCAGCAGGTATAAAATCAATATGTTGGATAGAACCATTCGCACGCATGATCTCTTGTTTTAAATCTTCATTCCAAAGACCTAACTCTACAAGGTCTTTCAATAAATGTTTATTTACAACAATAAACTCTCCTGATAACACACGTCTAGTATAGATATTCGATGTATAAGGTTCGAATGCCTCATTATTTCCTAAGATTTGAGAAGTAGATGCTGTAGGCATAGGCGCTAATAATAAAGAGTTTCTCACTCCACTAGCCATTACTTCTTTTCTCAAAGAAGCCCAATCCCATCTTCCACTTAATTCTTCATCTTTCACACCCCACATATTGTATTGGAACTCTCCTTTAGAAATAGGTGATCCCTCAAACGTAGAATATGCTCCTTCCTCTTTAGCCATTTCCATAGAAGCAGTTAAAGCTGCAAAGTATATCGTTTCGAATATCTCTTGGTTTAATTGCTTTGCTTCTGGACTAGTGAACGGCATTCTCATCATGATAAATGCATCTGCTAATCCTTGTACTCCTAATCCCACAGGTCTATGACGCATATTAGAATTATACGCCTCTTCTACAGGATAATAGTTTCTATCAATAACTCTATTTAAGTTACGTGTAATACGCTTCGTTACATCAAATAAGAACTGATGATTAAATTGACCATCTTCTACGAACATTGGCAATGAGATAGACGCTAGATTACATACCGCTACTTCATCTGGAGAAGTGTACTCCATAATCTCAGTACATAAATTAGATGATCTAATCACACCTAGATTCTTCTGATTTGACTTCGCATTAGCCGCATCTTTATAAAGCATATAAGGTGTTCCTGTCTCTATCTGAGCCTCTAGAACAGCTTCCCATAACTCACGTGCCTTGATTGTACGTCTACCTTTACCTTCATTCTCATACTTCAGATAAAGTTGTTCGAACTCCTCTCCATACACATCACAAAGGCCAGGGCACTCATTAGGACACATTAGAGTCCATTTCTCATCAGCCTCCACACGTTGCATGAATAGATCATTGATCCATAGAGCAAGAAACAAATCACGTGCACGCATTTCTTCTTTACCGTGGTTTTTTCTCAATTCGATAAAGTCAAATACATCTGCATGCCATGGCTCTAGGTAAATAGCAAAACTACCTTTGCGCTTACCACCACCTTGGTCTACATATCTAGCCGTATCATTATACACACGTAGCATAGGCACGATACCATTAGAAGTACCATTCGTCCCTCTGATATAAGATCCTGTCGCACGTACATTGTGAATAGATAGACCTATACCTCCAGCCGATTGAGAAATCTTAGCAGTTTGTTTTAAGGTATCATATATTCCCTCAATACTATCATCTTTCATTGTTAATAAGAAACAAGATGACATCTGAGGCTTAGGTGTTCCTGAATTAAATAACGTTGGCGTAGCATGTGTAAAATACTTCTTAGACATCAATTCGTATGTTTCTATAACAGAATCAATATCATCTAAGTGTATCCCAACAGCTACTCGCATTAGCATATGCTGGGGACGCTCTACTATCTTACCATTAAGCTTTAATAAATAAGAACGCTCTAGTGTCTTAAACCCAAAGTAATCATAGTTAAAATCACGTTGATAGATAATAGTAGAATCTAATCTCTCACCGTGCTTTTTAATTACCTCATACACATCGTCAGCGATAAGTGGAGCTTCCTGTCCTGTACGAGGATTGACATATCTATATAAATCTTCTACCGTTTCTGAGAAGACTTTTTTTGTATTCTTATGCAAATTAGATACTGCTATTCTAGCTGCTAACAGCGCATAGTCAGGATGTGTTACAGTCATAGAAGCTGCTGTCTCTGCTGCCAGATTATCTAATTCAGAAGTAGCTACTCCATCGTATAATCCTTCGATAACTCTCATCGCTACCTTTACAGGATCTACGAACTCATTTAATTCATAACACAGTATTCTAATTCGGTCTGTAATCTTGTCAAAACTTACAGGCTCTCTTCTTCCGTCTCTTTTTATTACGTACATCTACTCTTTTCCTTTTTAAGTTAACAATTAAAAATCTGCGTCGAAGCTAATCTTATTACCTCCTTCTTCTTTAGAAATCACCCCTGCTTTTTGGTATTCAGACACTCGTTTTTCGAAGAAGTTTGTCTTACCCTGTAGAGAGATCATATCCATAAAGTCAAAAGGATTACCTACATTATATTCTTTTGCACAACCTAACTCCACTAATAATCTATCCGTTACAAACTCTAAATATTGCGTCATCAACGTAGAGTTCATACCAATCAAACTAACAGGTAGAGACTCTGTAATAAACTCTCTTTCTATATTTAAAGCATCTACTAAGATCTCTCTAATACGTTCTTTAGGAACTTTATTAATCAAGTGGTGATTATGTAAGTGTACTGCGAAGTCACAGTGTACTCCCTCATCTCTAGATATTAATTCATTTGAAAAAGTAAGACCTGGCATAAGCCCTCTTTTCTTCAACCAGAAGATAGAACAGAACGCTCCTGAGAAGAAGATACCTTCTACAGCTGCAAAGGCGATTAAACGCTCTGCAAACGAATCAGACTCTATCCACTTCAGCGCCCATTCTGCTTTTTTCATAATAGCAGGGAATACCTCTATAGCTCTGAATAATCTATCTTTTTCTTCCTCATTCTTCACATATGTATCGATAAGCAGAGAATAAGTCTCACTGTGAATATTCTCCATCATAATCTGGAATCCATAGAAGAACTTTGCCTCAGCGTATTGTACCTCATTCACGAAGTTCTCTGCTAAGTTTTCATTCACTATACCATCAGATGCGGCGAAGAAAGCAAGAATATGTTTGATAAAATAACGTTCATCTTCATTTAGCTTATTGTTCCAATCAGATAAATCTTGATGCAAATCAATCTCTTCTGCTGTCCAAAAGCTAGCTTCCATCTTCTTATACCAATCCCAAATATCATGATGTTTGATAGGAAATATTACGAATCTATTTTTGTTTTCAGTTAAAATTGGTTCTTGAACAGCCATACTATATTGAATATAAAAGATTAAAATATCACGAGAGAATTCTCCCTCTCTTTTACAAATATGATGTTTTTTTTGCTCTATAAAAAATTAGTGTACAACCTAGTTATTCACAAATGGTACAAGTTATTAACAATGACTAACAATCAACAACTTACACAAATAACTAATTTACAACATCTTACAAAAAAAATATTACTACACCAAACAGCCTCACCCTACTACCATTAAGGGATGAGAGACCTAATCCACTTAGTTAATTCATACATTACTTACTGTAAAATGTAGATTAAGTATTTTGCACAAAAAGTCATACTATCTAAAAATATAATATAAAAAAACGGCAACTATTTATAGTTGCCGTTTCATATATTTCAAAAGTTTCTAACTACTAAAGTTCGAAAGCTTTTTTAGGATTATTACCTAATAATAATTCAGTTGGGTTCTCTAAAGCCTCTTTAATAGCTACTAAGAAACCTACTGACTCACGTCCGTCGATGATTCTGTGGTCATAAGATAACGCCACATACATCATTGGGTGAATCTCAACTTTTCCATCTACAGCGATAGGACGCTCAATGATATTGTGCATACCTAAGATAGCAGACTGTGGAGGGTTGATAATTGGAGTAGATAACATAGATCCGAATACACCACCATTAGTAATAGTGAATGTACCACCTGTCATCTCATCTACAGTGATTTGTCCATCACGAGCTCTGATAGCTAAACGCTTGATTTCAGCCTCAACACCACGGAAAGATAATAACTCAGCATTTCTCACTACTGGCACCATTAGACCTTTAGGTCCTGATACAGCGATAGAGATATCAGCGAAGTCAAACTTGATTTGGTCTTGACCATCGATCATAGAGTTCACGTCTGGATATAATTCTAATGCACGAGTAACCGCTTTAGTGAAGAAAGACATAAATCCTAATCCTACACCATGCTTAGCTTTGAAAGCATCTTTATACTCAGCTCTTAATTTGTTTACGTTAGTTAAGTTAACTTCGTTGAAAGTAGTTAACATAGCAGTCGTGTTTTTAGCTTCCACTAGACGCTCAGCTACTTTACGACGTAACATAGACATTTTTTTACGCTCTTCTCCTCTAGGTCCTCCAGTTGGTGTACCCATAGAAGCTTTTGCGTTTACTGCATCTTCTTTAGTGATTCTACCATCTTTACCAGTACCAGTTACAGTAGCAGGATTGATGCTTTTCTCATCTAAAATTTTCTTAGCAGCTGGAGATGCACTTCCAGTAGCATAAGTAGTAGCTGCAGCTTGCACAGGTTCAGCTTTAGGAGCTTCTGCTTTAGGAGCCTCTTGAGCTGGTTTAGCTTCTGTAGAAGCACCTCCTGCAGGTTTTGCAGCACTCATATCGATTAAACAAACTACTTGCCCTACAGCAACAGCGTCACCTTCTTCTGCTTTTAAAGTGATAATACCACTTTCTTCAGCTGGTAATTCTAAAGTTGCTTTATCTGAATCTACTTCAGCAATAGCTTGGTCTTTTTCAACGTAATCTCCATCTTTTACTAACCATGTAGCGATTTCAACTTCAGTAATTGATTCACCTGGCGAAGGAACTTTCATTTCTAAGATGCTCATCTGTATATGCTTTAATTAAATATTGTTATGTAAAAATACGTTTTTTTCTATTATAAATTCTTGTCGAACACTTTAGCGATAGCTTCTGCATAACGTTTTTTAGAACGTACAGAACTTCCTGAAGCTGGTGCACTAAATGCTTGGTTACCTGCATAACGCAATGGTTTCAAGTCAAAGTTCATTAACATATGCCCATAAGCACCCATGTTACGTGGCTCTTCTTGACCCCATACGAAGTCGTCTGCATTAGTATACTTCGCTAATACCTCAGCAATTTGCTCGATTGGTAATGGGAATAATTGTTCGATACGAACAAATGCAATATCCTTTCTACCTAATTCTTCACGCTTAGCTACTAAGTCGTAGTAGAACTTACCACTACACAATACTACTGATTTTACATCTGCAGCATTTACATTAGCATCGTCTATCACGTATTGGAATTTACCATCTGTAAAGTCACTGATAGAAGATACCGCAGCTGGGTGTCTTAATAAACTCTTAGGAGACATATTGATTAATGGCTTTCTAAAGTCAGTGATCATTTGTCTTCTCATTAAGTGGAAGAAGTTAGCTGGAGTAGTTACATTCGTTACGAACATATTACTTTCAGCACATAACTGTAAGTAACGCTCTAATCTAGCAGAAGAGTGTTCAGCACCTTGATTTTCATATCCGTGAGGTAATAACATCACGATACCGTTCTGGTTGCTCCATTTATCTTCAGCAGCAGAGATATATTGATCCATCATAATCTGAGCTCCGTTAGAGAAATCCCCGAACTGTGCTTCCCAGATAGTTAATGTATTAGGATTAGTCAATGCATAACCATACTCAAAACCTAAAACAGCGTACTCAGCCAATAGAGAGTTGAATATTCTCATTTGACCATTTTGCTCTTTTAATTGGTTTAATAAAATGATTGACTCTTCTGTATCTTCTGTTTTCACTACAGCATGTCTGTGAGAGAATGTACCACGCTCTACATCTTGACCTGACATACGCACATCGTATCCATCTGTCAATAATGTACCATACGCTAATAACTCACCCATAGCCCAGTCTAAAGCATCTTTCTCGAAGAACATAGCTTTTCTATCTCCGATAAGTCTTGTCACCTTATTGATGAATTTTTTATCACCAGGCAATGCAGTAATTACTTCAGCAATTGCAGTTAATTTCTCTTTAGAAACTTTAGTGTCGTAGTCAGCTACCATTTTGTCACGACCTGCGATGTGGAATCCATCCCAGTTCTCTTCCATAAATGTTCTAACCTTAGCAAATTCTTTTTCACGAGAAGTGCTTAACTCTTGTTCTAAAGCATCTTTATATTGTTTCTCTAAAGATTTAACGAAAGCATCATCTACCACTTTATCCTCTAATAATCTAGCGTTATAGATATTACGAGAGTTAGGGTGTTTAGAGATTAACTTGTACAAGATTGGTTGAGTGAACTTTGGTTCATCTCCCTCGTTGTGTCCGTATTTACGGTATCCAACTAAGTCAATAAATACATCTGTACCAAAATGCATACGGTAATCTAAAGCGAATAAGAATGCTCTTACTGCAGCTTCAGTATCGTCAGCGTTAACGTGTAATACAGGAGATTGAGTTACTTTAGCAACATCTGTAGAATAAGTAGAAGAACGACCATCAGAATAGTTAGTTGTAAAACCAACTTGGTTGTTTAATACAATGTGAATTGTACCTTCTGTCTTATACCCTCTAAGTTTAGCCATCTGTACAATTTCATAAACAATTCCTTGTCCAGCGATTGCAGCATCTCCGTGAAGAGCGATAGGTAAAACTTTAGATGGTTCGTTTACAAAGATAGTATCTTGTTTCGCTCTAGCGATACCTTCGATAACTGCCCCTACAGTCTCTAAGTGAGAAGGGTTAGGAGTTAAGTTAACATGGATCTCTTTTCCAGAACGAGTCTTACGTGTAGATGTAAGACCTAAGTGATACTTAACGTCTCCGTCAAAACCTTCAACAGCATCATAATCTTTACCGTCAAATTCAGCAAAGATATCTTGTGCAGGTTTGTGGAATACGTTAGCTAATACATTAAGACGTCCACGGTGTGCCATCCCTACTACGATCTCCTCTACTCCTTTTTCAGCAGCAGCGTCCATCATAAAGTCCATCGCTGGTATTGCAGCTTCTAGACCTTCTAGTGAGAAACGTTTTTGTCCAACGTATTTTGTGTTTAGGAAGTTCTCAAAAGAAACTGCTTCAATTAACTTGTGCAGAATTTCTTTCTTCTCTTCACTATCAAATTTTGCCTCTGTAGCCTCATAGTGATTTTGAATCCATTGTACAGCAGCTTCATCAGTGATGTACTTGTACTCAATACCTAATGTAGTACAGTAAATTTTCTCTAATTGGGCAATGATTTGTCCCAATGTAGTAGTTGGTAGTTGTATTGTTTTTGCAGCCTCAAAATTAACATTCAAATCTGCTTGAGAAAGACCAAACTTCTCTAAACTCAAATCTGGATGCTCTACTTTTCTGTCTCTTAATGGGTTTGTTTTAGTCAATAAATGCCCATAAGTTCTGTAAGCGTCAATTAATTTTAATACAGCAAACTCCTTTTGAAGTTGCCCTAACTGCGCTGAACTATCTACACCAACACTATTACTTGACGTATAAGCTTGTGATAATTGCTCAACAGGCCCACCATTGTATTCATTTGCAAAGTCAAATCCCTGAAAGAAAGCTCTCCAGCTTGGCTCTACGCTATCTGGGCTTTCTAAATATTGATCATATAAATCTGCAAAAAATGCAGTGTGTGCCGCATTTAAAAAGGAATATCTATCCATAATTTCGTCTAAAGACCTTTTGTTTAAATATTATATCTACAAAAATACAACTCTTTATGACAAAACTATAAACTTTTGCTTATTTTTATCTTATAATTATTTTATAAAATTGAAATGAAAAGATTTAACATCAACTATTTACTGTTTTTTTTATCAATATCATTTTTTTTAGGTGGCTCTTTTTCCATTCTTGCACAAGATCAAGGAAATAGCTCCAAAAATTATGATTTTAATAAAAGGTGGAAATTTGGTGGAGGCCTTGGAGTTGGCTTCGGAAGTGGTTACACTGATGTGATGGTTGCTCCGAGTGCATTATACCAGGTTAACCCTTATTTTGCAGCAGGTGTAGGACTACAAGGAAGCTATATCAGTAGTAAAAACAGAAGCTACTACAACAGTAGTGTTAAAGAATACAACTCTTGGTTATACGGAGGTAGTATAATCGCACTGTCAAATCCTATACCTGAAATACAACTTTCGGCAGAATTAGAACAACTAAGAGTAAACAACACCTATAAGTATCACACAGGAGAAAAACTAGATGACAACTTCTGGAACACTGCTTTATTCTTAGGTATTGGATACAGTAACGGACCTGTTACAATCGGTGTTCGATACAATGTCCTATATAAAGAAAAAGACATGGTGTATGGAAGTGCCTATATGCCTTTCGTTAGATTTTACTTCTAACCATTATAGTATAAAACAGAAGAAGTACCCTTATGAGGTACTTCTTCTGTTTTATACTTACAGTGTACTTCGTATATACACCTTTTGATATTCTCGTTTTAGGATTAGAAAAGTCACTTGCTTTAAGTAATCCTCTATATCTACACTCTTAATAGCCTTGATATCTGCCTCAGCGATATCTATTCTATACAGTAGACTAGAGAACTTAGACACTGAAGTCTGTGTGACTATTTTATGCAACTGATTGTAAACTTCATAGACTAACTTAGAAGGGGTATCTGCCACTATCTCTATAGAAGGATCCACAGTCATACGGAAGTCTTTCTCGACTTGCTTTACTAATTCTCCCAGTAGATTATACTCACCTACCTTCTGTTCTATATACAGTACAGCCTCTTCTATCATGACCTAGTCTGTTTATACTCTTCTATCCATTAGTTCATGACTAAATGTTCTCAATTGCTGTTTTTTATCTTCCGCAATATCCATTTGGTCTAAGATAGCTAATGCTTTAATCGTGTACTCCTCAATCAAATTTTTAGAATCACTCGCAGACCCCGTCTCTATAAACAACTCTTTCACACGAGTTACTTTCTCCTCTGCATTCTGTTCTGTACTAGAGAAATAGTTTACTAGTTCCTCACGTTGTGATTCATTTGCATTCATTACTCCTTTTAGATATAAGAATGTCTTTTTGTTTTCTAAGATATCACCTCCCACTTGTTTACCAAATGTAGCTGCATCACCGAATGCGTCAAGATAATCATCTTGTAACTGGAACGCAATCCCTAAGTTAATACCAAAGTCATAGATATCCTCAGCATTCTTCTGGCTACTACGTGCTACGATAGCTCCCATCTTTAAGGCTGCTCCTACTAGTACTGCAGTTTTAAACTTAATCATCTGAATATACTCTGGAATACTCACATCATTTCTATTCTCGAAACAGATGTCCCATTGCTGTCCTTCACATACTTCAATAGCCGTTTTACTAAATAGTTTCGCTAAATCACGGAACGTATCGCTCTCATAGTTTTCAAAGTACTGATATGCTAATATCAACATCGCATCCCCTGACAAGATAGCCGTATTGGTATTCCACTTCTCATGTACCGTCTGATGCCCTCTTCTCAGTGGAGCATCATCCATGATATCATCATGCATTAAAGAGAAGTTGTGAAATAATTCGATAGCCGTAGCTGCGTGAATGGCTTTCTTAGGATCAATACCAAAAACATCAGCTGCCATTAAAGTCAATACTGGTCGAATTTGTTTTCCCCCTAATGATAATATATATGATATCGGTTCGTAAAGTTCCTTTGGAGTACCTGATAAAGAAATTGAATCTATAAATTCAGAAATCTGCTCTTTATACTTAACTATTGATTGCATTACTTAAATTATTTTGTGTAAAAATACGTGTTTTTTTCGAAGATAATCATCTATATGCCTTTTTTAAACGGTTATCACTAATGCTTACGTATAAATATCATTCTGTCTACCTCCTTCTTATTTCACTATACAGGATGGCAATTGTATTCTTAATATATGTTGATTATGCTATTTAATCCTCTTATCTCCTTCTAGCAGCAGTACACCTATATACCTAACTTTAGTACAGAACATCACAATTATATAGACTAATGCCTAGTTATCGGTCATCAGTCTTTCTTCCTCATCAGGCGCTATACGATGCTCAAAGCTAAAAGGGAGTGAGGTAACCTCAGCACGTTTATACACCCTGATCATAAGCTTCTCTATCGGATGAGCAAATGCAATATACACCTGATCCCTCCCTTTATGAGGTATTCCTTTTTTTATATTCTTAGTTTCTCCAGTTCTAGAGATATCTCTTATGATCTTATTCTCTTCAGATATTCCATAGACTACCACATAATAATCGCTGTTATAAGGCAAGTCTAGCGTCACTTCATTCTCATCTGCTTTCAGTAACTTTACTTCACCTATCTCTGTCTTTATTAATGGCTCCTTACCACTAATCTCATACGTATTGTGCTTTAGCATATCTATCGTACCATTATAGACAATAGAACGTATAGGTCTTTCTACGAGATACCCGAATACATTCACAGACTCATCATATACTTCCCATACTTTCAATTCTAGTTGGGTTATTCTTTCTTTATCTAGATCTGTCAGTACATTATCTCTTTGGCGTTCTTCACTACTAATACGTTTTGTAGTTACATAGATTCCTGCCGCCTCACCAGAAGTACCATCGACATAATTAATTTTATGAGGAATCAATACTGGTAACAATTCAGGATTATCAAAAAAATAGCGTCTATCAGGCACACCCAATACTTGATTTAAATCTATCATTTGTTTCTTAAATCTAGTAATCACACCTAATATACTATCTGTAATCACCTCCACCTCTTGTCCTGCGTAGAGTGCACTTAATCTAGCTTTCTTCTCTTCTGTAGTTAACTCTATTAACTCCCAACCAAAGTTAGTCTCATCCATAGCCTCAATACTCTCCATCATGACCTCCTCTATAGAGGTATCAATAACCACCTGCTCTTCATCATCCTTACAGCTACTAAACAGCAGTACTAATGAGATCATGTTTATTAATAAAACTCTATACATATCTATATCCTATTCAATAATTTAGTAGCACCTCTACATTTATTTATATAACCCTAAAATACAACACTTTATTATATTTAATTAATATTTAAACAAATTAATCACTCCCTAATTAACAAAAAGCAATATCATTTTTATTCTATCTTATCTATTTAAGTGCAATTCTAAACTTTGGAACTCTGTCATTTACAACCTGACATGACACTAAAAGACTTAGTTATAAATAACTAAGTCTTTTTAATTAAGCTTATTTTTCAAGTTTCAACCCTAACCCTAATCGAATCCTAATTTCTAAAATTCATCAGTAAAAAATAACTAATCAAGTTGTAAATACTTAACTCGCAAACTATAAATCTCCATAATAGTCTATTATGGTGATAATGCCTACTTATGGATGTATTGCCCTACTATGACTAGCACATATAATCACAACTCACTAATACTCAAAACACAACATATATTAACTCTCATATCCTTCGGATAGTGTTCGGTAATATGCAGTATTTACTAGGGGTAAAAGGTTATTTACCGAACTATATTCATCTCACACCCGAATCATCTCATACTAACCAACCAAACACTCGCTACTACATTAGTTACCTCCCTATAGCGATGGTCATTTTAGTGTCCCTGTTATCACAAATATTCCTTTCGCCCTACTCCAATCTCAAATGCCTTGTTACTATCACACTCGTAATTTGATAACATAATGATCGCATAAAAAACAGCCTTAATTATGTGACCACTATGCGATAAGTATCCGATAACTATGCGAACAGTGCTCAAAAATCAAACGCGACGCAGTACTAACAAAGGTTTCAGTAGTAGATAGCATTGCAGTACCTCTAAAGATGAGTATATCTTCTAAGTAAGACGATATTGTTCGTAAATATGATCGTTATAATCTAGTCTTCATTTTGTTTAGAAACTTTTTTATACCAAAAAGTTTTCTCTAAAAAACAACATTAAACACTCATATACAATATTTTACAAAATTTAAAAAACCAACACACGTGTTAAAGTTTCCTTAATTAGCATGGAAACGAATTTATTATTAACGTTTCCAAACTATATTTGCCCTACAAATAATTAAGAACATGGAAACCCAAATATTAGAAAAAGCAACCCAAATGTTTCTTAGTCAAGGTTTTAAAACAGTGACTATGGATGATATCGCAGCAGAATTAAGTATCTCTAAAAAAACAATCTACCAACACTATGCTTCTAAACCAGAATTAATAGAAAAAGCACTGGCGAGTATAAATGCTAAGTTTCTAAACACAATAGAGCAGACGCTAAAAGAGGGTAAAGAAGCTATCCCAGAAATACTAGCTGCACATGATGACATCAATGAGACCTTCTTAATAGACTCTTCTGCTTGCTTCTATCAGCTGACGAAGTATTATCCTAAACTAGCGCAAAAGCAAAAGGTATTTCATGAGAAAAAATATGTACGCCTTATAGAACAGAACCTTGAAAAAGGGATCAAAGAAGGAGTATATCGTTCTGAGATAGACATAGACTATGTAGCTAGATTTCACATCGCATCCTTAGTGGCGATAGAAGACCTAGACTACTTCCCTGACTCGGGCTATAGTCATCTAGAGATACATGCACTACACCTAGAGTATCACATACGCAGTATCGCTACGGATAAAGGCTTAAAAATATACAAAGAATTAACCCAGAAGAATAGATAATGAACAGCTTTAAAATAACGCTTATTACACTATTAGCGACTTTTATTGTAAATGCACAGGAGCCTTTAAGTCTTAAAGATGCACTACACTATGCCTTACAGCACAAAGCTGAGGCTAAGCAAGCTAGCCTGGATATCGAGAACAGTCAGTATCAGATAGAAGAAGTCAGAGCGAATGCACTACCTCGTATAGATATAGAAGCGAACTTACTGAACAATGTGAAGATACAGGAGATGCCTCTAACGATGGGTGGACAGACACAGATGATTCCTTTTAATCTAAAGTGGAACTCTAGTATCACTGCTACAGCGTCACAAGTACTGTTTAACCAAGCTGTCTTCATGGGGCTTAAAGCGGCACGCACTGCTAAAGAATTTTACATTATCAATAAGGAGCTTACAGATGAACAAATTATAGAGAAAGTAGCGAGTACATACTATCAGGTATATCAGACAAAAGCTATGCTGAAGACGATAGAGACTACGATAGAGAGTACTACGAAAATAAAGGATATCATAGAGAACCTACACAGCAATGGACTGGCTACGCAGATAGACCTAGACCGTACTAAGGTAAGTCTGAGTAATATCAAAGCTACTAGACAGAAGATCGTCAATGCGATAGACTTACAAGAGAATGCACTAAAGTTCTTTATGGGAATGGATGTGAACACGCCTATCACGATGCCAGACACGACTTTCACAGTAGATGACAGTGGTATACTAGCAGAGAATAGAATAGATGACAGAACAGAAATACACCTATTAGAGAAACAGAAAGACCTACTAGAGTACAAGAGAAAGTCTATCGTTGCAGACTATTATCCTTCGTTAGCAGCCTTCGGAAACTTCGCTTATCAAGGGCTTGGAGACAAACTACCATGGGGAGGTTCTACAGCAGATAAAGTGTATTGGATGAATACCTCAGCAGTAGGTTTACAACTAAAGATACCTGTGTTTAGTGGGTTCGCTACACGCTCTAAGGTGAGACAAGTAGAAATCGAACAAAAGAAAGTGGATGTACAAATACACGATGTGAAAGAGGCACTATCACTAGACTTTAGCAATGCGCAGAAGTCCCTAGAGAATGCTCTAATCACCATAGATATTCAGAAAGATAATGTAGGTTTAGCCAAAAGTATACTGTCTAATATTCAGAATAACTATAAGCACGGTCTGGCTTCACTAACAGACTTACTCAATGCTGAGAATGCGTATACGGAGGCAGAGAATAACTATACTACATCTATGCTAGACTATAAACTAGCACAGATCCAATTAATAAAAGCTCAAGGAGAGTTAAAGACATTATTAGATTAATCGTACAAAAAATCTAACATCACTATCATCATGAAAAAAATTATTATCGCCTTAGTACTAGTCGTTTTAGGAGGAGGTCTTGTCTATATATTATCAAGTAATAAAGCTAAGAATGACCGCGAAACAGCTATCGTGGCTGAGCGCAGTGCAGAGGTAACGGTAAGAGCAGAACAAGCTAAACTACAGGTATACGATGCTTCGTATAAAGCGAATGGAAACTTCATGCCAGAACAAGAAGTTACAATCTCAGCAGAAACGCCTGGACGTATCCTTAAACTATTAGTAGATGAAGGGTCTCGTGTACAGAAAGGTCAAGTATTAGCACTGGTAAATAGCGATCAGATCAATGTACAGATACAGAATGCCGAAGCAGCCTTAGCTACTGCTAAAGCTGACGCTACTCGATTTGAGAGTGCTTTTAAGACTGGAGGAGTGACTCAACAACAGCTAGACCAAGTGCGTCTTATGCTAAAAAATGCAGAGGCTAACCTGAAGTCTGCTCGTATCACGGCAAGTGATGCTAATATTAAAGCTCCTATCAGTGGTATCATTAATAAGAAACACGTAGAATTAGGATCTTTCGTAGCGCCAGGTGCTCCGTTATTTGATCTAGTGAATGTAGCACAGCTTAAGTTAAGAGTGAATGTAGATGAGAGCCATGTGGCTAATCTAAAAGAAGGAGATATTATTACGGTAAAAGCAAGTGTATTGCCTAATGACACCTTCCAAGGTAAAGTGACATTCATCGCTCCTAAAGCAGATGCTGCGCTTAACTATCCTGTAGATTTATTAATTGCTAACAACCAAGAAAACAAATTAAGAGCAGGTATGTATGGCTCAGCGCTATTCGATGGAGAGAAAGATGCTGGTACACCTATCCTATTAGTACCGCGTAATGCATTCGTAGGTAGTGTTAGTTCTAATCAGGTGTACACTATCGTACAAGGCAAAGCAATGTCTAAGAAAGTAATAGCTGGTCGTAACTTCGGAGACTTCGTAGAAGTACTAGAAGGTCTTAAAGAAGGTGAGACTGTTATCACATCAGGGCAAATTAACCTAACAGAAGGTGCACCTGTATCAATCATTAAATAACATCCTCTAAAATCAAAGGATCGACTTATGAAAATAGCCGAAATATCAATAAAACGTCCTAGTATCATTATCGTAATGTTCATCACATTACTACTAGGTGGTTTATTTAGTTATAAAAATCTGAGTTACGAATTAATTCCTAAGTTCGAAGTAAACGTAATTACAGTAGCCACAGTCTATCCAGGAGCTTCACCTGCTGAGATAGAAAACACTGTAACCAAAAAAATAGAAGATGCTGTAGCCTCGCTAGAGAACGTAAAGAAAGTAGAAGCCATGTCATTCGAGAGTTTGTCTACCGTGATGATATACTTAAACTCTACTGCTGACGTAGACCTATCTCTTAACGATGCGCAGCGCAAGATCAACGCTATCCTAAAGGACTTACCTAAGGACGTAGATCCTCCTTCGCTACAGAAATATTCACTGAGTGACTTACCTATTCTTACACTAAGTATCACGAGTGACTTAACAGAGAAAGAGCTATATGACTTATTAGACAAAAAGATACAACCTATCTTCTCTCGTGTGAATGGAGTAGCTAAGGTAGAGCTTATCGGAGGTGAAGAAAGACAGATACAGGTATTATTAGACCCTAAAAAGCTAGAAGCCTATGGTCTGAGCGTACCTATGGTACAGCAGATCATCTTAGGGTCTAACCTAGACTTCCCTACAGGTAACGTAAAGTCGAATGACAAACAAACCATCATCCGCCTAGAAGGGAAATACAAGGATGTAGAGGAAATGAGAAAGCTAGTCATCGCTTCTCAGGGGGGTATAGATATTCGCTTAGGTGATGTAGCTGATGTACAGGACGGTATTAAAGAGATCGAAAAGATCGCCCGTCTAAATCAGCAATCTACTATCTTAATGCAAGTCATCAAACAGTCTGATGCCAATGCGGTGACTGTATCAGAGCTAACACATGAGACTATCACAGAAGTAGAACGCAACTACAGTGATCAAAACTTAAAGATAAAAGTAGCGAATGACTCTTCAGAGTTCACACTAGAGGCAGCGAATGCTGTAATGTTTGACTTATTCTTAGCGATAGTTTTAGTGGCATTCGTGATGTTGTTCTTCTTACACAGTTTAAGAAACGCGATCATCGTGATGGTGGCTATCCCACTATCTTTGATTGCTACTTTTATTGGAATATATTTATTGGGGTACACGCTAAACTTACTGAGTTTACTAGCTTTATCCTTAGTAGTAGGTATCCTAGTGGATGACGCCATCGTAGTGATAGAGAATATCCACCGACACATGGAGATGGGTAAAAACAAAGTACGTGCATCGTATGATGGGGCTAAAGAGATTGGGTTCACTGTTACTGCTATTACTTTAGTAATCGTAGTTGTATTCTTACCGATCGCGATGTCATCAGGTCTAGTACCGAATATCATTAAACAGTTCTGTGTGACTGTAATTATAGCGACTATGCTATCCTTATTAGTATCATTCACTATTGTACCATGGTTATTCTCTAGATATGGACGTATCGAAGTGATTAAGCCCTCTACCTTCTTTGGTAAGATTATACATGGATTCGAAAAAGGGTTAAACTCATTCACACACGGGATTTCTAACTTACTCGTGTGGTCGTTAAACTCTACTCGTAACACAATCATTGTTATTGTTATCGTAGCGATATCCTTCTTTGCATCGATCGCCTTATTACCGATGGGGTATATCGGAGCAGAGTTCTTCCCTAAGACGGATAAAGGAGAATTCTTAGTACAGTTAGAATTAGATAAAGATGCGTCGTTACAACAGACAAATAAAGTGACTCAAAAGGTAGAAGACTTCTTAAGCACTAAACCTGAGATAGTAGATATGATCACTACCGTAGGTCAATCTTCTGAAGGATATGGTGGAGCACAAGCTACTAAATACAAGTCTGAGATACACGTAATCTTAACGGATAAGAAAGAACGTAAAGAGAACTCATTCGTATATGCTGCACAGTTAAAGAATGAGCTAGCTCCACTCATCGCTGAGGCAAAAGTAAAGACTGTACCCGTAGGACTAATCGGAGCTGAAGAAGCACCTCTAGCCTTAACAGTAACAGGATCTACCTTAGACGATGCTATGGACTTCGCCATACAAGCGAAAGAGCTATTAGATAAAATACCGGGTACTATGGAGACAAAGCTGACTACGGAAACGGGTAGCCCTGAGATCAATGTACAGGTAAACCGTGATAAGATGGCAGCACTAGGTCTAGATATGTACACAGTAGGTATGACCATGCAAACGGCGTTCAACGGAAATACTGATGGTAAGTTTAGAGCTGGAGAATATGAGTACGACATCAATATCAGATTTCAGGAATATGCTAGAACGACGATAGATGATGTAAAAGAGATCAGCTTTAAGAATAATGTAGGGCAAGATATAAAACTAGCTCAGTTCGCAGATATTAAGTATAGTTCTGGTCCCTCTATCCTAGAGCGTAGAGATAAGAGTCCGTCTGTGACTATTAAATCTCAAACGATAGGACGCGCTCCTGGTGCGATAGCAGAAGAGTGGGTACCACAGTTCGAACAACTGACTATAAAACCTGGTGTTAAATACTTATGGACTGGAACGATGGAAGATCAAGAAGAAGGATTTGGTACACTAGGAGTAGCTTTATTAGCTGCTATTATATTAGTGTACTTAGTAATGGTAGCGCTATATGATAGTTTCTCTAAGCCATTCATCGTAATCTTCTCTGTACCGCTGTCATTCATTGGAGCATTATTAGCATTAGCGATAGCGAATATATCACTGAACATCTTCACGATACTGGGTATCATTATGCTAATCGGTCTGGTGTGTAAGAATGCTATCTTACTAGTAGACTTTGCGAATCACAGAGTAGATGCTGGAGACAGTGTACACGATGCGCTTATCGCAGCTAACCATGCGCGTCTACGCCCAATCTTAATGACGACTATCGCGATGGTGATCGGGATGGTGCCTATCGCATTAGCGAATGGTGCAGGTGCTGAGATGAATAACGGGCTAGCAGTAGTGATCATCGGAGGGCTACTATCCTCTCTACTACTGACCTTAGTCATCGTGCCTATCATCTACTCTATCTTCGATAAGATAGGAAGCCGATTCTCTAAAAAAGAAAAAGTAGATTATAATGAGCTAATGACTGCTGACTATGACTACAATGAAGGCTTTATCGATGAGTTCACAGCTAAACATATAGATAAAGAATAATAGAACATTCATAACAACAAGTAGAAACCTCTGGGAGATATCATATTCTCTCAGAGGTTTTGATTTTATAGCACTTATGTATAGCTGTTTTATAGATAGATAATAATCAAACTCTCTCATACGTTTATTAATCTATATTAACTTCTATCTACAATCTAATTACTAATTTTAGACAATAATTAAAACTGTAGATTCATCGTGGATACTTCATATATACAAGTCTATTCTCTAAGCGATATAACGCATCGCTATAAGAATGTTCTAACGGACAAAAGATTAGCTATACTAGATATAGGCCCTAAGCACAAGCAGTATTTCGTTATTGATAAACCTTATCAGTTTACCACCTTTGGGTTAATCTTAGTGACAGGGGGTAAATGTGAGATTACGATTAATCTAGAACCTACTATCATTAAAAAGGATGACTTACTAGTAGTGCTACCTAATCAATTCTTTGAGATCAAAAGACTAACAGAAGACTTCTCTGTAAAGACGGTATTCATTGACCCAGACCTATTCTTAGAAGCGGGGTTTCACGTCAAATCTCATAGTTTGGTTTCTTTCTTATCTTCTGAATACCCTAAGATTATCACCTTGACTAGAGAGGTGTTTAGAGAGTTTAAAAACAATATCAAAAGGCTGACACAACTGTCTTATAACACAGATAATATCTATGCTAAACAACTCATCATACACCACTTCTCTATACTGATGTATGAACTAGGCAACTTCTACAGCAAAACTGTATTACAAAAAAGCAATACTAAACTGATGAGAAGAGAAGAGTTGGCAAAAAAATTCATTTACCTTGTTTCAACTCATTTCAAGAAAGAGAGAAGTGTACAGTTCTATGCAGAATCCATGTATATCAGTAGAAAGCACCTTACAAAAATCATAGTAGAGGTATTCCAAAAAACGCCAAAACAGATCATATCTGAAACCATAATCTTAGAGGCTAAGGTACTCCTTAGAAATCCTAAATCATCTATCACAGATATCATTAATGAGTTGAACTTTACAGATTTATCCGTGTTCAGTAAGTTTTTTAAAACGCATGCAGGAGTATCTCCTACTGACTTTAAAAATAATCTATAAAGTTTATTTAGAAGCCTTTGGTATAAAAACGCCTTTTAGACAATTATTGCCGTTTAATTATCTATTATAAAATAAGTAATAATAACGATATTTGATGCATAAAATCTAAAGATAGTAAGAGTTAAGAAGATTTAACTCACTTGAAATAAAGACGCATAACAATATGATAAAAACAACTACTCACAAAACTATATACGCAAATATCACAGCGATCGGTGGGTATGTACCTGAGCAAAAAAGAACGAATGAGGACTTAGCTAAGGTAACAGACACGTCTGATGAATGGATTACAAAAAGAACAGGAATAAAAGAGAGAAGAATACTTGAGAAAGGACTAGCAACTTCTGATATGGCTGTAAGAGCCATAGAAAATCTAATCACTACATATAACAAAAAACGAACAGATATAGACGCTATCATAGTAGCTACGTCTACACCTGATATGCCTATGCCTGCTACAGCCAATATTGTATGCGAAAAGCTAGGTATAGAGAATGTATGGGGATTCGACGTCAATGCTGCCTGTTCGGGATTTTTATATGCATTAGACCTAGGAGCCTCTCTAGTAGAAAGCCAACGTTATAAAAACGTAGTAGTCATCGGGGCAGATAAGATCAGTGCGTACGTCAATATTCATGATCGCTCTACGAATATACTATTTGGTGATGGTGCAGGTGCAGTATGGTTAGAGCCTTCTACAGAGATAGGTGTTATGGATGCACTAATGCAGAGTAATGGCCAAGGAAAAGCATTCTTAAATATAGAGGGTGGTGGTTCATTATATCCTAATACTGATCTAGAAGAGGATGATGACAAAAAATATATCAAACAAGATGGTAAAGTAGTCTTCAAACAGGCTATACAGTCTATGAGTGATGCTTGTCTAAATGTTCTAGAAAGAAACAATCTTACAGTAGAGGATGTCAACTGGCTGGTACCTCATCAGGCAAACAAAAGAATCATCGATGCTGTAGGGAAGCAAATAGAAATACAAGAAGAGAAGACATTAGTCAATATCGCTAACTACGGTAATACTATTGCGGCAACTATCCCATTGTGTATTTGGGAAAATACAGATAAGATTAAAAAAGGAGATTTAGTACTTCTAACAGCATTTGGAGCAGGGTTCTCTTGGGGAGCTAGCTTATTGCGTTGGTCAATATAATCAACTTTGTAAATACATAAAAAGTCCTTCGAATATGGTATTATTCGAAGGACTTTTTTTATATCTCTTATTTCGGTATAAACTCTCTTCTTAATGAAAGTTTGTTCATCTATTTCTTAGATATACTTAGCTGGGTATTCTATCCCTTTCGCATCTAAATAAGCTAAAAGCTCATTGTGCTTATTCTCTATATTAGAGATACATTCACAAGAAATAGGACAAATAGCTGCTGGAGATATTTCTAAAATCTTAGCGATTTCATACAACACCTCATTCTTTAGCTTTGTTTTTCCACTCTCTATATCAGAATATGCTTTTTGCGAAATTCCTAATCTTTCAGCGACATACTCTTGTGAATAGCCTGAATTCTTTCTTATACTCTTGATTCTATCAATATCCATAGCATTACTTTTAAAGACTGACTTCCCGTAAAACACTAATTTTACACTAATCTATGTAACAAAAGTACCACTTTTCTGCATATAAAGTAAAACATATCAAAAATATACTTAATTTTGTAGAACAAATTTTCATAAACAACAAGCCAGTCTAGCTCAAAATGATTAAAACTTCAATTTGAAATTCATTAATCATATAATCTAGCCTAAGAAAACTGCTTCCCCAAGCAGTTTTCTTTGTTTATAGACCTATCTATTCTACAACTGTACAACTTTTTTTACTTCTACTGAACATTACTGACCTTTGGTGTTCAAAAAATGTTCATTTTCAGAAAAAAGCTGTTCGATAATGAACAGTACCTTAATTCAATAAAAACTCAAACAATTAAATAACAACACCTTACAATAAATTTAATTTATTGGCACACAAATAGAATTATACTTTACAAACAAGTAAACTATAAAACTCAATGAAAGCATTATTTATCTCAACTGCTTTATTCTTAACTGCATTAAGTGTAAATGCACAAAACACATTAAAAGGGTCTGTACAAAATACAGAAAAAGCTCCTGTGGACTTTGCAGAAATATACTTGCTAGATACAAAAGGTAACTTAGTACAATCTGCCTTCACAAACGAGCAAGGGACTTTCGAGATACACGATATAGAAAATAATACATACGCGTTCCAGATACACAGTTTCGGAGTAAAAGCCTATGACAAAAATATAGAGGTAAACCAGTCTTTAGACTTAGGAACTATCACGATACAACAAGATACTAAACTAGACGAGATCGTAGTAGAGTCGACTAAGAAGGTATTCGAGCGCAAAGTAGACCGCACTGTATTTAATATCGAGAACTCTGTACACGCTACGAATAACGATGCTGTAGATTTATTAAAACTAACTCCTAGTCTTAAAGTAGATAACGAGAATATCTCTATCGTAGGTAAAAGTAATGTACGTGTAATGATCAACGATAAACTAGTACAGCTAACTGGTGAACAATTACTACAATACCTAAAAAGTATCCCTTCTGACAATATCAAAAAAATAGAAGTAATCACTACACCTCCTGCTAAATATGATGCTGAAGGAAATAGTGGATTAATCAACATCGTCTTAAAAGAAGCTCTTCCTGATGCGTGGAATAACCAAATCAGTGCAGGTTATAAACAATCGACTAAGAACTTATTCAGAATTAGTGATGTGTTTAGTTATAATAAAGATAAAGTATCGCTAAAAGCAGGAATTACTGGTAGTAAGGGAGGTTACAATGTAGTAGAGAACTCAACAGTATACTATCCAACTGAAACTTGGAATGGAAAAAGTACGCGTTACAACAATAATGACTACTTATCGGGTAACTTCCAGATAGATTATCAAATCACTGATAAAACATCTATAGGAGCTCAATACAATGGAGGAACAGGAGATCCAAAGTTTGATGATGGTGGTCTTATCACTGTTAATAACCTTGTTAATAACCCTGTTAAATATGTCAAAACAAACGCTAAAAATGACGGAGTTAATAACACTCACTCTGCTAATATAAACTTACTACATAAGATTGATACTCTAGGAACTAAGTATTCAATAGACGTTGATTACTTCAACTATGTGAACAACAAAGAGAGACTTTTCAACACAAATACAACAACTGTTGATAACTCTGTTAACAATATGTTCATAGCAAACTCTACGGGTAATCAAAAAATAGAAAACTTCAGTGCTAAGATAGACTTTGAACAACCCTTAAAATGGGCTAAGTTATCTTATGGAGCTAAGGCAAGTTTCGTGGTAACAAATAACAAGACAAACTTCTTTAATCTATCATCTGGTACACCTATAGAAGACTTGAAACAAAAAGACAACTTTGAATACAAAGAAAACACACAAGCTTTATACATTAATGCTAGTAAAGAGTTTAATGATAAATGGACTGCTCAAGTAGGATTAAGATTGGAAACAACGCAGACTACTGGAACATCTGTGGTATATGATATCAAGAATAAAAAGAATTATGCGAAACTATTTCCTACTGTATATATAGCTTATAAAGTAAATGACGATAATACACTATCGATCAACTATAACAGACGTATCTCTAGACCTGCATTTTGGGAGTTGAATCCTTTTAAATGGTACATCACTGAATATAGTGTAGCTGAAGGAAACCCTAAACTACAACCAGCCTTTACGGATAAAGTAGAATTTAATTATAACTATAAAGGTAAACTAGACTTTAGTATGTCTTATTCGAATACGAAAGACGAATACTCTCAGTATCCAATAGTAGATATAGCAACTAATAAAACACTTTATCTACGAGATAATATATTAGATTATACAAGATATAACGCTGGAATGAGTTATACATTTAATACGTTCCCTTGGTTACAATCTCAAAATGGTTTCTATGCATTCTATGCTGAATCTAAACTTAGTAAAGATGTAAAATTAGACATAAACAATGGAGGTGGTTATTACTTCACATCGAATAATACAGCTTATCTAAACTCATCTAAGACATGGACTGCTCAAGTAGACTTCTGGTACCAACCAAGTTTAAAAGTAGGTATCTGGGAAGTAACTGAGGTCTATGCATTAAACTTAGGAATGAAATACGCCATGCTTGACAAAAAGTTAAACCTATCAATCTATGCTAATGACATCTTTAAAACTGGTTCGCAGACAGCTTCTACCAATACAAACAATGTAAATCAAAAATACTATAACTACTACGACCAACGTTATTTCAATTTAGGTGTAAGTTACTCATTTGGAAATAGTAAGATTAAAGTAAGAGAACACCAAGGTGGTAACGCTGAAGAAAGAAACAGAAAATAATATAATACAACCTACTACAACTAACTAACGATGAAAAACTTATTCACATTACTTTTAACTATTCTATGTAGTC
This sequence comes from Myroides odoratimimus, assembly GCF_001485415.1. GTDB lineage: Bacteria > Bacteroidota > Bacteroidia > Flavobacteriales > Flavobacteriaceae > Flavobacterium > Flavobacterium odoratimimum. Next base: position 147,857 of record NZ_BCMQ01000001.1, read on the forward strand.
AATTCATACTAGCACAGTCTTCTATCAAGGGGACTGTGGTAGACCAATCTGACAAACCTGTGGATTATGCAGAGATACAATTATTTCGACCTAATGATACTTTTGTAAAACAGAGTTTCTCTGACGAAACAGGTCTATTCAGTATGGAGGATATTGCCAAGGGAGATTATGTACTTAAGATATTCCACTTAGGTCAATTAGTAAGTGAACAACAACTAGCAGTTCAGAGTGATGTCGATCTAAAAAATATCTCCGTAAAAAATGAGCAACAACTAGATGAGATCGTTCTGCATGCTGAAAAAAGATTAGTAGAACGAAAAGTAGATAGACTGGTGTACAATACAGCTAATAGCATCGCTTCTCAAGGAATGGACGCCTTAGAAGCACTAGCCACTACGCCAATGGTCAAAGTACAAAACGACAAAATCAGTATCAGTGGTAAAAACAATGTACGTATCATGGTAGATGATAGAATGCTAGAACTACAAGGGGATGCACTAACAAACTACCTGCGTACACTGCGCTCTGATGATATCGAAAAAATAGAAGTAATAACAACTCCTTCTGCTAAATATGAAGCAAGTGGTAATGCAGGTATCATCAATATCATCTTAAAAAAGAATAAACGCATGGGAGTATATGGAACAGTGAGTTCTAACTATTCATATAACAACTATAATTCTGGTGGTGGTAATGGTAGCTTAAATTATCAAAACAAGAAGTGGAGCGTAATGCTTAAAGGTAATATCAATAATAGCAACAATTCTAACACCAATGACAACACTTATCAAGATGATAAGAGGTACTTAGGCAACAACTCTTTAAATGAGTCTTCTTATAAAAATAGAGGAGCAAGTATCACTACGAACTATCAGCTGACAGACAATGCTGTTATAGGTGGTTCATACAATTATACTAAATTCTCTGGTGACCCTAGAGCATTTACAACTTCTACTTATAAAAGTTATCCTTTTACAGCAACTGATTCTATTATTAATTCAGTAAACCGATCTTATACTAAAAATAACTATCATACAGCTAATCTATTCTTTGATCAGAAACTAGATACATTAGGGAGTAAAATAGCGATAGGTGCTAATTATTTCTCTAATTCACCAGACCAATCATTTGATATCAAAGAATTTGATAATAGCTCTGTACTTAGAAGATATAATACCTATACTAATACGCTTAAGTATAGTGTATATAGTCTAAATGCGGATTTAACTTATCACTTGCCTTGGGCAGAAGTAGAGTTTGGAGCAAAGTATACTACTTATGACAATAAAGCTCAAGTAACTTATTTTAATATCAAGAATGGCAATGCTACATTAGATCCTCTAAAGAGTAATCGATTTAACTACACTGAAGATAACTATGCTGCATACCTAAGCTTCACTAAACAGCTAACAGAGAAGTGGAGTGTAAAAGGTGGAATGCGCTATGAACAAACAGAGGCAAAAGGTCATCAACTAGATAATAACGAGAAGTTCACGAAGTCTTATGGTAAGTGGTTCCCTACAGCGTATGTATCATTCACGCCTAATGAGACACACTCATTTAGTTTTAACTACTCTAAGCGTATTAATAGACCATACTCTAATGTCTTAAATCCGTTTAAGTATTATTCTAATAGCTATACATATCATCAAGGTAATCCAGAACTTAATCCTTCTTATACAAACAACTACGAACTAAGTTATGTATATAATGGGGCATTATCTGTGAATCTTAATTACTATCATATGACTGATCAGTTTGATTATATGAATAAGTACGTAGATGGTGTATTCATGAGTTCGACATACAATATGCTCAACAGTGATAACTATGGTGTAGATATCTCTTATAACAATGCGATAACAGCCTGGTGGGAAACAAATTCAGGATTAGAATACATAATGTCATCTCCATACTACAGAAATGAAGCAGCAACACAAGTAGGACTAAAAGGAAACTTATTTGATTACTATTCACAAAACACATTCTCTGTGAATAATGCAAAGACTTTAAAACTATTACTTAACTGGTATCACCAAATACCACATAAGGAAGACAACACTAGATACAGCTCATATAGCTCACTCTCATTTGGGGCTAAACTAGCTTTACTAGACAAAAAACTGAATATTAATATGACCATGCAAGACATCTTCAATACTGGTAAGAGCAATGGTACTTCTTATTACAAAGATAATGTACAGTCTTTCAAGAACTCTTGGAACTCTCGTAGATTCAGTATAAGTGCATCCTATACATTCGGTAACTCTAAGAACAAGAAAGCAATACAAGAAGCAAATTTCGAAGATAAAAACAGAAGTAATTAAATGAATTGAGTTAGTTAGAACAATTATTACTTAGAGGGGCTGTTTCATTATAGAATGAGACAGCCCCTTGTCTTACATAAAATCTCAAAAATAAATCAGTTATAGTTCAGCATTTCTACCTACTATCTCATTATTCGTTTTAAGTTGTTTTAGGTTATCTAATGTAATAAAGGCTATCTGAGTCAGTGCTTCATCTGTAAAGAAAGCCTGATGAGCAGTTACTAATACATTTGGGAACGAAGTCAATAATTGTAAACGTTCGTCCTCTAATATTGTACCTGATAAGTCTCTAAAAAACACCTTCTCTTCTTGCTCGTATACATCTATTCCCAAAGCTCCTATTTTCTTTGCTCTTAACCCTTGTATAATAGCGTGCGTATCGATCAGTTTACCTCTACTCGTATTAATCAGCATTACTCCATCTTTCATTTTACTAATCGTATCTTCATTAATCAGATGCATCGTATCTGGTGTAAGTGGACAGTGTAGCGAAATAATATCAGACTTCGTAAATAGTTCTTCCAACTCTACATAACGAATCCCTTCAGCTTCTAATTGTTCATTTTTATAGATATCATAAGCTAGCACTTCAGTACCTAAAGCTTTCATCATGCGACAAAAAACCGCGCCTATATTACCCGTACCTATAATTCCGACTGTCTTTTTATAGATATTCGTTCCTAACAATCCATTTAAAGAGAAGTTCTGTTCTCTAACGCGATTATACGCCTTGTGAATCTTTCTATTAATAGTAAATAGCATAGCTAGTGTATGCTCTGCTACTGCTTCTGGTGAATATGCAGGTACACGACAAACTCGTATATTATGTTGATGAGCAGCGTCCAAGTCTACGTTATTAAACCCTGCGCAACGAAGAGCAATATACTTAACATTCTTTTTAGCTAGATTACTAATCACCTCAGCGTCTACTTTATCATTTACGAATACACATACTACATCAGTACCTTCTGTAATCACATTCACTGTTTGTTCATCCAAACCCGTTTCAAAGTATTCTAATTCAAAGCCAAATTGTTTATTCTCCTTATCAAAGAATGTCACATCATAAGGTTGCGTAGAAAAAAAAGCAATCTTCATATCTTACTATTTTTAATATTATTATTTCTGTCTCTATGAGACAAGGTATTTTCCTTGTTTCACTTATTAAAGTTACTGATAAAAAACCATTAAACCACGTAATGCGACTTCTTTTACCCAATAAACGTAGGGTTAAAAGCAATCCTTTTAATAACAATTTTATATATCTTCATTTATCTTCAAAATCTTATGAGGTAAACTAAGAAAAAAAGGACACTACAAAAACATAAAACTAAACAAATCAACTCATTACAAAAACAACTATTTATTCTAGTCTATAAATCCTCCTAACCCACTCCAATTAATAATATTTTCCCCTAAATACGTAGCACTTACAATAATTTTTCATTATTTTGTGAACTTTCTTGAACGTAAATAAACAAGCCTTTTTCACGAATAAAATGATTGCAAAAATTCAACTTAAATTAAATAATGACGTATTGCTTACAGTCATCAAAATGGTTAAGCATACAGATGACTATATTGTAGAGAATGTCACAGACGCATTACTAATAAGCATCAAAGAAGATTTAATCAATAAGTTAGAAGATAAAGCAAAGACCATACAGAAACAAGTTTCTATTCTTGATCATAATAAAAAGCATTCATTAGTATTGAAATACCATGAAGCGTATTCTATGTATAAGCTTTTAGAGGCTGTTCACGAAAAAGAATTATTCAATGATAACTTACATATCAAAAAGATAAAAAGACTTATCTCAGAGCTACATAATAAACTAGACATCTTCGCTAAAGAAGAAGATATCACTATCATAGATGAAGACTTAGTAGAAGATAACCCAATAGAGGTTACAGAGACTAAGCCTGAGAGAATCTTAGTATTAGAAGGTGTAGAAGACGCTCATACAGTAGATCCTAATCAAGTAGAGATCCCTATTCTATTTGATATGACAGATGCCTTTAGTGATCATGAAGAAGAAATAAATATGCCTAACGAGGAATTATCTCATGAGGTAATATCTACTATGCCTAATACCTTAGAAGAGTTATTCACGCCTTCTGTAGAGGAAGAAATAATCCCTGATAACGAACTCCCTTTAGATCATAATTCTTATCTAGAGAAAGAAATGGATGTGACAGAAGAAACAATAGGTTCTACAGAGGAATCTAATACAACATCTGAAACATTCCCTACTCAAGAAACGATCTACAGTACAGAGGAAGACTTATTCATGACGAGTATACCAGAAAGTCAACCTAAGTTAGATTGGGAGAGAATTACTACAGAAGACCCTTCACCATCTTCAGAGAAAAAGAATACAGCAGAACAAGTAACCTTCAGTGATCCTAAATACAACGAGTTATTTAATATTGCTAAAACTGGTATAAATGTAGATGAACAAGATCTTATCAATCACGAACCTATCATCTCGTCACAGCCAGAACAAGAAATGAATACCCTGCTTACTGAAGAAGAGGACATTCCATATAGTCAAGATGTTATGCAAATAGAAATATTTGATGTAGAAATGATTGAGGTTGAACCTAGTGAACGAAAAGAAAAGAAAGAGAAGAAAAAAGAAAAGAAAATAGTCAAAGCTGAACAAGACGGACAGATTAGCCTATTCTAACGATACAGCCACTCCCAAAAAGAGTGGCTTTTTTTTGTATAAAAAAAGCAAGACCTCATATTCTGAAGTCTTGCTGTAAATATCTAAAGTCAATAAGCACGTTTAGTTTAATGCTTTATCTACTTCTTGTATAAAATTAGTATTGTGATTGCGTTGATCAAATCTGTTGGCATAATCATAAGCCGTATCTTTAAAGTAAGTATACAAATCAGATAGCTTATACACACCTGACTCTTGATAGTAAGGTAATAGTGGAGATAAACTTAATGTCACTTCTCCTTCCCCTTTCATCAACGGAGCCATTGCCTTAGCAAAATTATAGATATGTATATCTTCTGCTCCTAACTGCCACTCACAGATACGAGAGAAGAAGCTCCACATCTCAGGGTGCTTTGTCTTTGCCATATACGACACTAACTCTCCCATAGAGTATCCTACAGAACTATCGTATTGATCATGTGCGTGATATTCTTCTAATGCTTTATCGAAGTAGATAGAAGCTCTATCATCACCCGCATCGTACAACTTATTAGCGAAACTACAGAAAGTCTGGAATGGCATTGAATAACACGTCAACTTCTTATTGATCAAGTCTTGCGCCTTTACTAATGACTCATCTATATGACCTAAGTCTAATAAAGTCTCTACTTTAGTATCTAATTCACACGCTGGACAGTTAGCCATATCGTCTAAGATTTCTTCATCTGCCAAACGAATATACTCTTGTGCTAACTTATAATCTCTTAGATGCAATGCATATCCAGTCATTACATTATAATATGCTCTATCACTATATCCGTTCTTTGTAAGACGTCTTCTTAAGTCATCTCCTATTTCTTTAATTTGCTCTAAAGAAATAGAAGCATTGCGGTAAGCAGAACAGAACATCCACTTATACTCCCATAAGAACTCTGACTCGTCAAAATAATCTTCGTTAGAATCACTTGCATTAAGTATCCAGGCAAAAGCAGGAAAACTCTCCTCACACTTAGAGGTATTTCTCTCTTTTTGAATTAAAGTCAATCTTAAATCAAACCCCCAGTCTAAATCATTGTGCTTATCTGCAAGGGCAATAGCCTCTTTTAATGCCTTTACTTTATCACTAAAACTAGGTAACTCTTCTACCTTTAATAAGATCTTCTGTATTTCTAAATTATAATTCATAATTATACTTTTATTCCATTCATCATTTTTAACTCTTTGTACTCCTTAGAACAAAAATCTGAGCCATTGCGCGAGTCAAACTGTAGTCCTAATCTAGTCGCTATATTGTCATAATACTCGTATAACTGTGTCAAATCATACTTGCCGTTAGGCTCATAATATGACAACCTTGGGGAAAGGTCTAACGCTATCACGCCTCCTTGAGCACATATTAAAGCTGCATGTCTACTCAACATAAACTGCAAGTCATCTTCTGCATCTATCTCCCAATCAGCAATACGCTCAAAAGTAGACCACATTACACTATCTTTTAGTAAATACATAGCATACATCAGACGTGTCATACTGTATAGCATAGAACTGTTTACTTCCCTTAATGTTTCAAAAGAAGCCTTTGCTTTTTCTAAATAAATAGACGCTCTTACATCCTCAACCTTCGCCATACAATAAGCCATCGCACAATAGGTCTCAAAAGGCAAAGCAAAATCACTTAACTTCTTTAACTCCACCTGCTCCATTAGCACAATAGCCTCATCAAACCTTCCCATTAAAACCAAATTCTCTATACGATAATCATACTCCATTATCTCTATATTCTCATCGTCATAAGGTTCTTGCATCGCTAGTTTAATGTATTCTTCGCCTTTCGCATAATCACCTATATTCTGCACATACTCCGCCATAGTGAAGTAATATCCTCTTTTGCTGATATGGTTGCGCTCTAATCTTGTATACAGATCATCCGCTACTGCTAGAATCTGCTCTGTAGACAGTGAAGCATTACTATATGCAGAGCACAGCATCCACTCATATTCTAACAAGAACTCTGACTCGTGAAAACGCTCAGGGTATCGATCACAGACATCTAGAATCCATGCAAAAGCCAATACACTTTCTGTACATCCAGAAGTAGCGCGTTCTTCGTGTATTAAGCTATAACGCAACTCTACGCCCCAGTCTAAATCATTGTGCTTATCTGCAATCTGAATACCTTGACGAATGAAACTTAAACACAGTTCTTGATCATCAAGATTCTCATCAATAGCCAATAACAGCTTTTGTATTTCTAACCGATACATACTTAAAATTTAGGTAAGAAATTAGACATTCCTAAGATCATAAACTGATATAGAGCATCGTTGAAGGTATCCATTTCTCTTTTATTAATAGTATACCCTCCTAGCATAAGAGCTTGTACATAAAGCACATTAATTAGAGCTTCAAACAACTCATCATCATCGATAAGCATTACTTTCTCTACCAACTCACTTTGTTGATTAAAACACAGTGTCGGCATTACTTCCTCTTTCTTTTTAAAATGCTGTAACGTACTTGCAAAAGGATTAGACGTTTGAGACAGACTCTGAATGTTTTTAGAAGTCAGAGCATCCTCATTAGCGATATATATTGCTGTCGTATCTTTTGGTTCAAATCTCTTCACCTCTGCTCTACAGAAATGTCTCTTTAATATCTTATTCGCTTTATCTATAAAGTTCTCTATACGTTGACTATCTTCTATTGCATCTTCGAATTCTTCTAGAATATCATTAGGTGCGATACGTTCTAACTTTAACTCTGCATGAGAGCGTTTAAGCTTTTCTATTAGATCCGTTTCATAGCTATACGCTGCATTAATCACTAACTTATTCTGAGAACCTGCTATACGACGTATTTGTCTATAATCATCTAGAGATGGAGTATAGTATATATTCTTATACGTCTCTTTAATCTCTCCGAAAGCCATCATTCCCTGATTTGTCTCAAAAGGAAGGTAATCTTCGAACATAGTCATAATCTCGTTATCAGATGCCGCCAATGCCTTAATAAACATATGGTGAATACTAATAATCTTCTCTAGAATCTCAGGGTTAGTAATAGAAAGTGTCTTTAAGTAATCTTTAAAACACTCACTTAACTCCTTTTTAGACTCTTGTAAGACCGCATTATTCATTAATGACTCTCTAGAAGCCGTAGGTTGTAACGCATTCGAATTAAAAATACAACGCACAAAAGAAGTCCACTCAGGCAACAGATTAGTAGCCTGATCGCATAGATACATCTTTTTCAGAAATATTTTATGTTCTTTAGTAGCTGTAGTATTCACCTTATTCGGGATAATATAAGCTACTCCTTGTATCTCACCTGCTTCAGAATATAGTCTAAACACGTCTAAGAACTTCGTCTTAAACACTTCCTTACCATAGTCTAATAACTGTTCTTTTGAACTTTCATTATCTAACCAAACAGGATTACCATCTAAGCATTGTTCTACCTCTCCTTTTTCGATTAGGTTCACTTCTATAGGTAATGCACTACCATAAAACAGCACATTCTGTTTCACCTCATCACGCTTAAACAGACTACGCCAAGCTTTCTTTGCATCTAAGATTACCTTAGTACCCACTTCATCTAATAGAGGGATCATTTCTACTTCATACGTACCATCAGCTTTACCCGTCCATCTTACAGACTCGTCTTTATATAGCGAACGCGATTCTACAACAATAGCCTCACTCACTACTAAACATGACAACAACCCAATACCAAACTTACCGATTAAGTCTTTATCAGCTAGTTCTCCACGTTTAGAGCTTTGCCCAATAACAGATAAGAACTGATGCACATCATCATGTGTAAGCCCTACTCCATTATCTTGAAAGATTAAACGATCTCCTTCAAAGGTGATATTGATCTTTCCCTTAAAGCTTTCATCGATGCCTTTTCGGACCGTCACCGCATCCATACCATTCTGTAGAAGTTCTCTGACGAATACTGTTGGAGAGCTATATATATGCTCTGACAACAGCTCTATCATTCCCTTCATATTCACTTGAAACTGAAATTGTTTCTGATTTTCCATTATCTTCTTCTTTTACGAGGACCTCCTACTATCTTCTGTGCATCTTCATTGCCATTCTCTGCAGCTTGTTGATACCATTCCATAGCAGAATCATCACTCTGAGGAACACCCTCTCCTTTTAAATAACAGTTAGCTAACTCGTACTGTGCCATATCAAAACCTGCTTCAGCAGCCTGAATCAAATAACTCACACCATATTCAGGATCTTTCTCTGCACCATCCCCTTTCACTAACATTAGCCCTACATAACTAGCAGCATCCATATTACCTCTATCAGCTACTTGCTTTAAGTAATGGAATGCTTCTACTAGATCTCTCTCAGTACCATTGCCATAGAAGTAACATAATCCCAGACGGAATATAGCAGAATCATACTGTCTATCAGCAGCCAATTTATAATAGTGGAATGCCTTAACCTCATCTACCTCTACTCCTAATCCAAATTGGTAACAAATACCAAGTCCTTCAGAGATATAGTTTCTCTCTTCTGCTGCGATATAGTATTCAAAGGCTTTGTCATACTCCTTCTCTTCACCATACCCATATAGATAATAATCCCCTAATGACAACATCCCTAGAGGAGAACCACTCTCTACTGATTTTTCAAACCATTCTTTACCTAGTTCTACATTTGTTTCTGCTAGATATCCATAAGAGTAATAAACTCCTACTTTATACTGTGCATAGTTAAACCCTGCCTCTGCACCAACTATCATGTATTCAAAAGCCTTTTCATAATCAGGCTCTCCACCGTTAATACCTTCTTCATAGAACAGAGCGATATCAACATTAGCGTCTACAAAACCTAACTCTAGTGCTTTAGAAAATAACTCAAATGATTTCTCTTGGTTCTCTTCACCTCCTGTACCATATCTATAACAGCGAGCTAAGTGATACACACCCTCAGCCATATCTTGTTCTGCAGCTAACTCAAAGTGAGCTCTTGCTTTAGCATAATCAGGTTCTCCTATACTACCTTCTTCATAGATAAACCCAAGACGAATAGCCGCATAAGTATACCCTTCATTCAGCGCATCCTCATATAAGCGAGCTGCCTCAGCAACATCCTGCTCTATACCTTCTCCTCTCTCTAATAGCATTGCTAGTTCTACCTTACAGTAATTAGAGTTAAAGTATTCTATCCCTCTTTGGTAGTAGCTAACTGCTTTCTCTAGATTAGGTTCTCCAGCATACCCAAAACGGTGATAACGACCCGCTAATTCTAATCCTGATAAGTTATTTCGCTCAGCTGCTAACTCGAATAGATATAACGCCTTTTCATAATCTGCCTCTTCTTCAAAATCAGCATTCTGATACGCTAGTCCTAATCGATAAGGAGCATAATCATTACCTGCTGCCATAGCTTGCTCTAACATTGCTTTTCCTCCTTCTACATCGCGCTCTACCTCTTCGAAGTCTAATAAAACAAAACCTTTTTCAGACATTGCTCTATCGTATTTATACTCAACTCCTCTATCTAAGAACTCCATCCCTTTAGCAATATCTTTAAAATCTTCATTATACAAGTAGATAATAGCTAGCTCTAGTGTAGCCTCACTAGAATAGTAAGCAATAGCTTTCTTGAACATTTCAATACCCGCTTCTTGCTTAGCTTCTAGTCCTTCTGTTCTAGGATAGAAGTAAGAATACCCTAGTACATATCCTGCATGTGTGATACCATAGTCATAAGCATCTGCTAGTAACTCTCTACCTTGCTCTTCTGTATAACCTAATTCTTCAAAACGACCATTACAAGCCATCATTCCTAACAAGTACTTACAGTAAGCACTATTATTCGCAATACCATCTTTTAAAGCAGCTTCAGCACTAACGTTATCATCTTCTCTTAGATAATAATCAGCTAAGATATAAAGCCCTCTTTTCTTCACATTGATTAGTTCAGAGAACTTCTCTACCACAGCTTTACCTTCTTCTCCTGAAGTACATCCTCTAAACTCAATGTTTAACAAAAACAGATTAGCGATATTTGCTCTCTCTCCATCTACAGCCGTTTTTAGAATTGTTACTGCTCCCTCTTCATCTTTCTCATACCCTTGTGTACCATAATACATAGCATATCCTACATAACATTTACACAAGTCATCTCCTAATTCCACACCTTTCTTTAGATAGCCTACAGCTCTTTCTTCATCTCTAAATCCGTATCTAGAGTTAATGAATAATTCATATTGATATGCATAAGCATGTTTATATCCTCTATCTATAAATATGTCATTCAATGCCTTCACATCTGTAAACCAGTCTGCATAATCCTCATCACTAAGACTCATACTACTATGAAGACAGTTAGAGTCCTCATTCAGCTGATCATACAGCTTCTCCAGCACCTCATTATTCTTACCTATTTGTTCAGCCAGCATACAGATTGCATGCGCTTTATACCACTCATGTGGATTGCTGTAATCATTCTTATTTAAAAACTCTTCAGCATGTGCTGTAATAGACACACTGTCATTTGCAAATTCTCTAACGTAATTTAAATATTCCATAGTAAACTGTTTCATAACTACCTTGTAAACAAGCTGATTTTTTTAGTTCTTTTTCATTTTATAGCAAATGTAGGAAAATGGCAATTAATACATGAAATAGTAAATTCCTAAATCACACACATACCACCCTCAAACAGTTAATTAAAATACTACCAATATTTCAAAAAAACATGCTTTTTACTTAAAAATAACAGAAAAAAAAGAAAAAAAGACTCTTTTAGAAAAACACTCACAAATAGTAGAAGAAGTTAGTTATAAAGTACACATACTGTAATTTAAAAACAGCTTACACTCACCCTATCAAAACATTAGCACCGTAATTAAGTCAATAAATAAGTAAAAAAATCAAATAAAGAATAGGCAAAAACCGTTCGACTAACTTTCGAACTAACAATTTCCTTCTAAAGAGGAAGGCAAATAAATTATAATTTTAAATAACTATTATTTACTCTTGACGAAGAAACAAGAGAGGCTAACAAACCTAGCACAATAATAGATACGAGTACAACGAAGATATTTACCCAGTTAAAAGCAACTGGATAAGCAAGTCCTTCTCGGATAGAAATAAACCCAAAAGCAACTTGTAACGAAACAACAATACCACCTAACACCAATCCTATCACACTCCCTAACACACAGATAATTAATCCTTGGAATAAAAATATCTTGCGCAGGTCGCTCACAGGTACACCTATTTGGTTCAGCGTTTTAATATTAGGCTGTTTTTCAAGAATGATCATAATCATAGACCCTACTAATGTAAACAGAGCCATAATCACCACCAATACGAATATCAGATAAACAACTAGATTCTCCATATTCAACATACGGTACAATCCATCGTTTAGCTGTGTTTTATTTTTTACGATATACTCTTCACCGAGTACCTCCTTAATCTTCTGAATAGCTTTACCTTCAGATACTCCTTCAGCAATAGCCAGCTCTAGATTAGTCACCTCAGTAGTAGGTATATTCAGTAGTGCACGTGCATTATCTATATCGACGAACACATACTTATTATCTAGATCATCATTACCTAGTACATATACTCCTGTAGGATTTAAATGTCTTTTAATAAAAGCATCCTCAGGATTTTCGATAGTTCCTTTACCAGGTTTTAACGCCAATGCTTCAAAGGCATTCTCTGTATCGAACAGTCCCATAGATAATAAGTGAGACATACCCACTCCCACTACTGCATCATCCGTATCAGGTTCTAGCCAACTACCATACTCTACCTTTTCGTCAAAGTCCGTCACATTAACGAAGTCTGAGTCAATCCCTTTAATCATAGAGACTGCCTGCTTATCCTTAAACGAAAACAACAAGCGATCCTCTACTACCTTAGCTACACCCTTAAAATAACCTGACTCTTCTAAATCCAGAATCTGTCTGTCTTCGACTACAAAGCTTTTACCCTTTGGGGTAAAAACTTTTAAATCTGGATCTAAATCATCAACGAAAGAAAGACTATACGCTTTTAACCCACTGAATACCGATAACACGATAAACATAGCCATAGCACTCACCACAATACCTACAGAAGATATTGTCGTAATAACATTAATTGCCTTGCTTTTACTTTTACTAAAGGCATAACGTTTCGCTATGTATAGGGAAAACTTCAATCTATTTTTTCTTTCTCTTTTCTAATAAGTCAGGATTAGCGATAGGGTTTTCATCACCCGTAAGCGCTTTGTCGATTTGATCGATATACTCTAAGCTATCATCCACGTAGAACAGTAAGTCTGGCACCTTTCTCATTTGGTGTTTTACTCGCTGTGCTAATTCGTGTTTAATTAACGGAGCATTAGATTTTATCCCTTTAAGTAGCTCTTCACCTTTATCGATAGGGAAGATACTTAAGTACACTCTCGCTACTGATAAATCACTTGTTATATTCACTTTAGAAACCGAAATAACTAAGTTAGTTATCCCGTTCTTACGCACCTCACCTTGCAAGATATCCACGATATCTTTTTGCAATAAGGCTCCCATCTTCTTTTGTCTATTAGTTTCCATGATGCAAAAATACAATTTTTTGAATAGCAAACTTTTTTATCTTTGTTTATATAACCCAAAACACTAAGAAATGCGAAAAATAGAACACATCGGAATAGCTGTAAAAGACTTAGAAGCGTCTAATGCCTTATTCGAAAAACTATTCGGTGCTCCAGCTTATAAGGAAGAAGCTGTAGAAAGCGAAGGAGTAAAAACTTCTTTCTTTATGAATGGCCCTAATAAAATAGAGCTATTAGAAGCAACTAACCCTGATAGCCCTATCGCCAAATTCTTAGAAAAAAAAGGAGAAGGCATCCATCATATCGCTTTTGATGTAGAAGATATAGAAGCTGAGATGAAAAGATTAGCAGCAGAAGGATTCACATTATTAAACGAAATTCCTAAAAAAGGAGCTGATAATAAATTAGTTGCCTTTTTACACCCAAAAACAACCAATGGGGTGCTTATAGAATTATGTCAAGAAATTAAATAATTTCTTTTAAAACTCTTGCATGAACCAATAAAAAACCATAATATTGCACCCGTTAAACACGTTTTAACTGGTCCTATAACTCAGCTGGTTAGAGTAGCTGACTCATAATCAGCAAGTCCCTGGTTCGAGCCCAGGTGGGACCACCACGAAATTTTACGGTCAAAAGACCGGTCCTATAACTCAGTTGGTTAGAGTAACTGACTCATAATCAGTAAGTCCCTGGTTCGAGCCCAGGTGGGACCACTAAAATTTCAAAGAAGCATCTATTGTAAAATAGGTGCTTTTTTTATGCCCTTTTTTCTCGTTTCACTTCATCAGTACAACATACGTACAACATTTTGTTCTACCCCACAAAGATACTAAAGTTTTCATTTTGTTTCACTTAGCTTCTTTTTTAGTCAAAAATAGTAAAAGAGAGACTTCAAGTGCCATCTCCTCTTTACCATTGAAACGCTTCATTATATTGCATTTAGTTATATTTCAAATCCTAACTTACAACAATGCACTATGAATACCTTAATTGAAACTCCGTTTTTTTTCTTTCATGAGAAGTTAGATAAATTTCACTCAATTACTTTATCTAAGAAATTCACTTACATAATTGCACCATTACTACCAATATCATCATTGATTGTATCGGTAGCGCTTTTACCGTATTTCTATAACTTATCAAAATGGTATATTCTTTTACCTTTGAGTGCATTAATTTACTCAGTACTATTATTAACCGCAGTAATTAATTTTCTCAAAGGGCAAAACATTTTCTTAATCAGCCATTTAAACTTGATATATCGACAATCTTTTAAATCATTTCAAAACTCAACAGAATATCTACTATCACTCCCTGTTGAAAAGATAATTACAATCGATACAGCTCCTATTAAAAAAGAAAAAAAGCAGAATAAGGATAATGTATTTACTTTCAGTACTACACATGATACTATCATTAAAGAAACTTTGTACCAATTAAAGAAAGAAGTTATTAATGATGATACAACCGTTGAGGATTTTAAGAGAGCAATACTATACTGCATTCTTAAACATGTAGGACATATAGAACCCTTTATCAAATTAGAACTTCAATCCCAACATTGTGCAATGTTTTTGGAATCGTTCTTTATTCCTTTTGTACAGTTATTCACTCTACATAAAACCACACTTAAAGAAAGTTCTCGTTACTTTCAATATGCAACAGCAGAAAGTCACTCTGCAATTAACTATGATTCTATAAATAAAAAGGGAAGAAAACTAATCACTAACGCTCATAAAGAAACATATGCTAAGATCTTAGAAAATGTAAAAAGTCAGTTATCTAAAAAAACATTCTAAACCTTAAATTAAATGTCAGTTCACTGACAAACCACCGTTTCAGATAGCATCATTCAAATAGTTTAGCGTCATAATTCAAAAAATATTTATTATGACAACGCTAAAAATTATCCAAGAGCTTAACGAGATTAAGCTAATGATTACTAAAGGTAATCAGTTTCAGAAAGAGATCTTTACTATTAAAGATCTAATGGCCTATACTGGCTTTTCAGACAGTACTATTCACAAATTAACTTCTAAGAATTTAATCCCTCATCACAAACCTACCAATGGCACCTTATTCTTTGATCGCCTTGAAATAATTGAATGGATTAAACAGTACAGAGTCTTTACAGACGAAGAAGTTTTATCGCAATTTTCAAAACAGTTAAAAAGATAAAAGCATTGATAGCCCTACTATCAATGCTTAGATAACTATTTCTATAACTCAAAGAAAAGAGTAGTAAATGTAACTACTTCTTTCTGAAAATTGTTTGATATGACTACAACTGCAACAGAATACATTCGAATAGGAACAGATTACTATGCGATAAGAAAGAAGAACGTAAACGGCAAAGAAATCATTGTCGAACGCAAACTATGGAAAAAGTCAGAAATCATCACTGACTTTGGAAAAGACATGATTAAAGAACTACCAAAATTCTTTGGTTATAAATGTGAACCCAGTCACATTAATTACGCTCATTTTATAGGAGATTATTTTAATTCCTACTCTCCTATTCTATATGATATAGACACTACCTCTGTACTTTCATTAAATTCACTTAAAGAGCAGATACCTATTACCTTTTATTTTCTACAACACATTTTTGGAAATCAATACTTACTTGGTATAGATTACTTTAAAATCTTGTTGTTCTATCCCGAGCAAATATTACCAATCATAGTACTTGTATCAAGAAATCGTGAAACAGGGAAAACTACCTTTCTAAACTGGATAAAAGAAATCTTTGATAAAAATGCTGTCTTTATCAAGGCCAATGCATTTACCGAAAAGTTCAATAGTGAAATGGATAGTAAACTTCTCCTGTTAATAGAAGAAGTAAAATCTGACAATAAAGATATCGTTGAAGCAATTAAATACATCTCAACAGCAATGTATCAATCCATTGAATACAAAGGACAAGAAAAAGTTGAACAGAAATCTTTTCTTAAGATTATTATGACTAGTAATCACGAGCATAACTTTCTAAAGATAGATAAAGAAGAAACAAGGTTTTGGGTGATTAAAGTTCCAATGATAAAAAATAGAAGCACTGAGTTCTACGCTAAGCTTATTAAGGAGGTTCCCATTTTTTTAAACTACCTCTATAGAGTGCCTTTCACGACTGAAAAGAAAACACGAATGTGGTTTACTCCTGAATTAATACATACAGAAGCTCTACACAAACTTAAACACGACTTAGACCTTCAAAACAAGAACCTGGTTCTTGACATACTTGATATCATTTTTAATGAATTTGATATTAATGAACTAGACACTACTCCATCTGATATTAATGCCCTTTTAAACTATTATAACAGAGGACATAATATTCCAATGCGAGAGATACAGACCATACTTGAAAATATTGCCTTAGTACGATCAACGAATTCCAATAATTATGAGCGGATCAAAATAGAAGACAATACATTAAAGCGAATTATTCACAAAGGGAAATACTACAGAATTTTAAAAGACACTCTTTTAAATCAGATGACAGATGAGAAATTACTGTAATAGATAGAGTATCATTCATTTAATAATACTTCATAGTATCAAACACTTGTCATCTATAGTTCATCTGCAATCATCTAAAACAGTATTCTTTTTAAGACACAATCAAACTCAGATGCGCAGATGACAACAAAATGATACACAGATATTCTATTAAAAACTAAATATCAACCACTTACACCTAAAAAAACACTTATGACCTATCAAGAAGCAAAAAATATATCTCTTATCTCTATTTTAGATAATATAGGGATAAGACAATCTAAAATAAATAACAAGGAAGCTTGGTACTACTCTCCTTTTAGAACAGAGAACACACCGTCATTCCACGTAAGTGTAACTAAAAATGTTTTCTATGATTTTGGAGATAATACATATAAGGGTAATGTCTTAGACTTTGTAATGTTGTATTACAAGTGCGATGTAAAAGAAGCTCTTAAGATATTAGCAAGCAACTCTTTTTCTTTTCACCAGTTACCTTCTAAGATAGATACTTGTGAAAAAAGAAAAGACTATCAAATTACGGCTATTATACCGCTTAGAAATAAATACCTAATACATTATATCAAACAGCGAGGTCTATGCCTTAAAATAGTTCAGAAATACTGCAAAGAAGTACACTATACTATTGGTGACAAAGCCTATTACGCAATAGGTTTTCAAAATGAACTTGGCGGGGTAGAACTCAGAAACAAGTATATCCAAATATGCTTAGGTTCTAAGTCGCTTTCTTATATAGACAATGGTTCAACTACCGTATTTATATTTGAAGCCTTTATAGATTTCTTATCATTTCTCACTCTTAAACCAAACTTAGAGTACAAGTTTGATTATATCATCTTAAACTCGGTTTCTACTTTGGACAATACACTAATTAAACCTCCAAACAATTATTTGTACAAAACCTTAGATAACAAAGTAATGTTTGAGTCAAAGTACAAGAGTATTATCGCTTGCTTGGATAATGACAAAGCTGGCGATAAAGCAACAGATAAATTACTCACTGCATTTCCATTAACTACAAAAGATGCGAGAGTGAGATATAAACATTATAAAGATCTCAATGATTATTTACTTAGTATTAATCGCGATAAGTTGACGTAAGAATTATCGAGATGTGTCTTTGTCCTTACAAATTGAAAATTTGAATCGGAATAAAGACCACTCGTTTTTCTCCCGAAGGTCGCAAAATTGGTAAGACAATGAAAAGAGAACATAAGATAGAATTTAGAGTTACCCTAACGGAATCTCTGCTTATAAAAAACAAAGCAGATAAAATTGGTTGCAGCGTTTCTGAGTACCTGCGTAATACTGCACTTGGGTACGCACTTAGCTACAAACTAACACAAGATGAAATTGAGGTTTACAAACTCTTAAACAAGTTTGCTGATAACTTCAGAAGAATTGGTAACCTGTTTAAACTTGGAGATACAACAGGAGTAAAAGAGACTACTATTGAAACCGCAAACTTAATTAGAGATCACCTTCAAAAACTAAAGTAATATGATAGCTAAAGCAAAAACGTGTATTGGAGGAACAGCACTTTTTAATTATGTGATTAATCCAAACAAAGGCTATGAACTTGTTAGAAACAATCTTTCGGGGAAAACTCCGAAAGATATGTTTCAAACTATGCAAATTCTACAAAATCAAAACTCACGCTGCAAGAACAATACAATCTCCGTTGTTATCTCACCTACTATTGAAGATAGTAAGAAGATGACAGATAAAGATTTAAACAATCTTGTCCATGATTTTTTAGTTGGTTTAAAGCTAGATCCCAAAAATGCGCAATACATTGCTTTTGTTCACACTGAAAAAGAGCACAAGCACATTCATATACTGGCTAATCGTATTGATGAAAATGCAAAGGCATTAAAGGATAATTATATCGGATTTCAAGCGCAACGCATCGCTCATGAGATAGCTTTAAAATATGGTTGGACTTCTATAAGACAAGAAAACGAAAACAAAAAAGAACAAGTAAAAGCTAATCAGAAGCAAGTAGCACAAGAGATTAAAAAAGCACACTACCATGTTTTAAAAGAGCACCCTAAAAGTTTACAACAGTATATCGATATGATGCGAATGCATCAAATAGAAGTAAAGCCGAGCATAAATAAACAAGGCAATATTCAAGGATATCGGTTTATTCACTTACCCACTAACACAAATCTAAAAGCAAGTGAAGTTGACCGCAATCTAAAACTAAATGAACTGTTTGAAAATAACACTCCCAAACGTGGTGATGATTTATTTCACACTGTTCTATTCAAAGATCAAGACAAACACATTTCATTTGAGAATTGGAATACAAACACAGCAAGCCTATTTAGTTTTCTAAACTCCTACGGAAACTACTATGAGGACTATGCTCCTGATATCACTAAAAAGAAAAAACGAACGATAAGACGATAGTTATGGCAAAGCATCAACCAACACTTACAGAACTCACTGAGTTACTTTTTAAACAAGTAGTTTACTTGCAAGAAACAATGAAGCAGAATATCGCTCAGCAAAATGAGCTTTCAGACAAAATAAACAGCATTGAGGTAAAAGTAAACCTGTCAGAGCTTCGTAATCTTGAAACTAAAAATAGAGAAAGACTACAAAATGATTTTACTGCATTTCAATCTAAACTTGTAGATAATAAAGAGAAACTTTTAAAAGTATATAAGGCAATTAGTAATAAGAAGATGTTTTACTTGATTGCTCTTAATATTTTTCTCATCTTCACTAGTGGGGTATCAATGTACATTGCAATAGATAAAACAATTAATAGCTCTGATTACAATCACTTAATAGAGGCTAATTCAAAAATAAATCTTGAATTAAATCATCTGAATCAGTTTTTTAAAGAAAACCCTAAGAACTATGAGGTATACAAGAAATGGAGAACCGAAACAGAGGTAAAAACAAACAAGCCTTAGTTTTAAATGACTAAGGCTTGCTTTCGTTTTATTTTTTCGATAGCATTTTTTCTAAGTATGCTATTTTCTCTTTCTCAGCTTCTAATAGGCGCTCATAAAGCTTTTTATTTTCTTCGTAAGCTTCTACTAATTTATCAATAGGATTGAATGTTGGATTGTAATTTACAGTATTACTATAAAAAGGACTTTCGTGAAAAGTACTATTAATAATATTCAATACTCTCTCATCAGAATAATCTTTTATTACATCTACAGGTACCTCTAATATTTTAGCAATACTTTGCAATTTAGTTTCTTCAACAGACTCACTGTTTTCAATAATAGATACTTGTTGCTGACTAACGCCTAAAAGCTCAGCTAACGTTATTTGCTTCATTCCCTTTATTTCACGGATTCGACTAATATTTTTTCCTATATGTTTACGAGTAGCTGTTGTCATGGCTTAACTTATTAGGTTTAACAAATATATGAAAGAGGTTTATTAAAACCTGTCTCATTCTAATGATAGCGTAAGATACTAATTTTCAATTGTATTATACAAGTAAAATTAGTTCGCTACTGTAATTTATAATGTCAACTTTGATAATAAAACGCTACTTTATTACAAACAGTAAATTAGTAATCAGTCTTTTACAAGTATTCATCCAAAATCTTAAATCAATTATGGAACACAAGATACACCAGGGAAGAAACATAAAACGTTTCAGAGAAATGCTTGGAATCAAACAAGAGGTTCTTGCATTTGATTTAGGAGATAATTGGACTCAGAAGAAAATCTCACTGTTGGAGAAAAAAGAGGTAATTGATAATTCACTCCTACAAGAGATTTCTAATATACTTGCAGTACCTATTGAAGCTATTAAAAATTTTGATTCAAAACGAGCTCTAAGCATTATCTCAAATACACACATTGATTCTCCAATACAAGAATATCATTACGATACTATTAATCCAATTACTGCTATAGTACAATTACACAATGAAAAGGTTGAATTGTATGAACGAATCATCAAAGAAAAAGATGAGATGATGAATCGTTTAGAGAAACTGATTCAAAATAAATAGGTACTTATAGAAAAAAGATAGAATTACTGTGGAGGGTATTCAACTTTTTTCTTTTCATAGATAGTAGTTTAAAAACATTTAATGTGATTAGGTCTTAATGAAACACAGTTTTATTTTTTATTAATAATTACACAAAGTTAGGCAATGCCAAGCGGTTCGCTAACAAGAAATTCCCCCATAAATGCTTGACTAAAGTCTTCGCTTTATTGCGTTGCTTCTTGCGCTCGCTAAGCCATTACCAATTGTGGCTCCATAATTAATTTAAAAATTTAATATTATGGAAACTACAGTTTTAAACAAAGAATGGCTTATCGCCTCAGAAGTAGAATTAATTTACAAATCAAAAGTAAAGGCTTCACAGAGACCTCAGATTACATCTTCTTACAGTGCCTATCAAATAGCATTAAAGGCTTGGGATAGTAACAAGATTGAATTATTAGAACAGTTTAAAGTACTTATGCTTTCAAACAACAATAAAGTACTTGGAGTATTAGAAGTTTCCTCAGGAGGGATAACAGGTACAATAGTAGATTTAAGAATCATTTTCTCCGCTCTTTTAAAAGCGCATGCTACAGCATTCTTGATTGTACATAATCATCCGTCAGGAAAATTAGCTCCAAGTGATGCTGATAGACAAATCACAAGAAAGATTAAAGAAGCAAGTAAGATACTTGATATCAATCTTTTAGATCATTTAATTATAACAACGGAGAGCTACTACTCTTTTGCAGATGAAGACATCTTATAAGGTGTCTTTGTTTTTTTAAAGAGGTAAAACTATAAAGATGCTTTTACAGTTTTACTTCTTTAAAATATTAAATAATTATTTACTTTATATACAAATAAACTTCTTGATCTTCTTTTAGTATGAATCACACTAATATCTCACCAATGCTTTACTACTTTAGAATGACCCTCTTGTTTTCAACATTATACCTGTAGTTTATAATACTTCCATTTAAAAGAAGCTGAATTACTTCATCAATGATATGCAATGGAACCACAAACCATTCTCTCGGAACAAAGCGATTTCCAGATTCGTCATATAAATCAACATTTAAACAAACCTCTGCAAAAAAACGATGAAGTAAATTTTCAAAAAATTGTACATTTAAACTATAACAGATATAAGATGCTACAACTTCTACATCTGCAAATAAATACGTCGCTTCTTTTGATGCGTTTTTAATACGCTCATGAACAGGATTTTTTGAAAAACCAATTTTATATAAGTTTTCTAAATTCTGGATTTCTGGATTTTCTGATTTTGATTTTAATACATAAATCCAACCACTTTGAATATCTTCTTCTTTTAGAGAATTAAAATTTTCCTGTAATTGGTTGTATATTCCTTCATCTGTATTGGTAACGATTTTACCATTTTTTTGAATTGCCTTACCTAAAGAACGGAACAACATATTCGAGATAGTTCCATTCTCAAAAATAGTTACTGTTCTTCCTTCCAAACGAATTCGATCTCCAGACTTATTTTCTTTTACAACTTTTTCAGCATTTGAAACTTCTAAATAACACAAAATCCCGTCTACTAAATAAAAATTACCCTCTATTAAATTATCTTCCGCATTAGTAAAATTTAATAATTTACGCTTTCCTTCCTTAAGCTCTTTATGAACTTGCTTAAACATTTGGTCGTATTTTTGAAAATCTCTTTCTGAAATAGATTTTCTCTGCGCAATATAATCTGCACTTGTTCTACTACCTTCTTTTGGAGTGTATTTAAATTCAAAAATAGAAGTATCTCCTTCATTATCTAATAATCCCAAATCATCATCACCTAAAATATCCTCTAATGTTTCAATTTTTAATTCTACTTCTCCTAAAAGATTGAAGCGATCGAACGTTTTCAAGATACTTTTATTTCGTTCATTAGCTCGAAAACCTTTCAATCTAGCTGACAATGTGTATTCTGACATAGAAGTTGTAGATGGTTCTCTATTATGTTTTTCAAAAAACAAATTGATTTCTTCAAACGAATCAATCAAACGATCCTCGTCTGTACGAACAAAAGATTGTTTTTGTTGTGATTCTAATAATCCAAAATCATCGTCATTAAATATATCGTCTAAACTTTTAGCCATTTTGATTTTTTCTACGTTTTGCGTCTTGCAAAAATAATAAAGCTTGTGCTAATCTTTGTTCCTTTGGATCATGCGAATTAATATCAGGAGCGTTCCCTGTGTTCGTTTTCCAACGTTTAATAGCTTCCCAAGAAGCAATCGCTTCTTCTTCGGTCATTTCTATTTTCGTAACATTAATTGTGTCTTGAATAGCCTTTAAAACAGATGTTGTTACATTTTTAGACAAAATCTCAAATGCCTTCTGAAACGGGTTAATGGTATCGATTAAATCAATATGAATATCATCAATATTAACAAAGCTTCCTGCCATACGAATGAATTTCTTTGAACCATGCTCTTCTACTTCACCATTTTTAATAACAGAATCAACAACTACATATTGACGAATTGCTTCCACATCTTCTGCTACTAAATCAGGATAAATCTCCCGAATGATTTTTGGGATTAAAACCGTATTAATTACTTCAGGTTCTAAATTCCCAGGCATTGCCTTTAGCATCGTATCATCTTGAAGAATACGTGCTTTTAAATCGTTTAAATCACTTTCAATAATATCTTTAGCTCTTTGTGAGGTTGGTTTTTTAAATCCTCTTATTTTGATCGTATTTTCATCATCTGACTCTCCTTCATTTTCATCAGGATCATCCATTGGCTTGAATTTAAAATTTGGAGCTAATACTTGTTCCATCAACAAAGATGCTGTAATTGCTTTTAGCATATTGTTTACAGATAGTCGCACATCATCATCAACGGCATCAGGTTGTGCAATAAGATTGGTAAACTGTGCGTGCATTTTATTACTACTATCTCTTGTAGCTCTACCTATAATTTGAATAATCTCGGTCAACGAACCTCTATATCCTATCGTTAAAGCATGTTGGCAGAAGGGCCAGTCAAAGCCTTCTTTTGCCATGCCTAAAGCAATAATCATATCAATATCATCGGGAGTTTTTACACCTCGTAAATAGGCTGTAATTTTATCACGTTCTTTCTGAATATCGTTAACCAAATCCGCAATTTTCAAGATTCTTCCAGAACGTTTACTTTTTACATACATAACACCTGTTTCTGTATCTTGATATTCTAAGTCGCCTATACAATCAATAATGTGGTTAACTTCCTCTAATTTTTCTTTTGAGGATTCTGCCGAATTTACGCTTGGAATATGAATAATAGTTTTAAGATTTTCGTCTAAAATCTCTTCCAAGGCAGACATTCCTCTTTCATCATCGTGCTTATAATATCTTCCTCGATAAAAATGATAACCAATTCCTAACGATTTTAAATATTCATAACCGTTAAGCTGATCGTAATAATTGTAAGTAACTTTTATAAATTTCTCTTCATCTTCAGGTAATAACACAGGAACGCTATCGCCACGAAAATAAGAACCTGTCATAGCAACGAGGTGAGCCGTAGATTTTTCCATAATTCTACGAATTACATTTCCTAAAATATTATCGCCATCGGCAGAAACATGGTGAAATTCATCAATTGCCACTAAACAATCATTAAAATCTGTTTCTTGCAAACCTTCAAAAGCAAAACGCAAAGTGGCATGCGTACAAATCAATACTTTTTCATCTGATTGAAGAAATTCTTTGAATGCTTTTACTTTGGAAGTATCACTACCTGGCGAACAAAGATTGTATCTGTTATTTAATTCCCAATCGGCATAAAAACCGTATTTTTTTAGTTCATTGGGTGCAAATGAATTTCCGATAGAGCGCTCAGGAACAGCTACAATTACTTTTTTTATTCCTTGATTAATCAGTTTGTATAAAGCGATAAACATCAACGCTCTTGATTTTCCTGAAGCAGGCGGAGCTTTTAATAATAAATATTGTGCAGAGCGAGCTTCATAAGCTTTTGCCTGCATCTCACGCATTCCTAACTCATTAGTAGATTTACTTTTACCTGTTTGAGCATAAGTAACATTTACCAAATTAATAGGTTTTATATAGTCTGTATTCTTATCTTTTTCCATTTTTACAAATACTTTAAGTTTACACCCTAACTAATCGCATCAGAGGTTCAAAAGAATACATTGCAGCTCTACGTCCTGATGATTCTTCTCTCAAAACTAAATACCCATTATCTAACAATTTTCTAATAATCAAAACTGCTGTTGCATTTGGGATTTTAGTTGTATTAACAAATTTATTATTTCTAAATACTGGATAAGTAAATATGAAATCTAATATTTCCATATTCCATTTTGAAGATAGCAAATCAGAAAATTCTGTTTTTGTGGTTTCGTACAAATTTTTAATACTTTCTGCTATTTCTAAATTTCTGATGGCTTGACTTTCCACAGCATTTAAGAAAAAACGAATCCACTCATTCCAATCATTTGTTTTAGAAACATTACGCATCTCTTCAATATATTCGTCTTTATTTTCTTCAAAATATCCACTAATATAAAAATGAGGTTGTGAAAGAATTTTTTCTCGCCATAAATTCAGCGTTATCAACATTCTTCCAATTCTTCCATTTCCATCTTTAAACGGATGCAATGCTTCAAACTCTAAATGCATAATAGCTGTTTTAATTAATGGAGGAAAATTACTTTCCTCTAAAAATTCAAAGAGCCTTTCTAATCCATCATTAAGATTTTCAGGTCGAATAGGAATAAATTGAATTTCCTTTTTCAATCTATCCGCTAAATAATTTTGTTCTTTTTTAAACTCACCTGGAGATTTATTTGCGCCTCTACCTAAGTACAATAACTGTTGGTGCATTTGTTTAATAAAGCTTAATGAAAAATTATAGCCACTTTCTAAGGCATTTTGTGCACTTTTTAAAGCTCTTTGATACAAGATAGTTTCAATAACATCCGCTTTTGCAGTAGCTGTGTCTTCTCCTTCATGATCAGCTTCATATTGAAGTATTTCATCCATCGTGCTAATGGTGCCTTCTATTCTGGAAGATATTACCGCTTCTTGATTTCGTAAAGGTGCTAATAGAATTTCAGTGTTATGTAGGTTTTTCAGCATTTGGTCAAAACGAGCCAACGCATCGGTAGCTTGTACCAACTCTTGTATAAAAAGGGAGTAATTAATATTTTCTGGTGGGAAACTGGCGTAATGATAATCTACTGCTTTGTCTAAATTGTAATCCATACATTGCTATTTTGAATACAAATTTAAATAAAAAAACACAATCAAATGCTTTTGTTTACAAAAAACAATATAAATATGAATACAAAAACTTTTGATTACAATTTATGTAGACAAAACTCTTTGTTTACATAAAAACACAGATTTATGTACGCAATCGTTTTTGATTACAAAAAATGAAGACAAACAACCTTGATTACAATAAACATAAAATTGATGTAAACAAGCTATTTTGATTACAATTCATAAAGACAAAACTCTTTGCTTACAAAAAAATAATAAAATTTGAAATCAAGTAAAAGCACAGAGGGACACACATGTCTTTCTGTGAAATATATATTACTAATTTCACTTTTTCATATGATATAAAGAGCTATATATCTGTCTATTATTATTTGAAAAGAACATCAATGTCCTTATCAAAACTATAATTTCTTCCCTTTTACTTTCTTCTCCTTTGCAAACAACGTTTCCTTTTTAGTCATTTCGTCGTACAATTTAAACAAATATTCTAAACGTTCTTCGTCTGAATTAAAAGACGTTAAACGATAAATGCGTTCTATAGCCAAATCTAATTCGTGATGCACTTGTTTTAAACCTGAAGGCATACTTTCAGGATTATATAGCCAAGCCATGGTTTTTTCAGGGTACTTAGCTCGCTCATCTAAAATAGCAAACACATATTGGTTAATGGTTTCTTTTTGCCTTTCGTTAAGCTGAGGAAACGGAAACGTATTGTAACACAATTTAGCAGAATAACGATAACGAGTTTCTAATTTTCCACCAACAGCATCTACCCAAACCATGTGCATTTTAGAATGAAGCACACCGAAAAGCCAAGGTTGAGCATCGTATATTGCTAAAGCTGAATTTAAAATTACTGTTTCTTTTGGTAAAAAACCTAATGGAATATATTCTCTTCTTTCAGAAGATGTTGAAGGAACAATAATTGCACTATCAACAGCTGTATTTCTATCTCTAAATTGGTGTGGTCTTAAAGCTAATTTATTTGTTCCTTTATCTTTACTAGCTAATCTATGATTTTTACTTTGTTCAATTTTATTTTTAATAAATTCATATTCCAAAGCCTCTTCCAATTCTTCATCTTCAATCCAAAGACAATATCTATTCACGCCGTTTATAAATTCTGTCGATCCAACTAACTTTCTTAAATACCTTTTTGCTTCTGGATTATTAGATATTAAATCTTTACTTTCTTCCTCATCTAATATTAACCCACCACCATCATTCGGCATATTTCCAAAATTCATTCGCATAAAACCTGAAATAGATTGCATACGTTCGGCAATAATAATATTTGGAGCATCTAATAAATAAGCATTGATATTTTTAACTTCTTTGGCTATCCCGTCGCTAAATAGCCATTTAGATTTGTTTGAAAAATTACGTAAGCCTAAAATAATAACGGTAACTCCAGCATTTGCTTTGGCATTATTTGTCCACTTAAAAGATAAATGAACAAAAGATATTTCAATTATATCTCTTAAAACTTTATCCCACAACAAAGCTACTTGTTGTCCTTGACAAATTGAATTGGTAGAAACAAAAGCCAATTGGGCATTAATATTTTCTATGTATTTTGAACCTTTGTAAAACCAAATAGAAATATAATCTAAATCTCTATATTTTTTAAAAGAACTAAAAACGAAATCCATATCTGACTTTTGTTCAGCATCTTGAATTCTTGCTCCCAAATATGGTGGATTTCCAATAATATAAATCTCGTCGTTTTCTTTTTTAGGACAAGCCACTTCCCAATCTACTCGGGCAGCATTTCCGTGGGTAATGTTTCCTGCTTCTTTTAAAGGTAAAATAGGTTTAGATTTTCCGTAATCCATCAACTCATTTTCAAACACCTGGTTCATTTGGTGTTCAGCCAACCAAAGTGAAAGAATTGCCATTTCATGTGCAAAATCTTTGATTTCGATGCCGTAGAATTGGTTTAACGAAATTTCGGTGAAATAAATTTTACTTTGCCCACCCGAAAAATTCATTTTTGATTGTGAAGCAGGAATTATAGTTTGTGCTTTATCTCCATCAAACCCAATACGTGATTGAACACTTGGAATATCAGTTGATACACCAGTATTTAAATCAATTAATTGTTTTATGATTTGGATTTCGAGGTTACGCAATTCTTTGTAGGTAATAATCAAAAAGTTTCCGCTACCACAAGCAGGGTCAAAAAACTTGATCTTAGATAAGCGAACCAATAGTTTGTCTAAAGCTTTTGCATTGTTTTTGTTTTTCTCGAACTCTTCGTACAATTCATCTAAAAACAACGGCTTAATCAATTTTAAAATGTTGACTACTGATGTGTAGTGCATTCCTAAATTATTACGCTCACTTGGGTCGGCAACCGCCTGAATCATCGAGCCAAAAATGTCAGGGTTAATTTCAGACCAATCCAATTCCCCCGAATCAATTAAGATTTGTCGTGCTTTTTTTGAAAATTTAGGACATTCGATATCATCACGAAACAAACCTCCATTTACATAAGGAAAGTCTTTTAAATACAAAGGAAAGTCTCCTTTTTCGGTATTTAATTTTTTAAATAATAACGATAAAAATTCATCAACATCTGAGCCGTCAACTTTAGTATTGTTGGCTAAAGCTTCGGTAAAAATACTTTTTACAGCAAAAATACCTGTGTCTTCGGCAAAAAAACAAAACAACAAACGTGATAAAAATATATTTAACTGATGACTACCTTTTGCAATCCAATCGGGATTGTCAACCACCAAAATATCATACAATTCACCTAATTTGTAAGCTGCATTTCGGTCTAACTCATTGTTGTTATGTACACGATAGATCTCCGCGCCAGAAAGTGGTAAAAAGAAATCGGTTTGCTCGGCTAATTCGCCAAGAGTAAACTCTTTATTGGTTTTAAGTTTGGTATCGGTTGCAAAAAATCGCTCGAAATCGGTAACCACAATAAAGCGTGGTTTTTGTTTTAGAATTTTATCATCTTTTGAGAGTTCGTCAATCGTATCAATCAAGCTTCCTTCGGTAAGGCTTTTAAAGAATATTTTGCCTTTATAGAAAAGTTCTCCTACGTTTTTTGATAAATTATAATCGCCTTTTTTTAAACGTGTTATGGTGGTTTTTGACAAGCCAAAAGATAAAAGAAAATCATATATAAAGTTTTCTTTATCAAAGTTGGTCGATATATCTTGTAAGCGTTGCTGTATTTCGGTTTTTTTCATGTTTTTCTAAAAGGAAATATTTCTTGTAAAGATAGATAAAAGACAAGGCATCCCAACTCAGATTCTTTAATACCTCAAACATCACTTAATTTCCCCTAGTCATTCAAAAGACTTTTATAAAGAAGCTATTTGGTGTTTTTACTAAATTGGAAGAAATTAAACCTCTAGTTATAAAAAATTTGATTTGAGTTTTTCGAAAATACACTTCGATTAAAAAGTTTTAAACGAGGTCATCTATAACTAAATTTTCTTATAACAAATGTGATAAGCTCTTAAATAGAGTTCATCATAGGTTATGATTTCTATATTTCTTGAATCTCTCCTAAATAATTCAAATGTCTTCCTTTTAATTTCTTTTATCTGGCTAGAATCTTGAGATTTCTCAACTTCTTTGTTCAAATTTCCTACAACTAAAATACACTTGGAGTCATAACCTTTTTGAGTAATTTTTTCGCCTAAGGAATTATAAGGTTCAGTCTCTAATTTAATTTGTCCAACAGCTTTTTGTTCTAAAATTTGAGAAACAGCATAAATTAATTTGGTGGACAAACACCAACTTCCAGAACGATTTTGTCCACTACCTGTATTTACAAACAAATCTGTATCAGGAGTTTTTAGTTCTACAAATGTTGTAAAGTAATTATCTCCGATTAAAAAGTCTGCGTTAACTTGTCCTTTACCAGCTGCGTCTGTATTAGATGCCGAAAATTCTTTTTGTAAAATACTTTGATATCTATAATCCAAACCATAACCAAATATCCAAGGATTTTTATTGAAGAAATGCTGCCAAGCAATCTCGTCTTTTGTATTGTTAGATAAATCTTCTTCATTGAGTTTATATTGTTGAAGATAATTTTTTTCATTAAGTAAACGTTCGAAGATTTTTAATTGATTTTTTCGGTAACCAGTGTTTACGATATCTTGACTTGTAATAATATCATTATCAAGTAGCTCTTGGATTACTTCCGCACCTTCATCTCCTTGAAGTAAAGTAGAAATCTTTTTTTTCGTTTCTTCATCTAAAATATCCAAAGAATTATCAGCTAATTTTAATCTTCTTTCTGCAACGGTACTTAAATCAATATCATGTATGAAATTTAAGAATAGCTCTAGTTGAGCAAAGTTGAATTTGGAGAAAGAAACTTTTTGGGTTTCTTTTCCATTAACAATTTTAATAATATCTAATCCTTCAATATCATTTCGTGAAGGTAAATATTTGATTTGCATAAAAGTTTTTGAAGCAAGTTGTATCTCTGTTTTCTCATCATTAGCAAATACAATTTTAAAAAACCTTCCATTTTCAATCTTATGATTATAAAGTTGTTCCAATTTATAATTATCAATAATTTCCGTATAATTCGGTTTTGAGGTCCTAGAACTCATAGTTACTTAGTATAAATAAAAAGAAGTTATTTTATTGCGTTTTTTTAATATCATTACACCAATGTATAGAGATTTCCAACAACATGTTTTTTCACAGAACAAAACACATTGTAGTTTCCAAAACCACACAAATGACCGTAATATATAAAATCGCATACTAATATAATTAAATAATTATAACTTAATCGGTTACTAAAATACTCACTACTCTTATCGAAATTTTTTATTTATAAAATTTGAGGTTGTATATAACTAAACTCCCGAATAAATTAAAACAACCTCTCAAACACTTCATCCAGTTCGTCCTTACTAAAATCTTCCACATACGCTTCAGTAGTTTTAATAGATTGATGACCAAAAGCTTGTTTAAGCATATAGATATTTACACCTTTCTTTAGTGATAAAGTAGCGAAAGTATGACGTGCAGTATAAAAAGTCACTTTAGTTTTAATACCACAATCTTTTGCTATTAATTCTAATTGCTTATTATAATAATCCCTAACACTACTTTTTCGTGCTCTTAGCTCTTCTTTAGTATATAGGCTTATATCCTTGTCCAGGATCGAAAAAATATAGTCTGTATCAAAAGGTCTATAGATTCTAAAATAGTTCAGAATAGTATCTAAATCTTTATTATCAGGTATCTTTACATTAATAGCTACACCTGTCTTATTGCGGATATAGCTAAAGCGATTAGAGTTTATATCATCCCACTTTAACTCAGCAATATCTGTAAAATTCATTCCACGACAAAAGAAACTAAATAGATAAGTGTATAACACCTTAGCTCTTTCAAGATTTTCTGAGAAATCATAATCCAGTAACATTTGTAGTTCTTCTTTGGTAAGTGCTTTCTTTATCTTAGTTGATTTCAACTTAGATATCACATAATCTCTAAAAGGATAATTATCCTGAGATGTTATTTTAGATTTAATAGCAGAATTGTAAACAGCACGAATATTACGCATGTATAAAGAAATACCACCATTAGTACAACCTCTTGATCTTAAATCTGATTCAAATGCAACCAAGAAAGCATAATCAATTTGTGCAAACTCATACTGAACTACTGTTGGTTTAAAACGCTTTAAAGCACAAACAGTATTGTAATATGAATACGAAGAACTGATTTGACCAGATTCTTTAAACAGATCAATTCTCTTCTGAAAGAAATCTATAAACTTTAACTCTTCAACTTTCTCAGGTCGAAACAAGGAATCAAATATTTCAAGGGTAAAATTCTTTTCTTGTTCCATCATTAAATCTAATATTTTTGATGCCTCTTGTTTAAGCGTGTTCAATATTCTATTAGATTGTAAAAAGTTTGGAAACTTCGAAGTAAATTCACCTAACTTTTCATTCCAAAGTTTTGGTGCTACACTATAAGGTGTTTTGTAAAACTTAGACTTTCTATCAATAGTAATTCTAAGATTGATTGGATAAGTACCATCACTTAATTGTGTTTTCTTGAGTACGATTTTTAAACTTGCTTTCATCTTAATTGGTTTTGAGTACAACATACGTACAACAAATAGGCACATATGGTGCAATTGGATGAAACGAAAATATTTTTAAAAAATCGTAAAATTCTGTTATTCAACAACTTTGAAACAAAATACAACTATCTGCAAAGCTTCATTATTTTTCTCATAATCAGCAAGTCCCTGGTTCGAGCCCAGGTGGGACCACAAAAAAAAGCATCTATTTTTCAATAGATGCTTTTTTTATACCTTACTTTTTACTAAACTACACAAAATAGCAGTTAGATGTCAATACTCTAATAATCTCGTGTATTTTCTCCTTCGTACCTTTCTTCTTTATCTACAAGCTCACCCTTCCCATTGTAGTACGATTTGATGCTATACATATTATTCAGCGTACGCGGATAGTACTTATCTCCATTGCTCTCTTGCCTAGTAACAGTTTCTGAAGTATAAAATAACTTTCTATCTGTGTCAACCCCATAAAAAAAAGTTCGCTTATCTTTATTGAAAACAATTGTATTTACACAGTCAACATAAATAGAAACATATTGGGACTGACCTTCTCTGCGAATTGTCTCATATAGTACTTCATCTGTATCGGGATCAAGGACAAACTTGGTAGCAGTCCCTTGAATCATCATCAAACACTCATTGTGCTCATCAAAAAGAAAATTTAGCTTCCTATTAGAGGGATCTATAAAGGTATAACGATACTCTTTTTTGTCTTTAGTATTAAAGTAATCCACATTTTCCAATTGATGGTTCGGCAATATTTTATCAGCTTGAGAAAAAATAAATTTTTCTTTGTTGAGATCATAAAACATCAAAGCTTTATTTTCATTGTAAATTCCGTAGATAAAACCTTTTTCTATATTCGAATAAGTTACTTTTACAGCCCCTCCTGGTTCAAATAAATACGCTCCTTTATAAATATAATTGAGATACTCACTCGTCGCACCTTTCTCATCTGTGATATATTCTGAAGTTTCATATATCAGATTTCCATTAAATGTTTGAATCGTTTTAAACCTATTTACTTTATAAGATTCATCAATCTCTACTTCTGTCAATCGATCCAAATTTGCCAAATAATTGTATTTATCTTTACGCAATTCGATTAAATTATACTCTGAACTATAAAGCCCAATAGACTTATATTCAAAAGGGATCACTGTTTCTTTGCTATTGATATCGAATAATCCTTTTTGTTGTCCATCACGAGAAGCTACAAGACACTTCATATCTTTGATAGGATACATTTTACTTGATAAACTCGCAAACTCCTCCCCGAGAACATTCTTTCCTGTTAAATCAGATAAAAAACTTTTCTTGTCTTTACTAACAAATAGCAAATCTTTGTAAAAAGGATACAGTTCATCATATACTGGTTTTAATAAAACTGTTAAATTAAGGTCGATCAACCCCAATTTCGTATTAGATTCATTAGCAAAGATCAAATAATTTTTCTCTTGAATTTTTGTAAAATAATCTACCGGATAGGGAAACTGTTTAATTTCTTTAGTTTTAAAATTGTAGTAATTTAAAACATTTAATTTTTTACTGGTTCCACACAAATAACCAGGAACTCTTGGCCCCGTTAAATACAATAACGTCTGATTATCTGGATTATAATTGAACCCTTCAATTGTCTTTCTATCGCCTTCCAAAACAATCTTACCTTCTTCATTAAGAATTTTAAATCCGTGATCATCCCCTTTAGATATAACGAGATAGCTATTTTCAACAACCACAACTTCGTACTTTTTCTTGTACTTGTTCAAAAATTTTTGTGCATGTGTTAGAGTGCTAAACAGCATTACAAAAGCGATAAGTATATTTTTCATTTTTTAACAAAAATAACAATTAAATATTTAAAAAATAAAACAATACAGTTTTTATACATAAATCAATGTACTCTGCTAAGAAATACATTATTTACTATTTTACCATTTATAATAGCTACATCTCCTTACACAAATGCCCTCATTTGACTATAAAAGCTCTATTTGATTTTTATGACAACTACATTTATTCGACATCCCTTATCTACACTAGAAAACTTTTTTCTTATTTAAGTTTTGTTCGGGAATGGTTCGGGTCATGTTCGGTAATCCTTCGGTAAAAGGGGTGTTTTTCCGAACAAAATCAAAACAAACCAATGATTTAGAATTATAAAAAAAGCATCTGTATGACTACAGATGCTTTTCAACAAAACACATTTACACTAACCTAATATATCATTAGACGGCTCTATAGTTATAGGTCATACTTACTCTTCCCATTGATCATGCGAGAGACTATCCCATTATCTGAACTCAGCTCAGCGAATAGTACTCCGATAAAATGGATAACTAAATATGTCACGAAGTAATATATAGAGCCAAAATGAATACTCTTTATTTCATTATTATAAGCTGTCTCGATATCTAATGCTAAGACGACTCCAGATACTATAGAGATAACCACACAGACATAAAACACTAAGTATATAACTGCTCTAATACGTGTATTAAGTATAATTCCTCTCTTAAACGGATTTAAAAACGGTACTCTACCCATCATCCCTAGTATGATTCTCACGAATACTAATCCCATCAAGGTATAACCCAAGTAGACATGCCACTCCCACATAAGAGCACGTAACCGCTTAGCGAGTACGATGGCTTTCTCTTTAGTCATATTAACCTCCTGAGAAGTACAATATTCCATAATGATTTCACTCATGCCTTCTTTATTCAGCCAGGTATAACGCAGCAGTATAGTGATAAGCATACCTAGCATCACGAATGCTATACTCCAGTGCAAAACCCGAAATGCCAAGCTATAGCACTCACCTCTCATTCTCATTTTAATACTTTTAATAAAATTAAATTACCAAATATGTTAATTTAAAATAATTACAATAATCAAATATAAAAATAACAATCAATAACTTCTAAACAAAAGTGAACATAATTTGAAAAAAGTAAAAAAAATGGCTTTTTATACAATATCAAATGATACCATCCGTTATATATCTAGCTAATAAAATGCAGAAAAAATGGAT
Organism: Myroides odoratimimus; assembly: GCF_001485415.1. Lineage (GTDB taxonomy): Bacteria > Bacteroidota > Bacteroidia > Flavobacteriales > Flavobacteriaceae > Flavobacterium > Flavobacterium odoratimimum. The sequence goes on from NZ_BCMQ01000001.1 coordinate 183,304, forward strand.
TAACTCTATTATGTCTATTTTTTAAAGTATGTTTGTTAGTCTGCAATATTTTTTTGAAATAAAATATTAATATTTATCTTAAATTTGCAGAGTGAAAAACAAATTGTTATTGAATCAAAAATAAATTGGAATGAAAAAGATATTACTCTTGTTTGTAATACTAATGTCAATTAGTACTTCTTATGGTCAACGAAAATCTAAAAAACAGGAAGAACCTGTGAAGAAGATTGAGTACCTAGACATTGTTCAAATTCTATCAAATAAAGATGAGCTTAAATTAACTCAAAAACAGGTAGGAGCCTTGACAATCAAAAATGAATACATTAAGCGTGACTTACAGAATCTGAATTCTAAAACAAAGATGCAGGAGGTAGAAAAGAACATGCACCAACGTCAATTATTCGCTGGTTATGACAACTTCGTAAATAGAACACTGAATGAAGACCAATTAGAAAGTTGGAATGTAATTAAAAAAGAAATAGCTGCTAGTGAAGAAGAGAGCACTGATCTAAAAACGGAGATGGCTGCACTAGACTCAGCTTATAAAGCAGAACTAAAAGAAGTATACAGAAAGTACAGCAAAGATCGTAAACTGTACTACGCGAGTAGAAATGTAGTGAGAAAACAATACGATGCAGATAAACTTCGTATCTACAAAAAATACAACCAAGCTGTAGAAGAAGAAGGTGAAGAGGGAGATAAAGTATTAACATTAGAAGAAATCGCGAACTTATATAAAGAATACGACGATTACTACAATGAACCGACACAAGCGAATCCATTAGAATACTTAGATGTAAAAGAAGAATATTCTAATGAGACAGAAGAAATAACATCAGAAGAAGAAGGAGAGTATTAATCTCCTTCTTTTTTTTTGTATTATTTAAATACATTAAGGTACTTTAACAGCCATAATGTCCGAATACTACCAAAATACAAGTATATTAAGCGCAAAGCTTTCAGTTTTTTTAAGTTACTTTGCATAAAAAATAAATTATGTCTTATATCAGCAAAGTTATTAGTGGAAAATGCCCTAACTGTGGTAAAGAGCACATATTCCATGACAAAGGAAATCCGATTACATTTAAGATGCCGAAAATGACGAAAGAGTGTGGATCTTGTGGATATAACTTCCATAGAGAAACAGGATTTTATTTTGGGGCTATGTATATGAGTTATGCACTTACAGTTGCTGAAATGGTAACAGTGATGGTGCTTCGTCTTATCATCAATCACTTATTTGATTTGAATATCACGATGTTACACGCCTTTATTGCAATTGTCTTTGTAATCTTTATTCTGTGGACATTTAACTATCGCTTATCTCGAATCATGTGGTTAAATTTATTTTATAAAAAAGATGAGCAATAGTCTAGGTTTATTAAAATAAAAGTTATTATATTTGCGCCACCTAACAGAGAAACGGGTGTAGTTCAAGGGTAGAATAGCGGTCTCCAAAACCGTTGATGGGGGTTCGAATCCCTCCACCCGTGCAGCGTAAAAAAAGCTCCTTAATATTTACATTAAGGAGCTTTTTATTTTTATATCATTCTCTTATTTTACACATACTTTTTAAGGAACTCTTTCGGAGAGATACCAGTTCTCTTTTTAAACACCTTAGAGAAGTAAGAATAATCATCGTATCCTAGCATCATAGCGATCTCACTAAAGCTTTTGCCTGTATAGATAAGCATACGCTTAGCCTCTAAGACGATTCTGTCTATAATGATATCAGTAGTAGTCTTGTCTAATAACGTCTTGCACACGCGATTTAAATGCTTTTGTGTCATATTCATCCATTCTGCATACACTGCAGCCGACTTCTCCGTGCGAAAGTTCTTTTCTAATAGGTTCTCGAAGTGATGTAGATGTTGATTATACTGCAAGTTTGGTACAGCACTAAAGGAGTTCCCTTCTAGTAGCTGTCTATTGCATTCTATATAGAAGAGTGAAGCTAAATTCACGAGAGAGAAGTTCTTCTTCCAGTTGGGCTGGCTTACCTCATCTGTCATTCTCTTCATTAGATTCTCCACTAATACGCTACTCTCTTCATTTAGTAGAAAACCGTTCGGGTAATACGCTGATCTAAATACAGGATACTCACGTATCGTCTCGCGGACAAAGAATAGATCAAAATACTCTTGAGTGTGAAAAAAGATATAACCATCTATATCCCCTGACAAGATCCAACTATGTGTCTGCCCTGGTGCTAGCATAAATACCATACCAGGCTGTATCTCATAACTCTGAAAGTCTATCTCGTGGGTACCAAATCCTTTCGTAAATATCATACAAACATAGAAGTCATGTCGATGTGGTTTTTCCACATGATTGTGATTTGTGATAAGGTGTTGTGGTATCGTATTGGCATAAAAATCAGCTCCTTTAACCTCCTCAGTCAAATCTCGCATTTGTAAAATAGTAATATCTTTCATCAATCAAATATATGGTCAAACAAAAATAGCATTTTTAGTTTACACTAAATAATTCTTATGCTAATGACTTATGTCCTAGCTACTGCTCTACACTATCTAATTAAAAGACAAATAGACTCTATAATACGCTAGTACACACTTGATCAAGAACTAAGCGTGAATATTATCCAAAAAGTCTACTGTACAACAAACAAAGTTTTGAGTAAACTTTACTATCTTTAGCACTCGTTAAAATAAATAATTGTTATGAAATATATTCTACCTATTCTTATGGTATTAGGGCTAGCCTCATGTGGAGGTGGCGAAACTAAAAAAACAGATCTTGAGACTATCGATAAACAATCTGCAAGAGAAGTAACGATCAAGTCTGTAGTAGCAGGAGATAGTATCCTACATATCACAAGTCAAAAAATATGGGCGAATGGTCAACTAGTAACACAAAAAACGGACACAATCAAAACAGCAAAAGAAGTAAGCGCATGGGGAGATACTAAACCTACTTCTCTAGTAAAAGTGCCGATTTATGTAACTGTAGAATAATAATATCATGAATAGAAAAAGTAGTAAAGCAGTGAGTCTAGTACTTATCACAGCAGCATTAGCTTCATGCTCTAAGACTCCTGATAAACAAGAAGAACAAGAACAAGCACAGAAAGTATATATGAGAGCAGATAGCTCTGCACCGTATACAGATGTGACTCAACAATATAACCAACAACGCCATCACAGTGGAGGTGGTATGGGGAGTGCGCTACTATGGTACATGGCCTTCAGACCACTAATGGGTGGAGGTATGGGATATGCTAGTAATGGACTCTCTCACCAAGCTAATGTAGGCACGAATACGTCTAAATCTAATGCGGTAAAGACACATAAGTCAGCTAGAGGAGGCTTTGGTAATACTTCTAAGTCATCTACTGTTAGTTCATAATCTATGAGAATAAAATACCTAACAGCTGATGCAAATTGGCAAAAGAGATTAGAAGACAACGGTTTTGGATTTCACACAGATGAGAATAATGTCCCTTATTGGATAGAGCACTACTATTACAGTATAGAGCCAGCATTCGCTGATGAGATATACAATGCCACTACTGAGCTATGGCAGATGTGCTTAGAGGCAGTAGATCACGTGATCACACATAATCTATTTGATCAATTTCAGATTCCGATCTTCTTTCACGATCATATAAAGCAGTCATGGGAGAACGATGCTCCAAGTATCTATGGTCGTTTTGACTTTGTCTTCGATGAGAAAAAACAACAACTGAAAGTATTAGAGTTTAATGCAGATACTCCTACTTCTCTGTATGAAACAGGAGTGACGCAGTGGCAATGGATGCAACATTACTTCGGTGAACGCAAAGACCAGTTTAACTCTGTACACGATCAATTAATCGCTTCATGGCGTGATCTAAAGCCTTATCTTAAAGGGGACACACTACACTTCAGTTGTATGCGTGAGACCTTAGAGGATCTAACGAATATAGAATACCTAAGAGACACTGCTATACAAGCTGGTATCAACACAAAGCTAATCTTCATAGATGATATCGGATGGAATGGGGTGAACTTTACAGACCTAGAAGAAGAGACGATAACAGATATATTTAAGCTATATCCGTGGGAATGGTTGGTATATGAGCCATTTGCGCTACATATACCGAATGACGAAGCACAAGCGAACTGGATAGAACCGTCATGGAAGATGATCTTATCTAATAAGGCTATCATGGCTGTACTGTGGAAGCTGTATCCTAACCATCGACTACTACTAGAGACCTACTTCGATACACCTAATGGGATGCGTGACTATGTAAAGAAACCTTTACTCTCAAGAGAAGGTGCTAATGTAACGCTATACCAGCATGGAGCTATCGTAGAAGCTACTCCTGGAGATTATGGAGAAGAAGGCTATATCTGTCAAGAGTTAGCTCACTTACACCAAGAGTCAACAGGATATTCTATTATCGGAAGCTGGATCATAGGTCAAGAATCATGTGGTATTACATTCCGAGAAAGTAATAATCGAATCACAACAGACAAAAGCAGATTTATACCTCATATCATAGAAGAATCATAAGGATAAATCTTTATAATATTATATCTTGCTACCGTATATGGATAAGTTCTATATACGGTAGCTAACTTTTAACACCAGACAGATGACTCCTGAATTTATATACGACAAACAATACAGTAACACTGCATTTAACTATAACGATATCTCATTTAAAGAATTTGAGAATTGTAAGTTTGAAAACTGTGATCTGAGCGCTTGTTCATTCTTAGCTACTCTTTTTATAGACTGTGATTTTATCAACTGCAATTTTAAAGATGCAGAGGTGAACTATGTAGGACTTCGCAATGTCAACTTTACAGCTTGTAACTTTACACGTGTAAACTTCGCCATGATAGACCAGACTATATTCGAATTTACCTTTACAGATTGTAATTTAGAATTAACTCAGTTCTATGGATTAAAGCTTAAAAAGCAACTGTTTTCTAACTGTAGTCTAATCAGTGCTGATTTCTCTGATACAGATCTGAGTATGGCACTGTTTGACAACTGTAACTTACACCGTGCAGTATTTCACAAAGCTAATGCAGAGAAAGCGGACTTCTATACGAGTTATAACTATGATATAGACCCACAGTTCACTAAGGTTAAAAAAGCAATATTCTCTATGGACGGATTAGCTGGTTTACTAACAAAGCATCAATTAGTCTTAAAGTAATTCATAATAATTACAAAAACATAAAGATAAATTAGTACTTTTAAGTATTAATTTATCTTTATTAAAAAATGAAATTATCAAAACGTGTCAAAATCCTTTTAATAGTTGGTGTCAGTCTACTAGGGCTATATCAGATAGGGAGATATGCATTAAACCGTTTTATATATAAACACTTACCAGAGATTATCGCAGAAAAGAATGATACTCCTTATGATCTAGCGTATGAGGACATCAGCTACTACCCTGCATTAAGAAGACTAACTGTCTCTGGAATCACAGTGACTCCTAAAGATACTACTACTCATCCTAATCTTACTTATATCAGTGCAAGACTAGATAAAATAGTGATTCAAGGGGTAGCTATCAAAGAATTACTACAAAACAAGAATCTACGTGCAAACAAAATCAAACTAAGTCATCCTAGTATAGTGATGATTAAAGGAGATAGTGTCGTACAGAAGCAAGCTAAAATAAACGTAAAAAATGATATAGATATAGAATCTATTATCGTAGAGCATGCTCATGTCTTAATAAAAGACAGAAAGAGTAATACAAGACTAAATGAGGTCTACAACTTCAATGCAACAATCAGAGGAGTACATTTCGGTGAAGAAGTCGTAGAGAAGGCAATACCTTTTAGTTATGACTCTTATGTGATGACTACAGACTCTATCTATAGTAAGCTGAATGAGTGGCATAAGTTCACCATCGGTAAGATTATCATAGAACCAACAGCGCTAAAGATGCACCAGCTATCTGTAAAGCCCTTCTCAGAGACTGTCGAGTCAAAAGAATTAGCTAAGAACTTATTGTCTGTGGATGTTCCACAGCTAAAGCTGACTGGGACAGACTGGGGGTATAAAAATGAGCAAGACTTCTACCTTGACATTGCTTCTATAGAGACAGACTCTACAGCGATCACCATCAAAAACAACAAACTCAAACAAGATATCAAAGTAGCAGAAAAACAACCTGCTAAAAAAACTAAAAAGCAGAAAAAGCAAGAGGTGGCAGTGGTATATGATACATTGCCTGCACTAGTCCCATTTGCTTTGAAGATAGGTGATATTAGGATTAACAAATTATCACTAGATGCATTAGACACTTGGAATACGTCTAAGACCAATATAGTCTTAACGGATATCAACAATAAGGTAGGAGAACAACTAAAAGTAGCTAAAATAGCGATAGACTCTCCTGTCATCACCTATACCCCTAATGATGTAAAGAGTAAACCTAAGACTACTGCTAAGTTACTGTCTGATTATATCACATTAGATTCATTAGTGCTGCGCAAGGCAGCTTTCCAAATACACGATAGAAAGACAAATAGCAACAGCTTAAAGGTGAATAATATCAATGCTGTGATAGCAGATATCCGTATTGATAAAAATACTGGTGGAAATAAGATTCCTTTTACTTATGGCAAGACTACGCTATCCTCTGGAGCGATTACATACGATACGAAGAAATATTATGATATAAGTGTAGACTCTCTATCTATCGATAATAAAGAGCTAAAACTGGCTAACTTCAATATGAAGCCAAAGTACTCTAGAAAGAAGACAGTAAGCATGTTTAGATATGCAGATGATATCTTCACACTACATGCCAAAGAGATAGCTCTAAAGAATTATAACTATGACTTCGATACCAAAGGAACACTACTCTTTAAAACAGAACAGATCAACATCAATCAACTTGATGCAAATATCTTTAGAGATAAGGCTCCTACATTCAATATGAGTATCAAGCCCATGTTTAGTAAAAAGCTAAGAGATCTAAAATTCGGATTAGAAGTAAATAATGTTGCAATACGCAACTCTAAACTAGTCTATGAAGAGACTGACCCTAAAGCGGTAGCTCCAGGTAAGATTATGTTTCATAACTTCAATGCGACTATTAAGAATATATATAGTGGATATGGTGTAACTAAAGTACCTACTACTACGATAGCTGTCAATGCGAGGTTTATGAATGCAGCTCCACTGCGTGTGGACTGGTCTTTCAATGTACTTAACAGAAGAGATAACTTCAATATACAAGGTAAGATTACGAACTTCCCAGCTAATTCTATGCGCCCGTTCTTACAGCCGTATGTCAAGGCTAATACAGAAGGTAGTATCAGTCTAGTCACTTTTAACTTCACTGGTAATAATACTTCTGCTACAGGAACCTATGGTATGCAATATGAGGATCTAAAAGTAACTATCTATAAGAAAGATGGGCAACAAAAGAAAAAGTTCTTATCTGCTGTGGGGAATATGTTTATCCGAAAGAACACTAAGGATGAAGTCAAGACAGTTAATATTAAAAAAGTAGATAGAGTCCAAGAGAAGTCTTTTTTCAATTATCTTTGGTTATGCATAATGCAAGGTTTAAAACAAACCGTCTTATAGTACAACACCACAAAACAAAAAGATATGAAAATAGCATTCATTACAGGAGCGACATCAGGTATAGGAAAAGCAACAGCGCAAGCATTAGCTGCTAATCACAGACTAATCTTGTGTGGAAGAAATAAAGAGAACTTAGCAGCCATAGAGCGTGAACTAGCAGAGCAGACAGAAGTGATGACACTAACCTTCGATGTGAGTGATAAAGAAGCTACATTTAAGGCAATAGCCTCTCTTCCGACTGCATGGCAAGATATAGATGTACTAATCAATAATGCAGGAAATGCTCATGGATTAGCTACTTTCCAAGAAGCTTCTCTAGAGGACTTAGAAGCTATGATAGATATCAATGTAAAGGGAATAATCTATGTGACTAAAGCTATTGTTCCTCTTATGATCAAAAGACAATATGGACATATCGTCAATCTATCTTCTATCGCAGGGAAAGAGTCATACCAAAACGGTACAATCTACTGCGCTTCTAAGGCTGCTGTAGAGGCATTCTCTAAAGGACTGAGATATGATTTACTATCAGATGGAATTAAGGTAACTAATGTAGCTCCTGGGGCAGTAGAAACAGACTTCTCCCTAATCCGCTTTAAAGGAGATAGTGATAGAGCAGCAAAGGTATATGAAGGGTATACTCCATTAGTAGCTGAAGATATAGCGAATGCTATAGCTTATATCGTCAACCAACCTGAACATGTGCAAATAGCTGATATTACAGTATTTCCGAAGGCTCAAGCTGGTGCAACAAGCATTCATAAAAAATTGTAAAAATTATCATATTAATCATCCCAAAACTAATACATTTGCAGAGGAATTACAGTACGTTAATCTTCTATTAGAATGAAACAAATCTTAGCAATAAGTCTCTTATTAGGGCTGAGTTGCACATCTAGTTGGGCTTATAAAAGTACCTACTCACACATCAATGTACAGTTAGAGGAAAGTGTAAAACTAGACACCGTCTATCTCGACTTAAAAAATGACCCAGACTTTAAGTTTCAAAACAACTTAAGATGGTATCAAGATAAGAAGTTAGAGTTGTTTGGAATCAAAACCAATAAGAATGAAATCTTCATTGAGCCTCTTTTCTATCAGATAGAATCTTTTATAGAAGGAATATCTATTGTGTCTATGGACAACTTCCAAGGCGCAATAAATGATAAAGGAGAAGTGATTATTCCTTTTGCTTATGAAGAACTACAGACGAGCAGTGAGTACAAAATAGCCTTCTTAGAAGGTGGCAAATGGGGATTCTTCAACACAGAAGGCAAAAAGATTATCTCTGCTCAATATGATTATGTAGGAAGCTACTCTGATGGATTAGCATTAGCTTCTAAAGATCAATTGTTTGGTTATATCGATCACAAAGGAAGAGTAGTCATCCCTTTTCAATATGACTACGCTAGTAACTTCGAAGATGGACAAGCACAAGTAGAACTAAAGTTTGAATCTTTTACGATTGATAAAAAAGGAACTAAGGTATCTTATTAAAATAAAAAACGGTAAGCTGTACAAGGCTTACCGTTTCTGTATACTAGAATTTCATAGCAAAAAAGCGTATTCTAAGTATTTGTAATAATTGATTCATACTATTGAAACTACCCCCCACGATAATCAAAACAGTACTTAGTCATCTGAAAACTCCAACTAACCAATTTATATATTAAAGCCCATTAAACTTCACTCCTAACATAAACCATCTCCCCGGCATAGGTACTGCACCTGCCTCTATATAAGTAGTATCAAATATATTCTGAGCATCTAAGTAGATACTATATTTCTTTAGATTATAGTTTACTCTTATGTCTGTAATCCAATAATTCTTATAACTGATACGTTCGTTAAAACGATTAGCCAGTGTAGCACTAAGGTTATTATAAGTATAATTAATAGTTCCTACTAACTGATGTCTTAAACTCTCTATCGCATACTTAGAGATCTTATCTTCTCCTTTATTCTCCACTTTTGGAGATAAATAAGTATATGATAATCCTAAGTCCCAATAAGACTTTTCTGATCCTAGTTTATACTTTAAAGCTGTATTAAATCCTTTAGTCTTATTCTTAGAAGCATTATATGGCTGATATGGCACTGTCGTATCTACTCTTATCCAATCAATAAAGTCATCAATATCTCTGTAAAAAGCAAAAGCCTCTGCTCTAAATCCTTTATTGACATACTTCCCTCCTAATTCTATCTGATAAGCTTTTTCTGGTAATAGATCAGGATTACCTATATTACCAGGGCGTTGATCTAAATACAAATCTGTAAAAGAAGGTATTCTACTTGCTGTACCAGCATTAAACATCGCTTTCCAATGTTCATTAAAGGTATAACTAGCGTCTATCCCTGGGAAAACTTCCCATCCATACTTCGTATTATAATTAACATAAGCCCCTAAATTTACATCTAGTCGATCAAAAAACTCACGTTGTATCTCAGCGTACAATCCGTAGTTACTCTTGCTGTGATCCCCGATATTAGTTGAGTTAATCTCTTCATACCTCATCTCTCCTCCAAAAGATATCTTACCAAAATCTGCTAAGTACTCTCCTCTAATATTACTAGTAATCGCATGTGAATAATGACGGCTACGTGCCTTACTTAACTCATGTCTGAAGTAACGATAATCATCAAAGTTATATCTGTAAGCTACACTAGGCATTAATGTAAAACGGTCAGTTAAATAATGACGTGAACTCAGATTTACCATTGATGTAGATACTACTTCTTTTGACTCTTTATCTCCAGGAGCTGCGTAGAATCCATTTGCTCCAAAAGAACTTCTAGCATGACCTGCAAGTACCATAATAGCATTATTCTCATTAGGGGTATAGTTCCCTTGATAGAAGATTTTATTGTTATTAAAAGCAGTGTTATAACGAGTACCATTACCTGAGTCATGGCTACCGAATAACATATGATTATCTTTTTTGCGTACAAGTGTACCTCCTAATTGAATACCTCGGTTATTAAATAACTCTCCATGATCGCCTTCTTTATCTTTCTTTAAGCTACTTCCGATATACGTATTAGCAAAAAGACCATCTTTTTTAGGGTTCTTCGTTACGATATTTACAACTCCTGTCAGGCTGTTCACACCATATAGACGAGCAGAAGGTCCACGTACTATCTCTATACGTTCAATCGCTTCTAAAGGAATTGGTACGTTAAGACTATTATGCCCTGTCTGTGGATCTGAAATCTTCTGTCCATTAAGCAACAATACATTCTGCTCAAAGCTACCTCCGTCAATACTAAAGTCTGATTGTGTTCCAAATGGACCTCTCTGACGAATATCAACACCAGTAGCATAAGTCAACAACTCATTAATAGACGACACAGGTAATTGTTTTATCTGTTCTTGATTAATAAATGTAATATTTCTATTCTTCAGCGAACTTGGCAACTGTAATCGTTGATTATAGATTACTATTTCTTCTATTTTATCTTCAAGGGTATTTTCTGTCTTAGTTTGTCCTTGCACTTGTACAGTAAAAACAGTACTTAACAAGGCTAAAATGACATAATTATTCTTCATTTCAGGTAGTTTATTTACGCAAAACTATTCTTATTCCTCTCTTCTATACTAGTCCACTTTTAAAATAACAACTAGTCCGGCCTACAGTACTCCAAAACGAGGTTTATAGAACATTTTAAGAATAAACAATAAATTATTCACTATATTATATTAAATTCGCAGTATAATATATAAAAACATGAAACATTTAATCTTCAGTTTTTTGAGTATACTTGTCCTTACTTCTTGTAAAAAGGCAAATACTATGGCAGAAACTTTGATTCTCAATGATACCATCAAGGTAGACCCTATGGAGGATCAAATAAAGATACACGTAGATAGTGCATCTATAGTTAGTCTTCCAAAGGATATCCAAAAGTTCTATGTAGAAAATTTATACCAAATCGGTTGGGGAAGAACAAGTAACCGAGAACAACTTCTAAAAGTACTTGACGAAGCATACTTAGATGGAATAAACAACTCAAAGTACAATACTGAAAAAGTTCATCAATTTCACAAAGATTATCAAAGGCTATCGGACCTAGATAAAGTACAAGCAGACTTTCTGTTCACTAAGGCATTTTTTAATGCGAGTAAAGACTTGTATAATGGTGTACAAAATCCTAGAAGATTATACAATGACTGGGATATGTTTCCAAAAGAGCTAAATACAGCTGCTACAATGCAACTCGCTTTAAGTAGAGGAACAATACAGACGACCTTTGATAGTTTAAGATCACCTCATAAAATATATGTCAATCTAAAAAATAAACTATCAAACCTATATCAACTGAATCAAGATACAATCAAAGCTGTGACAGCTAAGTATAAGTTAAATGATACAGTACCTGAGCTAGTGAATATTAAAAAACATTTAAACTTCTTGAGTTATTACCCTGATAGCCTATCAAAGGACTTTATCAATAACGAAGGAGTCGTAACTGCTTTAAAACAAGTTCAAAAAAATAGTAAACTAGTCGAGAACGGTGTTGCTGATAAGAAAACAATAGAGGCCATCCTAAAAGAAGAAGCTACTGTAAAAGAAAAGCTAGTAGTCAATCTAGAACGTTGGAGATGGTTCCCAAGAGATTTAGGTGATAACTATATCTTAATCAATATAGCTGATTATAGTTTAGTTGCGGTGAAGTCTGGTGATACTGTAAAACAACACAAGGTAATCGTAGGTACGACAGGTCGTAAAACGCCTATACTGAGCTCAGTTCTAAAGACAATTGTGATCAATCCAACATGGACAGTTCCTCCTACCATTCTAAAGAATGACTTAACACCTAAAGCTAGTGCTAACTTAAGTTACTTCTCTAATGCTAGATTTACAATCTACGATAAGAGCACAGGCAAAGTAGTAGCTCCAGAAAACTGGGATTCTAGCAAAGCTTCTTCTTATAGATATGTACAGAAAGCCGGTGTAGGTAACACATTAGGACGTATTAAGTTTATGTTTGATAACAATCACGCAGTGTATTTACATGACACTCCTAATAAAGCTAACTTTAATAGAGCTCAGAGAAGCTTAAGTTCTGGATGTATACGTGTAGAAGATCCTTTTGACCTAGCACAATTTGTATTTGATATACAACAGAATGAGATCTCTCAAGAAGAAATAAAAAAGATTCTTGATTCTCAAAATACTAAGAATATCACAACTAGTAAAGAGGCTGTACACATCCATCAGTTATACTGGACTATACAAGTAGATAACAATGGTAAGATAACTCAGTTTAGAGATGTCTATAAGTTTGATAACGATTTATACACTAAACTACAATAACAAAAAAACACCCATTAAGAATGAAATCTTAATGGGTGTTTTTCTTTATATAAAAGGTCTTACTAAACAAATTTTGACTTTAGCTCATACTGATTACTTGGATAATAAATAAACAGTAAAGATTTGTCTTTAATCATTTCTATTAAATCATCATTTACTTCTACAGGCACAGCTGGGCAACCATAACTACGTCCCAACTTCCCTTGAGCGCGTACTAAATCAGGTGAAGCATAATCCGCTCCATGGATTACAATCGCTCTTTCTCTAGCTTTATCATTAATCCCTGCTTCTAATCCATCTAATCTTAGAGAGAATCCATTTCTTCCGTTATATGTCTCTCCCGTTGTATAAAATCCTAAACTACTCATATGTGAGTTCACACGATTAGAAAACGTAGTCGCGTACTCTTCTCCTGTCTTCTTGCCATGTGCTACAAGTGATTGTAACAGAACAGCATTCTCTTTCATATCTATTACCCATAGACGAGGCTTAGCTGACGATAAACTAAAGTCAACGATAGTTAACTTCTCATTCTTAATCTTACCTGTTTCTAGCATTTTATAATACCCTTTCAGTGCAGCAGTATATACTGCTCTAGCAGGAGCATTATAATGATTTAATTCTAAACTAGAATACAAACTCTTAGCCGTACTTTCAAAACTATATTCTTCAGAATCTACTGTGTTATCTACAGTTTTTTCAATCACATTTGTATATTCATTCGACGTTGGTAAAGTATTACTTCCTACTACATTCCCAAAAAATGCCATTGAGGCAAATAACCAATAAAAATTCTTTTGTTTCATATAACCTTCTCATTTATAGTCTTTAATTCTAATTTTAGAAACGTAAATTTAAAAAAAATATTATACGACCAAAGGAATTTTTAATAATAAAAATATTTAATGCCGTTATTTCAAGAATCAAACATTGCCTTTTTTGAATAAGTATGCGTAAATTTGTATAACACAACTAATAATATTTAAAGTTTCACTATTATGAATAAGAAAGTAATATTAATGATTCTAGATGGCTGGGGACAGACTCAAGATCCTAAAGTATCAGCTATCGAGCACGCAAATACGCCATTTATAGACAGTCTATATACTAAATATCCTAATACATTTGTACTTACTGATGGACTAAATGTAGGTCTTCCAAAAGGGCAAATGGGTAACTCTGAAGTAGGACACATGAATCTTGGGGCAGGTAGAATCGTCTATCAAGATCTTGTAAAAATAAATATGGCAGTAGAAGATAACACTATTGCTAAAGAGCCTGCATTACAAGCAGCATTCGAATACGCAAAGACAAACAATAAAAAAGTACACTTCTTAGGACTGCTATCTGATGGTGGAGTACACTCTCATGAGCAACATTTATATGGTCTAGTAGATGCAGCATCAGCTGCAGGAGTATCAGATATCTGTATTCACGCTTTTACAGATGGACGAGATGTAGATCCTAAATCGGGTGCAAATCACGTACAACAACTACAAGACAGACTGAGCTTATCTACTGCTAAACTAGCTTCTGTAATCGGAAGATACTATGCAATGGATAGAGACCAGCGTTGGGAAAGAGTAGCAAAGGCTTACCATCTGTTAGTAAACGGTACAGGTATTCACTCTACTGATGCAGTAAAAAGCATTGAAGCAAGTTATTTAAATAATGTGACTGATGAGTTTATTGAGCCTATTGTAATGGTTGATGAAAACAATCAGCCGATAGGAAAGATTGAAAATGACGATGTAGTGATCTTCTTTAACTTTAGAACGGATAGAGGAAGAGAACTAACACGTGTATTATCTCAAGAAGATCATTCAGATCATGACATGAAGAAACTTGACTTGTACTTTGTAACGCTTACGAACTACGATGATACTTATAAGAATGTACATGTTGTCTATGACAAAGAGAACTTACACAACACATTGGGTGAAGTACTAGAAAAACATAGTAAAAAACAAATACGTATTGCAGAGACAGAAAAATATCCACACGTGACTTTCTTCTTCTCTGGAGGTAGAGAACTTCCATTCGATGGAGAACAGCGTATCTTATGTCCATCTCCTAAGGTAGCTACTTATGACCTTAAGCCTGAGATGAGTGCTTATGACCTTAAAGACGCACTTATTCCTGAATTGAAAAAAGGAGAAGCTGACTTCGTATGTCTAAACTTTGCTAACGGAGATATGGTAGGACACACAGGTGTAATGGAAGCAGCAATCAAAGCATGCGAAGCAGTAGACCAATGTGTAAAAGAAGTAATCACAACTGCTCTTGATAATGGATACACTACGATAGTGTTAGCAGATCATGGTAACTGTGAGGTAATGATCAACCCTGATGGTACTCCCAACACAGCACATACTACTAATCCTGTACCGATCATTATCGTAGACAATGATATCAAAGAGGTAAAGGATGGAGTACTGGGAGACTTAGCTCCTACTATTCTTAAACTAATAGGCATACCTCAACCAGAAGAAATGACTAGACACTCTCTAGTATAATATACAAAAAAAGCCACTCGATGAGTGGCTTTTCTATTTTATATCATAGACATTTACTTTCCTGTAAGCATCTTTTTCTTCATTTTACTAAAAAACTCAGGAGTAACCCCTAAATAAGAAGCTATCTGCTTCTGTGGCAGACAATACTTAATCTCAGGGAAACGCTCTAAAAAGCGTGTATAACGCTCTTCTGCAGGTAGTGATAAGTTGTCCATCAGTCGTTGTTGTGTAGCCACTAGTGACCTCTCTATAAGAACTCTGAAATAACGTTCTATCTTAGGCACTCTATCAAACAAAGCTAATTGATGATCTCTACTCAAAGTCATTACTATCGCATCTTCTACTACTTCTAGATAAGAGTTACCAGGTTTTTGAGATAAATAACTATACATATCAGCTATCCACCATCCAGATGCTGCAAAGCTAACAGTATGTTCTACTGCTTGATCATCTAGACAATAGTTTCGTACGATACCTGAAACGACAAAAGTAGAATTAATACATACTTCTCCTGCACTTAACAGCTTCGTTTTAGCAGGGTAACGAGTTACAGTAAATGACTCTAATATAATCTGTTGTTCCTCTTTAGTCAGAGAAACATGTTTAGCAAAACTCTGTAATAATATATCCACGATGACGAACTTTTATAAAGTATAAAAATAAACAATAATGCTCATTATAACTAAAAAAGCCTCATTACTAAGGCTTTTTTAACGATTATAACTTACGCTAATGCTTCTTTAATTCTTTTGAATGCTTCGATCAACTGGTCTTCACTAGTCGCATACGACATACGTATACAATCAGGATTCCCGAATGCCACTCCTGTTACAGTAGCTACGTGTGCTTTCTCTAACAGATACATAGATAGATCATCCGCATTATTAATCTTTACACCTTGAAGTGTCTTTCCAAAGAAAGAAGATATGTCTGGGAATACATAGAACGCTCCTTCAGGTATATTAATCTTAACTCCTGGAATCTCTTTTAATAACCCTACTACTAGATCTCTTCTATTCTTGAATGCCGCAACCATATCTTTTAATACGCTAGGGTCAGCCTCTACAGCAGTAATAGTAGCTCGTTGTGCAATACTATTAGCACCAGACGTTACTTGTCCTTGCATCTTAGTACATGCTTTAGCGATAAATTCAGGGGCACCGATATATCCGATACGGTATCCTGTCATCGCAAATGCCTTCGCAATACCGTTTACAGTAATCGTACGGTCAATTAAATTACCGATAGTTCCGATACTGCAGTAATTACCTGTAAAGTTGATATGTTCATATATCTCATCTGATAAGATAAAGATATTTGGATATTTCTCTAATACTTTAGCTATAGCTTCGAATTCCTCTTTACTATACACAGAACCACTAGGATTACATGGAGAGCAGAACCATATCATCTTCGTCTTAGGAGTGATAGCTGTTTCTAATTGTTCAGGAGTAATTTTAAAATCACTCTCTATACTAGTAGGTACTTCTACAGGAGTACCCTCAGCCATCTTCACGATTTCAGCATAACTCACCCAGTATGGAGCAGGAATTACTACCTCATCACCAGGGTTGATCATGACATGAGCTACATTGTATAACGATTGTTTAGCACCAGTAGATACAACGATCTGACTCGGTGAATAATTTAAATTATTATCTCTCTTAAACTTATTGCTTATTGCCTCTCTTAGTTCTTTATATCCTTCTACAGGAGGATACTTACTATAGTTATCTTTTACAGCCTGAATAGCAGCTTCTTTGATAAACTCAGGAGCATTAAAATCTGGCTCACCTAGACTCAAACTAATTACGTCTACGCCTTGTTCTTTTAACTCTCTTGCTTTCGCAGCCATTGCTAAGGTCTGTGAAGTAGTCAAATTGTTTATTCTATTAGATAGAAGTTGGTTGCTCATCTTGTTGTGATTTTAATGAAACTTAATCCCAAAGGTAATTATTATATCTCTATTAATCTGTGTTATCTTTTATTTATTCACGATAAAAAGCCTACTTTTGTCAAAATTTACGACATGGAAGAAATCTTAAAATATTTCCCTAATTTAACTCCTGAACAGATTGCTCAATTTGAGAAATTGGAAGAAGTATATACGGATTGGAATGCTAAAATTAACGTTATTTCACGTAAGGATATACATGAGCTATATACGAAGCATGTATTACATTCATTAGGTATCGCTAAGGTTATGGAGTTCCTTCCTGGAGCTAATATACTAGATGTAGGTACTGGTGGAGGTTTCCCTGGTATTCCTTTAGCTATATTATATCCAGAAACTAACTTTTACCTAATCGACATTATCGCGAAGAAGATACGCGTAGTTAATGAAGTAGTAAAAGCGTTAGACTTAAAGAACGTTAAAGCAGAACAAAAACGTGCCGAAACTATAGACGAGAAGTTTGACTTCATCGTAAGTAGAGCTGTTACGAATATGCCTGACTTCGTAGAGTGGATTAGACACAAAACGAAGAAAGAAAACAAGCATGAGTTTGACAATGGTATATTATACCTAAAAGGAGGTGACTTAACAGAAGAGCTTAAGGACTTCCCTAAAGCTGTTCAGTTTGACCTGACTAATATCTTCTCAGATGAATTCTTTGAAACGAAAAAAGTGGTGTACTTACCCTTAAAATATAAAGGATAAAAAGAAAGGGCCGTCTATA
Organism: Myroides odoratimimus; assembly: GCF_001485415.1. GTDB lineage: Bacteria > Bacteroidota > Bacteroidia > Flavobacteriales > Flavobacteriaceae > Flavobacterium > Flavobacterium odoratimimum. The sequence goes on from NZ_BCMQ01000001.1 coordinate 201,385, forward strand.
AGACAGCCCTTCTTCTTTTATTTACTGTGCTTAACGAATAATAAGCAAGTATTCGTATTTCTGTGTAGCAAGTGGTTTGCCACACTACCTAAGAATATCTCTTTAAATCCTGTAGTCCCCTTCACTCCCAATATCAGCATATCAGCCTTTTTACTGCGCGCATAAGCGATCAAGGATGCTGATATATTGCGCTCTCCAGCAGGCACTATATCAATATCAGAATAAGTAGCGTACTTCTTATTCCATTTCTCTTGTTTTTCTTTGATATCATCCTTCGTTACTTTCTCTAATTCTCTATTCGTCATCGTAGGATAGAACCCCATATAAGACTTAGAGATATGTACTGCAGAATGCTCTATCTTTTGCCCCTTCGAATTATTCTTAAAACGATCTGCCCACATCATAATATCACTCGTATATCGAGAGAAGTCTATCGCATCAATTACTGTTGTGATTGGTACTTTAAACGTATCTGGTACTAATAATAATGCTGAAGGGAATATACGTACCAGCTTATCAGCCAGGGCACCAGTACCCTCTAGTTCCTGTTTATTACCTAATACCATCAGGTCATACGAAGATTTCTTAGCTATATTCATAAAAGCAATCTCTGTATAACTCTCTACCGATACCAAGATTTCGAAATCATAACTCACTCCTGCTTCTGTGAAATACTGAGTAAGCTTATTCTTTATCTTCTCCTTAATAACAACAATGCTCTCTGGTTTAAGTAATTCCTTAGGTAACTCACCTACTTTAAGGTTGTGCACATACGTTACCTTATTTATATCTAAAATCTGGTCTAGCACTTGCATATATTGCAACAGATATTGATCCATTGTAGACAAGTCTAAACCAACTATTATATCTAATTTTTTATTTTTATCCATCCTTATTTGCTTTGTGGTTCATCTAATAGTTCTGCTATAATCTCCTTATAGCTCTTTTCTTCTTTTGACTTAGCCTTCTTAGACGATTTAGCTAACTCTTCTTTTAACCCTTTTTGTAAACTATAACACATCACCAGTAATATCACTGCAAAAGGCAGTCCTGTAATAATAACCGCAGTCTGTAGCGCATCCAGTCCTCCTCCCCATAATAATACGATAGCAATAATCCCTTGTGCAAAAGACCAAAAGACTCTCTGCCACACAGGAGACTCTCCATTACTACCTGAGGTAATATTATCTACAACTAATGAACCTGAATCAGAAGAGGTAATAAAGAAAGAGAAAATCAGAATAATCGCCACAATAGAAAGGAACTTAGTAAAAGGGAAGTTCTCTAAGAAGACAAATAATGCTGTAGACACATCAGCTTTAACTGCTGCTATCATCGTCACATCACCTGATAAAATAGTGTGCAATGCACTACCTCCGAAGACATTCATCCATAATAAGGTAATCAACCCTGGTACAATCAATACCCCTAATACAAACTCTTTCACGGTACGTCCTTTAGAGATACGAGCAATAAAACTTCCTACAAAAGGAGACCATGCAATCCACCAAGCCCAATAGAATATAGTCCAGACATTCTGCCAGCCAGAACCTAAGTAAGTATCATTCCATGTACTTATATCAATAAAATTAGCTAAGTACGCTCCTGTATTCTCAACATACCCTTTCATGATAAATAGAGTCGGCCCAAGAATAAAGATTAGCAACATAAAACTGGCTGCGATATACATATTGGCATTACTAAGTATCTTAACTCCTTTATCTAATCCTGAAAAAACAGAAATAGTAGCGATACCAATCACAAACAGAATAATCCCTGCTTGCATCATAGGACTTATCTCCCAACCATATAAATACTCTAAACCAGCTGTAATCTGTATTACCCCTAATCCTAAAGATGTAGATAATCCAAACACTGTAGCTAAAGCCGATAATATATCGATTATGTGTCCCCACCAGCCATGTATTTTCTCTCCCCAGAATGGGTAAAAAAGAGATCTAAAGGTCATAGGTAACTTTCTATTAAATCCAAAAAAGGCTAAAGCTAATCCAACCATCGCATAAATACCCCAAGCGTGTAATCCCCAGTGCAAACTCGTAAATTGCATAGCTTGTACAGCAGCTTCTATGTCTGTATCTACTGGTCTAGGCGTATTAAAGAAATGAGATACAGGCTCAGCAATACTAAAGAACATAATACCGATCCCCATACCTGTACTAAACAGCATGGCAAACCAAGATGCCTTAGTAAACTCTGGTTCTGCATCATCCCCTCCTAACCGTATCTTACCGAACTTACTAAAAGCAAGGTAGATGGCAAATATTAAAATAATATTCACTGTGACTACAAAGAACCAACCGAAGTTAGAAGTTACTGCTAATTGGGCAGCTGGAAACCATACCCCTACCTTTTCAGGAAAAAGGACACAGGTTAAGATTAAAGCTACTATTAATAATATTGAAGTGATAAAAACAGGTGGATTAATCACCAAGTTTTTGTTATCAAGTAATTTTTTAAACATGAGTTATACTATTTAAATTAATAATGATAACCCAGTACTTTAAAGATAAAAAAGGATCATTTTTCAGTAATCGAAAAATAATAAAAGCAAAAAGATAATAGTTTTTACTCAGTCGTTTTATAAGTGTTATTGGTAAATAGTGTTCTCTTAAAAACGATCCTAATAAAAAGGGACTTTTTTCTGTATTCGAAAAAAGATAAAAGCAAAATAGATAGTGTATTCTTACTTAGTAGTATATCCTGAACAACTCTTATCATGTCATTCATCATCGGTTATACATTCCCAATAAAAAGCACTGAATTGTATTCTAGTGTAAATTAAAAAAGGCGGTCAACTCTTTTGCAACCGCCTTTTTATTATAATTTGATTATCCTAAGAAAGGATATTTATAATCAGTTGCAGGAACGAAAGTTTCTTTAATCGTTCTTGGTGATACCCAACGAAGTAAGTTAAGGATAGAACCCGCTTTATCGTTAGTACCAGAAGCTCTAGCACCACCGAATGGTTGTTGTCCTACTACAGCACCTGTTGGTTTGTCATTGATATAGAAGTTACCAGCACAGTTTACTAATGCTTCTGTAGCCTCTACGATAGCGTAACGACATCCAGAGAAGATAGCTCCTGTTAATGCATAGATAGAAGTCTCATCCACTAATTTTAATGTTTCAGACCATTTAGCATCTTCGTATACATAGATAGTTAATACAGGACCGAATAGTTCTGTTTCCATCGTTGCATACTTAGGGTTAGTAGTTAAGATAACTGTTGGTTCGATAAAGTAACCAATAGATTTATCATACTTACCTCCTAAGATTACTTCTGCGTCAGCATCAGCTTTTGCTTGATCGATAGCTTTCGCTAATTTGTCAAATGAAGCTTCTGTAATCACAGATGACACATAGTTACTTGGATCTTCTGGAGAACCCATTTTAATAGTAGCTAAATCAGCAGTCATATATTCTTTCACTTGATTCCATAATGAAGCTGGAACATAAGCTCTAGATGCTGCAGAACATTTTTGTCCTTGGTATTCAAAAGCACCTCTTGTAAGAGCTACTGCTACCTCTTTAGGACAAGCTGATGGATGAGCTACAACGAAATCCTTACCACCTGTCTCTCCTACGATACGTGGGTAAGTTTTGTATTTATCGATGTTTTGACCGATTTGAGCCCACATGCTGTTAAATACTCCTGTAGATCCTGTGAAGTGGATACCAGCGAAGTCAGGACTTGCTAATAACGTATCAGTGATCATTCCAGAGTTACCATATACTACGTTGATAACACCATCAGGTAAACCTGCAGCTTTAAACACCTCTACGATTACTCTTGCAGAGTAGATCTGAGTTGCAGCTGGTTTCCATACCACTACATTCCCCATCATAGCAGGAGCAGAAGGTAAGTTACCAGAGATAGCTGTAAAGTTAAAAGGAGTGATCGCATAGATAAATCCTTCTAATGGACGGTGCTCTAGTCTGTTCCATACTCCATCTACAGAAGCTGGTTGTTCAGAATAGATCTGAGTCATATACTCTACGTTGAAACGTAAGAAGTCAATAAACTCACATGCAGAGTCGATCTCAGCTTGGTGTAATGTTTTTGCTTGAGCGATCATTGTAGCAGCATTGATCTTAGCACGGTAAGGACCAGCTAATAATTCAGCAGCTTTTAAGAAGATAGATGCTCTGTGTTCCCATGGCATTGCAGCCCATTTTTTTCTAGCTTCTAAAGCTGTAGCAATAGCTTTCTCTACTAACGCTTTATCAGCTTCGTGGTAAACACCTAATTTATGTTTGTGATCAAATGGAGGGAATAAATCTTTTGTATTTCCTGTTCTGATTTCTTCTCCACCAATGTATAATGGAATATCAACTGTTGTGTTGTATTGCTCTTTGAACGAGTTCAAAGTCAATTCTCTTTCTTTTGTTCCTGGTGCATAAGACTTAACTGGCTCATTGAACGCAGTTGGAACTTGATAGAATCCTTTTGACATATTACGCGTATTATTTATGTAGTTTCTAAATGAATAAGTACAAATATAACGAAAAAAAATGAAACCACTTTTCTCTAAAACGGTAAAAACATCTCCTTAACGATTTCAAAACATTGACTATCAATAGCCTTTTTACCATACTGTATTCTTCTAACTATCTGTTATACTTAACTCTGAATACAAACCTAAGTGCGATTAATAATTAGTTTTTACAATCACATCAGAAGTAAATCAAAATATTTTAATATAAATGAATCACAACCCATTAATATTCTTTAAAAAAAATAAAAAGCAAGTACCAAATCTATTTCAATTCAGCATGTATTGATCCACCACAGATAATTTTGTACAGATTTGCTATGGGATTGCTTGAGGGTTTCTTGCACCTTTCTTCGAGAAAAACACCTTCTAGGCAAGGAAAGCCCAAGAAAACTCCTAGGAATCCCCTAAGAAGTGCAAGCAGAAGGTTATTATCTCATTCATAAATAGTAATCAAAATCAACACTCTTTTATCAGTTTAAAAATTTCAACAGCTACTTATGCTTTAGCCCATATATGCATATTGATATCGCGTTAAAATAATACCATTAGAAACTTATAGAGTAAGATATTAAAACAACTAAATACCTCCTCTATCCTATTCACCATTTCTCACTATTACCTTACCACCTTTAACTTATAAAAAAAACCACCTTTATGTAATTGCATAAAGGTGGTTGAAGCATTTTATTTTTAGTATACTAGCCACTCTATAAGAGTGCGTTCTTTATTATTTCTAATTCAATACGAAAGGGGCTACTAGCTTAAAGTTTGGGATTTCTACATTAAAATAAGTTTGGTTCGCTAGATTAAGTACCTCATAGAATCCCTGCATAGCTCCCATAGATGAATTTAAGACACATCCACTACTATATGTATATTTGGTACCAGGCTCTATAATAGGTTGTTCACCTACTACACCTTCTCCTTTTACTATCTGTACACTATTCAGAGCATCATAGATCTCCCATAGTCGCCCTTTCACCTGAATATAATCAGTAGAATTATTTTCAATTGTTATTTTATATGAAAAAGCATAGCATATCTTTTTTGATTTAAAAAAACTGCCTTCGTATTCCGTATTTACAGATATTTTTATTCCCTTCGTCGTTTGTGAAATCATCTTTTCCATCTTACTAATTTACTATAAAAAACACATTGAATTCTTCGTTTTATCACAGTGTCTAATACACTATGTTCTCTGCACTCGCCTCACCTATACCAATTACTCTATCGTGTAAATCATTATTACCACGATAATAAACTAAAACTTGGTAGCGATTAGTTGTCATTGCATAATTGCCATCTGGCTCAATACTAGGGTCAACAACACCATTTCGAACTGCTGTATAACTAAAATTAGTAAAACCTTGCTTCACTAAAATAATTTGTTCGTAGTATCCCTTCTCTTCGTTATACGTCATTTTGTTAGCAGGTACTAAGGCATAATCATTAAATAATCCTGTCACATAATAATCTATTCCTTTCTGTACATCCTCCTCTGGACGATAACTGAAATATACCCAGCTATACTCCGCTTCTATATTCGGGTTTCTCCCATTGATATTTCTAGGATAGAAACTTCCATTAATATCAGGAAAATAGGTATATCCTTTACTTTTTCGGCTCTCGTTTGTATACAGATACGTGTTATAAATACCATTATCAGTTGTTACAGAACCGATCATATTATTCACTTGCTTAATATCACTATTGTCAAAGTTTAAGAACTGATTCCCTGCCCAGAATTGAGTCTCATTCTCGTACTTATAGATAAGGTCATTACCCATCGTGTACTGAGGCTTAATATTCGTCAGATAAGAGTCCCATCTTCCATTCTGAAAGATCGCTATCTTTATATTCTGAACTGGATTCTGGTATAACGCATCTCCTAATAACACACTAAACTCTACATTCTGTTTCGTCTCTATGACATCCAGGTTTCTAGTACGCTTAATCTGAATCGGTACATTGACCAAGCTCTCATATAAGACGAACTTCCTTCTAATTACTACTTCGTCGTCTTCATTATAAATTTCCAATACATAATTACCACTCTTCAATATTCTATAATGCTGAGCGGGAAGTGTTAACTGATAGTTGGTATAGTTCTGCAGTGTATTAAACGAGTTTTCATACGTCATAATACGCTGTCTGTCTAGTCCATCTATATATTCTATCTGCTTCAGTTTAGATGGAGTCCAGTCATAGTTATAAGCCTTGACACGATAGAAATAGTTACTATCATCTCCATACAAGTCATCAAAAACAAGTGTAAATCGATCTCCTATTTGAAAGAACGGCGTTACAGCTCTATTATTACTCATGAAGCCTACTGACTTAATATAATCAGCAGTATAGTTCTGTGGAGATTGTGCCAATACGCACCCTACCCAAAGAAAAAAAAGAATAACAGACCAAACCTTATTTCGCATAATGACCATTTTAAACTAAACCGTTACTTCGTGCAAAAAAGATACAATTTTTTCGTTTAAAAAAACCATACTTTTCAATTTAAAGTCAGCAATATTAAATCTTTCTTGTTCATACTGTAAATGATCAGGTATGGCTACTACAGTCATCCCTGCATTCTTACCAGCTGTAGCGCCTGTGAACGAGTCTTCTACCACTAGACACTCTCTAGGCTCACTCCCTAGATTATGAGCTGCTCTTAAATACACATCTGGTGCAGGCTTACCGTGTTCTACATGATCTACAGAAACTATGGTTTGGAAGTAATCACGAATACCTAATCTCTTTAAAACTGTATTAATCAAAGATTCTGGAGAATTAGTAGCCAGACCAATCTTCACTTTTCTCTCTTTTAGAAAATTCAATGTCTGAATTACCCCTTCTTTTATTTCTCCTTCTGTACTAATTAACTCATCGACTCTATCAATCACCATTTGTTCCACCTCCTCAATACTCTTTCCTTCCCATGGAAACAGGCTATACCACAGCTCGGTCACTGCTCTAGTCGTTTTGCCTTGTGTTTGGATCGCAATCTCTTCATCCCAAGTAGCCCCCATAGAAGTAAACACCTCTTGTTCTGCTTGTTGCCAAAAGCCCTCAGAGTCTATTAAAACTCCATCCATATCAAAAAGTACAGTAGTAATCAATGTATTCTTCATAATCTTTCTAAATAAATACGAAGATACACAATAGGATATAGATAGGGTAGCCCTTATAAGGATACTTTAACTAATTCTCTAATCGAGCAATTAAATATTATGATTACTCTACTTAAAACAAACTGGGATAATCTCACCCTCTGCTAGACAGTATTTAGTTACTTCCTCTGAAGTAAGTTTATGAATAAAGTCTTCTTCTACTACAGTGAAGCCGATAGCTCTTAACTTATCAAAATAATCACGTCCGTATACACGTACATGATCGTATTGACCAAAGATAAGTGTGCGCTCTTTAGGATCTGTTATAGTATCATCCTGAAAAGTAGTTTCTCTAGACATATCTTGTGGGATTTGGAAGATTCCCATACCTCCAGGCTTAAGAATGCGATACAGTTCCTGCATGGCTTTCGTATCATCTGGAATATGTTCTAAGACATGATTACACAAAATCATATCAAAACTATTATCCTCAAAAGGTAAATTACAAATATCCGCCTTCACATCTGCCAAAGGAGATTCTAGATCGGTAGTTATATAATCTAAATTAGGTTGTTTTTTAAAGCGTTTATAAAACGCCTGCTCAGGTGCGAAGTGCAATACTTTTTTAGGAGTACTAAAGAAGTCGGTCTCGCGCTGAAGATAAAGCCATAATAGGCGGTGTCTCTCTAGTGAAAGTGTACTAGGAGAAAGGACATTATTGCGTTGCTTCGCATATCCATAAGGCAAGAAAGTCTTGAAACTTTTACCATCAATAGGATCTGTATACACATCCCCTTTTAGGTACCATGCCATCATAGGTCGAACAACGTAACTCAACCGAATTAATATCGGTCGAGGCACAATGTTCAATATTGTTTTGAATAACTTCTTCATTAATAGAAATGAGTAATTACAGAACTAATGGTTTAGCTCTAAACTCATCTTCTTCATTGCTAGTGATACCTAATGCTTGATAGATATATTGGTAAGTAGATAACAATTCTGGTTTACCATTTACTAATGCTACATCGTGTTCGAAGTGAGCAGAAGGTTTTCCGTCACGAGTCACGATAGTCCATCCGTCATTCAGTTGTTTGATATTACGAGTACCTAAGTTAATCATAGGCTCGATAGCTACCACCATACCTTCTACGAACTTCTTACCTTTACCAGGCTTACCGTAGTTAGGCATTTCTGGAGATTCGTGCATCTTACGTCCTAGTCCATGACCTACTAGCTCACGTACTACCGTATACCCTTCTTTCTCACAGTAGCGTTGGATAGCACTACCTACATCTTCTACTCTATTTCCTAATTTGAATTCTCTAATACCTACGTAAAGAGATTCTTTTGTAATCTGTAATAACTTTTTAGTAGCTGGATCTACATCACCTATCTCGAATGTATAAGCGTGATCTCCATAAAATCCATTCATCACTGTTCCACAGTCCACAGATACAATATCTCCTTCTTCTAAAGGACGATCTGTAGGTAATCCGTGTACAATCTGATCATTCACACTTGTCAACAAGGTAGAAGGACAACCATAAAGGCCTTTAAATCCTGGTACTGCTCCGTGATCTCTAATAAATTCTTCAGCTTTTGCATCAAGCTCTAAAGTCGTTACTCCTGGTTTTAGCTCTGTAGCTATCATACCTAATGTTTTAGAAACAAGCAATGCGCTTTGTCTCATCAACTCGATTTCTTCAAGAGTTTTTGGAATTATCATACCTTAAAATTTTATATCCTACAAAATTACACTATTACAGTTAATGAAAAAAATGATTAGCCACACTTTTTGCTTGCCTTATAAAGACTAATGCTTTACTTTTAAGGAAACATTTGTCTAAATACACAAAATTACACACAAAATGAATTACACAACAGCACAAGAAGCAGCTAAGCTGATCAAGTCAGGTGACAGAGTTTATGTACACGCAGTAGCTTGTACACCTAATCACATCATTGATGCTATTGTAGAAAGATCGTCCGAATTAAGAAATGTAGAGTTCTGTCACATACATACTTTAGGCAAAGCCCCTTATGCTGATCCAAAATATAGAGAAAGTTTCTTTGTGAATTCTTTCTTTACTGGTGGTAACGTTAGACACACTATACGAGAAGGTAATGGTACTTATACTCCCGTATTCCTAAGTGAGCTACCGATGCTGTTTGACAGTGGTCTTGTTCCCTTAGACGTGGCATTAATACAAGTTTCTCCTCCTGATGAGAACGGCTTTTGTACGTTAGGAACTTCTGTAGTTGCTGCACAAGCGGCTATTCGCACTGCCAAGATAGTTATAGCACAGGTCAATAAATTCATGCCTCGCACTTTTGGAGATGCGCTAGTCCACATCTCTAAGATTAACACCTTAGTACAGCATGATACACCACTTCTGACAGAATACAGTTCTGACTTTAGTGAGGTTGAAGATAAAATAGGACATCACATCGCCTCTATGATAGAAGATGGCAGTACCTTACAGATGGGGATTGGTTCTATACCTGATGCCGTTCTTCAAAAACTGAAAGGGCATAAGAATCTAGGATTACACACAGAAATGTTTGCAGATGGTGTTGTTGATTTAATTGAAGCAGGAGCCTTAAACTGTTCTCAACAAACTACTTCTAATGGCAAAGCTATCTCTACATTCTTTATCGGAACGGAGAGGCTATATAACTATGTAGACAATAATCCATTCTTTGAACTTAGAGAATGTTCATATACGAACGATCCATTTGTGATTCGTCAGAATCCTAAAATGATAGCAATTAACTCTGCTGTAGAAATAGATGTTACAGGACAAATATGTGCAGACTCTATCGGAGCGAATATCTACTCAGGTGTAGGTGGACAAGTTGACTTTATGAGAGGTGCTACGCTAAGTAAAGGAGGAAAAGCTATCATAGCACTTTCTGCTACTACTAAAAAAGGAGGAAACAAAATAGTTCCATTCCTTAAACAAGGAGCAGGAGTGGTAACGTCTCGTGCACATGCTCAATACATTGTCACAGAATATGGAGTAGCTGATCTAAGAGGTAAGTCTATTATAGATAGAGTACATGCTCTTGCTAATATTGCTCATCCAGATTTTAGAGAAGATATTCTAAGAGAATACTTTGACAATACTAGAAACAAATAACTGACATTTATAGATGTACGCTATTCTTAACCTACATTAAGCAATGGAAATCAGCCTATAACGTATCTTTGTAGTATTAAAATCATAAAGCTATGAACACAAAAATTATATACACAGCAGATAGTAGAGGATATGCTAACCACGGATGGCTAAAATCTCATCATACCTTTAGCTTTGCTAACTATCGAAACAACGAAAGAATACACTTCGGTGTGTTACGTGTACTTAACGATGATCAGGTAGCTGCAGGTATGGGATTCGGTACACATCCTCATGATAATATGGAGATTATATCTATTCCTTTATCTGGAAGTCTTTCACATAAAGATAGTATGGGCAATGGTACGATTATAAATGAAGGTGAAATACAAGTCATGAGTGCAGGAACAGGAGTTCAACACAGTGAGTTTAACCCTGATGAGAATAAAGAGAGTAAGTTCTTACAGATATGGATATTCCCTGATAAACTAAATGTAAAACCACGTTATGATCAACTAAAATTAAACAAAGAAGATCGCGTGAATCAATGGGATCAAATCCTTTCTCCTAATCCTGACGATAAAGGAGTGTGGATTCATCAGAATGCATGGTTCCACATGACTGATTTAGATCAAGGTAAAGAACTATCTTATGACTTAAAAGATAAGTCTAATGGTATCTTCTTATTTGTTCTAGAAGGAGATATTACTTTAGGTGAAGATACGCTACATAGAAGAGATGCTATTGGTTTTGATGGAGAAGATACTTTCACGATCAAAGCAAATGAAAAAAGCCAAATATTAGTCATGGAGATACCTATGGAACTACCTAGTTATCTTCAATAAATACCAATAAAAAAGCTCGCTATCATCTAGCGAGCTTTTTAAATATCTATATTAACCGTTTTTAAGGTTTCTTACTTCCTCATCCGTTAAATGTCTCCATTTACCTCTTGGTAGATTCCATTTTGTCAACTGACCATACATCACACGGTCAAGTTTAATAACATTATATCCTAAAGATTCGAATATAGCACGTACTAACTTCACATTAGATGCCTTTAGTTTAATCCCGATCTCTGTTTTAGGCTGATCATCTACATAAGATACTTCTTCTACAAATACACGACGCTCATCGATATAAACTCCTTTTTTAATCTTTTCTAGATCTTCATATTTAAGGTTCTTATCTAATGATACATGATATAATTTAGAAGAACGAGAATCAGTAGAGTTTAACTTCTGTAATAAGTTAGTATCATTCGTGAATAACATTAGACCAATAGTAGTCTTATCCATACGACCGACAGGAGCTAAAGGATATTTAGAAGCTCCTTTTAATAAGCTTAATACATTCTCAGCTGATACGATTGGCTCATTAATAGTAGCAAATCCTTTCGGTTTATTTAATAATACGTAAGTCAATTTTTCTGGAGTCAATACTGTTCCATCAAAATTAACGATATCCGTTTTCTTTACTTTATAACCTAACTCAGTAACTACTACTCCATTTACAGTCACATTTCCAGACACGATATAGATATCTGCCTCACGACGTGAACACACTCCAGAGTTACCGATATATTTATTCAGACGTACTTCGTCTGTTTCTTTAGGTGTATTTTTTACTCTTGGTTTACTATCAAATTTCTTTGTAGTATTAGCACCATACGTTTTATTTCCTTCTTTATTATTGTCAAATGATCTTTTCTTGCTATCATTTCCCCCATAAGTCTTTTTAGCTCCATCCTTAGAACCAAAAGACTTCTTTCCCGCTGCATTTCTATTTCCTGAGCGATTCGATTTATTATTTCCTGAATTCGACCTACCGTTATTCATATCTAAAGATTTTTGCAAAGATAGTTTTATTCTATGCATTTATTAATATAACTCTAAAAGTTTACACAACTTTTAATACTATAAAGTTTCTTCTAGCAGTACTTTGCCACTAATTACCACATCCGGGTCTATTAGCATAATCGAGAATACTCCTAATAAAATCAACAGTTTTAAACTAATATGTAAACTGTGATACTGTTCTATTTCCTTTGATGTCCATAATCTGTATAAGAACATGATTAATACAATAATACTTAGATAGAAGTAATATACCATGTACCCAAGATTCTCTTTATTGACTAAAAAATAGATCGGTATCAGTGTCAATACTGTCACGACTGTGATTACCTCTTTCGCTACTCTATCTCCAAATCGAACAGGAATAGTCTGATAATCATTAGCGAAGTCTCCTTTAATATTCTCCATATCTTTTATCAACTCCCTAATCAGAATAACTAAATACAGAAAAGCTGCATGTATGAAGATAGAAGGATAATAAAACCTGAAATGCATCAAGATACTAAAGAAAGGCAATATAGCTAATAAAGAAGCAGTAAGATTACCTATAATAGGATACTTCTTAAGCTTATGAGAATAAAACCACAACAGAAATATATAAGCAGAAAAGAATGCTGACACATGCCAAGACACTGGAAATACAATCCCCACAGCCAAAAAATTCAGCGCAAAATAGACACGTAATTTTGTAGCTTGACTCACTAGTCGATCTAACATAGACTTAATCGGCCTATTGATTAAATCTTTTTCTGCATCATAAAAATTATTAATGATATACCCTCCTGCGATAGCTAAGGAAGATCCAAAGATAATTAGAAAGAGTTTCCAATCTAAAATTACGTCTAACGCCCTAAGTTCAGGTGCAAATATAAAGATAGACGCTAAGTACTGTGCTAGTACTATAATAAAAATATTATAACCTCTCACAACAGAGAACAAGCTGAATATTTTAGCTAAGAGTAGTTTATTTTTCCTAGATAACATTATCTCTTGTTTCAATTTTATATCGCTACTGCGAAAGGTTATAACATCTATTTTTTCATATCTGAATTAGAATTGATATACAACTTCTAATTTATAATCTTTTAAAGACTCTTTTGCCTTTTCGATATCAGCAGTAAATCCTAAGATATAACCACCTCCACCAGAGCCACATAATTTTAAATAGTAATCGTTAGTCTCGATTCCTTTTTGCCATACACTGTGGAATTGCTCTGGAATCATTGGCTTAAAGTGATTAAACACTACATTAGACAATAACTTCGTATTACTAAATAACGATTTCACGTCTCCTTTTAAGAAGTTCTCTACACAAGCATCTGTATATTTCACGAACTGATCTTTCAACATCTGACGGAAACCTTGATCTTTTAGGTTCTCCATAAAGATTGTAATCATCGGTGCAGTCTCTCCTACGATACCCGAATCTATTAAGAACACAGCTCCTTTTCCATCTACGCTTTGAGAAGGAATACCTGCTGGCTCGATATTATCTTTAGAATTGATTAGGATAGGCAGGCTTAAATAACTGTTTAGTGGATCTAACCCTGAACTCGTTCCATGGAAGAATGCTTCCATTTTTCCGAAGATTCCTTTTAATACTAAAAGTTTATCTTTAGTCAAGTTCTCTAGAACAGTAACTTTATCATAAGCATACTGATCATAAATAGCAGCTACTAATGCCCCACTACTTCCTACACCATATCCTTGTGGAATACTAGAATCAAAGTACAATCCTTGTTCTATCTCAGCGTTTAAACGCTCTAGATCAAACTGTACTAAAGTAGGTTCTTGCTCTTGCAAATCATGTAGATATGCTGCAAAGTTTTTTAAACTCTGATTAGACTTTAAAGATACTCCTTCTAGATTCTCTTCCATCTTTAATGCTCCCTTATAGAAATTATAAGGAATAGACAATCCTTTAGAGTCTTTAATAATCCCATATTCCCCAAAAAGAAGAATTTTTGAATAAAATAATGGTCCTTTCATAGCTGTTATTGTAAATTCACGTTGCAAAAATACACATAATATTCTCACACCGTCTTTTTTACTACTTTATTTTTATAAATATCTGTTTTTAAAGCCATAAACACAATGTCTACACCCATTTTGGCAACACTGTCCTTTCATTAAATGATACAATTCTGTGAACACAAAATACTCATTTTCCATGTAATAATGCACTCCTTCTTCCATCTCACTTCTGCGCTTAGGAAAAAGCTTCCCTTTTGAAGAAATAACCATTTCATCAAACTTAGACAAGCAATTATTACATAAACATTTATGAAAAGAGCCTGCTAAAAAGACACGTGTATCATTAGATATATTCACCTGAGTACAGTCACATTGTTTGATATCATCTGTATTACAAATTATCTCTGTCTTACAATGCGTACACACTCTATTCTTTCCCATACTTCTATTACTTCATTGTTGCAAAATTATAGAACTGCATTTTTCCAGTACCTTCTATTTCTACATTATGTTCCACACGTTGACCATTTGCTCTCTCTAGTGTCATCTTGATTTGATTCTGACCTAACTGTAATGGTATTCTAGCATAGTTAACCTGTGCAGGTAATGTCTGCCAGTTACGCGTATCCGCTTTTTCAGAGAATAGATTAAACAACTGTATTCCTAAGCCGATAGCTTCTAATGCTGCATTCGGATCTCCATTTTTACCATTAGACTTCGCGACAGCTTTTACAGAATATTCAGCAGCTTTCTTCACTGCTACTCTAGTCAATATTTGCCCTAATTCTTTACCTGCGCGTTCTTTTAGTGTTAGTACGGCAAGCGCATCTATATCTTCTGCTTTTTCGAATCTAGTATTTGAAGCTCCATTAGCCTGAATCTGAGCACTTGTATAAGGTGGTGGTTGTACGATATACTTAGGATAAGCGATATTCACACTGTGTATATCATTTAGGTTAGTCTTACCTGCAATACCAAAATCTAATGGAATCACAAAACCTAACGCATTTGTAAACACTAGACTACCACTGTCTCCTTTAGCTAATGTAAAGAACATATTCTCAGCCTCCTTAATAGGTGCACGTCCATTTTCCCAAAAGATAACTAATTCTCCTCCTGGAGCTTTAGCTTCTCTTGTGTACTTTAGATTAAACTGCTTCTCGAACTTTGTTAAGTCCCCTCCGAAGCCATTTGCATCAGCCATACGCATCACATCGTACTGCAGATTCTTAGGCATTGCTACACCATAATATGTACCATCCTTAGAACTCTGGTATACTTCTACGGCATTTCTATATGCAATAAAAGCATCGTTATAATTACCACTATACTCATAGATCAGTCCTTGCAGATTCAGAGAGAAAGCATCCTTAGAATAACGTGTTGCTTTATCCTTATACTTATCACCCTGAGAGTAGTTCTGTAAAGAAATACGTCTAGCCTCTACTATCGCATCATCTATTCTTCCCAGATGCATATAGTTAAGTGCTTTGTAGTAATGAAGCATAAAGATCTCAAACTCTTCTCCTTTATAATTTTGAGACATTGAGTTAAGGAATAATCCTACAGCGATATCCCCTGTAGTTGACAATCCGTCTTCTACTAGTAAATCTGCTTGGTTAAAATATTTATTACTAGACTCATAGTCTCCTTTTAGGTGTGCTACCCTCCCTTTCTCCATATAAAACAGCAATAGATTTCGAGGCTTTTGTAATAAAGCATTTTTATCTAATGCCTTTTCAGCTAGATCATATTCTGAGGCACCTACCTTCTGATAATAGTCTGTTATACGATCGTGATAGGTAGCACATCCAAACACGAAAAACATCACTGCAAAGAGCAATGATGTTTTTATAACAGAATATATGGCTCTACTTGAAACCATCTATTTTACTTTAAATTAGTTTTTTACGTACTTAGCGATTTTCTTTTCACCAATCCAAACCACTTCACTTGTTTGAATATTTGTCAACTCTAAGTTAACTTGGTAATAAACCACTTTTTTCTTTTTGTGAGAATCTACGATAGAATTGATAGAACCTTGTAACATAAAGTCAGCTCCTTGTTCTAAACCGAATTGTTTCATAGATGATGCTGATGCATTCGTTTGTTGATCTGCACGTTCACCACGTAATTCCTCACGTTTTTTACCACCTTGAACTAAACGTACTCTTTGAGAACGAATAAATGCTTGTTCCACATCTTTTACGAACGTCTCAGCTTCAATATGCTCATGGCTTTTATTATAAACCATACCTACAATAACCACAGGCTTCTCTCCTTTATTCTCTTCACGGAAGTTAAAGATCCATGGCTCTTCTAATATCTGCTGAGTCATTTGGTCAGCTACTTCTCTAGAGTCAGAGTTATTCCATCTTCCACTAATGTCGATAGTTTCTTCTGTACTTACTCTAGTTACTTGACGTCCACATGATGTAATAGCCAGTCCTGAAACAGCTAATATTGCAGCTAATGCTATACGTTTAATTTGCATAATCCTATTATTTGTTTTTCTTTATGTTTTTTTCCTAATTCTTAAATAGAGAACCACCAGTTACCAGTTCTAAAACCAATATTAGGTCTCCATGTATTCCAGTTATTCCATCCAGAGTAATATCTATTATAGTTACCATAATACCCATTGTCATAGCTATAGTAACTTCTACCATATTTAGCACGAGCCATGCGTTCTTCATGTCTCCATTGCTTTTTCTGAGCTTTGCGCTCCATCTTAGCCTCGTACCAATCGTACGCTTTATAAGTATCCTGTACAGTAGTACTTAAAGTCGCAGTCAGAGAATCTTTCTGTGCCATATACTTTACCATACTTACTCTATAATTCGGGTTTTGATCTGGTGCTAACTCTTGTGCATAAGTTGCTTGACTAAATAGTAAGCTACCTAGTGCTAAACCAAAAATTGTCATTAACTTTCTCATATCTTCAATATTTATATTAGTATATGCAATTAGCATACCGTAGTATAAAGTTACAAAAAATTATTTAATTATTTCTGAACCGAATCCAACTTTATCATCTATATACTGTTCATTCTGACAGAACTGCGCCAATTCTTGTCTTATAAATGTCTGAACAAAGTCTTTGTCCCCTTCTGGGTATAGAACGTGTACATTTGCCCCAGCATCAAGTGTAAAGCACACATTGATTGATGTTTTTTCTCTAAATGCCCAAATTTTCTCGATGATCTGAAGCGTATTTGGCTTCATTAAGATAAAATAAGGCATAGAAGTCATCATCATTGCGTGTAGAGTCAATGCTTCGCTTTCTACTAACGCTACAAACTCCGTTAAATTACCTTCTATTAATATTTTTTTCAATCGAGCTAGGTTCTCATGAGCTTGTTCAAAGCGTTGCGCTGCATAAGGGTGATTGTGCATCAGATCATGTCCCACTGTGCTAGACACTTTCTTCTCTCCTTTATCCACTAGCAAGATAGTATCACAATACCCCTTAAAGATAGGGTGTACCTCAAAAGGGAAATTCACTCCATATAAATCTGTACTTCCAGGTATATCGCGTTGTTCTCCCCATACTACTACACTACCCGCTATACTTCTACATGCACTACCTGAACCAAGACGAGCTAAGAAAGAAGCTTTCTGGTCAAAATAGTCTTCTGTCATATCCACATTCAACTTTCTTTCTAATGACATAATATTCACTGCCATCGCTGCCATACCAGACGCAGAAGAAGCTATCCCTGAGCTATGAGGGAACGTATTTTTAGTATCTATCGTGAAGTGATAATACTCGATATAAGGACAGTATTTTAGAATTCTCTCAAAAAACTTCTGAATCTTCGGCTTAAACTCTTCTTTAGGCTGTCCTTCAAACAAAAGATCAAAGCTGATCCCTTTATCCGCTTTCGCACTATAGCTTAATGTCGTTTCTGTCTTACAATTGTTTAAAGTAAAACTCAAAGACGGGTTAGCAGGAATCTGATTCTCCTTTTTACCCCAATACTTAACTAAAGCGATATTACTAGGAGAGCTCCATGAGAATGTCCCCTCCTTTACTTGATTAACATCTATATCTTGGCTAAAAATAAAGTCTTCTATATTCATTGTTCATCGATTTCTAAACAACAAAAATAACATCTTTTATTAATAGCCCCTCTATTCTTTAAGAAACTTCTCTTTTTTTAGAACAGCACTAAGATAAAAGAGCTAATGATTTACACCTATATCATTAGCTCTTTACTTATACTTAACTTCCTTTATCTATAAATCAAATTCATAATCAAAATGACCACAACGGCTATCCAATGAAACAAGATTGTATACCAAAACTTCTTCTTGCTAGGGTTTGCCATTTCACGAATAGCCTGAATCACTCGATCTTTTATAATCTCACGGATATTTAACTTCGGATCGTTAAAAGGGATATCATCTACCTTCAGCTTTTTAAACCCATAAATCAACAATTTCTTCACCCCATTTATTCTCACTCTGATTTTTAATATTACTGATAATCTGCATTTGTATTAAAGAGAAATCAAACCCTTTTTGCATCCAGTTTTGTTTATCAGACGCAGATGTATCACTAATAACTTTATCTAATGCTCTATCTATTAATGGAAACAGCAGACTCTCACCTTTGTCAGTCAATAATCTATTTGCTACTCTTTTAACAGCATGAGAACTCGCCATAGAAAAAACAAAGTAATTACTAATCGCTATAACAGTTAATAAGACACTCTGGATAGGTGCAATCATAAAGACCACGAATATAGCCATTATACCTGCCGAACCACCCAAATTACCAGGTTGGTTATAAGGCCTATACATAAATAACAAAAGACCTATAGTAAAAGAAAACACTGCGCTTAATGATCCTACCGCATATACCTTAAAGAAACTACTCCCGCCTATAAAAGATAATTTAGCGGCATACTTTACCTTATCTAACATCGTAAAAATATCGTTATCTTAAAAATGAAATAATCAAGATAACTATCCAATGGTAAGCGACTATCATCCAAAAGAATTGCTTATCAGGTGTCGCAAAATCTTTAATCACTTCGATCACTCTACTCTTTATCTCTGAACGAACATTAAACTTCGGATCGCCAAATGGAATATCATCTAACCTCAACTTAGAAAATCCTAACACAAGTAAATACCTCAACCATTTATTCGTAGTCTCTTCCTTAACAGTATTAATCGTTTGCAACTTTAACATTGAGTAATCAACTCCTCTCTGTAGCATATTCTGTCTCTCTGTCTCTCCTATTTTTCCCATCGTCTTATCCATCACTTTATCCATAATAGGGTCTAATAGCACCTCTGCTTTATCATCTAAGATACGTCTAGCCACCTTTCTGAAAGCATACTGTGTCGAAAAAGAAAAAACAAAATAAATACTAATCAACGTGATTAGTAGTAACACTGATAGATAAGGATAGTCAATAATAAAAGTTCTAAATGAACTATAACGGACTTCTCCTAATTTGTTTGTATAACTACCATTAGATAGCAAGACTATACCTATAATCAAACTCAACACCGCACTAAATACTCCAAACACAGCGATCTTTAAAAAACTAAACGCTCCATAACCAGAGATTTTTAGCCCATACTTTACATTATCTATCATATAATAGTTAATTAAATTACAAACAATAAAAATAAATAATTTTGTTAAATTAACTATTTTAAACTTTTATTTTTAAATAATAAAACCCTACAATAAACACTCAAGTAATAATAAATAAAAAATAAAGATTATATCTTCCGAAAAAACTATTATCAAACAGTAATCACCTCATATTCTGAATTTGGAATACTCATCTTTAGACTATTCCCCTATCTTTTACTTAAGAAGTTACTCTATATAAACAGTATATCAACTCCTCAATCACATAGAGTCATCACACTATAGTACTTTAATTTATTATTCTACTCTCTATCACTATTCAAAGAGCATAAAAAAACTCCTAAGCATAATCGCTTAGGAGTTTTTCTAATTTTTATCTTCATATAAAATACATAACATTTTATAAAATATAATTAATTTTAAATACTCCAATAAATAAAGTCAATCACTAAATCAACGATATATACATTGAAGGCTTTAAAAATATCAAATCATAATGACGATTATCAATTGTACTTACAGTCATATATACTTCATCATGCTCCACATTAACAGCAACAATCATACTAATTATACCAAAATTACTTCCTAAGTTATCAAATTTAGAATTAGGATATAATCTAGATAATGCCTTACTCCAACTTTCAATAATTAGAATACATTTTCTATCTATCACTTCATCTTTTTCTAAATCATAGAAACCGTCGAAGCTTAATTCTATTTTTTTTTCATCTATAGCATAAACAAACTTACTTACAACTTCATCATCAAAAGTATATAGTAATTTATTATTTCTAATTAAATTCATATTCTTCTTAATTACTTAATCCTAATGCATGTATCAGCACTTCCAAAATTTACTGGTTACATCATTCATCAAATCTCCTAATACACCAGCCTGCACTAAGAACTGACTTCCTTTATCTAATAAAATTAATCATTATTCACTCAACAGAATAACATTATTCAAAGACCATAAAAAACTCCTAAACAATTATGCTTAGGAGTTTATATTTAAACAAATAACAATAATCAATTAATATCACTTCACTCTAACAATCTTTAGCTATACCTCTTTATTAAAAAGGAATCCCATACCCTACCTTCAAATATAACAGGTAATAAGAATCCTTCTTTCACTAATTCTTTTAATTTTTCATTCAGTTTATCATCATCAATATCAATATTATAATAACTATCAATAAAATCCTTTAATTTTATTGAAGTAAATTGATAAGTTAAATCATCAATATAGCGTATAAAATTAAAGTCACATTTTATATTCCCTTTCTGGATGAAACAACCTCCACCATGATAATGGTATTCGTACCCATCAATATTACCATGTTTATAATTTTTAGTACCATTTGAATTAATATTAATCTTATAAATCTCCTGATATATATCTTCTTCAACCAAATTCAAACTACTTCTTATCACTTTTTCAAATTCATGAATAAATCTAACATATTCATTCAAATATTTCTTTATATCATTCATAACTAATTTATTGTATATAGTCTCTTATCACTTTATCCATTCTTTATCCCCACTAACACTTTAACGATCGCCTCATTCTCAAGAACTCTATTCATTAATAACATATAAATCAATATCTATCTCTGCATTCAATTTCACTAGTAGATTTAGTAATCTTTTATCAAAAAAAATACCAGGTACCTGATTTGGAAATATTTCAGGAATAATAAATAATTTTGATGTTAAATTGTTATCATTTATATATTTTACTATTATATCAACTTTAGACGAAAATAATTCCACAAACTGTTCAGTAACATCTTCTGATAACAAAGTATTAGTCTTTCTAAAACTATATTCCCAATTCGTTTCTTTTCTAAGAACTACATTTGGATGATATTTATCTATTCTATCTCCCTTTTTCCAATAAGCAGTAGGAATAATCCCAATTGCTTTGGTTAATTCTCTAGGATTCCAATTATCCCCAAAAATCGAATATATCAATCTAAAGTTTGTCATATTTTTTACTATTTAATAAATATATCATGTATTGATAGGTGTTCCTTTTCCTTCCTTCGCTATTATCAAGACTTCATCAGTCTTAGTATGTCTATATAAATCATATCGTGCAATTTTTACATTATCAAAAAATATCTAATCATTAATTACCAAGTAATCAAGACCACGATCATCAAATACATTTACAACAATCTTATCTTCAAAATTGATAAAGAAAGCAGTAATATTAATTGAAGGCTCTAATCCCAATTCATAATTTAAATGGCTCAAAAGCAATTGTTTCAATCCCTCTTCTTTAAGATTAAAATGATACAGACCTACTGCACTATCATCATTAATTTCTATTAAAAGACAATTATTTGAAAAACTATCACTTTCAGCTAAATCCCAAAAAGTAATTCGAACATAACAATACCCACTCTTAAAATTCTTTTCTATCAAAGCAATTATTACCTCTAAAATCTCAAAAACATTATCCTCTCTAAAACTAATTCTTTCAACTCTAAATACCTCTTTAATAGTTTCAAATGAACATATTCCAAAAGTACTCCTAGCTTTTTCATCAAATTCTTTTAATACCATATCATAAAGCTTTTTAAAATTTCATTGGTAGTACCTATTCTAGTTAAATACCCCATTAGTTCCAAAGATCTTCCAGACACCATCTTATTTAGACCCACTTCTACTAAAAACTCTCTCTTTCTAAAAACATCTCACTTCTTTATTAATTGATTTTACTAACAAATAATATACTTCCCTAATAACAATCTTTAGCTATACCTCTTTATTAAAAAGGAATTCCATACTCTACCTCCAAATATAACAGGTAGTAAAAATCCTTCTTTCACTAATTCTTTTAGTTTTTCATTCAGTTTATCATCATCAATATCAACATGATAATAACTATCAATAAAATCTTTAAGCGCAAATGACGTAAAATTATAGGTTAAATCATCAATATAGTGTACGAAGTCAAAGTCACATCTTACATCTCCCTTTTGAATAAAACATCCAGCTCCATGATAATGGTATTCATATCCATCAATGTTACCATGTTTATAATTTTTAGTACCATTTGAGTTAATATTAATCTTATAAATCTCCTGATATATATCCTCTTCTTTAAGGCTTAATTTATCTCTAAGCGTTTCTTCAAAATCATGAATAAACCGAACATACTCACTCAGATATTTCTTTATATCATTCATAATTAATTTATTATACATAACCTTTTATCTTTCTTGCCTAATGCTAAGCATTACTTCTCGTTGAATAATTATTACATTATCACTAATCAGTAGTTCACTTCACTACAGTATCGTCATGCTCACTAAATATTTTATCTACATTCTCTTTACTGTTCAAATCCCAATACCACCATTTATTAGGATTATTTCTCTCTAATAAAAAACGTCTTTGGTAAGCGACTTTAAACAACTCTAGAAAAAGAATAAAAACATTTACTAATTCATAATCTGGCAAATTAATTATATTCCTGAGGCTATACTCTTTTACATCTTTGCGAAGCATCACACATGGAGTACAAGTCTCTTTAAGCCCACTATTTTTAATCACAGCATCCACATCTGTAATTAAAGGTTTAGATTGTTGTATTAAAAAAACGAGGCTCTCTAAAAAAAGCCTCTTACTATCTTCTTTATTAAAGAGCTCTGTAACGACTTCTATCCCAATTATAGATTGTCCATACCTATTTACTATTACTTCCTTCTCTTTATTCATTATTTCTTCTAGCTTTTATTACTATACAACGTCGATTAATATCTCCTCCTTTCTCCGAAAACATCTATCTTTCTAAGAATTCAATCAGTTGCAATTTTTGCTCCTACAAAAAAGGATTCTTAACCTTACTAATCAACGGAAGTATTGTACACCTAGTTGAAAGTAAACTGTTTTTGTATTTAAAATTACTTGTACAGCGTAATAAAGTTAACTATTATTCTCTCAACTCTCTATCACTATTCAAACACCATAAAAAAACTCCTAAGCAATTATGCTTAGGAGTTAAATTTCACATCCCTAAATAAAAACCACACCACCTCCCTAGCCTTAATCACAACTTGACAGGATACTGCTCCCATAGTGATCGCATTAAAAACAGCCTTAATTATGTGAGCACTATCCCATAACTATGCGACCAGTATGCGATAAATCAAAAATAAACCAACGAAAAAGGCAGTAAAACCGAGGTTTTACTGCCTTCTCTGATATTTTTTATTTTTCTTTAAAACGATCGTTTCTATTTTCGATATTGTGCTATTGCCTTCTGTATTGCAGGCCTAAACTGTACGCTGATATAATCTTCACTAGTAGGGGCACTAAACATAAACATTGGATTCTCAGGAAATCCCTCTGTCGTTCTAAATAAGACGAAATAACTCTTACCTGCTTTACCCGCATTCATCCATTCGTCAAATTTATAATAATCAGCTACAGAGCGTCTCTCTCTCACCACGATCAGCACATCGTTTATCTCATTCCACTTGAGTTGCTTCTCTTTGAGTAGGCTTTTATACGTCACTCCTTCTACGTCTATACTTACTTTGATAAAAAAACATTTATAGACAAAAACGACGAATAGAAATAACATAACAGCACTAAGAGACTTGGCTAATCCATTGCCAACTTGTAGAAAGAAAATAGACATCCCTAAAAAAGGAAGTAAACAAAATACGAATAGCAATATCTTACTCGTCAAATTATAATAACTAAACCTCATCTTATTTATGTTCTATTTTAGTTGTTATTGCTAATGCAGCAAGGTATCCGTTCGTCCATGCATTCTGAAAATTAAACCCTCCTGTGATGGCATCTATATTTAAAATCTCCCCTGCAAAGTACAAATTATTGTGCAATTTACTTTCCATGGTTTTAAAGTTAACCTCTTTTAGGTCTACCCCTCCAGCAGTAACAAACTCGTCTTTAAACGTGCTTTTACCATTGACTTGATATTCTCCTTGAGTCAATTCCCCACATAGTATATCTAACTGCTTATTAGTCACATCTGCCCATTTGGTATCTTCTGCTATTCCTGATATCACGACCATGCGTTCCCATAGTCTATTAGGCAAATCTAATTCTATACGCTTAATCACATTCTTTTTTGCATGATCTTTACGGATGCGTTGCAATTCTTCTTTTAGAGACTCGAAGCTGTGCTGTGGCATCCAATTTACTGTGATATGAAACTGATATTTCTTGTCTGCTAATATTCTAGCACCCCAAGCAGAAAGACGCAATATACCAGGCCCACTCATCCCCCAGTGGGTAATTAATAAAGGCCCTGATGCTTCTAACTTAGTCCCCTTAACACTTACCTCAGCAGGTGTAGCTACTCCCATCAAATCTTTGATGCGTTTATCATTGATATTAAATGTAAATAATGAAGGTACTGGCTCTACTATCTTATGTCCTAATTCGGCTACTGTATTCCACATCTTAGGATTACTCCCCGTAGTCATGATTAGATAAGTCGCTTCGTAGTTACCTGTTGTGGTATCTAGCTTCCAACTGTTCTCTTTCTTAAAGATGCCCTGTACACTACTACTCGTGATGACTTCTATCTTCAGCTTCTGTACTGCCTTCATAAAACAGTCTATAATAGTCTGAGAAGAGTCTGTATCAGGGAACATTCTACCATCCTCTTCTATCTTTAATGTCACGCCATGTCTATCAAACCACTCAATAGTATCACCTGAACAAAACTGATGAAAAGGCCCTAATAGCTCTTTTGCACCACGAGGGTAGAACTGCGTTAATTCTTTCGGATCAAAACAAGCATGAGTCACATTACATCTTCCTCCTCCTGATATTCTTACTTTAGAAAGCACTTCTTTTCCTCTCTCGATAATCGCTATTTTTAGTCCTTTATTTTGTTCTGCAAGATTAATTGCAGTAAAAAAACCTGCTGCTCCACCTCCGACTAATATGACATCATAATTCATTGAAAAACCTATTTTAACGTTTAAGACTCTCTTCTAGAGTTTTTTTATTGAGTGTAAAAAATTATCTTTACGCCAACAAAGATACTTACTTACGATCGCACCACTATCATTGTTAAATTAAGAATATGAAAAAATTACCTTTCTTAGCTTTAATTGTCTTGTTCTCTATGTGTAAATCTGCTTCTCACGTAGCCACGAAACCGCCTAAAGAACTGACAGTAGATGAGCGTATCGAAAAAATCAAAGAGGAAGATAGACTTCCTGAAGAAGATGATGTAATGGATCTACCTGATTATGCTCAGGTGAGAGATGACTTTAGATCCGTTACTGACAAAACGAAAGCAAACTACCTTAGAGGAATGAATGCTTCTGCTGATAACTACTCTGTAGTCATCTTAACTAAAGGCTTTAAAGGAGAAAATATCTCTATCAAAGGAAATAGCAAGACCTACTACTACGCCATGACCATGAGTGATCTACGCTCTGGTATAGCGAAGTCTATCCGTGTAGACAACACGCAAAATATAGTATTAAAAGACAGTTATACAGGAGGCTCACTGACGATAGAAAGTGACCATGCTAAAATGTTTAAATTCATCTATGTGATGAAAAACAACGCAAATAAGGAAACTCCTTTTAAAGTGACATTTAGCAATACGCTACGTCCTGTTCGATAATCTTCAATAATGGAAAAAAGAGACCTTGTCCTTAGAATGATACAACAAACGGCTCAATTACTTAGAGCCGTTTTTAATTCGCTTCCTATCGATGACTTCGAGACCGAACAGCAAGTACAAGACTTCACCTCGTCTCTTAAGGAGAACTTACACCTAGATCTAGACAAATTTATCCTGCTTACAGATGAAGAAGTTCTGACTTACTTATTAACCATAGAGGGAATGGATATCGAAAATATAGAATCACTGGCTGACATCCTAAGACTACTAGCTCTCAAAACTCAAGATTCTTTAAACGAAAAAAGTGCTCTCCTAAATAGCAAAGCACTTCTGTTATTTCAATATGTATCAGATACATCTAAGACCTACGACTGGGGAAGAGAGAATAAAATTATCACCCTAAAAAGTCGTCTAACTTAGTTCTTAGAAGCTCTCTTTTCTTTAGCTCCGATCACTAAGGCAAACAACAATACTACTACTGCTGATATAAGCAGAAATAGCCCTATCCCAAAGTTTTGCATTGCTACTAGACTTGTACCTATAGATATCATTAATAATCCTACTATTAATACCCCCTTTACTTCTCTTCATATTTCTTTTTGTTTCTACTTTTTTTATACGCTTTTACTACTGCCTCACCCATAAAAATGTCAGTACTTGCTTCTAAATGAAAATCAATATTATTTGTTGATCTACCAACTTTGATTTTATTATCTTCAAATCCAATAAATGAAGCTACTAAAGTAAGCCTTTTAGTATTATATTTTTTAGGAATAACTAACTCATACTCTCCTTCCATATTAGTTTGAGTACCAATATTAGTTCCTTTAATCATAACAACTGTACCAGGTAATTCAAGGTTTGACTCATAAGCCTTTCCTTTAATCACTCTTGTATTCTCATTCTTAGTTTCATTCTGAACTAACGTTGGTAAAGGAGTACTTGTCTTAGTATCTTGACATACAGATTCCACCTTAGGTTTCTC
Organism: Myroides odoratimimus; assembly: GCF_001485415.1. Taxonomy (GTDB): domain Bacteria; phylum Bacteroidota; class Bacteroidia; order Flavobacteriales; family Flavobacteriaceae; genus Flavobacterium; species Flavobacterium odoratimimum. The sequence continues at coordinate 229,197 of NZ_BCMQ01000001.1, forward strand.
TTGAGCTACAGCTGTACTTATAGTTGTTAGTGCTAACAAATTTACCATTGTAGCCACCATACCATTCAGTCCAAAAGACTTTCTGATTTTCTCTTCTTCTAAGTCTGTACCTATATACTGACGTGGAATACGTCCGCATATTTTTCCCTCTTTCTTAATATAATTGATGATATCTCGCTTACTTGCTTTAGAGAAGTCAACGACTACCTTATCACATACAGCACAGTGTCTCCCTTTATCTTGAGGAGCCATTTTATCCCAATCTTCATGACAGGGTTCTGGTATTTCGATTCTGTATTTCATAGTTACTAATATAGCGAATGATAACACAAACATAAATAATAAAAAACGCATAGTGGTATCTATGCGTTTTTTATTATTTAAAACTATTAGCTATTTTCTTCCAGCCTTCTTCTACCGACTTAGAGAATACTTTCTTTGTCTTATCTGCCTTTTCTACCACAGGTTTATCTACTTTGCCCTCGCTAGGTATAAATGCTCCTTTGGCTAGAATATTCTCTTCACCATTAAACAACATGACTTTTAAATCATATTCTCCTTTCTCTCCATCATTACAGCTCGTCACATAAGACACGATTACTTCAGTCACTCCATCATTATCTAAATCAGTAACAACTGTCCCCATAGGTACATATCCTATATATGGTGCAGGGCTTCCTTCACCGCAGGGTACGACATCATACATCTTCATCGTCATCACATAGCCATTATCATCGTCTTTATTCGTGAACATATACATATAGATTTCACCTTTCGTTCCAGAAGAATACTGACCAAACCCTTTCTGAGACAAGTCTCTATAAGGGAAATACCCCGTAGTCGTTAGAATCAATATTTTCTCTCCTTCTTTATCTTTCCAACTAATAGATTCCATTACAGTTCCTCTAAAGTCGAAGGTCTTCGGAATATCGTTATACAATAGCGTCTTTGCCTTAACAGGAGACTCCTTGTCATATATCTGCATCTTCCATTTAGGTTGTAAGGTACGTTCTAAGTTTCTTGTATTTTGTCCCATCACAACAGAAGAGATAAACAAAAAACTACAGCACAAAAAAAGTAATCTTGACATTATATACATTATTAGAGTTTGATTTTTTCTTTATCCCATGATACCACCACGACACCTTTAGAATAATGTTGTGCAATCACATCAGCTTCTGTCAAGTGCAGATCGCCTATACTATAATCAAACTCCATTGTATCAAATTTTATTGTTCTAATAGGCCATTCTTTATGGTGTATCTGATATCGAAACAGCTCCTCATGTACATATACATACAGACAATAACGCTCTGTCAACCACAAATCTAATGTAGACTTATCCTTAACTTTCTCCCCTTTTTGATATTCAAGTTTTAGAAAGAAGCGTTTCTTTTCGTTTAAAGATAGATAAGCATTTTTCTCACGAATTATATCTGACTTTTCATAAGGTAACCCAGATATCGTACGAGATACAAATGCAGATAGGCTTTTTCCTACTTCTATATTGATAAAATAAACTCCTGGTTTTCCATCTATCACAACATAAGTACGCACGTTAATCTCATCAAAATCAGATACCACACCCACTGCAGGTAAACGACGTGGACGAATATTCTCCATCGTGAATGGCACGATAGATACATAGTACTTCCCATCTAGACTATCCAGTTCTAAGTCTTCTGGCACTAAGGGTCTCAGTACCTCTAGAGGCACTTCAAAATGTAAAAAGATAGCTCTATTCCACTCTTGATAGAACTTCCAAGGTCCTTCAGGCAATGCCCAAGGACGATGGGACACTGAACTTAACACATCATCTATTTGGCTCATATTGTATTTTTTTACTAAGCAATTTACATAAATAAACACAACCTTATTACTATTTAAAGACAATTAATCTCAATCAAATATCCTCAAACCATCAAAAGCTGAATAGAAGCTACCTTATCACTATATTCATTAATTCACTTCAGCTGTCCACTCAATCCCACTGATATCTATCAGTCGAAGAACAACACTCTGTTTAGGATGAGCTACACCAGGCTCAAAAGTAAGATCAGCCTTTGCACCTAAAGGAATAATCAAACTGTGTTTACCAGGAGCTATCTTAGCTACATAGCGATTACTGATTTGTTCTTTACTCAGTTTTGACAGTGCTTCACCATCCCACTTCTGAATAACCTCTCCATCCCTAGTTTCTAATTGCACACCTATAAGGAATGATCCATATACATCTGCACCTTCTACACGATATACTTCAAACTTCAACTGTCCTTCTCTCCAAGTCACATCTGCCAACTCTAGCTTAGGCTTAACAGACTTATTGTGTAGAGTACCAAACACTCCTCCGTGGAAAACTTGATTCGTATATAATGTCAATAATAACACCGCAAAAGATCCTATGAATACCACAGGCTTAAGATTCTTAATAGGTAATTCTCCTGAGCCTAAGAAACCAAACCACTTCTTAGTCGTAAATGCCTTGCCTTTCTTTGCAAAATAATAATCTAGAGAACCATATCCACCTCCTGTCAAGAATAACATAAATCCTGTTGCTACACCTAGCACTCCTATCTGCCATTCGTCTAAACATGTAGTCCCTATCCAGCCAGAACCTAGTAAGATTCCCATCGCCAAAAAGAATACCCCTACAGACATCAGCCTAGTGAATAGACCTAACATAATAAACAATCCTACAATAGCCTCTACTATTGTAAAGATAACCATCGCCCACCATAGCATATCAGGATTGCTCACTAGATATTCTATAAGCGGTTTTATACCTAAAGCATTTGGCAAAAAATGATTAAACTTCGCACCAATATATCCTGCTTCTTCTTCTATTAATTTGTTCTCTAATATTAACCTACGCCAAAAAGCAGAGAAATAAGTCCATCCAACTACTAAGCGAATTCCAAGTGTAAAAAATCCAGCCGTTGTATACGACTGCTTATTAAAAATTTGCATGATTTTAAATTAAAATAGTGTAATCAATTTGTTTTAACTCATTAAAATACAAACCCATAGATCATTATCCCGTCGTTCATTCTAGAGAATAACAATACTTAGGTAAGTATATAAATCCTTACGCTATAGCTAATTTAAACTGCTGATATAATATATATTTAGGAGGGTCGGTTCCTGCTATATTAAGAATATAGTCTAATTGTACTCCCTTACTGTGGTGAAATAAAGCCAAGTCTACTCCCGTTGTATAAGCCAACGAACTCAACGATATTCCTTTTACTTTTTGCTTTAACTGCTTTGAAGAAACAGTTACAGATGAAGTCTCTACATCACAAGAAATCTGATTAACGCCTAATGCTTTATTTGCATTCAAAGAACGTTCTACCTGAAGTCCTGATACCTCAAAAAAAGCCTTCTTAGCAGAACAGCCAACTGTAGTAAACATCAAGAGTGCTATCCATAGATAACACTGTATTTGTACCGCTACTTTCTTTTTCAAGGTTAACATTTAATATATACTCTCATCATTAAAGGCTCAAAAATAGCCTTTTAAGTTTAATTTTAACAATTACAATTGACAAAGTATTGTTAAACTAGGCTTGTTAGATTTACGAGAAAGTTCTCTTCATCCACTCCTTCAACCTTAAAGCAAGCTACTGTACCAGGGTACATCTTCTCTCTAGACAATACAGACAGGCACTGATGATAATCTGCTAATCCATAAAAAGCACTTCCTATATCCACCATGACACCTTGTGGGTAAAAACAGACTATCTCTCCTTCTACCTGATCACCTAGCTCCTTTTTAAATACAGCCCAATGCTCTTCATAAAGCATTTTACTCTGTGACCATTGATCGAGAAACTCCTCATGACTTATTTCATTTAGAAACTCTTTATCCTCGTCTTCTAACAACGTTTCGGGCAAAAAGAACTCTTGATCTCTTATCTCAATATAACTATTCGTCCAACAGCCATTATGATTAGTCACACTGCGCAGATAATAGCCTTCTTCAGACACCTCATAATAACTGATACAGCCTTCCACTCCCTCGAGTTCTAAATGGTCATAACTATAATATGCATTCATATTTATTACTATTTATGAGGTATAAACTCATAAGGCATACACAATACCCTTTCTAATTTTCGCATTAGCTCTTCTTCTGTATCTGCATACGTAATATGATGTTCTAACATATTGTTCAAGTCCACATTGGTTGTTCCTTTAGAAACAGGGTGTTTAACCTTAACCAACGATACTTTAAACTGATTATCTATCCAGAACACCTCTATAAACAGTTTGTCATTACTAGCGAAGTACAGTAGCTCATTGGATTGATAACTCTTCTTTCCTCTTATCAGCTTATGAACGACAACATACCAATACCCGTACTGAACAAACGGTAGCAAATCCTGATCTGTCTGATTCAATAACTTTTGTACAACCTCTTTCACACTTCCCAGATCATGACTTTGACAGAGGACTTCATACTTCCTAAACTCACCTTCATAATCCCAACTACCGAGCACACGATTATACTCCATATATTCTACTTCATACCCTACCTTATCATTACTATACATCACATATATACCTCTACCATCCTTTATATTCTCAGCCGTAAATAATAAAGTATCTTCTAGATATCCCTCTCCTATTGGATTATTAATACCTACAGACCAATGTTCTGATACCGCTAATGTCCATGACCACTGCGTGGACTTTTCTATTTTCTCTATAATTTCTTTCTGACGCTTATAAAGTTGAGTCAAGTACTTACCATCACTTCCTTTCTTCTCACCTCCTTCTATATACGATAACCAATCTTTTAAGATATCCATGAACACCAACTTTCCCTCCTCAGTTAGATCATCTTCATATAGAACTACTTCACGCTTCAGCACTCCATATTCATCAAAATTACTTGAAGAAACAAGACGCTTATTCTCAGCAAAACTCAACAAAGTCACAATCCCTACCACCAAACTTCCCTTATGTCCTGCTAAATATTCATCGATGTCTAATATGATTCTTCTCATGGTACTCTTTTTATTGTGCTAAACGATCTTGTCTGTTATCATTCTTATACGGTGTCAAAAATACGAAAGACTATAATAATACTTTCTACCTGTGACGATATTGCCTACTTATGCCTACTAATAAACACTTATGGTCCCATAAACTGGGACACTATACAATAAAAAAAGAGGCTATCCTACAACAGATAACCTCTCCAGATTGTCATTCTCTCCAACTTGCTCATAAAGATTCAGACTTTCTTTACTTAAAACCTACATTAAGCATTAGTAAAGCCTTATGGTCAACATCTCTATTTAATTAAATCAGTACTCAAAACATAGCACTTATGCTTCTTCTTTAATTAATGATAGTCTCTTTGCGATATCAACCTAAGCATCACTAATGAATCCAATAGATTTTGTTTTAAAAATACTATATTATGAAAGGATAAATATAAAGCATTAAAATCAAAAATAGTAGTTAAACTTCTAAAAAAGAATCATATTCTCAAAGTTTACCATTACTTCATATCCTTTAGAACTAAAATACTCCAAAGGGTCATTTTTAGAAGCGACCATCACAAAATCTCCTCCCCAGCCTCCTAGACTTTTGATTGATCCGTCGAAGTCTGCAAATAAACTTTGCTTCACAGTAGCGACTCCTAATACCTCACTCATAATCTGCTCATGCTCATCCATTAGTTGACTAAACTCTTCTAATGTAGTGCTAACAGACATCGCCTTACTAATCTCTGATATACGCTCTACCTGATGGTGAATACCATGGCGTTTCGCTTTAAAATTAGCAATAGCCTCTTTACTGCTCTTCTTCTGATTTAGGTATACGAAGTATAAATGCTCTTTAAAAGACGGATTAAAGGACACCTGCTCTACCTCAGGATGGTTTACATCAGTTAAGGTATAAAAGATTCCTTGATCATGACGAGCACAGGCAATATCATATCCACTACCACCGAATGACTCCTGTAATAGTTGATATGGATTAATATTAAACCACTGCGCTACATTATTAATCCAAGTAGAAGAAGTCCCTAATCCCCATAAACGAGGAAAAGTTAGCTCAGATACCACCTCATATCCAGTTCCCTCTACTAGAATAGAAGGATTCTGTCTATGTGCAGCACGCAGTACATCTACTAGCGTTTTATAATACTCCGATTGATGTTCGATTTCATGCGTATCTAGTACATCTTGAAGAGGCACTACCTCACTCATCCAGATACTACCGTCCACATCATAGCTCGTCCAATGAATACAGTCACCTTCCTTCTCCTTTACCTTCAGTGATTGTCCATACTTAGTAGGCAAGGCAAAAGCCTTAGCTCCTTCTAGCACGACATACTCTCCTGAGATAAGCAGTTTTCCGTTACTATAATATTCTTTCACCATTATTTGCGAAGGCTTTCTAGCAGTTCTACTACTGCACTATGGGATACTACATTCTTTTCGAAATGAGCTACTACTTTTACTCTTTCTGCATCTGTTGCCTTGAACTGGTTTAGGATATTCATTAAGTGCATCTTCATGTGTCCTTGTTGAATACCTGTCGTTGTCAATGATTTTACAGCAGCGAAGTTCTGTGCTAATCCAGCTACAGCTATGATTTGCATTAACTCAGTAGCAGATGGACTCTGAAGCATCTTTAAAGCTACCTTTACCATAGGGTGTAATGAAGTTAATCCTCCCACAGTTCCTAGTGCTAGTGGCAAATCAATCCAGAATTTAAAGACACCATTCTCTATACTAGCATGAGATAAACTGCTATACTGACCACTGCGAGCAGCATAAGCATGTACTCCTGCCTCGATAGCTCTGAAGTCATTCCCTGTAGCTAGTACCACAGCATCTACCCCATTCATCACTCCCTTATTATGCGTTACTGCTCTAAAAGGCTCTACCTCTGCGATACGCACAGCTTGTACAAATTTCTCTGCGAATAACTGCGGTTCTTTAATATCCTTCCCTTTTAGGTCTTCGATCGGACAGCTAACTTCAGCTCTTACCACACAGTTAGGTACATAGTTAGACAGAATGCTCATCACTACATCTACTGCTTTCTCCTCTTCTGTAAACGCTGTACAGTTCATCGCCTCCGTTTTTAGCGTTTTAGCGATTTGCTCTAGACAAGAGTTAATGAAGTTTGCCCCCATACTATCTTTTGTCTCGAATGTCACATGCAGTTGATAATAATTATCCACATCAGCAGTCTTATCTCTTAGCTCGATCGCTGAGATACCTCCACCGCGCTTCTGCATATTCTGTGTGATAGAGTTCGTATCTTCATAGAACTTACTATCTATATCTTTAATAAACTGAACTAGTTTACTCTTGTCTCCTTTATATATAAAGTGTACTTGTCCTATCTTCTCTGTCCCTAGTATAGTAGTCTTAAATCCGCCTCGTTCTGACCAGAACTTAGCAGCCTTAGAAGCTGCAGCTACTACAGAACTCTCTTCTATCACCATCGGAATAGTGTACCATCTATCGTTAATTCTAAAGTTAGGAGCTACACCAAAAGGCAAATAGAAATTCGTAATCGTATTCTCTATAAACTCATCGTGAAGCTTCTGTAATTCCTCATCTGAATTCCAATATTGTTCTATCAATTCTACTGTATCAGCAGAATTAGAAAAATAGGTTTGTGCTATCCAATTGATTTTGTCTTGTTTACTCAACTTAGAGAATCCATTAATATTACCTTCCATCTTTATTTTTGTTTATGCCACAAAGATAACTCATTCTTACAAGGTTAAAAAAACTAAAAAAACAGCTATTAGTACTTTTTGTTTATGATATTATGATTTTTATTACCAAAATAGCTTCAACAGAATTAGACTTTTTTTGGTTTATTCGAAAAATAAATTGGTGTAAATCATATTTTTTCATTAAAATTGGAAGTTTTTTCGATTAAATAGATAATGAAACACCTTAACCTAACCCTACTATTTTGTATCATAGCTACCCAAATTGGGTTGGCTCAGAAACAAATTGCACAAGAAGAAATTTGGAACGGCACATTTAGAACGAAAGTAATGCAATCCGTTAATTCGATGGAAAAATCGAATCAATACTCACGCATTGAGCGCGTTGCTAAAGACCACCAAGAAATAAACCTTTATAACTTCGAAACACTAGAAAAAGCAAAAACAATCTTTTCTACTAGTGCGTTTAAAGATATTAAATCGATAGATACTTATATCTTCGATCATAAAGAAGAACAATTATTAATAGGAACGAACACCACTCCTATTTACCGTCGTTCTGCTTTAACTGATTTTTATTTGTTCAACCCAACTAAAAATTCACTAGTTAAAATAGCAGATCACAAAATATCTGAACCAACATTCTCTAATGATGGTTCTAAAATAGCTTATGCGTATCAGAATAACTTATATATCTATGATATCGCTTCTCAAAAAACACAACAGATAACGAATGATGGTAAGAAAAATCATATCATCAATGGTATCTCTGATTGGGTATACGAAGAAGAGTTTGGTATCGTACGCATGTTTGATTGGAATAAGAATGGAGACAAGATAGCTTATATTAAGTTTGATGAGACTGACGTTCCAGAATATTCAATGGATGTATATGGAACAGGACTTTATCCTACTCAAGATAAGTTTAAATATCCTAAAGCAGGAGAAAAGAACTCTCTAGTATCTATCCATATCTACGATGTGAAGTCTAACCAGACAAGTAAAGTAGACTTAAGCGAGTTCAACGATTTCTATATCCCTAGAATCAAATGGACAAATGACAATCAATACTTAAGTGCTCAAATCATCAATAGACATCAGAATGACTTAAAAGTATTCTTCATCGATGGAAATACATTAAGCAAAAAACTGATTCTAAATGAGACAGATAAGGCTTATGTAGATGTAGCTACGCTTAGCTTCTTAGACAACAACGATTTCGTATGGCTAAGTGAGAGAGATGGTCATAACCACCTATACTACTATAACAAAGAAGGTAAATTAGTAAACCAAATCACAAAAGGGAATTGGGAAGTAACGGATTACTACGGTATCGATACTAAATCTAAGAAACTTTACTTCCAGTCTGTAGAAGAAGGTTCTATCTATAGAGGAGTGTATTCTATAGACCTTAATGGAAAAAATAAAAAGAAACTATCTGAGAAACTAGGAACGAATAGAGCGATATTCAGCCCTAACTTCGAACAGTTTATCAATGTGTACTCTTCTAGTACAGTAGCTCCTACTTACACTTTACAACAGTCTAAAACAGGTAAAGTGGTAAAAGAAATTCTAAACAACAAAGAATTAGAGAGCAAATTATTAGACTATAACTTACCTACTAAAGAATTCATACAGATTCCTACTGTTAACGGATTACAGCTTAACGCTTGGGTAATGAAACCTAAAGACTTTGATCCTGCTAAGAAATATCCTGTGTTTATGTATCAGTACAGTGGTCCTGGATCACAACAAGTAGCTGATAAATGGCTAGACTCTAACGACTATTGGCATGCTATGCTTACTCAGAAAGGGTATATCGTAGTGACTGTAGATGGTAGAGGAACAGGATTCAGAGGAGCTGAGTTTAAAAAAATGACACAAAACCAATTGGGTAGATATGAAGTAGATGACCAGATCATCGCTGCTAAATACCTAGGTCAACAATCTTATGTAGATGCTAGCAGAATAGGTATCTGGGGATGGAGCTACGGAGGGTTTATGTCTTCTAATGCTATCCTACAAGGAAACGACGTATTCAAACTAGCTATCGCTGTAGCACCAGTGATTAACTGGAGATACTATGACAGTATCTATACTGAGCGCTATATGACTACTCCACAGGAGAACCAAGCTGGATATGATGATAACTCACCTATCACACATGCTTCTAAACTAAAAGGTCGTTACCTACTAGTACACGGTACTGCTGACGACAACGTACACGTACAGAATGCTATGGCTATGATAGAAGCGCTAGTACAAGAGAACAAAGACTTCGACTGGCTAATCTATCCAGATAAGAATCACGGTATCTCAGGAGGAAATACAAGATTACAATTATATACGAAGATGACTAATTTCATCTTAAACAATTTATAAGCCAAAATAACCTTACACCTAAAACCAACCAAAGTACTATATCACCAATAAGTACGAACTAAAACAAACTAATATTTACTTAAATGTCAGCAGAAACAGCTACAAACTCAAACCTGTTTAAATCTAATGTGCTTGGGCACCCAGCAGGGTTATTCGTTCTTTTCTTTACAGAGATGTGGGAGCGATTCTCTTTCTACGGAATGAGAGTATTGTTAATTCAATTCTTAACAGCTAAAGTTATCTTTGGCGATGCATTCTCAGGATGGGGATGGTCAGCAGAACAAGCAGGTGCACTATACGGTACTTATGCCATGCTATTATACTTAACACCTATCTTGGGTGGAGTTATTGCAGATAAATATATCGGTTCTAGATGGGCTGTAATTATCGGAGCTATCATCATGACTTTAGGTCACGCATCGATGGCTGCAGAAGGAATTTCTAAACTATGGTTCTTCGTAGGACTTGCATGTCTTGTGATCGGTACAGGTTTCTTTAAACCAAATATGCCTTCTATCTTAGGAGAAATGTACAAATCATTACCAGACAAAAAAGATGCTGCGTATACCATCTTCTATATGGGTGTAAACTCAGGTGCTTTCTTCGGAATGATGCTATGTGGATACTTAGCAGAGACTAAAGGATGGCACTACGGATTCGGATTAGCAGGTATCTTCATGCTATTAGGTACAATCCAATTCTGGTTAGCTAAACCATTAATGGGAGACTTAGGTGAGCTTAAAAAAGTAGACACTACAGTAGAGAAAACACCAGAGCAAATCAAAGAAGATCAAGATACTAAAAACCCTTACACACTAGTAGATTATATCTTAATCGCTATCGTATCTGTAATCGGTTTATTATATGCTTTCAATGATCCATTATCTAAAAACGGAGTACTAGATCTATTTGCATTCTTAGACACAGAAGCATTAAGAGGACAGAACATCATGGCTATTCTAGCCCTTATCACGTTCTTATACTTAGTGATCTCACGTATCTTGCGTTATGGAAAAGTGATTAGAGACAGAATGTTCGCTGTAATCTTATTAGCGTTCTTCTTAATGTTCTTCTTCATGAGTTTCGAACAAGGGGCTACATCGTTAGTACTTGTAGCGAGAGATTATGTAGACAGATCGTTAGAAGGAACTGCATTAATGGCTTTCAACATTATCAATACATGTCTTACAGTGATTCCATTGTTAATCATCTCATGGGTACTTATATTATTAGCAAAAGCTACTTGGTCAAAAATCGCGATGTCTAATATTATTTTATTCATCTGTTTTGCTGGTATCTGGGCTATGGCTATCTATATGTTGAACGCAGAGTTTAATAAAGAAGTATCTGAGATCACTGTATCTTGGTTCTCTATCTTGAACTCATTCTTCATTATTTCGTTAGCATCTACAGTGTCTAAACTGTGGGATTCTAAGTATAATCCATCGGCTGCATTTAAGTACGGTATCGGATTAATCTTCGTAGCTATCGGATTCTTAATCTTAGGTTTAGGATCTATGGGAGCTACTGACGGAGTAAAAATGTCGATTATATTCCTAATATTAACGTACTTATTCCATACCTTAGGGGAATTATTTATCTCACCTGTAGGACTGTCTTATGTTTCTAAACTAGTACCTGGCAAGATGCTTGCATTCATGTTCGGTATGTGGTATTTAGCCTTAGCTATTGCTCAGAAATTTGCAGCCATCTTAGGGGGACAAATCGAAAATATTAAAGAAGAGTACTCACTTAGTCACTTCTTCTTCCTATTCACATTAATACCTTTTGCAGCAGCAATCATGGTAATGCTAGTGAACCCATTATTGAAAAAACTAATGCACGGTGTTCGATAAGAACACAGTGCATTGCACAATAATAAATAACTAAAAAAAATGAGTCAACAACAGACATTAGAAGAGATTCAGAATTTCTCAGGTAAATACCCTAAGCAAATCTGGAGCTTATTCTTCTCAGAGATGTGGGAGCGTTTTAGCTTCTATGGAATGAGAGGAATGTTGGTTTTCTTTATGATCGACCAACTACACTTTGAAGAAGCACAAGCTAACTTACAGTATGGAGCTACACAAGCATTCGTTTACGCATTCACATTCTTAGGAGGTATTTTCGCTGATAAAATCTTAGGTTTCCGTAAATCTCTTTTCTGGGGAGGCTCGATGATGATCTTAGGTAGTATTATTCTAGCTATAGATCCACACGCTTACTTTTTCGTAGGTATTGCATTTACTGTAATTGGTACAGGTTTCTTTAAACCGAATATCTCTACTATGGTAGGATATTTATACAAAAAAGGGGACGAACGTACTGATGCTGGTTTCTCATTATTCTATGCAGGGATTAACTTAGGAGCACTTATCGGAGGATACTTATGTATCGCTATCGGTAAAGGACACTTATTCCAAGACTCTATCGCTGTAGAGAACCGTTGGAGTGTAGCTTTTGGTTTAGCTGCTTTCGTGATGTTAGTGAGTTTAATCAACTTCATCTTTACAAAACGTCATTTAGGACCTATCGGACTACAGCCTATGCAAGTAGCTAAAGATGGTAGTGAGACTAAAATGCCTTTATGGAAAGAAGTAGGGACATACATCCTTACGTTTGCGATGGTACCTGTTATCGTATTCATGATTGATAACACAGACTATACTGCATACTTTATGTACACAGTAGGACCATTAGCATTAATCTACTTATTCTATGAAATGACGAAGCTGACTAGTGCGGAGCGTAAAAAGATTATCGCTGCCCTAGTATTTATCTTCTTCTCTATTCTATTCTTCGGTATCTATGAGCAAGCAGGAGGATCATTAAGCATCTTCGCAGCGAAGAACTTAAACTCTGATTTACTAGGTATGCACTTAGATCCTAACGGAGTGAATAACTCAGGAGGAGCTTTCTTCATCATCTTCATCGCACCTATCTTAGGTCTATTATGGATCTGGATGGCTAAGAAGAAAATAGAGCCAAATACAGTAATGAAGTTCGGTTTAGGATTTATCCTATTAGGAGCTGGATACTATGCATTATTTGCTACACGTCTATTCGCTGACGCAGCAGGTATGACATCATTAGACTTCTTTACTTTTGCCTTATTGATTATTACTTTAGGGGAGCTGTGTTTATCACCGATTGGTCTATCAATCATGACTAAACTTTCTACAGCTAATCTACAAGGGATGATGATGGGTATGTGGTTCTTAGCTAGTGCTTACGGACAGTATGTAGCAGGTATCTTAGGAGCTGCTATGTCTAAGAGTCGTTCTGAAGTAGCTACTGGTAACCATCCTAACTATGATGCTCTATTAGCGTATACTGATGGGTATAAAGATTTAGGATTATATGCAGTAATCGCAGGGGTAGTGTTAATCGCACTTTCTCCACTTATGAAAAAACTTATGCAAGAAGTTAGATAGTTCACTATCTATTCTAATCTAATATACAAAAGCGTCTTAGGCAACTAAGGCGCTTTTTTTATGCAATACTTTCAATAAACAAATAAAAACAATAAAACGAACCAGCTTTCCTTCCTTAGTTTTTAAGATTTAATTAATAATATTTACAATATCTGATCTATACACAACGTTCTAACAAGAACTAAAACTTAGATATGTATAAATCAACCTATTACTTATTTATTATTCTATTCTTATGTGTTATTGGATATGCCCAAGATACCAATTACGGCATCACTTATCTAAAGACAACAACTTCTGATGCTCATATCATCTCAGCAGAAGACAAACTATACATTAGCCCTAAAGAAGATAAAAGTCTATACATTAATGGCAAATACAAATTCACTAAAGAGCCTCCCAGAGAGCCAAATGAAATAGTGATTTACGATAAACAAGAATTTGAAGAGTTCTTCTACTTTGACTTTAAGAAGAACCTGCTCTATTCAAGAATAAAGCCTTGGGAAGCGCGATACTTTATCAAGGAAGATATTCCTCAAATGGATTGGCAACTACACGATGAAACCAAGACAACTAAAGAAAATGTATTACTTCATAAAGCTACACTAAGCTTCAGAGGGAGAAACTATACTGTGTGGTATTCTATGGACTACCCTATTCAGATAGGGCCATGGAAGTTTAATAACTTACCTGGTCTTGCTTTTGAGATTACAGAAGAAGACCATCGATATCACTGGCAATTAACCAAAATAGAAACAAACAAATTTAAAGTACTTCCTATGAAATACGATATCTCTCGTGCTACTATGACTCTACAAACTTATCTAACGAGTTATCAAGCCGAGGTAGAGAATTATGATATGGGGTTATCTAGGTTATTTGGCAGTATACCTGGTGTAGAAGTATTAGAAACAATTACTGATGGGAATGACTTTAAAAAATCTAGAAATATGGACTTAGAGCGAAAATATGAGTGGGAAGAGTAATATAATTATCCTATTAATACTCCTGTGCACTTACCTAACTCAAGCACAGCATATCACTACACGACTACTAGATAGTCAGGGTGTAGAGATAATCCGTGCCACAGTATTTCTACAAGACCAAAACAATAAAACCTTAGCGTATACCTCATCTAACAATGAAGGACTAGTAGAGTTTAAAAACATAGCGAACCACCCTACTGCCTCTCAACTTACGATACAAAAAGTAGGAATAGAGAAAACGACTATTGCCCTAGATGCTACTAAGAACAACTATGGCCTAGACACATCCCTATACCTACTCTCTTCTGCGGAAGTACTCAACGAGATCACCATTAAGGCTACTTCACCCATCACAGTGAAGAAGGATACTGTAGTCTATAATGTCAAACAGTTCTCTAAAGGAGATGAACGCGTCATCGAAGACCTACTCAAGAACCTACCAGGGCTAGAGATTAGTACTGATGGGAAGATCAGTGTCAATAATCAAGAAGTAGAAAAGGTCATGGTAGATGGCACAGACCTCTTCGATAGAGGATACAGAGTGCTGACTAAGAATATGCCTGTCAATCCGGTAGAAGAAGTAGAACTATTACAAAATTATTCTGAGAACAAACACCTGACAGATCTAAACCCTGCTAAGAAAATAGCACTTAACCTTAAACTCAGTGAAAAGGCTAAGCGTGTATGGTTTGGCAATGTCGAGGCGGGAGCTGGTGTACGTGATAAAGAGGTACATGGTGTAAGATCAAACATCATGAACTTTGGCAAAAAGACGAAGTTCTACTCTATCTTACAGTCTAACAATATTAGCTATGATGCTACGGGCGACCTTAGCTCGTTTCTAAATAGTAATAAAGGGGAAATAGCAACTCCTACTGCCCTATCTAATCCTATCAATATTGACAATATCTCACTAAGCCTCAGAAACCATCGATATAAGGATAACAATAACCAGTTTGCTTCTATCAACACGGCTGTGACTCTATCTCCTAAAGTAGAAGTGAAGATATCAGGGCTGTTTAATAAAGAGACTCTACTAGGCAAAAGGTCTATGGATCAGACTCTATATACTCCAGATCATTCCTATCACAATATAGAAATGATGAACAATAAGAACAGAAGTAACTTCTCGTTTCTAAAAGGAGATATGGTCTACGATATCAATAAAACCTCTACACTGAAATATGATCTAAAAGGCAATATCTCAAATAGTAAAATCAATAGTGATGTACGCTACAACGATATTTCGAATAATCAAGCTCTAGATAATGAGAACAAAAGAGTAGAACAAAACTTAGAGTACACCACTAAGCTATCTGATAGAGAAGCTTTAGTGCTTAGCTATAAGAATATCTATGAGCAGAACACTCAAGATTATATCAATACGCCTAATATCTATATACAGGATGCGACAGCGCCATTCAGTCAACTCGTTCAGAATAAAATGAACTATCACACTGTACAGGCCAGCTATAAAGGAATGATGAAAGGTAACCACCTACTTCACATCACGCTAGGGAATACGAACACGAACACACATCTCTACAGTCTAAACAACTTAGCAGATGATGACATCTATACTAACAAGAATAACTCAACCTTAAAAGTAAACGAACTCTATGCAAAGGCATTGACGAAGATGACATGGGGTACGTGGAGTATGGGGACAAGTATCTCGGCTTCCTTATTTGACAATAAGTTAAAGTCAATAACTACGGATAACAGCCTTCAGAAGTTAGTCATAAGCCCACACTTCTCTATCGAAAAAAGAATTAATGACAAGAACAAAATAGACATCTATTATAAATATGGTTATACCAATATCAATGCTGCCAAAACCTATGATGGGTATATACAGACATCGTATAGAAGCTTCTTAAGAGGAACTACTAACCTAGATCCTTTCACAAATAATGCAGTAGGTCTGACTTATACATTAGGCAACTACCACGATAGGTCATTCTCTACGGTGACGATATCGTATAATAAGTACAACGACTTTTATACACAGAATAACTATATCTATCCTAACCATACGAAGAGTAATATATCTACTATAAAGAACAATGAGAGCTACTTCATACTAGCCTCTACAGATTACTATTTCCAAAAGCTAAAACACAACCTAAAGCTGAGTCTAAATGCTAATCAAGCTGACTTCTATAATACGCTAAATGATTCTGAGACGAGACGGGTCAGAAGCACATCACTTACCTATGGAATAGAGCTGAAGTCTAACCTTAGATCAAGGTTTAACTATGCCGTAAGTACGAATTGGTTTACTACGTATATGAACATCATTAGCACTGAGCGTTTTATAGATACAGAGACTAAACTGACTGCTAAATATAAATTGAAAGATACCCTCTTCTTAAACCTAATCAGTGAGTTATATTCTTTCGATAAGGTGGCACCTAGTCGTAAGTATTACACCTTTTTAGACTTTAATATTGCGTATATCCCTAATAAGTCGAAGTGGAACGCGCGTCTAGAGTTAACGAACCTCTTTAATACTAAGACGTATGCAAACTACGCCTTAACAGACTACAGCAGTACCTCTACGACCTATAAGCTATTAGGAAGACAACTACTACTCAGTGTAAATTATTCTTTTTAAACTTAATAAAAGCACCTTAGACAACTAAGGCGCTTTTATTATATCATATATACATCATCATAATTACTCAGATTACATCTATATTTCTATTTGAATAACATTTTTTTGGTTATCATCCATTGCAGTTTAGAATATACAACTTAACTTACCACCTATAATTTTTAAATCACCTATCACCATGTCACAGTCCAATAAAACGTTGAGACAAACAATAACATCATTCAATAAAAACTTCTGGATAGCCAGCTTTATGGAACTGATGGAACGGTGGGCATGGTATGGTATCTATACCTTATTAGGATTATATTTAGTAGGCTCTACTGACATGGGAGGACTTGGTTTTAACCATATCCAAAAAGGTAGTATCATGGGAGGCGTTGTAGCTATCCTATACTTTTTACCTCTATTATTTGGAGTTATTGCTGACCGTATAGGGTATAAGATCTCATTGATTATTTCCTTTATCATTATGATTGCTGGTTACTATCTTTTAGGAGAAGTAACAACCTATACCAATGTCTATGCAACATTTTTATTAGTTGCTGTAGGTGCAGCATTCTTTAAACCTGTAGCATCCGCAATTATTGCTAGTAATACTGACGAAAATTCTGGAACACTTGGCTTCGGTATATTCTACATGATGGTTAACATCGGAGGGTTTATCGGACCAGCAATGTCATCAGGCTTACGTACTACATTTGGTTGGAAGATTATATTTATACAAGCAGCTATCGTTATAGCAATAAACTTATTTGTAGTAATATTTTTCTACAAAGAATCAAAAGTAGAGAAACCTAAAGACTCTATTGGTAAAGCGATCAAAGATTCTGTATTAGGAATCTTCGAAGCACTAAAAGATGTACGTCTAGGAATACTATTATTATTAATGATTGGGTTCTGGACGATGTTCAACCAACTGTTCAACACACTGCCTAACTTTATTGAAGACTGGGTTAACTCTGCTACATTAAGTACTTGGATTAATGAAAATATACCATTCTTAGGAACATTACTTACTCAAGATGGTCAAGTAAAACCAGAATGGTTTACTAATATAGATTCATTGATGATTATTATCTGTCAAGTTAGTGTCTCATACTTTGTGATAAAAATGCGCCATATCAATGCGGTAATCAGAGGTGCAATAATCGCGAGTATAGGGGTAGGACTTACATTCTACACACACAACCCATTGTTTACCATATTAGGTACAATGATCTTCTCTATCGGAGAGATGATGTCTAGCCCTACTGTATCTTCATTTATAGCATTGATTACACCTAAAGGTAAGGATGGACTTTACCAAGGGACATACTTCTTACCTGTGGCAGCTAGTTACTATGTGACAAAATTCATATCAGGTGATTTATATCAAGCATGGTCAGACAAACTATCACTACTAAAAACAGAGATGGCTACTAGAAGCATAGATATGCCAGAAGTGGTAACACATGAACAGTTCATGGAACAAGGATCAAAGACTCTAAATATGTCTCTATCTGCCTTCGAAAAGCAGTTTAACCTTAAAGCGGACAGTGTAGATTGGTCACAAGTGGCTACCTCTTTTAAAGAATACGCTATCAATAAAGGTATTGACATTAGCCAAGTACACTTCCCATTCTCTAAGAATGAGTACTTCGCTTTAGCAGAACAGAAGTTAAGCATGTCTCACTGGGAGATGGTAGATATGCTATGGAGCACTTATAATCCAAACAAGATATGGTATGTGGTATTCGGTATCGGGATGTTCTCTGTGGTCACACTAGTCATCTACGACAGACTAGTCATCAGACCTCTAGAACAGAAAAAAGCAAATCAATAAATACTCATATAAACGCCTTAGTAATCTAAGGCGTTTTTTTATGTTTATACATTATCTAGTTCTCTATACTAGCGTGTGCTAAAGAGGCTCCATATCAACTTCTATAAACACAACTAACAACAAATCGTCTACTAATGCCCTCATTTGGAGTTAATGACTCCATAATCCCTTATTGCCTTATTCTGAACGTTTAATTGAACATTAACAACCTCATATTCAACCACTATCATTAAACAAAATGAAGTAACTTCGGAAATCATTCGGTAATAACTAATAACTACAAGGGATAAAAGGTACTTTACCGAATGATACTCTATCTCTACCCGAATAATCTATATAGAAGTATATCATCATGATCTCAATATAGTTATATGCTGACGAAGTTAGGATCAACTCTTCATTACAGATTAGTATGCTAAATTTAGCATAACCGCAAATTACTTTATTTTACAACAATTACTATTTTATATAAAAACACTTAATCTGATTATACTTTATTCTATCATATCGCAATATGAACCAGTAGAATTAAGAATAGTGAATAAAAACGAACTATAAATACTAATCTCTCACTAAAAACTATTTATATTTTTTAGTAAAACAATTAATCTTAAGTTTATTTTACTATTTTTAGCCTTTATGACATGAGATTATGTCTTAAACACAATCTTATAACTAACCACAAACTAGACTTTTAAAATTACATTATGGAAAACTCTACTACTGACCGGCCGAACTTCTTCGACAGTAAAGTTCTGGGACATCCTTCAGGATTATTCGTTCTCTTCTTTACAGAGATGTGGGAGCGATTCTCATTCTACGGAATGCGCGTATTATTGATTCAATTCTTAACCATGTCTGTCATAGGTCTCAACCCTGGATGGGAAATGAGTGTAGTAGATGCAGGAGCTATATTCGCTACTTATGCCATGTTATTATACATCACTCCTATCTTCGGAGGTATCCTAGCAGATAAATATCTAGGTTATAGATGGGCTGTAGTAATTGGTTCACTAATTATGACGCTAGGGCATGCCTCTATGACTTTTGAGACAGAGTTCTTTATGTATCTAGGATTAGTACTATTAGTAGTAGGTACAGGATTCTTTAAACCAAATATGACTTCTATCCTATCAGAGATGTATAAATCATTCCCTGAGAAGAAAGATGGAGCTTATACAATCTTCTACATGGGAGTTAATGCAGGAGCATTCTTTGGTATGATGCTATGTGGATATATCGGAGAGCGTATCGGATGGCACTATGGATTTGGTTTAGCAGGTATCTTCATGTTACTAGGTACACTACAATTCTGGTTTGCTAAACCTATCTTCGGAGCTATAGGTGATGTTCCTAATACATCTACAGAAATAAAAGAAGACACACCTCTAGATACGAAAGACTTAACACCTGCTCAACAGGATGAACTGAAACGCAATCCATTTACTACATTAGACTATATACTTATAGCTATTACTACTATCATTGGATTCTTATATGCATTTAGTGATGTATTCTATATCGTAGGTAAGATTAGATTATTCCCTGCCGAAATATTCGGTATGGATGGTCAGGCAGTAGTTGTTGTCACAGGACTATTAATATTGATGTGGTTAATTATATCACGTATAATGAGATATGCTAAAGTAGTTAGAGATCGTATGATAGCGGTTATCATCTTTGCTTTCTTTACGATATTCTTCTGGATGTCGTTTGAACAAGGAGCTACATCGCTAATCATCTTCGCACGTGACAATACACAGAGAATTCTATCTGGAGACAAGGCATTGCTATTTAATATCTTCAACTCATTACTGACGATAGTGCCCTTACTAATTATCTCTTGGGTACTTATTTTATTAGCAAAACAGACAATTAAAAAAGCGTTACTATCTAACATTATATTAGCGATTACTTTTGTGGGAGTGTGGGCATCAGCTATCTGGATGCTTAACAGAGACTGGTCATTACATGCATACGAAGTTACTTATGATGCAATCCAAGTTCAAAAAGTAGACAGAGAAGGTAAGCCTATTCTAGACAAGCACAATGAGCCTATCTATGACTATAAAGCGATACATGCTGCTAACCAACCTAAAGAAGGAGATAATGTGGTCAAACATACTGCTGTAGTATCACAGTTAGCAACATTAACTAAAGGGGATAAAGTAGAAATCTTTCAAGAGTTAGGTAACTTTAATATCCTTGATAGTAAACAAAAAGAAAATCTAACTAAACAGTTTACTGAAGCAAATAAAGAAACTGAAATAGTACAAGCAGAGATAACAGAAATAAAAGATAATCAAGTAGAGATAACAGCTTCGTGGTTCTCTATCCTTAATTCATTCTTTATTATTGCATTAGCGTCTCTAGTATCTAAGTTATGGGATTCTAGATTTAACCCTCCTGCATCTATTAAGTATGGACTAGGATTAATTATTATGGCTATCGGATTCGGAGTATTAGCATACGGTTCACATGGTATTACAGAAGGTACGAGAGTATCTATGATGTGGTTAGTTTTTGCTTACTTCTTCCATACATTAGGAGAATTATTCTCATCACCTGTAGGATTATCGTATGTTTCTAAATTAGTTCCTGCAAGAATGATTGCACTAATGTTCGGAATGTGGTATCTTGCAATCGCAATTGGAAACAATTTAGCTGCCACATTGGGTGGACAAATAGAAACTATTACAGAGCAATACTCATTATCAGTATTCTTCTTAATCTTCACTATAGTGCCTATTGTAGCAGGGTTGTTAGTTATTGCTCTTAACCCAGTGTTGAAGAAATTAATGCACGGGGTCAAATAATAACAATATTAAAAGAAATATGAAAAAACTGTTTTTATTACTTACCATTACTTTCTTAGGATTAACAGCTAATGCTCAAGAAATAAAATGGATGTCGTTTAACGAAGCTATCGCAGCACAAAAGAAAGAAGCTAAACCTATCTTTATGGATGCTTTTACTGACTGGTGTGGACCTTGTAAAATGCTGGACAAAAATACTTTTAGTGATGCTAAAGTAATCGAGTATATCAACAAGAATTACTATGCTGTGAAATTTGATGCAGAAGGTAATGAAGAAATAAACTACAAAGGAACAAAGTACACAAACCCTGGATACAACAGTGAAAGAAAAGGTAGAAATGCTACACATGACTTCACGATGTTCTTAAGAATACCTGGATACCCTTCTATGGTTATCTTCGGTACAAAAGGTGATGTGACTAAAGTAATCGTTGGGTACCAAACCCCTCAACAACTATTACAACAGATTTAAGATCATTATAATAAAGAAGACCAATATCCCTTTTCATACATATCATGGAAAGGGATATTCTTTTTTACACATATATCAATACACTTTCTCTTAAACCAAAAAGGGACTGAATTATGAAAGATCACTAATTTAGGTAACCTCACTTCTAGCATTCGCTCAAAGTTAATATTAGGTTGCCCAGAGAATAATACAACAGAAGCATCTAATACTCCATTATACGCTATCCTATCAGTATCTATAATTAGCAATTTGTCTTGAGTATTCGGTACGATCCCCTCTAATGGATGGTACATGACTTTATCTAAACCATACTCTTGTACATATTTATCTAAATCACGTAGATATCTCTGGTCAGTACTATCAATAAGATTCATTAATACATGTACAGTATCATAGTCTCTAATCCATATTGATCTATTATTCTTATTAGACATGAATGGAACCACAATTTCAGTATCCAAAGTATCTTCTTTACTCGATCCTAAAGTAGCACCTAGCTGTAAAGCACTACATAGTAATACCCCTACTACTATATATCTCAATTTCTTCTGATAATAAGTAAGTAATACTCCTCCTATAAGAATCAAGATTAAAGACATTTGTGTAAAGCCTATCTGTACATTCTGATAAGAGAAATAATCCAAACGATACACTAGTTCTATTAAGCGGTACATTAGATCCGTTAACACATTAAGGCAAAAACCAACTGCTATAGATATACTTTCAATCCACATCACAATCAAATAGACCATCCCTAAAATAATAAGTACTGTTATTAACGGTATGACAATTAGATTAGCTAATAAAAACAGAAAAGAGAACTGCTGAAAATAATACAACTGAATAGGTATCAGACCAACCTGTACACTTATAGACACATAAGTAATCCCCTGTATATACTGTAGTATTTTATTTTTAGAATAGAACTTTTTAAATAAAGGTAGAATATACACAATACTAATAACGGCTAAATAGCTTAACTGAAAACCTAGATCATATACCCAATAAGGATATATACATAGACTACAGAATAAGGCTAAACCGATGCTGTGCTCTAAATTCTGATTTCTTCTTAAAAGTTGACTAACAAGATAAATCGTAAACATGAGAACCGCTCTAAATACTGAAGCTGAGAAACCTGATAAAAAGACAAAGAACCACAGCAATACAAGTATCACAATACTCCTTATCCTCTTAGGTAAAAAGAATAAACTTCGGGCAAGAACTAAGTAGATAAGTCCTACATGCAATCCTGAAATCGCTAATACGTGCATGACTCCTACTTCTTTAAACTGATTAATAATAGTAGAGTCTATATATGACTTTTCCCCTACTAACAGAGCCATGATTAGACCTTTAGTATTCTCTTGAAGAACAGTGTTGTCAAGATATATTTTATCAATTAAAGACCTCCTTAACTTCAATATTTCATAACGCCAATGTACATCATGTCCTACTACAAAGTAATCTCCTACGTAACTTTGAATAAAGATTCCCTTACCTTGCATATACTTTCGATAATCAAACTGGCCAAAGTTCTTCGGTTGTTGTATACTCCCTACCCTGCCATAATAACTAATGACATCTCCTACTACAAGTGAATCTTGACGCTCATTAAAATAAAGAGCAATCTTATTACTGCACACTGTATCACCTACTCTAATCAATTCTCCTATAAATCGTTTGTTCGTTTTATTACTAAGAGTCTCTGTTATTTTTATATCTATTCTACTATTTTTAGGCTTATTTAGATATGTCTCTATTTTTAGTAACTCAGAATCATATTGATTCTTAACCAAACCTTTTAACCCAACACCTAAAAAGAAAAAGAGACTGACAAATAATACAATATCCTTACTCCCCATAAACCAAGACGGAAAATGTACATATCTATTCATTAATGATATTGTCAATACAAATAGAAGAATACATAAAGTGGCTATCACCCAAAAAGTACTTATAGGTAAGTCTAAGTATATTCCCAAAAAAAGGAATAGAGAATAAAATAAAAAAGAGAATTTAATAGGCTTCATACTTACAATAAGTATCAAAACCCTTTCCAAAATAACTGATTCTTTGATTAGTATCAGCAATTCTAAAAATATAGTGAATACAATAAAAAAAGCCCTATCCTGATGGATAGAGCTTAATATTATTTTTTTGAATCCTTGTAATCTTAATTCATACTTTCTAGAACAACACGGTTAATCTGTGCGAAAGTTCTACTATAGTAATTTTCTTTTGTTGAAGACACAATCACTCCTTTGCTAGTTGAAGAATGAATGAACTTAATTTCGTCATCTAATACTTCAGTGATTATTCCTACATGACTAATTCTATTGCCACGAGTTTTAAAGAAGATTAGGTCACCTGTCTGTGCTTCTGCTTTTCTCACACGTTCACCTACTTGAGCCATTTCACTTGAGGTACGTGGCAGATTCACACTAGTATCTCCGAAAGCAGTCATCACTAGACCAGAGCAGTCCATACCTTTTCTACTCATTCCACCATATCTATAACGCACACCTTCATAATCAAAAGCGGTATTCAACACTTGACTAGTCAAATTATCGAAGTACTCCCCTTTTGCTTCTTTTGCCTCCTCCATAAAGTCACCTAATAAAGCGTCTAATTCTGCTTGTATTTTATCATCTACATTTTTACTCTCAGCGATAACGGCTGTAGGTTTCTTTTTAACAGGGCTACTATAAACAGCTTTACTTGTTGTCTTCGCTTCTATTGTATGGAAACCAGAAAGGCCCAAAACACTGATTAATAATAATGTAAACTTTTTCATATTGGTTATTTTGTGGTGGTTAACTAACTTCTTTTTGTCATATGATTTTTTATTATTTCATCCGCAACATAATCACTCGCTCCTCGACCGCCTAAATTACGAATTAATTCTTTATATTTTAACAATATTTCATTTCTTTTTTCACCTTGTATGATTTTTGCGAATTCTTGCTCTATTCTTACAGCATTACAATCCCCTTGAATAAGCTCTACAACCACATCGTCATCCATAATTAGGTTTACGAGAGAAATATACTTTAATTTTATAATTCGTTTAGCTATTTCATAAGATACTTGATTCCCTTTATATAAAACAACCTGTGGCACACTAAACAATGCTGTTTCTAACGTTGCTGTACCTGAAGTCACTAATGCAGCATGGGCAATATTCAATAAAGCATACGTTTCATTAAATACAAACGAAATATTTTGATCTTTTATAAAAGTCTCATAGAATGAAGCTTCTTGTCCTGGAGCACCAGCTATTACAAATTGATATTGTGGGTAATGATGTATTACAGAAAGCATTTCATTTAATAATCTACTGATCTCCTGCTTTCTACTACCAGGTAATAACGCAATCACTGGTCTATCATCTAAATTGTGCTTTTTTCTAAAGTCCTCATGCTCCTGTGCACGGTAATTTGCAATAGCATCAATTAATGGGTGTCCTACAAAGGTTACAGGGTAATTATGTTTCTTCTCATAAAAATCCTTTTCAAAAGGCAGAATTACATACATAAAATCAAAATCTCTTTTGATATCATTGATTCGATTCTCCTTCCAAGCCCATATTTGAGGTGAGATATAATAATGTGTTTCTATACCTATTTTCTTTGCCCATTTAGCTATTCGCATATTAAAGCCGGGGTAATCAATAAACACTAATACATCTGGATTAAAAGATGCGATATCTTTTTTACAGAACTTAATATTGCGCAATATTGTTCCTAGATTTTGTACCACTTCAACAAATCCCATAAAAGCAAGATCTTTATAATGCTTCACGAGCTTACCGCCTACCTGTTGCATTAAATCTCCTCCCCAAAAGCGTATCTCTGCCTCAGGGTCTTTCTTGTATATAGATCGCATAAGATTAGATCCATGTAGATCCCCTGATGCCTCTCCTGCTATTATATAATACTTCATCTACACTAACTGTGTTATTATGGTTAAAATAATTACGGCTAAAATACAACCTCTAGCCATAAAATCTAATCTGCGATTAATAAAAAACGTAAACAATAGCAAATTAAGTAAGCTCCCTATCGCTGTTATTCTTCCTACCAACCCTATGTTATTAATGAAACTAAAATCACTAAACAACTCATAGTTAGTAAACAACAACAAATAAAGTTCTATACCCACTACAGTAGCCACTACACCTCCAACAAAACCGATTAGAATATGAACAATCTTATCTTTCATCTACAGATCCCATCTATTAATACGTTCTAATACTTGATGTGCTGTTAAGTCAAATTGCACTGGTACGATAGAGATATAGTCATTTCGCAATGCCCACTCATCTGTATCTTCTCCTTTATCCTGGTTCACGAATTCTCCTACTAACCAGTAGTACTCTTTTCCATGAGGACTAACTCGTTTATCGAAGTTCTCCACCCATGTAGCCTTAGCTTGTCTACACACTTTTATTCCTTTAATATCTTCAGTAGCCAACTTTGGGAAGTTTACATTCAACACCACGTCTTTTGGAATCCCATGTTTAAGTGCCTCTGTTGTAATCTTTTTTATAAAAGGTTTTATTTGTTCAAAATCTGCGCTCCAGCTAAAATCTAATAAAGAGAAACCTATTGCAGGTATACCACTCATCCCTGCTTCTAGTGCAGCACTCATCGTTCCTGAATAAATAACATTGATAGAAGAGTTAGAACCGTGATTTACACCAGACACACACAGATCAGGTGTTCTTTCTAGTATTTGTCCTAGCGCTATCTTTACACAGTCAACTGGTGTACCTGAACAAGCGTATTCTAATTCTATCTCTGGGTCGATATTTACTTTTTCTAACGTAAGCGTATTATTGATCGTTACAGCATGCCCCATTCCAGATTGAGCACTATCTGGGGCAACTACCACTACTTCTCCTATCTCTTTCATCACACTTATCAAGGCTCTCATTCCTGGTGCTGTGATACCATCATCATTTGTAACAAGTATTAAAGGTCTTTGCATCATATATTTATTTTAATTACATTCGCTAATGTAAGGATTATATGTTATTTTGTTTGTGAAATTACTTAGTTTTAACCGAAAATACGCAATAGACATATAGACGAAAAGTAATTATACAAAATAGGTCAGAATTAGTGATACAAGCATACACTAGTATGGTTTTAGAGCTAATGAAGGAGCTATAAAGTAGAATTACTTTGCAGTATTTGGCTGATACGGATTTTGGGTTTAAGCATATAACAACTACGGATTTTTATACGATTATGTGTTTTAACAAATAATTATCGACCTTATCGTATAAATATTTACTTTTTTAACTACTTTAGTTCAAAACTAATTAATGAATACTTTTAAGCTATTTATGAAAAGAAATTATAAGGTTATACTTCTACTTATCGGAGTGTCTGCTCTTCTGTGGAGTTTTATGCCTAAACAGCAAAAGGATACGCCTGAAAAAGATCAGCTTCTTTTAGAATTAGTAACGTATATATTAGAAAACACGCATTATAATCCAGCAAAGATTGATGATAAATTCTCTGCTACTGTATATAAAGAATATCTAAAAGCATTGGATCCAATGAAGAGATACTTCTTACAATCGGATATCGATGAGTTTTCTAAATATGAGTACCTAATAGACGACATGATTCAGTTAAAGGAACTTTCTTTCTTTGACCTGACTTATGAGCGTATTACTCAACGTATGAATGAAGCTAAAGGTATTTATACGGAAGTTCTTGAACAACCATTCGAATTCGAATCAGACGATGTATTAAATGCTGACTATGACAATATCGGCTACGCTAAAGATGCGGAAGAATTAAAAGAGCGTTGGAAAAAACTACTAAAACTTAATGTCTTATCTACCATTACTGACAATCTTAAAATACAAGAAGGT
Organism: Myroides odoratimimus; assembly: GCF_001485415.1. Lineage (GTDB taxonomy): Bacteria > Bacteroidota > Bacteroidia > Flavobacteriales > Flavobacteriaceae > Flavobacterium > Flavobacterium odoratimimum. The sequence goes on from NZ_BCMQ01000001.1 coordinate 257,327, forward strand.
AAAGTAGAGGAAGAAGAAGAGTTTGACGAGTTCGGAGAGCCTATCGTTAAAGAAGAAAAGAAAACAGATAAAAAAGCAAAAGACAAAAAGCCTGTTGAAAAGAAATCTTTTGAACAACTTGAAAAAGAGGCTCGTGAAAGTGCTTTAAAGTCATATGATGAAGTTTTTGAATTCATTAAAGACCTTGAAAGAAAAGACTGGTTTGCTATCTACTTAAACTCTATTGTAGAGCGTTTTGACCCACATACTTTCTACTTTGCTCCTGAAGACAAGGAGAAGTTTGATGCTAGCATGAGTGGTAGCTTCGAAGGGATTGGTGCTGTCTTACGCAAAAAATCAGAAGGTGTAGAGATTAATGAACTTGTACCAGGCGGACCTGCTTGGAGAGGTAAAGAAATCGAAACTGGAGATATTATCCTTAAAGTTGGTCAGACTAAAGATGAAGAACCTATCGACATCGTTGGTATGCGTCTTGACAACGTTGTAAAACTGATCAAAGGGAAAAAGAACACTACAGTATTCTTAACGATTAAGAAAATAGACGGAACGATTAAGGTTATCCCTGTAATGCGTGAAGTTATCGAAATGGAAGAAACTTACGCTAAGTCAAGTGTTATCCAAGATGGTGACAAGAAATATGGGGTTATTCATTTACCTAAATTCTACATTGACTTTGAGAACAAAGACAGTCGTAACGCATTTACAGACGTTGAAAAAGAAATTAAAGAACTAAAACAACAGAACATAGACGGTATCATTATGGATCTTAGAAACAATGGTGGAGGTTCATTAGAGACAGTTATCAAAATGGTTGGGCTATTCTCTAAAGAAGGCCCTGTAGTACAGGTGAAGTCTTCTAGAGGAAAACAAAAAGTACTAGATGATAAAGATACTCCTATCGTATGGGAAGGACCATTAGTTGTATTAGTAAATAACTTCTCTGCTTCTGCTTCTGAAATCTTTGCAGCAGCTATCCAAGATTATAAGCGTGGAATTATCATCGGTAGTAAACACACGTATGGTAAAGGAACTGTACAAAACTTAATAACACTTAATGACCTATTAAGAAAACAACCTTATGGCGATTTAGGTGCTTTAAAAGTAACACTACAGAAGTTCTACCGTATCAATGGTGGTTCTACTCAACGCGAAGGAGTACTAAGTGATATCGTATTACCAGACAGATATTCTTATATCGACATGGGAGAAAGAGATATGGATAACGCAATGCCATGGGACAAGATAGAAAGAGCTACTTATACTCCGTATAACAATGATTTCTCTGCTGTTATCAAGTCAAGTAAAGAACGTATTGCCCTTAATGAGCAATTCAAATTGATTGACGAGAACGCGCAATGGATCAATGAAAGAAAAGATGAAAAAGAAGTTCCATTAAGCCTTGAGAAATATCGTGCAAAACAAAAAGAAGTAGAAGAGAAAGCTAAGAAATTCAAAGCTATTTCTAAGTATAAAAACGAATTGAAATTTACTTCTTTACCTAGCGAATTAGCTAGAATCAAGAACGATACAATACTTGAAAGCAAAAGAGATAGATGGCATGAGATGCTAAATGGCGATGTCTATATCGAAGAAGGTGTGAAAATCTTAAAAGACTTAGACACAAAGAAAATATATAAAGTAAGTGGTGATAAAAACAACGTAAGTTCTAAATTATAGAATGTCTCACACTAGCAAATCATATACACAGATTGCGCTCCAAAAATTCAAACAAGATTTTTGGGGCGTTTTGTGTTTTTGGATTATTGTAAGCATTGCTATAGTAGCAGCCTTTGCTTACTTCATTATCCCTGACAACTCTAAGAATGCTAACGCAGGAGACCTTGCCCTTCGTTCTCAGAGCCCAGGTTTTACAGTATCTACTATCACTATTCCTACAGACACAGATCGCACCTGGAGTGAGCTTTGGTTTGGAAGAGAAGAAGCTACTAGATTTATCCCTATTAGTGAATATCACATTACTAACGATACCCTATTCTATAAGGGGTATAGTAACCAACCACAACTAGAAGAAACTAAAAGCATAGCGCTGAGTTCTTTAAACAACGCTAAAGAATCCGAGATTATCAAACAAAAGAAATATTGGTTAGGTACAGATAACCAAGGAAGAGACTACCTAAGTAGACTAGTTATTGGTGCTCGAGTATCTTTATCTATAGGCTTTGTAGCTGTGCTAATATCTTTAGTGATAGGTATCACATTAGGCGCTATAGCCGGTTACTTTGGCGGAAAGATAGATGCCTTTATTCTTTGGTTGATTAATGTGTTTTGGTCTATACCTACCTTACTGTTAGTGATTGCCATTACTTTAGCCTTAGGCAAAGGTTTTTGGCAAGTATTCATCGCTGTTGGACTAACGATGTGGGTAGAAGTAGCTCGTGTAGTCAGAGGACAAGTAATCAGTGTAAAAGAACAACAATACGTAACTGCTGCCCATGCTTTAGGCTATTCTAACTACAGAATCATTACTAAACATATCTTGCCAAACTGTATGGCTCCAGTCATCGTAATTTCGGCTGCTAACTTTGCTTCTGCCATTTTAGTAGAGAGTGGACTAAGTTTCTTAGGTTTAGGAACACAAGTACCTACACCTAGTTGGGGTGCCATGATTAAAGAAAACTATAACTATATCTTATTAGGCAAACCTTATTTAGCCTTATTACCAGGCTTTGCTATGTTTGTACTAGTGATAAGTTTTATGCTGATAGGCAATGCCTTAAGAGATGCCCTTGATGTTAGAAAATAACATCCCATCCTTATTTTTTCCTTATTATCCTGGAATAAGCGATAGACATATAAACGAAAAGCAAGTATACAAAATAGGTCTGAATTACTAATAAAAGCATACTATAGTATGGTTTTAGAGCTAATGAAAGAGATATGAAGTAGAATAGCTTTATCGTATTTGACTAATGCTTAATCTGGGTTTAACTAACGCTGATTCTAGGATTATACACAATGTCAAAGAACATACTATAAGTCATTACTTACGGTGTATCCAATCTAAATCAGATACAGCACAAAAGTAAATAACCTTATTTATGTTCTTTTCAATATTGCTCATAACGCCCTATTATGACGATAATGAGTGTATATGGTAGCAGAAAGTGGGACACTGTACACCCTAAAAGAACTTTAAGGCACAAGTAACTCTCGTATATCTGCCTTATTCCCATTATAGATATTTAAGTCCACCTTACCATCTATTCCATTGATAACCCCTTTCTCTGTAAATTGCCAGAAATGCCAGTCAGGCTTTATTTCTTCAACAAAGAAGTTGTAGTTAGCGATCCATAATACATGATCAGGGAACCATTCCTTAAGGTGATGTGTATAGTAATTCTCTCCCGAATACAAGATCGGTTTTACTTTATAATGCGCTTCTACTAGCTTGATCCAGTTTTGCAGTCCTTTTCTAAGATTCTCCATAGACTGCTCTTTAGGCATATCCTCTATATCTAATACAGGAGGAAAGTCTCCTTCAGATATTTTCACTAGTTTGATAAAGTTTTCTGCTTGCTCTGTCGAATTTTCATCAGGGCGATAATAGTGATATGCCCCTCTAATAAAGTGATTTGCTCTAGCGCCTTTCCAGTTTAGATGAAAAGCTTTGTCCTTGCCATCTTTACCCATAGTCGCTCTAATAAACACAAAGTCAAGAGAAGCTTTACCAGCTACAGAATCCACCACCTTCCAATCGATCACCCCTTGATAATGGGACACATCGAAGCCGACTAGCATACTATCATGTCTATTCAACACCTCTACAGTACGCACATCATAGATAGACTTGCCTTCTGACTTGTCATCAGAGCTAAAGAAATAGCGTATTCCCTCTCTAAAATGTAACCCAAACCAAATACCTATTCCCACTAATACCACGATGATGACCACCCACTTCACAGTAGTCCATGTAGATGATTTAGTACTCTTCTTTCTAGAAGGTTTTCGTTTTGTTGGAGGTTTTCTCTTTGGTCTAGCCCCCACAGCAGACATAGGATTTGAATTAGTTTTATTAGAAGCCATCTCTCTTTAGAAAAAAGCAAAATTAATCCTTTTATTGATATTGAATACTTCTAGAAGCTATAACTTTTACACAGACTCAGCACCTTGTTTTAATTTGAGTACAGGCACAGGTAGTTCTATATTATTCGCCTTAAATTTCTTGTCTATCTCAAAGCGGATCTCACTACCGATGCGATCGTTATCAAAAGCGTTATCTATAAAATAATACAAGATAAAACGGATAGAAGATTCTCCGAACTCATCTATAAACACTATAGGTTTAGGTGTTTTTAGCACCTCATCATTATCCTCTACACATGATAATAACACCGATTTGACTAACTCTACATCCGTCCCTATAAATGCACCTACATTAATCCTAGCACGTATCACAGGGTCCTCATGCGTCCAGTTATTCATAATATCGTCTATCAGTTTTCTATTCGGAATCACGATATCCTTTCTATTACGCGTCTCAGCGATAGTACATCTAAGGTTAATGACCTTCACACGAGCCACCTCACCTCTTATCTCTACCACATCACCAACGTTCAATGTCTTGTCAAACAAGATGTAAATACCTGCTATCAAATCTCTAAAGATATCTTGTAGTGCAAATCCCAAACCAACAAATAGAGCGGCTGAAGTAGTCAAAAACATACTGATATTTATCCCTACTACATTCAGGATAAAGAAAATCATAATCAGGTAAATAAAGTAATTAATGAAATTAAAAACACTCCCTAGCCTAGCCGCTACATCAGGAGTAGCCATACGTATAAATGCTTTTTTCAACAGCCTCACCCCTACATTAGTAATCATAAGCGTGAATGCGATGAATAATAAGGTACCTATCGTAATACTGATAGACTTACTCGTATATAACTCAAACTCTAATACAGTTGCCAGCAAATTTTTTAATTCCATTCCTTTTTCCTTGATTAATCCTTAGACATTATAATTTAGACTCCACTTCATACAAAAGTCACACCATTCCTCTAAATTCAATATTTAAAGAATGAAATTTACAAAAAAAGATGATACATAATTTCTAATCAATGATAATATCAAGAAACATATTTTCTAAAAGCTAAAACGAATACGAGTAGGTCTATACAAAATAATGATGTAAACTCTCGTACTGCTATATAATATTTGATTATTGTATTGCTACAAAAAAGTTAATTAAGCTATAACTTTACACCAATAAAAAAGCCTCTTCGTTTGAAGAGGCTTTTCTGTGCGGGTAAAAGGACTCGAACCTTCACACCTTGCGGCACCAGATCCTAAGTCTGGCGTGTCTACCAATTTCACCATACCCGCGAATCAGTGGAACATCCTGTTCCTTTAAGACGTGGCAAATATAATAGATTTTTTTGCTTAAAAACAAATCTTAAATAATAAAAAAAATCATTTATTTTTAAAACTCTTATACAGAGACTTTTAAAAATAAATGATTCCTAAAATAATTCCATAAAAAAAGCCTCTTCAAATGAAGAGGCTTTTTTGTGCGGGTAAAAGGACTCGAACCTTCACACCTTGCGGCACCAGATCCTAAGTCTGGCGTGTCTACCAATTTCACCATACCCGCGAATCAGTGGAACATCCTGTTCCTTTAAGACGTGGCAAATATAATAGATTTTTTTGCTTAAAAACAAATCTTAAATAATAAAAAAAATCATTTATTTTTAAAACTCTTATACAGAGACTTTTAAAAATAAATGATTCCTAAAATAATTCCATAAAAAAAGCCTCTTCAAATGAAGAGGCTTTTTTGTGCGGGTAAAAGGACTCGAACCTTCACACCTTGCGGCACCAGATCCTAAGTCTGGCGTGTCTACCAATTTCACCATACCCGCGAAATCTAGTGGAACATCCTGTTCCTTTAAGACGTTGCAAATATACAACAGGTTTTTTTATCTGCAAGAAAAAAATTGTATTTTTTTATTCTTAGCTTTGTGAGTAACAAAATCAATGTATCCTTTTATATTATGAAAGATTCAAAACAATTTGTTCAAGAAAACAAGCAACGTCTTTTAGATGAGCTAATTGAACTATTAAAAAAGCCGTCTATCAGTGCTGATAGCGCTTATTCTCAAGATGTAATCAACACTGCAGAAGCAGTAAAAGAAAGTTTAGAAAAAGCAGGATGTGATATAGTAGAATTATGCGAAACACCTGGTTATCCTATCGTTTATGGTGAGAAAATCATCGATCCAGCTCTTCCTACAGTATTAGTTTATGGACACTATGATGTGCAACCTGCTGATCCTATTGAGTTATGGACTTCTCCTCCATTCGAACCTGTAATCAAAACAACAGATCTACACCCTGACGGAGCAATCTTCGCTCGTGGAGCTTGTGACGATAAAGGACAAATGTATATGCACGTAAAAGCGTTCGAATACATGATTGCAAATGATGCATTACCATGTAACGTGAAGTTCATGATCGAAGGAGAAGAAGAAGTTGGTTCTGTAAGTTTAGGATGGTTCGTAAAAAGAAACCAAGAGAAACTTAAGAATGATGTAATCTTAATCTCTGATACAGGAATGATCTCTAACGAACAACCTTCTATCACGACAGGATTAAGAGGATTGAGCTATGTAGAAGTAGAAGTAACTGGACCTAACAGAGACTTACACTCAGGATTATATGGAGGAGCTGTAGCAAACCCTATTAACGTATTGACGAAGATGATTGCTTCTCTTCACGATGAGAACAACCATATCACAGTACCAGGATTCTATGATAAAGTAGAAGAATTATCTCGTGAAGAAAGAGACGAAATGGCTAAACGTCCATTCTCTTTAGAAGACTACAAACAAAAACTTGATATTGACGATGTATACGGAGAAGCAGGTTATACGACTAATGAGCGTAACTCTATCCGTCCTACATTAGATGTGAATGGTATTTGGGGAGGTTATACAGGCGAAGGTGCTAAAACAGTTATCGCTAGTAAAGCTTTTGCTAAAATCTCTATGCGTCTTGTACCAAACCAAGACTGGGAAGAAATCACGGAACTATTCAAAAAACACTTCGAAAGCATCGCTCCTGCAGGAGTACGTGTAGAAGTAAAACCTCATCACGGAGGACAAGGATATGTGACTCCTATCGACTCTATCGGATACCAAGCTGCTTCTAAAGCATATACAGATACATTCGGAGTAACACCTATTCCAGTACGTTCAGGAGGAAGTATTCCTATCGTAGCTTTATTCGAAGAAGAATTAGGTTCTAAATCAGTAATGATGGGATTCGGATTAGACACTGATGCGATCCACTCTCCTAACGAACACTTCGGAGTATTCAACTACCTAAAAGGTATTGAGACTATTCCATTGTTCTACAAATACTATACTGAAATGATGAAATAATCCATCATTAACTATAATACTAGAGCGAGTAAGAAATTACTCGCTTTTTTTATGCCTTTTTTATTCCCCTTCATTCTAGTGATAACAATAAAATAGAATCACAATCGCATACTGATCGCATTAAAAACGACCAAAAATATGCGACCACTATGTAATCACTATCCGATAACTATGCGATAAGGGCAACAAAAATGCAATAACGAGTACCCTGACAGCGTCTTCTGTATTCCATTAATTTATATTATTTTGTCGTACTTCAAAGTAGATTATATAAAAGTACTAGGCGACACACCGAACTTCTTTTTAAACATCATAGAGAAGTGTGCATAGTTCTTATAGCCAACTGATCTAGCTACTTCCTCTATACTATAGGTCCCCTTAGAGAAAGACGTTAATAAACGATATGCCTCATTCATTCTCATCTCTAATACATACTCGTGAATAGTCATCCCAAAGCACTGCTTAAACCCTGCTTGCAGCTTCGTACGATTCATTCCTATACGCATCGCTAATTCTTCTATGGTATGTTTTAGATAACTCTCTTGCTCTAAGAGCGTCTTTAGGTCATATAATCTACTTATATCTTGAGCATGTATGCGCTGAGCGTGTTTTTGGTCTACATCAGATTGCACCTGATTTAACTGTAATGCCAGAAGTAACATTACTTTACCCTCGATAAACAAATCTTTTACCATACCCGTATAAGGACACGTATTGATTTCATAAATGAGCTGTTTCATATCAGGAGTGATTGTGAAACTATCGTCTCCTAATACGGCGATTTCACCGAGAGACATCTTTTTTAAGAATTGATAACTCTCCTTAGACTCCTCTTTCAAGTTGTGGATTAACCAATTTTCTCCTATTTCGATCTCACAGCTTATAGCACTATCACATACAGGATCATATAGATAACCATCTAGTACAGGCAGATAAAATAAGGTACACTTCCCTACTTCTGTATAGATAGAAAACTTCTGTTGATATCGTGCCTTGTACTCCGTATACCCCTTATCTAGCTCATAATGGAGCTGTATATAAGGTTGTTCCTTATACACATACGTCTTACTCGAAGTCTGTTGAGTACTCTGATAGAAGTGCAGATCTAAGTCTTCTGTACACAATTGTCTATGCATCTGTACATACCCTTCTCCTCTTCTACAGTCGTCAAAACCTAATCCTAATCTCATACACGATCTTATTATTGCAAAAAACAAACATCATACTGCAAAAACCAGATGTATACCTCTTTAGCTTTGCTTAGTTGTTTTTACTAATTCTAAATAACAAAGATAATACATCTAAAATAGACTCAAATGAATAAAATAAACTTAGCTCAAGAATCAGATTCTCTAAAAGACTTTTGGCAATTAAAAAACTTAGGAAATATCAATGATCACACCATCAATTTAATAAAACTACAAGGAGAGTTTGAATGGCACTCACATGACCATGAAGACAAACTGTTTATGGTAGTAGATGGAATCCTAGAACTTCACTTTAGAGATAAAGTAATTACTCTTCACCCTAACGAATGCATTATTGTCCCAAAGGGAGTAGAAAATAAACCTGTGGGAAAAGAAGAAGTTACTCTGATGCTTTTTGAACCTAATAGGATGTAGTAGATAGTGAGTTGTTGTCGCGGATTTTTATAATCCGTGGCACCCTATCTACTTGTTTTCTCTTGTATCCACATCCCAAAGAATTTACTACTCTGTACACTGTGATGTCTTAGTACCTCACTTATAAAGTTGGCTCTACGCGTCTCTTTTAGATTGCTAAACATGGTATTGACAGCACTATAAAATAAGTCTCCATAATACTTACTATCATAATTAGCCTTGATAAGCTTCACACCATATTCTTGCTTCTCCTTCCATAAAGATTCCGTTGTATAAAGCTCAACTGCTCTATCCACGAATTCTTCTACATCATCTGTGATAAAACCGTTCCATTCATATTCCCCACGCATTGCCTCTCCACCTACAGACGAAGACACAGAAGGCGTCCCCACTCTCATAGCGTCAATAAACTTCCCTTTAATCCCAGCTCCAAATGGTATAGGAGCTAACATCACTCTAGCATCACTAATGACCTCTAGGGCATCATCTGCTCTACCGTGTACTAAGAACTTCTCGCGCTCATTGTGTAGTTGCATCACTTTAGGAGAAGGATAAGCTCCATAAATATGCATTCTTGTCTGCGGTAACTTCTTGCGCAACAGCGGCCATATTGCCGTCTTTAGCTTAAGAACAGTCTGCCAATTCGGCTCGTGAATAAAGTTCCCTATAAACACAAAGTCCTCTCTCTCCTCATATCGTTTCCAATTACCAATATCCTCTACTGTAATCTCTTCTTCCATAAAAGGGATAAACAACAGCGCATTCGGTAATATATGGAACTTCTCTACTAATAACTTATACTCATACTCTGAAATAATCAAAGTCAAATCACATCTCAATATACTAGCTAGTTCACGTTTAGTACGTTCACTGTATAAATATTCTTCTATATCCTGTCCTCCTTTTTTCTGCATCTCCTGACGAGCAAATCGAAGGAAGTGTAAGTCTTCCGTATCTAATATCGTCATCGCATCAGGACATTGTTCTGTCACACGCCATCCGAACTGCTCCTCTATCATAAAGCGGTCATACATCACTATATCAGGCATCAGATCAGCTAATACCTCATCTGTACGCGCATCATTTAACCACAGCTCTACTTCAGTCACCCCATAACAAGACAAATCATCACTCACCTCAGACTTTTTCGCTGTACTCCCGAAGTAGATCTGCATCCCCCAGTCTTTAAAACATTGCAGCAGCTGAAGCATGCGCTTCCCGGCTGCAGAGGATTTAGACTCTGGCCATACAGGTCCAATAACTAATATTTTCTTTCTGGATAAATTGTGTTTCATAAACTATTGCTTAAGCCTTTCTATCTGTGTATTTATTGTAAGAAGATAATCTTTCTTTAAATCCTCTGATAAGAACGATTTATTGATAAGCTCCACTGCTTTTTTATTCCATCCTTCTATTCTAGAAAACACATTGTTTACCTGTTTTTTATTCAACTTCAATACTTCTGCAAAGCGTTCAAAGTATGCTCTATTTTGATTCTTCTTTTTACCTCCTAAGTTTAAGGCAAAGTCATCCTTATCTTTAGGCAGAACTATTTTTACATTTAGCAAATCATACGCAGGTGATAATCCCCACACATTATCTATACATAACATAGAGAAGTTCTTTAAGTGCATATTATTATTCCCTATAATAAAATTAAAAACAGCCAACTCAAAGAAACGCATCTTATCTAATGCTGTATAAGATGATAATTCTCCTATCTCCTTACCCACTTGCTCCATTGTGCCAAGATACTTATCTTCTAATTCTAGGATCTGCAAGAAATCAATCATGTGCAGTTTTTTGCTATTTGCAGTTCTATCCACTCTTTTTGTTATATAACACAACTCTCCTGATGCCATTCTAATTAAGCTAGAAGACACTACGTTGATATCAAACAACTCTGCCAAACGCATAGACAAATGAACTGCTGCCCATACTTCTCTATGTACTCTACTAGATATTCGAATACATATTCTCCCTGATCAGTCTCCGTTAATACTCCTGCATTAACAGAATCATACTTAATTAATGCCCTTCTCATAATTCCTTAGTATTTATAGGCCCTAGAGTATGTCCAAACATGATAAGTACTTCATTTACCTTAGCTAAGCTTAAATTATCTTTCCCTTGCTCTATCTTTCTAATAACAGTCAATGCAACTCCAGCCTTATCAGCTAACTGCTCTTGTGTTAAACCAACCCTTTTGCGATGTTCTTTAACAAACTCTCCTAATGATGTGCTCATATACTCCAGAATTAAATACAATGAAAATCTTAACTCATATTATATGCAATAACATATAATTATACACAAATATACAAAACTATATGCAATTACATATAATCCACCTCTAAAACATCATTTTATATGCAATAACGTATAATACAGACAAAAGCAACTCTCTAATAGCGATAGGATAATCCAATAATACAGTATGTTACTACCTAATAATTGCTATTTTTGCATAAAACGAAAAGGAATTATGCTTGGATTAAAACTATTAACAGACCCTCGATGGGCAGATATCGCTGAGTCTAACTTAGAAGAGATATTAACGGACCACTGTTGGTGCGAACAAAAGGCAGCTACGAATGCCATAACATTGATTACGTATAACTCAGAGCACGAAGACTTAGTGACTGCGATGACGGAGATTGCTATCGAAGAGATGCAACACTTCCAGATGGTACATAACATCATTAAAGAACGTGGATACACACTAGGTAGAGAACGCAAAGATGACTATGTAGGTCAGCTGTATAAATTCTCTAAGAAAGACGGTAGCCGTAATGAGTGCTTCATTGATAAACTATTATTCGCTGCGATGATAGAAGCGAGAAGTTGTGAACGTTTTAGAACACTATCTCAAAACATCAAAGATGAAGAGTTAGCAAAGTTCTATCATGAACTGATGGTATCAGAAGCAAATCACTATACTACATTCTTAAAGTTCGCTAAGAAATACACAGAGAAAGTAGATGTAGACAAACGTTGGAAAGAATGGCTTGAGTTCGAAGGAGAACTAATCCAATCTTACGGAAACAAAGAACACATACACGGATAATAGTAAAGAGCTTCAGCTAATAAACTGAGGCTCTTTACTTTTACAATATCTAGAACCCCATTTTTAACTTTGGATATACACTATCATTCCCACTAAGGCGTATTTTGATATTCAGATTAAAACCTTTTATTACAGGTATCCTATCCTCGTTAAAGGGGATACCGTATCCCAGTCCTATATCCATCAAGTTTAATAATGATATACCTACTTGTGGTTGTACATATTTAGTAGAAGTTTTTGCTCCATAGAACAATAATCCGTTGCTTTTAGTAATATCCACATACGGCAACCAATGCCATTCCTTGTGATAAGGAGTTGCCAATACACCACCTCCTACAAAAAGCCATTTTTCATCAGAACTCAATACATCATACTCCACTCCTAACTGAATCATGCTATGCGTTCCTTGATTATACCCTACGTTAAATATAGGTTTATAATCAGAATTACTGCGCTGCCCCCAGCCTACTACAGTCATAAGGCAAACTCCTAAAACAATACTTAATTTACTCAGCATAAGAATTCTATATTTTTAGAAAACATCAAATCAATTATACACTAATATAACGACTAAAATAGTATATTCCCTTTTGCACTAAATATTTTGAAATACAAAAAGAAAATTAATAATGACTAACGTTCTAAAAAGAACTATTTTCTTTTTATGAAAACACAGTATATATGCAAAGATAAAGAGAGCCTGAGTTATCCCCAGGCTCTTCTTTATTCATCCTCACACAGCCTACACTACACTTAAGAAAGCACTTGTACTGCTATACTTCTTAGCTTCATCTACTATGATTAGCCACACTGAGTTATTCTTAGCCCACTCAGCAGGGATATTAGCAGAGATAGTCCCTGCCTTACGATTAGCCTGATTCTCTATCACGTAGAACTGGTTAGCATCTTGATTATACACCACGAAGACCATATCATCTTTCTCCTTTGCCAATCCTATTCCCACATCAGACTTCCAATTCACAGTAAGTTTAGCATTCTCTATCTTCACATCGCTTACGATAGGCACAGGCAACACCCCTTTAGTGATCACTACCTTAGCGTAGTCTATTGCTAAGTCACCATCTTTCTCTATTACCGTTTCTAATAACTGATAAGACATCGCTAAGTTGGTTCTAGACTTAGCCCCTTGATACTCTCCGAAATACTTCCCTGTCAATTGATTCAACGGAGATAAGAACTCTGCTACTAATTTAAACTTTGCACGTTGTTTTAACTGTCCTTCCGTTGCAGGTTTACCACTCTTTTTTGGCAAGCTTCGGATAATGTTTTTACCTCTCCAGTTTACCCCTACTACAGTACCTACTTTTCCTTGTACTCCTCCTAAAATTCCTTTTTTAATTTCTGCCATGATTTCTAATTTTTTAAAATGGTTATTAATTATGATATCAGATTATTACTCAGTAGCTACTCTATCGCTTAATCTTCTGATACAAATCTATTTCATATCAAAAACTTTATTTTAAATCATGACTTTTTTAACCACACATGACCTATTCTAGTCACTTATGGTCGCATATAGTGGGACACTATACGCCACTTCTTACATCAGATCTACACCTAAACTAGTAGATACAGAAAAGCCTTACTAGTATAAAACAGTAAGGCTCTTCTTCCCTTTAAAAAAAATGTAAACAATTCTTCTTTCTATAACGTTACTCTCTTAGAATTTCTTAACAGCTTCTGTTGTAGTAAAATATCCATTAAATAATAACTTCATCTCCTTATCGCCAAAGGCTTTAAAATCAAATACCCCTTGACTCTCAACACCTTTCTTTCCAGCACCAACCCCATTATTTGGTATTACTAATCCTTTCGTTTTTAATGTAATATCAGTCAATCGATCTTCATTCACTTCATATGATTGGGCATCTTCCCCTTCTAACATCAAAAACACACTTCTTACGATCCAATCACTTGAATCACTTAAAGAAACACGTTGACCAAAATCAGTAATTTGATTCTTACTGTTCAATTTAATCGTCGGGTTTGGAATCCAAACTGTAATACTCATGTTATTAGCAGCTTCTCCATTTATATTCCAAACATTGATTTCTACAGCATTCATCGTTTTTCCATTTAAGAGATACACTCTGTCTTTAACCCCAGATTTATACTTATACTGGCTTACGTCAAAGGTTAACTCATGAACCTCATAGTTTTTACCTCCTATCCAGAAGTAACTCGTATCAGCTAACACCTCTACAGTGACCTTATTACTCTCCTTATAGCCTTCGCCACCTCTTGCTACGAAAGTGTACACACCTACCTCTGTCGGAGTATATTCAGCTCCCTCTATCTCTGTTCCACTCTCTACATGGTATATTTTAGCAGCTACAGTCTCTTTAAAATCATTTAATACGTCGAATACGATTTTGTTTCCCACGATTACCTTGCTCTCCTTTACCGATAGATTTATGTTTACATAAGCTTTCACTTTAATATCTACAACCTTGCTAGAAGTATACCCCGCCTTCTTCGCTACTACTTTAAAATCTCCTGGTTTCATAAACTCATATAGTGCATTCACCTGTGTCTCATTGATGAAGATTCTAGCACCTTTCACCTCTTCCCCTTTTTGGCTTTCTACCTTTATAGATACCTTATCACCTACGTAGTAGTTCTTCTGTTCAATTTTTACGACTAACTCACCTAATTTTTCATCATCTATCACAGCATTATCATCGCTACTACACGAAGCTAATAATGATAGACCTAGAAATAAAAATAAAATTCTCTTCATAACTTTTTTAACTAAATAATTTTAATTACAAATTAACAAAATTCACTTTTTATTAACTAAAACAAATCAAATATGGTACATAGCAATTGCGTATTTTTTAAACAAACCTCTCTAATTGATAGAATTTTAACGAAAAGAAAGCCTCTAGCAGAGAACAAATAATAACACTCATCACATATATCAGAACAATTAATTATACTATTCAAATATTTTACACACTACTTCTAACCGACAAGTAGTCAAATTCTTCTTTAAAAAAATATTTTACCAACTATTAATCAATTGATTAACAACTAAAAAAACTCTTTAAACCCTATTTTCAATCATTGTACTTATTATCATTACTTTCATTAGAAAATGATGAAGATAATTCCTATCTTCATCTAACGATAGAGCCAATAATTACTTACTTTTGTTATAATAAAACATTACTAATTCACCGATTATGAAGTTTATCCCTCTAGCAGAGATAAAGCACTTATTACCAGAGGACTGTTGGTATAAGCATGAGAATCTAGACTTGCCGATCTTATATTACGAAGGGCACCAGCAGTGGGAAGACCCACTAAACCTAGATACCATCTCTGCCCAACATTATACTGATGACCTTATCCCGTTTATTCTTATAAATGGCAATCTTACTGTACCCCAAATTTTCAATGCTAATACAGAGATTTCTACAGGACTCGTGGTACTAGGTAGCCTTACTACTAATAATATAGCAGTAGGAGGACAAGGTATCTATGTCAAAAGAAATCTAAAGGTAGCAGAGGTATTCTGGGGAGATTATAATCATGGAGAACTTATCGTAGGAGGTACCATACGCGCTAGACTGTTTATCAATACAGACTATGGTGTAGACGACTATCGCTTCAGTATGAAAGATCGCATAGAGATAGACTTCTTGCTAAACCATGACTTAGAACGAGACGTAGCAGAGCCTACAGTCCTATTCCATTTGATCAAACCAGAATTCTTATATAAACGAGAAGAACTAGATGACACCATATATTCTTGGGCAAATTGGTTGCGTACTGATGCTATTTTACAATCATTCGCTCAGAACCAATCCATTCTACTAGAAACGCCTAATCCTGCCTATGCAGATGAGAAGTACCCATTTGCTTTTGCGAATAAGGAGGTGAACCTAGACAACCTAATGAAGCTAGCAGGTGGTAGCATCTTTAATCAAGATCATATCCCTACTGGAGAAGAGATCGTCATAGACTATGCAGAAGAAGATATGTATAAGCGTATCTCATTTACGAATGGAAACTCGTACACTACATCTGTGTACTTCCAGTACCAAGACTTATACGCAATGCTAGTCACCATAGAGAAGAAGAAGTCTCTACTTCCATTCTCTAAAGACTACGCCTTACAGACCTTCTATAGATACCCTACAGAGCTAGATCAGACTTGGCAGCCGATGGTGAATACCAGTATAGCCGAATCACTGACCATCGAATGGGAGAAGCTATTAGTAGAATACAGTGATATGATTGGTATCTATAATAAGAAACAGAAGATCATCACCGTAGCCAACTTTAACGACATCATGAAGCGCCCTGTCGTACAGCGACTAGGTCAGCGATACTATGAGAAGGAAGACTCTACGATATACTACTGTGGACAGCAGTGGAGATTCAGACTAGAGGACAGAGCTGCAGGTCATGCTCCACGTATCACCATACAAAACTACCTCGGCAAAGGTAAAAATGGAGAGAACCAATACGAGTACTTCCACTACGAGCTAGAGCAAGACCCTGACCCAAAAGGCAAGCCGTACATACAGCTGTATTACCAACGTGAGATCAGCCCAGATGCAGATGTATTCTTCTTAGAAGTATCTACCCGCAGACGTATGCTAAAAGCGATTAACTACTTCATCTACCTACAGAAGTACATCGAACGCGTATGGATAAAAGAAGAGGTCATCCTCACCGATGAAGAAATAAAACTACGCGAAGCTAAAGAGAGAGGTAACACCTATCTTAAAAGCATCCTAGGACACCGATAATAAAAAAACGAGACCAGTGGTCTCGTTTTTTGTATTACACTACTTTGCTTCATTAATTGTCTTGCGAACATCGGTATATTTAAAATAAATAAAAGAGCTCACTACATTAAATTCTAATGGTTTATCCTTAGTCGGTCCTGTTCCTAAAAAAAATACATATCCTTCATAACCTTTATCTAAGGTCTTCAATGTAAATCTTTCGTAGGTTTCATCAAACACCCTTTTATAATTATTACGAATTCTACTTATCTTTTGACTAGATAGATCTTTTTTAGACAAAACTACTTTATAATTATTCTCCTTACTTTCTCTATGAGGCAATAACTCAAATACCATTTTATCATCATCTTCAGTTAATGCCCCACTTTTAAATAACTTTAAGGGAGCATAAAAAATCTTATTATCAATAAATGGACTATGATTCAAACCATATCCGATACGTCTAAACAAATAACGATACTCACTTTTCTCTCCTAGTACCTCTATCTCAACATCTCTATTTCTTTCAAAACCAAGATAAAAATCAACGATTCTTTTTATAGAACTAACCTTACTATTTCTCTTACCGTCTTCTGGGTCAAAAGAAAGCTCATCATTATAACCTAATCTCATTTTCCCAGTAGTTGTTCCATCACTACTATTAGTAGTAATAGAATCAGCAATGATTTCAATAGGATCTTCAGCAACATCAGATAATACTAACTGTGATGGATAACCTACCACTTTTAATTCATTGACTGTTAACTTACGATCTTTAGCTTTACCTGTTAGTCCATATAGCAATGCTTCCTCACAATTGTCAACATGAGCTAACTTAGGATTAATACTAAAATACGGTATTTTTTTGTTCGTTAATTTGTAGCTATTAGCAACAACTTTTACTCTACATTTAGGGTCTGAGCATTGAAACGATAATTCCTCCTTAGTCCTTCCCTTCATTAACATAGGAAGTTCTTCTGCCCATACAATCTTCTGAGTATCTACTCGATAAGCTTTGTCCATATTACAGTTTTATACATTAATAAGACAAATAATAGACAATAGGCATACCAATTATATAAAAATCACATAATGTCATATTTACAAAGACAATAAATGTCGATATAGTTAATTTTCAAGACATTATGTCAAAAAAAATCTTATACCTAATTATAACTGACAAAGAGCTTATGTACTTATAAGGCACTACACTTCATTCTCAGGAATAACTCCATTCTCAAACAAATCAACACCATTATTAATCGCACGTATTTCTGATATTCCATCTAATCTAAAATGCCTAATTGCTCCATTTTTAAGTAAACAATTAGTCTCTAAAAGAATTACTATGTTTTTATCCTTAATAAGTTTAGATGATACTGATATACCTACTTCTCCTTTATCTTTACTAATAGTTACATTGCTATTTCCAAAAGAATTTATAAAAAATAAATTAGAACTATCTATAAATTCTTTTACTTCATTATCAGCTGCACTAATATCATCATTCAGCCACCCTAAGTTCTCAAATAAAGCTTCTTTCTTTTCATTTTCAATAACAAAAAAAATGTCCTTAATTTTAATAACTCTTTTTGTAAACCTATCCATTTTATCATTATACGAAATTTGATAATACTCATTCTCTCTAATAGGATAGCTTGTAATACCACTTAGGTAACCTTTATAAGCATAATCAGGGTAACTTGTTCCCCATAAAACACCATCCTTAATCTCCTTAATCTTTTTATTAATCAAAATAGATTCTTTACTGTTTTTTAGAAGGCTGTAAACTAAGGCTTCATAAAAATAATGTTTATACACAATACTTTCTATTTGTAATAGAGAATACTTCACTGATAATCCATCAGTCCCCTCTAAAACTAAAGGTTTTTTTAACTCAATTAAGTTAAATGAGTTACTTTCAATCTGTTCTTTATATTCACTCAACAAATCATTTGTAATTCCTTCTATTTTTAAGTCTATCAAATACAAATTTTCTATTCTAAATGATTCCTCAGAAAAAGTTTTACTCTGAGAGTTATACCACTTACATTTTAATTCAATTGCAGGTCCACCTGTATGACTACAAAATTTATCTTTCTCATCAATAAATTTACATCCAATAACAGTCATTACAGGAGGTAGGAACTCTAAATGATTTGTTTCTACCAAATCACCATTCTCTTTTGTTCTATTTATTTTATGTTTGAATAGTTCTAAGTCTACTGATTTCAATACAACCTGCTTATAAATATACTTTTCTTCAATATTTTTTCTTACTTCCTCAATAGTAGTACATTCAGAACCTAACTCTTTCAAAAAGGAGCGGCTTTCTTCTTTTCTTACATAAGAATCCCCACATTTTATCAACTCTTCTGCATTCATCCTTTTTGACACATACTTTCCATCTCTCGAATTGTAATAAATACATTCAACAAATTCTCCTGCTTTTCTACCAGTTTTAGTATTAAATTTTTCTCCTTCACCTTTCTTATTTACCACCATTATAGGAGTAGTATAATCAGCATACATTGCTATTTTAATTTCTTGATCATTTGCAGTATATGGATGTGTCTTATAAAAAACAACATCTCCTATTTTTAATGTCATATATTCTTATTTTCAGTTAGTAGTACACAAATATACTTATATTTGTACAGACTGCGAGTAAAAGTCATATTACTGTTGTGTGGATTAAAGATATCTTGTCTACTTTATAATAAAGAGATTATAGAGGTAAAGGAATCATAAATTTATTAAGATCCAAATCTTTCTTAATATTTATTTCTCGACCTCTACAGTTGTCATTAAACAACCAGGAGAGTAGAGAAGATATTATAAATGATATTGCTTCTAATAAACTATTTGTATCTAATGTAAATACAGTTGATAATATAAATTCCATAACTATTAATTTAGGGGTTAATAAACTATTAATTAATTTTGATACAAAGATAATCGTCAGTCCAATGACTCAGTTACTGGGTACTGATCCAACCTTAAGGTGTATGTAATATAAAAGACGTTATTGTTTACTCGCAGTTATTTTTTGATTAATATGGAAAAACCTATTTGGCTAAAAGAAAAAGGCTACTTACATTTATCTCCATCTTTACAAATAGGTAAAGATTACAAGCGAATTGTACAAATAATTCAAAATCCTCATTTCATTAGTACTTATGCTTTTTACCCCCTTATACATACTAATATTAGTGATAGAAAATATAAAAAAGGAAATAGTACAAAGCACACTACTGATGATAGGAGTCACACTCACTATGATATAAAGACTAAAGAACCTATACGCAATGCTAAAGTGCGCCCACTACATTATGCAAGTCACTTTGACTCATTAGTCTATAGTTATTACGCTTATCTATTGAATCAAAAATATATTGCAAAACTTGAAGAAGAACCTTTACTTAATCAAGCAATTACTGCCTATCGAAAAATATTAATTAGTAAAGAAAATTCTAGTGGCAAAAGTAATATCCACTTTGCGAAAGAGTGTTTTGACGAGATTAAGCATAGGGCGCTTGACTCAGAAGAAGTAATGGTACTAGCTTTTGACCTTAAAAGTTTCTTTTCAACACTAGATCACAAATATCTTAAAGAACGATGGGCATGGCTAATAAATGAACCAGTGCTTCCAAAAGATCATTACAATGTCTTTAAATCCTGTACTAACTTTAGTTATGTATTACTAGATAACTTACGATTAACTAAAACTAAAAAGGGAGGTAAAAAAAGAGGCTTTGATGAATCTAAGCTCTCAGACATACGCAAGAAGAAAGGTTACCGCTCTTTCTTCTATGACAATGTAGATTTTAGAAATCACATAAAAGAAGGTAAACTACCTGTCTTTAAGAATCACTTTTATCGAGAACTTAACAATGGTAAGAAGGTACAAATGGGAATACCACAAGGTCTTCCTATTAGTGCAACTCTTGCTAATCTCTACTTATATGAATTTGATTTAACAATTATAAATAATATCGTGAAACAACAAGGAGGATTCTATAGAAGGTATTCTGACGATATACTTATTATGTGCAAACCAAGTCAAGAAAAGCAGATTGAAGAATCTGTCCTTAACTTAATTAAAAGTTATCATATTCGTATTAGTGAAGAAAAGACAGAGAAATTCCTATTCAAAAAAGTAATCTTTAATAAGAATAAAGACACTCGTCTTGAATGTTTTAAAATAAAAAATATTGGTGATACGAATAAACTTGTACCTTCACATTTAACTTATTTAGGGTTCGAATTTAGAGGATATAATGTATGTATTAAATCTCCTAACTTATCTAAATATTACAGAAAAATCGTATCTACAATAAAAAGAAGAAGTAAAAGAACTTTAAGACTATTAGAAGAAAATTCAAATATTAAAACAACGTTATACCTAAATCAACTTAAAAAAGTCTACAATGTACCTATAAAACGACCTGATACTGAATTACAAGAGTTACGCACTTTAAAACGTAAACGTTATAGGCTAGTGAAACATATAGATGGATTCTTTCACTTTGAACATTTCGAAGTAAAAAATAAGAAACAGGCAAACTACTATAGCTACATTTTACGATGTAGTTCAACCTTTGGCACAAATAGCTTTAAAAGACAAGTACGCAAGAGAAAACACATAGCTTATACAGCTATAACAAAACACTTTACTTCTAATTTATAGAAATAAAGTGTTTTTACGTAAGCAACTTTAACTATTGCTCCTTTAGCTCTACTTTATACTTACCACCCATCTTTGATGATTCTCCAGTAATTATTAAAGTGTTATTTTCAAATTTATACTCTTGATAATCTGTATCAAAATCTAAATGAAAGTTATCAGGATGTATTATGTTTCCCTCTTCTAACGCAACTTTACCATACCCCATAGTATCTCTTCTAAATGTACAAGGAAGTACTTCTTGTTCTACTTTATTGTTATAATAGTAAGTTACTAATAATGCTTCGCAATAAATACTACTATTCCCTCTTTCTACTTTTTGTTTTTAAACAATTTACAAAGTCATAAAATGCAGATAAACTCATAATTAAAAATTTTAAACTTACATACAATAATAACCACTTTTTACACATAACCTTTACGGTATTCCGTAATCACCTCATTTTATTTAGGGAAGGTACATATCTGAAAGTCAAAAATGTATTAGTTACTAATATTCAACTGACTAAAAAGAAAAATCTATAAGAAATAAATCATCCATAAGCAGTGTTCACTCTACAATACGAGTGAGACCTTTCCTATCGTCAAGGTGACATATGGTATAGATAAAGAAAGGTGTCAACGCACTACAGTAGACGCAAAATATTGTGTCTCTACATACCTATAGGATGAAATAATAAATGCCATAGGCACACACTCCTAATTCTTAATTTTTAATTCCTAATTATAATATGAGACCTTTCCTATCGTCAAGATGACATACTACATGGATAAAGAAAGATGTCAACGCATTGCGGTAGACACAAAATATTGCAAGGCATATCAATGAGGAATAAACAATATCTGTCTATCACATGTAGGCATACATTATGTGACACGGATGATAATCCGTCTCTACTTTGATATACAAGACGTACATTATTCCTCATTATTCATTGTCAATTATTCATC
The DNA here is from genome assembly GCF_001485415.1 of Myroides odoratimimus. GTDB lineage: Bacteria > Bacteroidota > Bacteroidia > Flavobacteriales > Flavobacteriaceae > Flavobacterium > Flavobacterium odoratimimum. Next base: position 279,817 of record NZ_BCMQ01000001.1, read on the forward strand.
ACGTATAGTTTCAGGGTCTAACGCATGTGGCATACATTATGTGACACGGATGATGATCCGTCTCTACCTTTATATACAAGACGTACATTATTCCTCATTAAAACTAATTTCCCTTCATCACGTATAGCTTTACGGTGTATTGCATGGGTATTTTCTTACCTTTTAGAGAGGCAGGTTCCCAGGCGTTCATGGTTACTTTATCGATTAGTTGGATAAGGTGGACTTCCATCTCCTTGTCGAAGTCACTGCGCACTACCTCGATATAAGATGCAGTACCGTCAGGCTCTATCATAAAGTCAAAAATAACTGAGCGATCATAATCCACAGAATTAGTAGGAAATTTCTCCTTAAAGGCTTTGGTCAGATTGCGAGATAGCTGCTCGATACTGATGCGAGAGCGCACAGGAGTAGCCTCCTTACTATAGCTCTTGGTAGTCTGATCGCGGTTAGGAGGAGTGTTATCCTTCTTCACTTGAGCGGTGATATCAGTAGTAGTCAGTAGTGTAAGCACAGTAGATACTAGTAGTATTTTCTTTTTCATAAACAATTTGTTTCGTGCGATTTAGCGCTGTGTTTTTATTTCTTTTTAGCAATACCTAATTAACTGTGATATCCCCTATTTATTATATCGTAGTTCAACATTCTCAGTATGTACTCTTAAATTAATAAGACTAACACATATATATATTCGCGATATAGCCTATCTTTAGCTTTACATATATAATCAAACGCAACTATGAATAGATTTATCCTACTTATCGCTACACTATTCTGTACAATATCTTATGGGCAGACGGTCAGTGACACGCCTCTATCGGAGATCACGGCTACTTATCTAGAGGTAACCGTAACTGTACCTACCCTATCAAGTAAGCATTATGCCAATATAAACTACGGGCAAAAGGCAAAAAATAAGCAACTCAAAAATGATGATGGTACACCCATGATTTTTAATTCAGATATCGATATCATGAACTATCTAGATGGCAAAGGGTATGAATTGATTCACATCAACACGCTCGTTGTCGACGGAGCTAATCATCTCTACTATTTATTTAGAAAGAAGAAGTCCACTGTGTGTACATGTACCTCATCTACTCCTATGATGCCAACATTGGGATAGCCTAATCCTTCCTGATTCTCATCTCCTCTATCTCTAGGTGGAGCGATGCGCTATGCCTATAAATGAACAGATATGGAGATAATGACTCTAAAATCCCTTTTTGACTCAGTATGCCTGACTGAAACTAAAACAACACACTGATAATCAAACTACAACAAGATTTCATTTTTATCTCGTTCGGAAACTATTCGGAGAGTAGCAGTGATTACTTGGATTAGAAGGTGTTTTACCGAACTATGGTCATTCTCTATCCGAACCATCTCCTTACTTCATCAATAGTTGATCTGAACTATCTCTACCTCATCGCACAAAAAAATAGCGATATAGGCTTTCTTCTACATCGCTATAGCCGTCTCTTAGTATCTACTGATCGCCTCTAGCACCTCTTGTTCATCTAGATTTGTATACTCACAGAACTCCGTGTAGCTGACATAAGCTTCCTTAGGTTTGCGGTAGACTGTCTTGATCTTTCGCAACAGTCTTAGCGACGTAGAATAACTCTTACCCGTGATAAGCATGACATCTTTTGGGTAAATACAAAATCTCGTTGGTTTTCTTCTCATAACATTTTACTTTTTTGATGGGTTTATAATCAGGGCACAAGATAGCATAAGCGGTCAAAAAAAGCAGATGAGTCCATCTCTAGTCCAATTATTGAACCATGTAATCAAACAAGAACAATGTTTCGAATACAAATGCACTTCTCTCGCTTTTGGCAATATTTGAATAGTTACATTAATCTGGTTTAAAAACGGTATTTATCCTTTTATTTCTTCTAGTAAAACAAGCCTTATAGCTGATTAAATAAGGTATTATAACCATTTATAAACTACCTAAAACCAAAACCTCCTATAATCGAAACTTTGTTTATAAATTGTATTTTTAAATGGAATCTCTTTTTTAAATTTGATACTATTCTAAAGCTATTTATCAACTTAAAAAAGACAATATGAAAAACATCAATTACATCAAGCATCTCAACTTTTGGTTCGAATTACTAAAGGATAATCCTGCTGTAAAACCAACCCATGTTAGCTTATACATCGCCTTATTCCAGCAGTGGAACCTCAACCATTTTACAGAAACATTTATTATCAACCGTCCTGAACTAATGAGCTTGAGCAAAATAGGGAGCGAGACTACGTACAGTAAGTGCCTCCAAGAGATGGTGGACTGGGGATGGATAGTCTATACACCGTCTACGTCTAGCTATAGCAACTCTGTGATGAAGATCATCTATACTCTGGATATCATAGAGCGACACAAGAAAATAAAGAAGGCTAAGTCTGACACGTCTAGTCCAAAAAATGGTACAGTGCACCAGTCCACTACTTGTCCCGAAAGTGGGACACTAGAGGAGGTCAGCACTTGTCCCGAAAGTGGGACAAGTCGTGGACTAGTAGTGGGACACATATATAAAACTATAAACAATAAACAAAAACATATAAATATAAATAATTCAACAATTTCAAAATATGATGAAGCGCTATAAAACTAATTTAGAAGACACATACGATTTGGTTGAGAGAACGAAGCAGTATGATTTTAATACCTGCTTATCTTATATCCTCGAAAGAGGAAAAAAGTTATATGGGGAAGAGTTTATCATTAATCCGTTTCACAAAGATGCACTGTACAAAGTGCTTATCTATGCCATAGAAGATCACGCTACACTAGAGAGATTAGATTTATCGCTAGATAAAGGATTGCTCATCATGGGGGCTCCTAGTAGTGGCAAGACTGCTGTGATGCAGCTGGTCAAACCTTTTTTCTCTAGAAAGAAACAGTATGATATCAAGACGTGTCGCTCACTCGCTCATGACTTTATGCAGAGAGGATTCGAGACGACTACACGATACGAAAACATCAATGCAAAACCCTTCTGCCTAGATAACCTTGGCAAAGAACAAGTGGCAAAACACTACGGGTACGCCTGTGAGGTAGTTACGAATATCATCGAGAGTCACTATGAGCAACGCTTTGATCAGATGTACCCTCGCATACATATCACTACCTCACTCTCTCCTACTGAGATAGAGGATAGATATGGACAACACTTTCGCAAGATGCTACAACAGCTCTTCAATGTTATCGTGATAAAGTGATGGGAATTGGGGAACGGGGAACAGAGTTTGGAAAATAGGGTATTGGGAATGAGAGGGAAAACAATACATTATGTCTAAATGTTTTGATATCAGCATTCCTTATCTATGCAGGTTGCCATCATGATGATAGTACAATTCATTTGTGGAGTTAGAGAGATAGTAGGCTTAAGTCGTTCTTTGCATTCGTTAAGAAACAAAAAAGCCAAAAGGAAGTATCCTTTTGGCTTTTCAAATGTTCAAAATAATTAATCTTATCACTTACACTTACTATATGAACATTAGATAACAAACTTACGATAATCAAACGAGTCTAAACTAATAGTACCTCTATCTTTCAGACAATGAAAGATTCTTTTTCACAGCAATAATAATTTTCAAAATGCTAATATAGACATATATTCAAATATATTTTAACATTTTAAACAAAAAATAATTATTTATTTAACATTATGAAATAATTAATTCAGTATGAGGTGTTTATGTTTATAATCTGTGATACGTTGTGTGGCTATACATCATCGGCTGTATGTAATACAGCCCTACGATGGGGTTGAATAGACGTGGGATGTCGTTGAATAGATTATCTCTAATCACCTCCGCAACCTCCACAGCTACTACCACATGAGCTACCTGAGTCGCTACTATAGGTGTTATGAGAGCTACTACTAGAGCTACTAGAGTCTGTACCCCAACTATTGCTAGAATCAAATACATTATTGTGCTTACTATTCGATAATATAACTGTGGTAGTTAGAGCTGCTCCTAGAGCCGCCATACCTCCCTCTACATAAGACCACTGCCAGTTGTTCTCTTTTGCTTTCTTAGGGATAATTCTTGACTGATAATAGGCTAAAACACCTTTTTCGATTAAGCTAGATGATACTGCACTTATAGTAGCGATGGTAGTTACAACCATCACGATAGTCAATATAGAAATAAGAAACACAGGTTTATCTCTACTAATACCAATAACTATACGCATAAATGCTAAAAAAGACATACCACCTAATGTAACAAGTAGTTGAATAATCAATTGGTTAATTTTATTTGAGTTACGGATATAACTAAACAGTGCATCTATAACAATCTTGTTATTCATAAAGACGGGTTTAGTCTTCAGCATATTCACTAAATCCTCATAATCTCTTATATCTGTTTCTTCTATACCTTTTAGTACAGCAGCCTGTTCACGGTTTTTCACAATACGACTCTGTATCAATCTAATTCTACCTTTAGGTTCTAGCTTTAAATTCTTCTGTTCTATCAATTCGTGAAATGTTCCTATCACACCTTCACTAACTCCTCTATTCTTTAGATACAACACTTCATAAGGATGTAGATTAAAGATAAATGACTCGTAACTACTATCTGTAATAATCTCTTGAATCCTAGTCTTACTATGGCGAACCATAAATATATATAACCCAATAAAGATAATTATACAAAATGGTAAGAATACTTCACTACTAATCTCTCGATAAATAGCGCGCAAAGGATAAAATAAAATAATAGAGAGTGCTATAACAAGTACTAATGATGTCCCTAATAGTCCATTATCACTTAGCTTAGATTTCTTTAATCGAAGGCTGTCATACATCGTGCGATACTCCCATATCTCTTTAGGTTGTTCTCCGAATGCTTTAGTATAGAGGGTGGTGGTCTGTTCTTTTGCTTCTCTAAATTTGTCTATCTCTGTACGGTTATGTGTAGAAGGGATATGCTGTATATCCTTTCCTAACAGCTTACAGAAGCGATTATAGCTCTGTGTGAAGATAAGGTGCTGATGCCATACGATATCGACAATATCTGATGGGGAGACCATCTGATTAGAAGTGGCAGCGAGATACATAAACTTCTTGTATTCTAGTATAGCTGATTCTGTAAAATGCTTAGTCCATAAGTTCTCTTTCGCTAAGCGCAATACGAATCCATACTCATCTGTCCATTTATCTAGTTGGAACGCTTCTATCTTTGCCCAAAGTTCTTTATTCATTCTCTTCTCGAGTTTAAGTAATATAGAGTTGGGGGCTTCTATATGTGTTATCAGAACTAAATGTAAGAAGAAAAAGTTAAACCCCTTTCTCTAATCACAACAATCTAACTCATATTCTAATGACCTTTGTTAAAAAACAGAGAAACTAGCAAAAGAAAAGTGTTACTTTGCAGCTATTAAAAAAAAGACCCATTATGGCTAATAAACCACGTATAGCATTGTTTATCGGAATAATATGTATCTCTATATTCCCTGTGATTGTGAAGTTAAACTTGACTCCGAGTCTAGTATCTGCATTCTATCGTATGGCTATAGCTGCAGTATTCGTAGTGCCTTATGCTATCTTTACGAAACAGATCAAGCTATATGATGCTAAAACAATGATCTTGATCGTGCTATGTGGAATCTTCTTCGGATCTGATATCGCTGTATGGAACTATGCGATACAAGGGTCTTCTGCTACACAGGCTACATTACTGACTAACCTCGCTCCTGTATGGGTAGGTATAGGTAGTTATTTATTCTTAAGTACTAAGCCTACGTCTAACTTCTGGATAGGAACAGTATTCGCTATTCTAGGGATGGTGGTTCTTATCGGAGTAGAAGTATTCATGGATTTCTCTTTTGACCTGCCTTTTGCCTTCGGGATATTGTCAGGGATATTGTATGCATGCTATATCTTGATGAGTAAAAAGGTGCTATCTACTGTAGGAGTTATCCCATTTATGACATATAGTTTACTGGTCTCATCTGTGTTCTTAGCGATAGTGAATCTAATAGCAGGTTCGCCTTTTACGGGATGGTCTACAGAGGGATGGGTGACACTAGTGATACAAGGGATTATCTGTCAATTGTTAGCTTGGTTATTAATCAGCTACTCTACTCAGCATATGCGAGCTACTCGTGTATCGTTAAGCCTTCTTAGTCAGGCACTGCTAGCGGCTATACTAGCTTGGGTATTCTTAGACGAGCAGATCACTGTACAGATGATGATAGGAGGTGCTATTATCTTACTCGGTATCGGAATTACTTTTATAGAAAAACCGTTATTAGGAAGTAAAAAATAAAAGATAGTCTATATTTAGAACGCTTATTTTTGTATATTTCAACTAGTTAACTATTAAAAAAAATATTATGAAAGTTGATTTATACACTAAAGCTATACTTACAGTAATAGCTGCATGTCTAGTGGTGATAGTATTTAAAGATATTTCTATCATCACTCCTGCACAAGCGAATACTCCCGCTAACTTCACTCCTAGCGCTAATACAAACTATGGATTAGTACCTCTAAATGCAGATGGTAGTATGAATGTACGTGTCAATAACTTCGACGAGTACGCAAATGATGTAAATGTCCGTTTTAATGATGAGCTAAAAGTGCGTATCACTAATTCTGAAATCAAGACTCAAGTATCAAGTGCATGGAGAGAAACATTCAAAGTAAAAATAGAACAGTAGTACTAAAGTCACAGACTGTGTGGTAGGTGTAATGTGTTGCTATATACGCTTAGCGTGTCACCTTGACGATAGGAAAGATCTCATACGAGAATTCTTATAGTATGAGATGCTTCCTTCGTCAGCATGACATTGCTTTTTGGATAAATAATTGACGACTATCTTAGAACCACACTGAGGCGTTGTTCCAAATAATCTTTATCCCTAAACCTATAAAGATGATAGAGACTACTACTTTCATAAAAGTAGAAACTAAAAAACCAATCAGCGAGCCTGTAGCTGCTCTTAATGCTCTACCTTTTTCTTTGCTATTATAAATCAACTCTCCTACTAAAGCTCCGACAAATGGCCCTATAATAAACCCTAATGGAATAGGTGCAAATATCCCGACTACTAGTCCGATATTGGTTCCCCATACGCCATACTTACTCCCTCCAAATTTCTTAGTGCCTTGTGCGGGAATGATATAATCTAAAATGGAAATCGCTATCATCACCACAAAGCTAACCCATAGAATAGGATGATCCATCTCTACTCCCTTAGTCAAATATAGACATAGAATGCCTACCCAACTCAATGGTAATCCTGGTAGCGCAGGTAGCACACTTCCGATAAGTCCTCCTGCTAATAATAAGATACTGATTAATAATAGTACATATTCCATCTGTATTTTTTGTATTTTTGAGAATTAAAGATACAATAATCCAAGCTATGAAAAAATTACTCTTTTCAATTTTCTTATCGATAGTATTACTAGGTTGTCAGAATAAAGCGAATTATCAACTAGACGAAGAGGCTTTATTAAAAGAGGAATTAGAGAAGATAGACTGGAGTAAGGTAGATACTTATCCGTCTGTAGAATCATGTGATTCTCTAACAGATAACCAAGCTAAAAAGGATTGTTTCTTTTCATATGTTACCCAAAATCTACAGTTAAGATTAAATGCAGATACTATTCAAGGCAACTTCGATCAACTAGACACACTCAAAATACTGGTGACTGTACAAGCAAATTCTAAAATAGACTTTCAGCTATACGAGATTCCTGATAGCCTAAAAGGATTGACTAAAACAATAGATGATATCTTACACAAACAAAGTCAAGATTTCACTACAGTACATCCTGCTCTAAAAAGAGGTGTTCCTGTGAAGAGTCAATTCGTGGTTCCTGTTGTCTTGAGTAAGCAGTAATATGTACTGTATCTCTGCTGTTGTTATCTATTTTTTTACTTTAAATGTCAATACAAAGTAACTTCCGATACTGATCGGCAACACAATATTCAGTAACCATATCAAGGTAGCAACTAAAGCAACAACCCACTGATTAACATCTAAAGCAGTGAAGATAAACATGGCAATACTCCCTTTAACAGCAAACTCTAAAAACTGAAAGTTAGGCAATGAAGAGGCCATCAGATAAATAGCAGATACTGCACATAAGAGTTCAAAATAAGGTATATCTACACCAAATAGATAGTACAAAATCACATACTGATGGGTAAACGATGCATAGCGAAGTAGGGCTAAGAATAGATTCTTGCGGTGTTTATTCTTTGGTATCTCATTTAATAAATTGAGAATAGTCTGTATAGAATAGCCTTTTATAGCGAAGTTTCTGATAGAGAATAACAACGTAAATACAACTGCTATCACAGCGTATACAATGTACAGATACGTATTGGGGATAATCTCATGGAACTGATTCAGAATAGTCAACCCAATCAACCCAAAAACAATAGCGTAGATCACCTGCACCCCGTTACACACCATATTCAAGAATATAACACGAGGGGCATCTTTCTTCTCAAAATAAAGTGCCTTACCAGCGTACTCTCCTATTCCATTTGGGGTAAATATTCCAAGTGTCAAAGCACTCAATACTTGCTTAGCCGCTTGTCCTACTGAGACTGGTTTGATTAACGAAGATAGACTCTGCCACTTCAGAATCTCTACAAAGCGGTTAGAGAATGTCAAGAACATCAACGCAGCAATAGCAAGGTAATTCTTAGGATCACTCACTACTTCTCCTAAAATATGGAAGTCCAGTGTCTCATCATTTGACAGCTGATTATAGATGTAATAAAAAGCAGCGCTTACTACTAATATTTTAATTAGAAGTACGAGATATTGCTTAGTTTTGTCAGATAGTATCTTCATTGCTACAAAGTAAACGATATTTTTAGTGTGATAGTGTATCTAGTGCAAAAAAGTGACTACAGCTCTTATACAAAAGCTATGTTGCTAAGGTTTATAGCAAAACTGAACAGTTTTTTGGAGTAGTGTGGATTTCGTATCATCTTTGCATAGATATTAAAAACAAGAATAGATTGACAGTAGATAGAATCATATTAGGTATAGACCCTGGAACAACGATCATGGGATTCGGCGTAATCAAGGTGGTGAATAAAAAGATGGAATTCCTTCAACTGAATGAATTGCTATTAGCTAAGTATGAGGATAGATATACTCGTCTAAGATTGATATTTGATAGAACTATTGAATTAATTGAAACTTTTCACCCTGATGAGATTGCTATCGAAGCTCCGTTCTTAGGTAAGAACCCTCAATCTATGCTAAAGCTAGGACGTGCTCAAGGGGTAGCAATGGCTGCAGCACTGTCTCGCGATATCCCTGTGACAGAGTATGAACCTAAAAAAATAAAGATGGCAATCACAGGTAGTGGTAATGCAAGTAAAGAACAAGTGGCAAAGATGCTACAACAACTATTACCTGGACTAAAAGAACTACCTAATAATCTAGATAGTACGGATGGACTAGCAGCGGCTGTCTGTCACTTCTTTAACAGTGGGCGAACATTGGCTACTAAAAGTTATAGTGGCTGGGATGCATTCGTAAAACAAAACCAAGATAGAGTAAAGAAATAATGGCAGGTATCTATATACATATTCCGTTCTGTAAACAAGCGTGTCACTACTGTGACTTTCACTTCTCTACTTCATTAAAGAAGAAAGAGGAAATGCTAGCAGGTCTAAAACATGAGATGGCACTGCGCCAAACTGAACTAGATGGTGAAATCATTGAGACAATATATTTCGGTGGTGGTACGCCTAGTATTTTGGAGGTAGATGAGATTAATGACCTAATACAGACAGTCTATAATTTATTTGAGGTTAATGAGAATCCTGAAATCACATTAGAGGCGAATCCTGATGATCTAGATAAAGCGACCTTATACAAATTAGCAGCATCTAGAGTGAACCGATTAAGTATCGGTATTCAGTCTTTCTATGAAGATGATCTGAAGATGATGAATAGGGCTCATAATTCTACTGAAGCTATCGAATGTCTAGAGATAGCTACAAGTCTCTTTGACAATATCTCAATAGACCTAATATACGGTATTCCGAATATGAGCAATGAACGATGGTTATCTAATGTACAGCGTATCTTAGACCTTGGTATTCCACATATATCGTGCTATGCGCTAACTGTAGAGGAGCGTACAGCATTAAATAAGCTAATCAAAAAAGGGGTTATCCCTAGTCCTGAAGAAGAAGTGGCTCATCAACATTTTATGCTGTTAATAGAGACTCTAAAATCAAATGGGTATATCCACTATGAACTGTCTAACTTCGCTAAATCGGGTTATTATTCTAAGAATAACTCAGCGTATTGGTTAGGTAAAAAGTACTTAGGTATAGGTCCTTCAGCACATAGCTTTGATGGAGTACACAGAAGTTGGAATATAGCGAATAACAGCCTTTATATCAAAGATATTTCGGAAGATAAACTACCTAGAGAAATAGAAGAGCTCAACCTAACGGATCGATATAATGAATATATCATGACTGGACTGAGAACGATATGGGGAGTAGATCTGACTCGTGTAGAAAGAGAGTTCGGTAAGACTTATCACGATTATTTAGTCAAACTTAGCGCCTCTTTCTTAGAAGAGGAACTCATGCATAAAGAAGGTGATATCCTTACAATCACAAATAAAGGAAAATTCTTAAGTGATGGTATTGCATCTGATTTATTTTATTTAGATTTGAAATAAAACAATGAAAGCAACGATAACCTATTCAGATACAGACTATCAAATCGACTTCTCTAAGCCGATAGATATCTCTATCCCACTTATCAATACTGACGATAACCCTATCGCATGGTATCTAGATAAGCCTGAGATATCTCCTGTAGTCGTAGAAGACTGGATAGGAAAAGTAAGCGAAGGAAAGTCTTCGACTAACTTTAATAATATCGCCTTCAACCCTCATGGGCATGGGACTCATACAGAATGTCTAGGACATATCACGTATGACTTCTACAATGTCAATGAGAGCTTAAAAGAATATTTCTTCTTTGCTCAACTTGTGACTATCTCTCCAGAAGTACAACAAGATGGAGACTGTGTAATCACATTAGCACAGGTAAAAAAGGTATGGACTGCTAATCATCAAAAAGCGATTATCATACGTACTACGCCTAATGAGCTAAACAAAAAACATAGAAAATACTCTCATACTAATCCTCCTTACTTATGTGCTGAGGCTGCGACCTTCTTAAGAGAGCAAGGTATAAATCATCTACTTATAGATCTGCCAAGTGTAGACAGAGAAGAAGATGGCGGGCAACTACTCGCTCATAAGGCATTCTGGAATGTAACAGATACGCATCATCTGAACGATGATGCAAGACTAGAATCTACCATTACAGAAATGATATATGTGAATGATGAGGTAAAGGATGGGTTCTATTTTCTGAATATACAACTAGCTTCTTTTGTCAATGATGCTAGTCCTAGTAAACCTGTATTATATAAAATCATATAAACTATGGAACTAGATGAATTATACGACTATTGTTCTTCTAGACCTTACGCTACAAGTGGTTTCCCATTTGACGAAAACTTAATGACATTCCAAGTTGGCGGGAAGATATTTGCTATGATTGCCATGCACTTTTGGGAGCAAGGTAATCGTAATATTATCCTCAAATGTGAACCTCAACTTGCGACTGAATTAAGGGAAGAATATGAAGATATTACTTATGGATATACCATGAACAAGAAACACTGGAATACGGTATATCTCAGAGGTAGATTTACACCTGATCAGATCAAAGAATGGATAGACCACTCTTATGATCTAGTCTACGATACTCTATCTCGAAAAGAACTAATACAACTCGGTAAAACACCACTATAACTATGGATGTACACATACTCTATGACTACTGCCTAAATAAAAAAGGGACAGTAGAAGACTTCCCTTTTGATAAAGAAACCCTGACATTCAAGGTGGGAGGTAAAATATACTTACTCCTAAACCTAACGAAATGGGAACAAGGGAACTGCTTTATCAATCTGAAGTGTGATCCTGAACGTGCGGAAGAATTACGTGCTGATTATAGTGAAATCACACCTGGATATCACATGAGCAAAAAACACTGGAACAGTGTACACTTAGGAGGTTCTGTACAGTGGCCTCTATTAAAAGAATTAATAGATCATTCGTATGATTTAGTATTCAACAGCTTAACTAAAAAAGTACGTGAAGAGATTAACCTATAGTATTACTCTTCTACAAACAATAAAATAAATAAAACAATGAAAGTATTTATAGAAACAGAAAGACTACTGATTCGTCAATATAAAGAAAGTGATCTAGCTGACTTTATAGCAATGAATCAGAATGATCAAGTAATGGAATTCTTCTTAGACAAGAAAACAGCTGAGGAATCTACACAGGCATATAACAATATGAAGAGTAAAATAGATACTCAAGGATATGCATTCTTCGCAGTAGAAGAAAAGAGCAGTGGAAGCTTTATTGGGTTTGTCGGGTTACTAGATATTACCTTTAATGTAGACTTCGCTCCAGGAGTAGAGATAGGATGGCGTATGCTACCACAGTTCTGGGGTAAAGGATATGCTACGGAGGCTGCTAAAGCATGTCTAGTATTTGGTAAAGAAACTTTAGGATTAGATAAGATCTATTCATTCACTACGACACAGAATAAGCGTTCGTATAATGTAATGGAGAAAATAGGAATGTCTTATGTAAAGAACTTTAATCATCCTCTTGTTCCTAAAGACCATCCTCTAGTAGAGCATGTCTTATATGAGATCAACTTATAGAAATCGTAGCGAAGTAATCTTCTATTAAATAACTCTGTAGTAAGTCCATAAATTCGTATCAAATTATGAACTTACTACAGAGTTATTATTACACCAATAAAAAATCAATAGGTTTACATTCTTCAGAGATATAGCTTTATACTAACAGATCGTTTACTCTTTATTTTTTTCTAACAACTTATTTAAATCTGCAGGAGTCATAATAAAGTCACTTTGCTTAATAACGAAAGGGATTGTTACTTGAGATTTGACATGCTTTCCTTCTTTTACCTTAGGATTCCAAGTTCCTACACTCATCGCAATCGTCTTCATTCTTTCCTTGACATTGCTATTATCTACACCAAGAACGATGACTTCATTCACCTCTCCTGTATCAGTCAATAACAAACTAAGAACAAACTTAAATTCTGCTCCATTAAATACAATCTTACCACTCTCCTTAAAGAATGCCCTTAAGAAGTCTTCTTTAAAATCTCCTTGATACGTAGCTATCGTATCTTGAGGTGTTGTAACAACTTCTGTTGTGTGTTTATTCTTTGACTTTTTATTTTTTCTCTGAGCTACACTATACTGCGTACCTAATACAAACAAGGTAAAAACAAACACTAGTCTTAAGATTCTATGTATCATTCTGTTTTCTTTTTTAGCAAGTTCAAGATAAACAAAAAAAGAGACCGATATGCCCTCTTCTTTGATTTCGTTATACTTCTAATATGGATACATTATTGGTAAATGTAAAGTTCATCTTACTACGAATCGGTTTACCATCATACATAGCTGGGAACCATCTGGTCATCTTTCCTACTATATTCATAAACTCCTCTGACACTCCCTGCTGATGTCTATCATTATCAACTCCTTTAACTTGTGGGCTAGTCATTGTTCCGTCTTTCTCAATAGTCACCGTAATTGTATATTTCAGTCTATCCCCAACAAAATTAGCTTCTCCATTAGGGCCTCTTTTCTTATTATACTCTTTCCAAAAAGCGTCTATACCACCTGGATAAGTCGCCATCTGATATAAGCTATCCTCTTTCTTTGCATAATATACTGGCTTACTATTACCAGATTTGACATCTGATAAATTAATATAAAAAGGTACTGAATATCGTGATGCTATTGCTGTTTTACCCTCTGTAGCAGGCTTCCACTTCTTTAGAGACTTCACTGTACGGACAACTTCCTCTGATATAGATGAGTCTGTAATACCTGGCACAGTAATATTATCTACTTGTCCTGACTCTGTTACTGTAAAATTAATAGTAAAACTAAGTTCTGTCTCTTCTGTCTCTATCTCTTGGTTATTCTTATAAAAGGCTTTTACAAAATCATTCATAAAATGACCTGGATACTTAGCGTGCTTTTTATCTGTCAGAACAGATACTTCATTCGATAGATTATTTGCTACCACTTTATGCATCCCTCCTCCTAACCAAAATAAGGTAGTAGATACAAGTGTTAGTATTACTTTAGTTGTCGTTGTATTGAACATTATATTGTGCTTTTTATTAACAGCTAACTAAGATATCTCTTATAACTATAACAAAAAAGTCCCTACATCACATTGACACTAAATTTCATTAACATCTGCTAATAATATAATTGGTAACGTATACTGTGAAGTAATCTTCTCTCCTTTATAAGAAGCTGGAATCCACGTATCTGCTGTTATCGTATAAATGATCTCTTTTAGCTTATCGTTCTCTTCTGATGTAAAGTTACTGCGCAATACACTGACGCCATTAATAGAGCCGTCTTTCTCAATAGTTAATTCAAAAACAAAGCTAATATTATTACTCACCTTCTTATCAGGAAAAGCTTGATAGAAGTGCTTAGAAAAGTTTATAGATAATTGATCAGCACTCACACGAGAAGCAGCAGGTTTAAACTGTTTATTATGCGTGAATTCAACAGTATCTGTATTGGACCTAGCACATATCAAAGCAGACTTAGGGGTATGCTCATGAATAACTACTCTATCTTGTGCAAACGAGTCCATAACTAAGGTAACGATATAAATAGTGAAGAAGTACTTAAAATAATTAGTTCTCATTTTTTGTTTTAAAAATACAAATTATTCAAGTGCTAGTATAAAAAAACCCGTCTTTTAACGACAGGTTGGATATAAATTTATTCTAATTACGAAGAAAGTACAAAAGGTAATACCTCCTTATTCAGATCATATTCATCTTCTAATAACTCTTTCAGTTTATCACTCTGAAGCATCTGTATAAAAAGAGCACCCTGAGCACGAAGCAATCTTTCTTCTTTATCAATACCAAGGTTTAACTTATAAATACCCCTTATTGAATCTATAAAGTAATTATACACATCATACTGTTCATTTCTAAGATTCTTCATAATGGCATTGAAAGCAAAAGCTTCTACAAAGGGCATACGTATAGCTTCAGTATTTTTAATACTATTTAGCCCTACACACACCCTCGCCGTGTACTCTCCCTTTGGGGTAATATTCTCTATACTAAAGAACTTAACTGCAACATTAAGTACTTCATCCATAGAGATCGTATCTTTTTTACTATTCTTTTTAATTACTTGAGCGTTATACTTCTTTACTAACGGACTAAAAATAGTATCCGACACCATCATAGATAGAACGCTATCTTGTGACAAAGTAATCTCTTTATTCGAAGCAAATGTATTCTTCTCTAAAGGCTCTGAAAAATTCACTACAAGGTAGTTCCAAAACAAACGATGCTTATTAATATACTCTGCTCCCTTCACAGTAGAGTCTACTTCTTTTATAGTTTTATGAAGACGTATCTCGCCTGACGAAAGCTCAACTTTCTCAAGTGCAAGAAAGTTACTGTAATCCTCTAATATCTCTTGTCCCATACTTGTTAGTACACCTCCTAATAAAGTCACTACGCAAGTAACATATAGCTTAAATGATAATAATACTGTTGTTATTGGTCTCATGGTGTTGCTCTTTTAAAAGTTATTGGTAAAGTAAACACTGTGCTTACTACTTCTCCATTCTTCTGTGCAGGAAGCCATTTTGGCATCGTCCTTAAGGTCTTTACGATCTCTTCTCCTACTCCTAGCGGATCTCTTAAAACCACTATATTCTCTAATGTCCCATCCATTTCTACTGTAAACTGTATTACTACTTTAGCTTCACTCTCTTCTGAATAGGGATATGGATCTGTAAAATTTAGAAGAAAGTCATTAATAAACTTATTCATTCCTCCTGGATATTGAGCTCTCGTATCTGTCGCTTGGAACGGTCTACTACTTGTATCTGACGTCACTTTCTGATTAGTTGACTTGGCTTGAATAGCAAGTGTACCCACTAGTAAAAAAAGAATACAAGACAAACTGATCCCTACTCTATTTCTCCATGGACTATTGTTTTTTGTAATCATAATGAATCGCTTCTTTGTCAAGTTAAAGTTGAAAGAGCTCGTTACTTGTAACTCATGCTGTTTATAAGTCTGAGCTAATAATAACTGTAAATATGCTCCTGCTTCCTCTTGTGAAGAAACGCTCGAGTCATCTGCTAAAAACTCATGGTTTAACGCTATACAAGTCTTATAATAATAGAATATTGGGTGAAACCAAAAGAGCACTTTTAGTATCTCTATCAAGATAATATCTAAGCTATGTCTCTGCTGTACGTGTACTATCTCATGTTGCAATATTTTATTGTCTTCTGACACTTCTTCTGTAATAGGAAAGTAAACAGTATTCCTAAACGAGAAGGCATTTGTGATTTGACTAGATAAAACTATCGCTACATCATTGAACTCTATACTAGTTCCTTCTTGTTTTAACCTTCTAATTTTGATAGTTTCGACAACTAACTTAGATAGTGAGAATACTATACCTATCAGATATAACACCCCTATTCCATAAGACCAATCTATAGTAGAACTAACCATCACCTCCTGTTTAGGAGTTTCCATAATGACGTCGTTTAACTCTTCTAAAGTTTGATTCCATGATACCATCTCCACATCTGTAGAAACAGTAATAAACGGTAAGAAAAGTCCTATAAGCAATGTCCCTAGTAGGTAATATCTCTTAAAGTGATGTGCTTTACTATTCTCTAGTACAAGCTTATATATCACTATTGAAGCAATGAGAATGAGTGTGATTTTGGATAGGTATAATAACATAGTTATTTCGTTTTTAACTGTTCATCTACTATTTTTTTTAATTCTTCTAATTCATGTTTACTCATCTTACTTTTTCTAGTAAAAAAAGAAGCAAAACGCAAAGCAGAGTTATCAAAGAAGTTCTCTACCATGACGTTAAGATGTTTTTCAAAGTAATCGTCCTTCGCTATTAAAGGGTAGTACTCTCTAGAGTTACCATAAAGTTTATAATCAATAAACCCTTTGTCAACTAATCTTTTTAATAACGTTGCCACTGTTGTTTGAGCAGGTTTAGGCTCTGGATATTTTTCCATAATATCCTTTGTAAATGCCTTCTCCATATCCCAAATATATTCCATTAGTTGTTCTTCTGTTTGTGGTAGTTTTATCATTCTCGTACAGTTGTAATATGTTCTAATATTCCTTTTTTATAATGCTTTACTTGTATTAATCTCCCCCTTATATCATAGATAAACCAAGATCCTGTATAGTAATAATGTAAACCTTTATTAGTTTTGACCAATACCGTTTTACCGATTGCTTCTACCTTATGATTAGGGTGATAAAAAGTAGTGTGAGCTATAGAATCTCGTATCACTTCTTTTTTATACAGCTTTCCATCTCGCTTATACCTCCATGTCCCTTTCTGAAAACCCTCATTGTCGTATTTCCCACGTTGTACCTCCTGCTTTCCCTCGACTGTACTTTTAAACACCCAACGTCCTACCTTCTCTCCTTCTACTTTCTGATTAATCTTACAAGAACTGAAAGATACAATTATTACAAGACTAAAAATGAATACACTATACTTCATAACACTGGTATTTGTAGATGTTGTTCTACAAATATAGAACACTTCCTTAGAAAAACAAATATTCACATCATTATTTTAAAAATAAGTACATAAAAGATCTATTTCTTATTAGTGTTTATTTCTAAACTAATGATCGTTTTCATTTGATTTGCTAGGGGATTGCTTGAGGGTTTCTTGCACCTTTCTTCGACAAAAGTACCTTCTGGGCAAGAAAACCCCTAGGAATCTCCTAGGAATCTCCAAGAAAGTGCAAGCTGAGCGTACATATCTATTAAATAGATGCTGATGGTATCACGCTAAAAGAACACGATTAAGTTCTAATACATAAAGTCTTTTTAATTGAACTAGAGGTATAAATAAAAAATGAACCATCATAAGATGGTTCATTTCATTATATATCAACATTTTTTAAAAAAAAGAATATCCCAAAATAAATGACATATTACCATAAGATGAATCCCAGTATGAATAATCTTTCAATACATCTCTTTTTGTACTAATTCTATACTCTACAATAAATCGATCATACTTATAACCAATACCGAATACTGCATTATTAGCAGATTTAACATCCAGACTTTTATATGCTTCTGTGTTAGCCTTACTAAACTTAATATTTGTACTAGAAGCAAAATTAAACTGATAAGAAGCATTAATAAATATTCTTGACTTATCATTAATAAAGAAATAATATCTCACTCCAAAAGGTAGTTCAAAAGAATTATAATTCATTTTAATCTCTACTTCACCCTTTTCCTTAAAATTCACATTCTTAAAGGTAGGTTCTACTATTAAGCTCCATTTTTTATTATTAAATGGAAGCGTATACTCTAATTCTACACCAACTCCAAAACCAACTTTACTTCCTAAATTATGACTTTCATTACTAACACTATTATCAAAATCAAAAGTAGAAATAGATACCTGTGGACGCAGACTTAAATGAAGATTATTGCCGTCTTTCTTCTTCTCAAACAATTGTCTTTCATCTCCTTCACAATTATTATATTCCTGAAAGTACTTCGTTAATGGTTTAATTTTATACTCTAAATATTTAATTCTCTTCTTTAAGTCAGTATTACAACTAACGTCCATCCATAACTGACGTTTATAACTATCATTAGTAGCAATATTTCCATTTTCTTTACTCACCTTACTATTTTCCTTAATATACTTCTTATATACTAATGGAATAATCTCTTTATCCTCTTTTTGATAAAAGAATTTACTCTGATTATTATAGTATGTATACAATTTTGCCTTACCATCTACTAATAATTTTAAGAAGACCATTTCTTCCTTGTAGATTGGTAAAGAATCACTAGTCATATTTTGAAGTTTATCACTTGAAATATCAACGTTAACTTTATGTCTTTCATATTTACTCTTATTGAGAATAGAGAACTCTTTAGCATCCGCTAAAAGAATGTTCTCACTTCTAGCATTCTCATCTGCTTTATATAGAAAACTAGTAGGATTATTCATCCAATCAATATTTTTGATCAATCCCTCTACCCGATTACCATTATTATCAACATAATAACCTGGCTCAAAATTAATCTGAGCAAACCCTACTAAAGAAGTAGCTAAAAACAGAAAAACAAATAGTTTACGCATAATTCACACACTTAATAGATTGTTAAACAAATCTAAAAGTAATCAAAATAAAATAATTACTTATTAACATTTTCAAACAAAAACACAAACTTATTTATATTGTCAAATAATAACAGTAGTAATTTCCATAAGATTAGTAAGTTTACTCATTGTTTCTATTCATAAATTAAAAAAGTCGAGAGGATATCATATTAACTATAAGTGTAATCAAACAAAAGTATATCTTTAAGACTTACTAAACACTTACAAATTATGATTAGAAATATTACTTTTTTCACTTATTTATTAGTTGCAATAAGCATAAGTAGTTGCTCCTCAGACAATACAACTGAAAACAACAAAACAATCACTGTATTAGAATCTTACAAAAAAATTACAACAGAAAACAACAATATTTTAATCTCCGAAATAACTTTTGAATACAATAAAAATGGTAATGTAATAAAACATTATACTGTAGATTATTTTAAGAAGAAAGGATATGAAAAGTTATTCTATCTAAATAAGTCAGAAACAAACTATACTTATAATACCTCTAACAAGCTTCTTCATTTAATAGAAAAAGATTCATTAGGAAAAATCAAAGAAGATGATGCTTTAGTATACAATGACAAAGGAATCTTAACTAAAGTACTTTCGAATAAGTATAGCAACTCTAACTATGAATACAAAACGAACAGTAATAATCAAATTTACTATGTATATCCTATAGCTTCAGAAAATAAAAGTAATATAGAATACTTATATGATACAAAAGGCAATGTAACCAGTGTCAAATTAGAGGGTTCTACTCTACCAAGAGAAGAATTTACATATGATGAAGCATATAATCCCTTTAAGGATATGCCTTTAAACTTATCAGTATTAGAATATCGTACTGCATTTTCTCCTATTAGATATAACTATACCCCTTCTAACAATATAAAGACATATAAAGGTGTTTTCTATCCCATAGAGACCAAGGAATATCAATATAATAAAGATAATTATCCAACATATACTAAGAAAATAAATCACAATGAATATATAACTGAAGAGTTTTTTAACTATAAAGCACTTACAGTAGAAAAATAATATGAAATAAAAGAGTTTAAATTTTCTAATGCCAATCATTTATAAACATAATAAAACGATAGATAAATATCATTAAATGCTACCTCATTACTATATAGAACAACTAAATAAAATATTAGGAAACTGTATATCTACTAGTATCTCAGATATACAGTGGGGTATAGAGAAAAATGATTATAACGCTTGTACTTTTACTCTAAATGATAAGAAATTTATATATAGAGAAGCTAAAGTAACACCTAAAAAGGTAGGTTATTTCGTAGCCATTTGGCAACGTGATTATGAAGGGAAGACTATTCCTTATCATATTAAAGATGATTTTGACTATTTTATTATATCTACTCAACAAGGGTACTTTCTATACCCCAAAGAAGAATTAGCTAAACTTAATATCATCTCTACCGAACAAAAAGAAGGCAAAAGAGGAATGCGTGTCTATCCTAATCTAGAGGCTGAAATGAATAAGCAAGCTTTAAAGACTTATCAATCTCACTTGCCTTTTTGGAATAATTTTTAAAGATTCTATAATAAAATACCATTAACAGAATAAATACTTTCCATTAAGCTTTTTTTATATATTTGTAATCAGACTGGTTATCACTGTGATATGAAAAAGGGAATTAGGTGAAAATCCTAAACAGACCCGCTGCTGTAAGCTCATAAATAATAACGAATCTAGTTATCCACTGTCGCATAGATGGGAAGGATATTCGTTATGAGTAAGTCAGAATACCTGCCATTCTAAAATAAGTTTTGATGTTTTCGGGGGATGAAACATAAGGCGTTCTATGATATAGTCATTGGCAACAATGATTTTGACGCATTTATATCTACTCCAAATGTCAAAATCAACTAGCCAAAAACTAATATGACAAAAACAAAATTACTAGTACTAACCACTGTGTTATGTATGGCGAATACTGCTATATATGCGCAGACACCTAAAGACAGTATCACTGCTCTAAATGAGATCGTGATACAAAAAGAAGTCTTTCGAGATCTTATACCTGTACAGACACTAGACGGAGCTAAACTTCAACGCCTTAATAGTTATAGCGTAGCTGATGCTCTACGATACTTCGCAGGAGTGAAGATCAAAGATTATGGTGGTATGGGAGGGCTAAAGACTGTAGACGTTCGTAATATGGGTACTCATCACGTAGGAGTATTTTATAACGGGGTACAAGTAGGCAATGCGCAGAATGGAATCGTAGACTTAGGTAAGTTCTCTTTAGATAATATTGAGACTGTAACACTATATAATGGTCAGCGCAGTGCCATCTTCCAATCTGCTAAAGAGTTTGCGTCTGCTTCTACTGTATATCTACAAACTAAAAAACCTGTCTTCCAAAAAGGAAAGGACATAAATATATCAGCTAAATACAAGGCTGGTTCTATCCAATTAGTCAACCCTTCTGTACGCACAGATATCAAAGTAAACAACAATATTAGCACCTCTATCAGTGCTGAATACATCTATTCTAATGGTGATTATAAATTCAGACAAAAACGCCATAATATAGATGGTTCTGTAGCTTATGATACTATTGGTCATAGGCAGAATAGTGATATAGAGGCGTATCGAATAGAGAATACATGGTTTGGAAAAACAGATAAAGATACTTGGCAAGCTAATTTATATTACTATCAATCAGATAGAGGACTACCTGGTGCTGTTATTAAGAAAAGTGATGTTACTCTTGAAACAGAGAATATCAATGAACGTCAACAAGACAAAAACTTCATGGCACAAGGAGAATGGACTAGATTTGTTTCAGACAGATATCAATTCCAACTCAAAGGAAAATATGCTTATGATGAAATGCATTACTTATCGCGTAAGACGGTAGGCTTCGAAGGAGAAGAGGTAACTTATAATCCACAGTTTGACAATACTTATTTTCAACAAGAATATTATCTATCTGCAGCACACCTGTACAAGCTTACTGATATATGGGATGTGTCTTTATCTACAGATTTACAATACAATAAGTTAAACGCAACACGTAAGGGTCAAGGAACTCCGTTCTCTTATCCAGAACGCTATACATTCTTGACTTCACTTGCTACTTCTGTAAATCTAGGTAAAGTAAAGGCTCAGGCTAATATACTAGGAACATTTACAAAAGAGAAAGTACGTTATAACTTTGAGGCACCTGATCGTCAGTTTTGGGCACCTTCTGTGTTCCTAAGCTATAAACCATGGGACAATGAGAATTTAGTCATTCATTCATTCTATAAGTATATTTATAGACTACCTACATTTAATGACCTTTATTATACCCAATTAGGTACAGCTAACTTAAAGCCTGAAGCATCTAGACAGGTTAACTTAGGTTTTACTTATAACAAACAGTTTCAACAGTCTCTTTTTGAAGAAGTACATCTGTCTGTTGAATCTTATTATGCTAATATTACAGATAAGATTATCGCTACTCCTACTTCTAGTATGATGAGATGGATGATGACTAATCTAGGTAAAGTAGAGAACTACGGAATAGAAACTAACTTAGGTACTACCCTAAAAATCATGGAGGACTTAAAGTTAGGAGTAAATCTAACTTATGAATATACGGTTGCCAAAGACAAAAGCAAGACACTATATGGGACGCCTTCTTATTACGGAGATCAGATACCTTATGCTCCTTGGCATTCAGGGTCATCTATTGTTAGTCTAGATTATAAAGATTGGGGGCTTAACTATAGCTTTATTTATGTAGGAGAACGCTATAATGGAAACAAAAACAATATCAAGCGAAATGAAATACAGCCTTGGTATACGCATGATATCTCCTTACTTAAAAGCTTTAAATGGCGACAATACCACTTTAAAGCAAGCATAGAGGCAAACAATATTGCTAATCAATATTATGAAGTTGTGAGTAACTTCCCAATGCCTGGACGTAACTTCCGTTTCACTTTAAGTTTTGACCTATGAAATTAAATAAAATAATATTCCTTGCTTTAGCATTACTAACATTAGTAAGTTGTCGCAAAGATGAGATGATATTCTTATCCGATAGTTCACAAGTATCTATTCCTGTTTCCACTAATAAATTCAGTGGTTTTTACCTGCTTAATGAAGGTAATATGGGAATGAACAGAGCGTCTATAGACTTATTTGAATATCACAACGGAACGTATACTAGAGATATCTTCTCAGAAAGAAATCCAAACATTACTAAAGAACTAGGTGATGTAGGTAATGATATCAAGATATATGGTACTAAAGCTTATGCTACTATTAACGTATCAAACTTCATAGAAGTATTTGATGTAGAAACAGGCAAACATATTAAGCAAATACATGTACCTAACTGTCGTTATTTAGCTTTTAAAGATGGTAAGGCGTACGTTAGCTCTTATGCAGGAAAAGTAGAGATTAATCCAAATGCAGAACGTGGTTTTGTAGCGGAGATAGATACCTTATCCTTAGAAGTAACTAGACGAGTAACGGTAGGTTATCAACCTGAAGAAATGGTCATTAAAGGAAATAAACTATATGTGGCTAACTCTGGAGGATACCGTGTTCCTAATTATGATACTACAGTATCAGTGATAGACATTCCTTCATTTACAGAAACCAAAAAGATAGATGTAGCCATCAACTTACATCGTATGCAAATTGATAAAGCTGGGGATATCTATGTTTCTTCGAGAGGAGACTATTATAATGTAGAACCTAACTTATATGTAATAGACTCTAACTCTGACCAAGTGAAGCAGAAGCTTGACATACCTGTATCTAATATGACTATGGATGATGACAAGCTATACTACTACGCTACTTCTTATAAACATAACACAGGAGGTAATAATGTGTCTTATGGTATCCTTAATACATTGACAAAAAAAGTTATTACTGATAACATCATCACCGATGGCACAGAAAAACAAATACAGATACCTTATGGAATAGCAGTCAATCCTGAAACTAAAGAAATCTTCATGACGGACGCACAAGACTATATAGGAACAGGTTTTGTCTACTGTTTCTCCCCTGAAGGAAAACTTAAATGGAAGACAACAGGAGGTAATATACCTGCTCATATAGCATTCATTAAAAAATAAACCAATAACTTAATATGAAAACAAAAAGATTAAAACTAAGCCTAATAGCTACTCTATGCTTATCAGCTATTACTTTTTATAGCTGTTCTAGTGATGATTCATCTCCTGGTACTCCGCCAATTGATCCAGTAGTTCCAACTGGTAATGTCTTAAAACTTGACTCTATATATCAAGTAGACCGAAGTAAATTAGTACTAATAAAACCAGAATTAAAACAGTTTACTAACCCTTCTATTTCTTGGAAAGTAATAAAGCTTAATGATATTAGTAAAGACTCTATAATTAGTGACCAACAACAGTTAGACTTTGTAACTCTAAATACAGGAAACTATACTATTGAAATAGAAGCTAAAGATCCTAAATTAAAAATCAATCAACAATTTAATATTATTGTTAACAAAGAAAGTGTAGAATACAAAAAGCATATTACGAAAGTATTTGACTTCATGCCTTCTTATGGCCAATTCACTAATAAACTACCTGTTTATAACGTTGGAGACACAAAGGAAACAATGATTAAGAAGGCTCAAGACGCAATAGCTAAAGATAAAGCTGGAATGATTTCTCTTGGTGGCTTTGGAGGTTATGTAGTATTTGGATTTGACCACACAATTGTTAATGTTCCAGGAAAGAGAGACTTTAGAGTACTAGGAAATGCTTTTTGGGCTAGTGGCAACCCTAATCCAGAAGCTCCTGGTCGTGGAGGAAGTTGTGAACCTGGAATCATTATGGTAGCGTATGACAAAAATCAAAATGGTATACCTGATGAGGATGAATGGTATGAAATAGCTGGTAGCGAATATCATAAAAAAGAGACTATAAAGAATTACGAAATTACATATTACAAACCCGACCCAAATAAAGAACCTGTAAAAGATCCTAGTATCAATTGGGCTACTGATTTAGAATATATAAAATGGGAAGACAACCAAGGTAATAAAGGATGGAAACCTAAGAACACTTTCCACCAACAAAGCTATTTTCCAGAATGGCATACAGGGGACAAGATTACCTTTAAAGGAACTAAGTTAGCCAATAATGCTAAAGATGAAAGCGGACAAGGTTCATATTGGGTATTATATTCATATCCTTGGGGATATGCAGACAACGCACCTAATAATGATGACGAATCAGCCATTGATATCAATTGGGCTGTAGATAAAGATGGTAATAAAGTTAATCTACCAGGTATTGATTTTGTTAAAGTATATACAGGTATCAATCAAGAGTCAGGTTGGCTAGGAGAAGTATCTACAGAAGTAGCTGGTGCTATAGACTTACATGTTGAAGGAACCTCTATTAATACTAGAAAATAATTAATTTCGAACAATACTAACATATATAATGAAAACATACTTTACTAAGTTAAGTTCGATACTATTTTTAGGACTAACTTTACTAACAGCTTCTATATTTACGAGCTGTTCTAATGATGACAATGTCCCTTATGTAATACCTACATTCAGTGGAACAGTTGAATCTGTAACTTTCGATGAAGTCACCATAGATCCTCAACTGAACATTGCTAATGCTGTCTACAGATGGAAAGACAATACTTCAGGAACTATTCTATCTAATGAACAAGTATTAAAGTACACATACAATACTCCTGGAACTAGAAACCTAATTTTAATAGTAGAGCAAGGAAACTCTCATAGTTATTATACTTATAAAGTTGATGTAGCTAAAAGCTATAATTATAACTACATTACATTAGACCTTTCTACTTTCAATCTAGCTAATGGCCTGAATAAACAAGGAGGTCAAATATGGGGTAAGACTTATACTGATAAAGTACTATTACAACATCAGATATTCACCTTCTCTCACACGTCAGAATATCCAAATACTTGGGATGGTTTTACAGTATCTAATGTAAAAGACAATAAAAATTATAACCAAGAAGGATCTGCAGGTTTCATAGAGAACCAATGGGGCTCTATGGCTAAAGGAGGTACACAAGGCGAAGGCACACCTTTTATAATAGGGTATTGGGGATACTATATGAAAGATTGGCAAGCAACACAAGCAGTATTTAATGAAAAGCAATACTCTAATTGGATTAAGATAGGAGAAGCTAAAGACAGTTACAAAGCTGTTAATGTAGATATCTCTAACCATCCATGGCCATATTATGGAAACTTAACAGGAGATTCTTTTGCTAGAAAATTTGTCAAAGGAGACTACTTTAAGCTAATGATTTATGGAGTTGATAAAGACAATAAGATCAACCAAAAACCTGTTACACATTACTTAGCAGATTACAGAGGTGATGAATTAATCATGTCTAAAGATTGGCATAAAATAGACCTATCATCACTTGGTGAAGTAAGTTATTTAGTATTCCAGATGGAGACTACAGATGCAGGAGACTTTGGGCCAAATACATCTGTTTACTTCTGTATGGACAACTTAACAGTTGATAAAATAGATAAATAATTAACTAAAGAACAACTACTAGAATAGTTCTTTAAATCTTTAAATAAAAAACTATGAAAAAACATTTCTTAAGGCTAAGCACCTCTTTAATATTAGGGCTTACACTTCTTACTGCTACTACATTTACTAGTTGCTCTAGTGATGATAATAGCATACCATTAAGAGAAAGAGAATCATTAAATCTTTCTTCAGTTCCTTTAACGCTAGATACAAAAGATGGCAAAATATGGAGAGAAACATTTGAAAACACACCTCTAGTTGTTTCTCCTTATACATTCAGTCATAAAGTAAATGATTTTAGTGGTGTTAAATATTGGAATGGCTTTACTGTATCCAACAGTACAGATAAAGAGGATCATAATGACAACTTTCCTACTTACATGTATGGTACAATGGCTGATAACACTACACCATTCTTAGTTGCTAACACTTCAGGAGTTCCATCAGACCTAAAGAAAGGGGATATTATAGATACTGATAAAGCATTAACAGTAGTTACTCTTAAAGAGAGCTACTCTGCAGAATCAATAGAATTAGCATTAAGCCCATACACATATCACTCAACTCAAAGAGGAGATGCTTTTGCAAAGAAGTTTGTAAAAGGAGATTTCTTTAAAGTACTTGTTTATGGACTAGATAGTAATAAAGCTATTGCTACAGAACCAATAGAACACTTCCTGATTGATTATAGAAAAGAAGTTGGTAAGGTAAATATGGACTGGCAAAAAGTAAATTTAGAAAAACTAACTAATATAAAATACCTGGTGTTTTATATAGATTCATCTGATAAAGGAGAATGGGGAGTTAACACACCTGCATACTTTACAGCTAAAAATCTTACAGTTTATAAAACCAATTAAACATCATTAAAAGGACTATGTACAATAGTCCTTTTTTATACCTTGTTCTATCCTTTAGATTAACACACCTAATAATGAACATCCAGATAATACAGTCACTAACTATGACTACAGATATAGAACAATTACTTACAGAATACAATAGAGCTATACAAGCAGATTTAAGGCCATTAGACAACTCCATCAGCATAAGTCCTAACTCAAGTACAGATAACGTCTCTAATGAAGCGTTACTATATATAGCTAAAGTGAATGGTACACTAGCAGGCTGTATCGCCATGCACAGACTTACTGATACGACATGTGAGATTACTAATCTATATATACGCCCACAGCATCAAGGGCTTGGTCTAGGAAATAAACTATGCCAGCAGATCATACAACATATAGAATCACTAAACTACAAGAGAATTTATGTAACTACTAGTAAAGCGCAACAGGGCCAGAACGCTATCTATAGAGAATATGGTTTTACCAAGTGTACACCTTATGTAACAGTGCCACATCCTAACGCCATCTATATGGATTATATATTTGTCAAAGATGATTATATCCAGAATAACCTTTTAAAGGTAGCCTTAAGAATTTTTAAATATCGTAATAGAGACCAATACAGATAAGGATATAATAACAAAAAAGCTCTCCCGCACTAGGAAAGCTTTTCATTGGTCTAACTACTAAACCTTTAGTGCTTTCGCACTTAACAACACAACTATTTTTAGCTCCTCTAATGTTAAACATTTAGAGGCCAAAAAAAACCTCCCAACTTCATGAGAGGCTCTTTTTTATTGGCGGTCTGGACGGGACTCGAACCCGCGACCCCATGCGTGACAGGCATGTATTCTAACCAACTGAACTACCAAACCAATATTCAATATTTTCTACGTGTTATTATCAAAAGTCAACAGTTGATTAAAAAAAGCTCTCCCGCACTAGGAAAGCTTTTCATTGGTCTAACTACTAAACCTTTAGTGCTTTCGCACTTAACAACACAACTAATCTTTAGCTCCCTAAAAAACTTTAGAGGGCAAAAAAAGCCGTCCCACGTTGTGAGAGGCTCCTTTTCATTGGCGGTCTGGACGGGACTCGAACCCGCGACCCCATGCGTGACAGGCATGTATTCTAACCAACTGAACTACCAAACCAGTGTTTTTTGTATTAAAGCTTAATTCTTTAACGGCGACAAAGGTAACTCTTTTTTTAAAACTTCCAAACTTTTTTAAAGTTTTTATTTTCTAACGAAGAGCGGATAAAAAAGCATCTCTATATTTCAAGAGATGCTAGTCTCCCCTTTTGCGGTCTGGACGGGACTCGAACCCGCGACCCCATGCGTGACAGGCATGTATTCTAACCAACTGAACTACCAAACCTTCGTCATTACTGCTTTAATGCGATGCAAATATACAACCATTTTCTACAGTTCCAAATGTACTTTTAAAAAAAATCAAACTTTTCTCCTTATTAAATTTGATAAAACTGAGTATCAACAACATAAAACATAAACTTTTTTTCATTTTTTTTCCCTCTCTTCACACACCCCTTCCCTAAACAATCAAAATCACACTATCCGACACCATTATTCACCCTATTTTACCATAATAAATACATACTATTCCCACAAAAAATAAGCCTCACCATCAAAAAAAACAGAAACAACAACCTATTTTACTCAAAAAAAACAAGTCCCATCTAATAAATCGCTCTCTTTACTCGTCCTAAAACAAGAAATTGAGTAATCCTCACCTCCATAAAAGAGCTACTCCTAAGATTATTTCTCCTCTATTAATACAATATGTCAAAGAACCTATGAATTATAATTCACTGACAAAACTACACGATCATACATTCTTTATCTTACATACTGCTTATTATAGTCACTTCTGCATTATTTTGCCCTATTATGGTCACAACTATTGGGACACTATACTCACTTCACTAGAATAGAGTCAAAAAAAAAGACCCTCATTACTGAGAGTCTTCCTTTATACTATATATATATCGAGGATTATAATAATCCTTCAATGAAATCTACATAAGTTTTCTTAGGTGCAACACCTACTTGACGTTGTACTACTTCACCATCTTTGAATACTAATACAGTAGGAATATTTCTAATACCGAATTTAGCAGCGAATTCTTGATTTGCATCAACATCTACTTTACCTACTACAGCTTTTCCTTCGTATTCTGAGCTGATCTCTTCGATTACTGGCCCTAACATTTTACAAGGTCCACACCATACTGCCCAAAAGTCAACCACTACGGGTTTGTCTGATTTTAATACTACTTCCTCGAAAGTAGCATCTGTTATTTCTAATGCCATTATTCTTTGCTTTTTATATTATACCAACAAACTTAATAAAATTATTATAGTAATCGACCTACATACAATTTTTTTTATCTATAAAAGCATTATCAAATAATATTGCTTTTACTAGTTTAATTTAAAATCTACTTGTAAGGCTTCCAGTTCTTCTAGTAATTCTGCTGTGATATTCACTCTACTATTGCGACTGGTAAACTCTAATCTATTCACTACTCTAAACTCTGGTACATCCACCGCTATAGGCTCATCCATATCAAAGCTTTCACTAGCACCATCCTCTTCATCTCCTTCATTCATTCTTAGCTGTGGCACTGCTACAGGAGTAGCTTCTTTCTCTATTCGTTCTACCTCTAGTACCTCGAAGTTTACAAAGCTATCCCCTTGATATCTACTAAAAGCATCTTTGATTAACTCCGCTTGCCTAGAAGCCACATCTTTTACGTTCATCACTACAGTAAGTTTCTTAGCATAAGTAGGGATTACTTCATGTAATAACTTCATTTCCACAAACTGAATACGAGGCTCGCTCTTCTCTCCTGTATCTTTATTTACCCAACCATCCTTAACTAATATCTTAATGTATACAAATGTATTGTTTAATAAGAAATGTCTAAACTTCAAGAACTCCTCATTGAACATTCTGAACTCAAAGCTCTCGTCATAACCTTCTATGGTAAACATAGCCCAATCTTTCCCTTTAGCAGAAGTACGGAACTGTACATCACTAATCATTCCTCCGAACATCAGATTACGCCCTGTGAAAGGATTCAAGTCTGTCAACTCCTCTACCTTCACATTACAGAAATATCTCATCTCAAACTTAAAGTCATCTAAGGGATGTCCTGAGATATAGATACCTACTACCTCTTTCTCCTTCGCCAACTTCTCCATCGTACTCCATTCCTCACAGATAGGTAATAGAGGCTCAGGTATTTGTACCTCACTACTCTCACCAAATAGACTAAACTGAGAAGAATTATCGTTCTCCTGAGACTTAGCCCCATAGCGTATAGCTTTCTCTAAGAACACGATATTATCACTTGGGTCTGTGTGGAAGTACTGTGCTCTATGTGTGTTTTTAAAACAGTCAAAACCTCCTGCCAAAGCAAGGTTCTCGAACGCTTTCTTATTTGCTGATCTCAGATCTATCCTCTTCGCTAGGTCAAATACAGAAGTATATAACCCATCTTTTCTATTCTCTACGATAGTGTTTACTGCCCCTTGACCTACTCCCTTGATTGCTCCCATACCGAAGCGAATCTCATAGTTATCATTTACTGTAAACTTGTAGAATGACTCATTCACATCAGGTCCTAATACTTGTAGCCCCATGCGCTTACACTCTTCCATGAAGAAGGTAACCGACTTGATATCATTCATATTATTAGACAGTACAGCCGCCATATACTCTGCAGGATAATGCGCCTTCAGATATGCTGTCTGATACGCTATCCATGCATAGCAGGTCGA
Source organism: Myroides odoratimimus (assembly GCF_001485415.1). Lineage (GTDB taxonomy): Bacteria > Bacteroidota > Bacteroidia > Flavobacteriales > Flavobacteriaceae > Flavobacterium > Flavobacterium odoratimimum. The sequence goes on from NZ_BCMQ01000001.1 coordinate 311,385, forward strand.
GTGAGACTTGTTAAACGCATAAGAAGCAAACGCTTCCCAGTCTTTCCATATCTTCTCTAGTGTAGTAGCATCATGTCCTTTAGCAGAAGCCTGCTCTACGAACTTTGGCTTCATCTTATCTAGTACATCCTTCTGTTTCTTACCCATCGCCTTACGCAGTACATCAGCCTCACCTTTAGTGAATCCAGCCAACTTCTGCGACAGAAGCATCACCTGCTCTTGATATACTGTAATACCGTACGTCTCCTGTAAGTATTCTTCACATGCATCTAAGTCATATACGATAGGCTCTTCCCCATTCTTACGACGAATAAACGAAGGGATATACTCTAATGGCCCTGGACGATACAGCGCATTCATCGCTATCAGATCGGCAAACACGGTAGGCTTCAGCTCACGCATATACTTCTGCATACCTGCAGACTCGTACTGAAACACCCCGATAGTCTCCCCTCTCTGGAACAGCTCGTAGGTCTTCACATCATCGATAGGTATCTTATCTGGGTCTATATCTATACCTGTACGATACTTCACCAGCTTAATCGTGTCCTTAATAAGGGTTAATGTTTTTAAACCTAAGAAGTCCATCTTTAGTAGACCTGCACTCTCTGCTACCGAGTTGTCAAACTGCGTTACATATAAGTCAGAATCTTTAGCTAGCGTTACTGGAACGAACTTCGTAATATCATCTGGAGTAATAATTACCCCACAGGCATGAATACCTGTATTACGCATTGACCCTTCTAGTATCTTAGCTTGCTGTATAGTTTCTGCAGCTAATGACCCCTCTTGAGCTAAGGCTATTAATTCTTTTACTTTATCAAATTCTTCTGATCGAAGTACTCCTTTTATAGCGTTCTCATCCTCTGTTAAGAATCGATTCAGATTCCACTTAGATGGCATCATACCTGGGATAAGCTTCGCGATTCTATCTGCCTCGAATAACGGTAAGTCTAATACCCTAGCCGTATCTCTAATCGCAGACTTAGTCGCCATCTTACCATACGTGATAATCTGTGCTACCTGATTAGAGCCATACTTATTGATTACATAATCCATTACACGACCACGACCTTCATCATCGAAGTCAATATCGATATCGGGCATCGATACACGGTCAGGGTTAAGGAAACGCTCAAAAAGCAAATCATACTCGATAGGATCTAGATTCGTAATTCCTAGACAGTACGCTACAGCCGAACCCGCAGCCGAACCACGACCAGGACCTACAGATACTCCCATCTCCCTCGCTGCTGCGATAAAATCTTGTACAATCAAGAAATAACCAGGATACCCGGTTCTCTCGATAGTCGCTAGCTCGAAGTCTAGTCGTTCTCGAATCTCAGCTGTCACCTCAGGATATCTCGCCTCTGCCCCTTTATAAGTAAGGTGTCTTAAGAAGTTATTCTCTCCACGTTTACCACTTCCATCTCCTTCTAAATCTCGCGCATCTTGAAACTCCTCTGGTATATCGAACTTAGGTAGTAATACATCGCGGTGTAGCACGAATGGCTCTACCTTATCCACTACCTCTTGTATATTATAGATGGCATCAGGTAGGTCTGAGAACAGCTCCTTCATCTCCTCAGCAGACTTAAAGTAGTACTCCTGATTAGGAAGACCGTATCTATAGCCTCTACCTCTACCGATAGGAGTAGACTGCTTCTCACCATCCTTCACACACAATAGAATGTCGTGTGCATTCGCATCTTTTTTATCTAAATAATAAGCATTATTAGTCGCTATCAACTTCACATCGTGTTTACGTGCTAGCTCTACTAATGCCTTGTTCACGCGATTCTCATCCTCTTGATTATGTCGCATCAACTCTACGTATAGATCATCGCCGAACTGCTCTTTCCACCATAGTAGGGCTTCTTCAGCTTGGCGTTCACCTACGTTTAATATCTTACCAGGTACCTCACCATATAAGTTACCCGTCAGTACCATCACATCTTCTTTATACTGCTCTACCACCTGCTTATCGATACGAGGTACATAGTAGAACCCGTCTGTATAAGCGATAGATGCCATCTTCGCTAGATTGTGATACCCATTTTTATTTTTAGCAAGTAATACTACTTGATATCCATTGTCTTTTTTAGTCTTATCCGTATGATTCTCACAGATAAAGAACTCACATCCCACGATAGGGGTCAGTGTCTGTAATGGTTCCTCTCCATTCTCAGCGCGCTCTTTATTCTTAGCCTCTATCCCCTTATTATGGTTATTCACAGCCATCACGAAGTGGAATGCTCCCATCATATTACCGTGATCCGTCATCGCTACAGCAGACATATCAAAGTCACCAGCCTTCTTCACTAGATTATTAATCGCTATCGTAGACTGTAAGATAGAGAACTGTGTATGCACGTGTAAGTGTGCAAAGTTCGCCTGATCTAGTAATTCTTTCTCGTGATCAGACACTTCCTCAGCTGTCCCACCTTCAAGGTTAGCCAGTCGCTTGCGGATCTCTTCAGACGCTTTCTTTAAGTTAATATGTTTAAGACCAATCAGCTGAAATGGCTGAGGATTAGCCTCGCGGTAACGCACGATATACTCCTCATCCTGCTGTAACTCCTGCGTAGAGAATGTCCCGTGCTTGATTAACTCTAAGAAACATCGAGTAGTCGCCTCCACATCGGCAGTAGCATTATGTGCCTCAGCGAACTTCTCACCAAATAAGAATGTATGCAGCTCTGTCAATGTAGGAAGCTTATATCTACCTCCTCTACCTCCAGGTAGCTTTAGCATCTCAGCCGTCACCTCTGTACACGTATCCAGTACAGGTAGCTCTGACATAATACTATTCACTCCCTTACGATAAAACTCACATCCCATAATATTCACGTCAAACCCAGCATTCTGACCGACGATAAACTTAGTCTTAGACAGCGCAATATTAAACTTCTCCAATGCTTCCATTAGAGAAATACCATCTTGCTCTGCTAATTCTGTTGAGATACCATGTATGCGCTCTGCATCATAAGGAATATTAAATCCTTCTGGCTTAATCAGATAATCTTGATGCTCTATCAGCTTACCATACTCATCGTGTAACTGCCAAGCGATCTGTATACATCGAGGCCAGTTATCAGTATCGGTAATGGGCGCCTGCCAACTTTTAGGAAGCCCTGTAGTTTCGGTATCAAAAATTAAATACATACTTGATTATAAGAGTTTTAACCTTAAATAAGGTAGAATAGTGTAAAAAACAAAGTTACAAAACTTTCAGAACATAGACTCCCTTTTCCACTATCCTTAACAGTATACTACTATATGTTATCAGTTATCAATTGTCATGGATTTACAGTTGTCGCAGATTTGCAATCCATGACATCTCTAAACAAAAAAAGACCACTCATAAAGAGTAGTCTTATATATCACACAATGCCGAAGGCAAAAATTCCTAATTCGTAATTCCTAATTCGTAATTATTTCCCTACGCTCACAGGCATTTTATACACCACGCCATCTTGGAAAGACTTCATATCCCTAAGTGTATTCTTATAGTACTCTTTCTGTTTCGTAGTTAATTTATAAAACCCTGGCATAGTATCTTTCTTCATATTCGCAAAGAACTCTGCAGTGACCATTCCAGGCACTTGACTATCCTTATCCGCAAACGTAAATTCACCAGTATTAGTGATATTATTCGCTGTTTTATAGATAGCGATAGGTACCTTAGTTACTTTATCATAAACGATATACTGTGCGAAAGCTGTCTTTAGGTCAGACACATCTACTGGCACTACATCCCCAAAAGCGAATGTTCTTTCTTCAGGTACGTCTGAGAAAGCATAAGGAACTCTTAAGGTAAACATCGTTGTATCAGTTTCTGCCTTTAGATACAGTATATTCTCATTAGCCACTCTTAAGTCAGTATACTGAGGTCTCCATGTTTCGAATTTCACTCCAGTTGTAAATTCTTCATTATTAACCATCGCAATAATACTCGGATCAGCAGTCTTCGTCTCATTCTCACATGCGATGAATCCTAACCCTAATACCATCAAAACTATCCCTATAACCTTTTTCATATTTTTAACTATCTTCTTTAATAACAGCAAATACAAAAATATAGTATTTTAACCACACAAAAAAGCTTTATTTTAATATAATATTAACTTTTGAACTATTTTTGAACTATTTTTGAACTATTTTTAAACTACACTTTATTTCAAATTAAAACGAATAGTCTTACTTTCTGTTTTTTCCTCATTAGTAAAGTATTTCAAATCCACATAATCTACTTCTTTAGTATATAATACTGGTTCTATACTAAACTGTTTAAACTCTTGTAAATTATAATCTCTTGATTTATCACTAGGCCAATAAACACTTATCTTCTTTCCTTGTGAATCACGAAATACATAATCATTTATATAATAGTGATTAGGAGTATTATTACTAAATTGAATTTTTAAAGTAAGTTGCTCTTCTCCCATAGACTTTCTCTCTAAAGTTACCTTATAGAACTCTTCATATAAACCCGATTTAACAGTAATTTTCTTTTCAAAATTTGTATAAAAAGGATGTGTAACGGTCAATGTTCCTGTTGTATGTACTGAAGGTTTAGTTACAACTCCATTAGGAGTAATTCGTATATTAGGATTATCTGATCTCCAAACACAATCAGCAGTCGCGCCAGTTGGATGTACAGCTAAAGATGACATATCAAATTCAGAAGGAGATAAATCTGTAGGAAAACCTAAGTCATAAAAACTAGTCCTTGTGCTAAAATCTAATTCATTTGGAGCTTTGACCAATATTTCACCTACTTTCTTTTTACTTCCGTCACTTTTTGGAGCATAAACAGTAATTACATCATCTATATAATCATAATTAAAGATTTTAATTCTATTCCCATATATACCCAAAAATTCAACCTTTGTCGTTTTATTTTTTGAAACAAACTCTAGTGACAAAGGACTTGCATTAGCAGGCTCTACAATACAATTAAACATTTTAGATGATTTTTTCGCTATTACAACAGGATTTTCATTAATAGAAAATTTAAGAACCCCTGTCTTTAAAACTTGTACTTTTATAGTGGTTTTCAAAATAGGACTAGCTACCGTTTTAACAGTTACAGTATAATCACCCTCTTTGGAAACAAATCCATCTCCATTTACAATACCATTTTTAACTTGCAAATCTTTACTAGAACTTTCCCATACTAATTTATCCGCTTCAAAATCTTCAACAAGTAACAACTCATTTAAATCAAATGACTCTCCTCCATCTATTTTAACAGATTCTCTCATAAATTTAAATGTTCTTTTTATAACATTTATTTTTAAACTAGCTGCTATCTTTTTATCTAATGACTGCGCTGTAATAGTAGTTTTACCAATACTTCTTCCTGTCAATTGCATATTATCTATAACAACATAATCACCAAATTCCTTTATCCAGTTAATACTATCCTTACTAATATTTTTAAAAGTCATTATCTCATTAAGATCAATTGAGGTACCTAAAGCAATATCAACTAACTCCTTCTTAAATACAATTTTCCTCTCAATACTTTTGACTCTTAAAACTGCTGTATTATCAGTATTCTTTATAGTAGCTTTCACTATAAAATCACCTTCTTTTAATGCTGTCAGAATAGTACCTTCTATCTTTCCTTTATCTTCATCCTGAACACTGAATACAATATTTTCCAACTTAACGTTAGTTAACTCTATTAATTCTTTTAAATCCAACTTCTCCTCTAAATCCAGTACCACATCATTCTTTGTAAATAAAACCTTCTGTTTATCAACTACAATTTTCATAGTTGCTAAAGCTTTAGAATTCTTAGACTGTGCCTTAATAGTAGTTTCACCACTCTTAAGCCCAACTAAAATACTGTTCTCTTCAAACTTTGCTATAGTAGGATCCTCAACAGTAAATATTATATCTTTACTAGACACATTTTTTAACTTCAAATCTTGAGTCATATTATATCTTTCTTGTGGTAAAATAGTTCGGTTTGGAGTCATAAAAACAACCTCTTCTATTAGTACAGGTCCTTCATTATCAATATTCCCCCCATCATCACTTTTAGAACATGAAGAAACAATTAACAAAAAAGCAATAAAAATCAATCTAAAAATTTTCATATTAATATATTTTTCAACAAATATAAATATTTTTAACATATTTTAAAAAAATACAAATACTAAACACACTATTAACCAATTACTTCCTAAAAACAAAGTATACCAAGATCTTCTTTCTATCTCAACTAGTCCTTAGCAAAGTTCTTTAGCTTCAGAACTGACACGCCTTATTTAATCTCTACTCCAGATTTAAAGATACGAGTAGCAACTACCTTACCTTTCTCGTCATATTCTTTAAATTCCCCATCCACCATTCCGTCTTTAAAATAACCTTTTACCTTAACATTACCATTCGAAAAATATATCATAAAAGAACCATCGCGTATTCCTGCTTTATAAATTTCAATGCTTTTAATATTACCATCCTCGAAATATGTTTTTTGTGCACCATCTAATAACCCTGAAACAACGTACCCTTCATGAGATAGCTCTCCGTTGAGATGATAATAACTACGCGATACACCATTAGGTTTACCATTAACATAGGCAGTTTCAGAAGACAGTCTACCACTATTAAAATATGACCTAGACACCACATGTTTAACATTATTCTTAAACATTACTTCCTCTTCTACTTTACCATCTGGGTAATAGTAATAAGTAATTCCTTCTAATCCCCCATTCTTATAATTATACCTCTTTCGAATAGTCATTTTCTCATCATACTCTATCCCAGTACCAGTATAAGGCTTATTTTCATTTTGGCAGTAATACCAGCCTCCAGATGTTACTAACTCACTATTATACACCTCTCGGCTACAACTAATTAAAAATAAGCTCAGTAATAACAAACTAAATATTCTTTTCATACTTTTTTAATTAAAAATAAGTATAATATCAATATATTCCCTCTTTTAATCTATTTGATCTATTTTGCCCTTTTTGCACAATAATGAAGACACACTCCTACCCTAACCACCTCACCATCAAACAACAAGGATAATTCTATACTAATTCCTTAGGATACCATTCGGAAATAACCAGTATTTACTTAGGGTAAAGAAAGGTTTACCGAAGCGTTCTAATTCTCTACCCGAATGATCTACAGACTAGCTCAGTTTAGAATAGTAGAAGAGAATTGATTTAATTACGTCATAGAACACACAGTGTGTCAGATAGATAGAAAATAAAAAAAATCAATATATTAACGAATCACTTCAAAATAAATATTATCTTTGCACCTCAATTTTGAACCGAGGTCGGGTACCTCAACTAATTAAATTAATTATGTCTGTAAAAATTAGATTACAAAGACACGGTAAAAAAGGAAAACCTTTTTACTGGGTAGTAGCTGCTGATGCACGCGCTAAAAGAGATGGTAAATTCTTAGAGAAAATCGGAACTTACAATCCTAATACTAACCCTGCAACTGTAGAATTAGATGTTGATGCTGCTGTTAAATGGTTATTCAACGGTGCTCAACCTACAGATACTGCTAGAACATTACTTTCTTACAAAGGAGCAATGTTAAAACACCACTTACAAGGTGGAGTTAAAAAAGGAGCTTTAACTCAAGAGCAAGCTGACGCGAAATTCGCTGCTTGGTTAGAAGAAAAAGCTGCTAAAATCAACGCTAAGAAAGAAGGATTATCTTCTTCTAAAGCTGCTGACAAAGCTGCTAGATTAGCTGCTGAGAAAGAAGTAAACGCTAAGCGTGCTGCTGCTGCTCAAGCTAAAGCTGCTGAAGCACAAGCTGCTCCTGCAGAAGAAACTGCTGAAGCAACTGAAGAAAGCAACGAAGAAACTCAAGCATAATTTACTAGCGATATGCGTAAAAAGGATTGTTTCTATTTAGGCAAAATCGCAAAGAAATTTAGCTTTAAAGGGGAGGTGCTTATTTATTTAGACACCGATGAACCTGAGTTATACGAAAACTTGGAATCAGTGTTCGTCGACTTCGACGGACAACTGGTTCCTTTTTTTATGGAACAAGCTTCATTACATAAAAGCGATTTTTTAAGAGTTAAATTCGAGGAGTCTAACTCTGAAGAAGATGCTGACCGATTAGTCGGATCAGAGATATACCTACCACTGACGATGCTTCCTAAACTAGAAGGAAACAAATTCTACTACCACGAAATCACTGGTTTCGATGTAATAGATACTAACGAAGGTGAAATAGGTCAACTAAAAAGAGTAAACGATAGTAATTATCAACCTCTATTCGAGATAGACTTTAACGGAACCGAAATATTAGTTCCGATGATAGATGAACTTATCCATAAAGTAGATCGTGAGAATAAGAAGTTATATCTTAATGTACCTGTTGGGTTATTAGATATTTATTTAGGTAGATAATACATCATACAATACAACCTCGAGACACTTGTTTCGAGGTTTTTTGTTTTTATAATACTTCCAGAATTTCGTAGCTTTACTATCCATTTAAACTAAATACAATGGTACAAATAAAGAATCTACTTAGTCAAATAAGTATTATTGATAGGAAAAATACAGAGACTTTAGCCACTACAGGTGGGCTGTTTAATATGTTTGCCATTTGCGGTGTCAATCACTACGAAAATACACACTCTGCAATCATAGCAGAACTTTTGAATCCAAAAGGAAGTCATGGACTAAAACACAAACTATTAGATGCCTTCATTCAATCATTAGATCCTTACTTTAGTATTCCTAATTTCAATTCTGAGACAGCTAAAGTACATAGAGAATACTCTACACCCCAAGGACGTATTGATATATTTATTGAAGATGACAATAATAATGCAATAATAATAGAGAATAAGATATATGCAGAAGATCAAGATAGACAATTAATCAGATATGACACTTATGCAAAAGACACTAAACAAAATTACCAAATACTTTACCTTAGTCTCTATGGTGAAGATGCTTCTGAACAAAGTAGTGCAGGAGTAACCTATCTTCCTATCGCTCATGGTAAAGAAATCATAGATTGGTTAGAACAGTGTGTAACTATTGCATCTCGTTTCCCAATAGTAAGAGAGACTATTATTCAATACATAAATCACTTAAAACAACTAACAGGACAAGATATGGATTCCAAAAATAAAGAAGAAATAGTAGCAGTACTATCAAAAATAGAGAATCTTAAAGCTGCGCAAGCTATAGCTCAAAACTATGTCGCAACTTTTGATTATTTGGCTGAAAAATACGTAAACCCATTAATGGAAGAATTTGCTAAAGAAAATGGATTGGAGTATGTTTATGAAGAAAGCAAAGAAGAGTATATGCGATTCTATTTTACAAATACAGAATGGAAAGGCAAATTTTGGATTGGTTTTACATTTGAAAGTAAAAAATATCATTATGGAATTGTTAATAACCCAAAAACACATTTAATGTCAATAGAAAACAGAGCTATAATACATAAAAAATTAGAAGAGTCTAATGTAACAAACCGTAAAACTAGTGAATGGTGGCCTTTTTATGCTTATAACGAAAATCTTACTCTAGAAAATTGGCAAACAAACATTATAGAATCTACTACTTTTGTAGAAGACTGTAAGATTAAAATATTAACACTTCTTAGAGCAATAGGGGATATAGAAATATAATGCATACCCCGCAGCACTTGTTTCGAGGTTTTTTGTTTTTATATTTGTCGATTATGGTAGCACTACATGACTTAGGTAATCGCATCTGCATCATTGGACTTAGCTCCTCTGGCAAGTCTACTCTAGCACAAGCTTTAGGGAAGAAACTGAATCTAAATATCCTGCATTTAGATCAGATAGCACATATCCCTAATACAGACTGGACACCTCGTGACAAAGCGCTTATGACAGCTGATCATCAGGCATTCTTAACGGATCATACAGACTGGGTGATAGAAGGCAACTATAGCTTCTTAATGCCTGAGCGATTTAAAGAGGCTACCTGTATTATCTGGTTAGACTTCTCTCCTATCGGAGCACTGTATAGATATATAAAGCGCAGTATCACGCATAGAGATACTCGCCCTGGCAACTTAGATGGTGCCAAGAGTCAATTCAGTATGAAAATGGTCAAGTATATCTTATTCGAAGCTCCTAAAAAAAGCCCTAAGTATGTAGATCTGATTAACAATAGCTCTGCTACCTTCATCCATATCAGAAGTTTTAAAGAACTAATGAAGTGGTATAGAGTGTGGGGATTGTAAATAGTCTATTCTGATAGTTATTAAATTGATTTAAAATTCATTTATACCCTTTACAATACCTATATCTTACTTTTCACATCATCTCTTTATTCTTTCCAAGGTTCTTTCAAGCCTCTACCTCCCCTTTGGGTTGTTCCTTAACTATAAATTACGCTTAATTAGTTTAAAAAATATATTCTAATTTTTTATCAACAGCACAAATAAAAGACCTCAAAACATAATTAATAATCTGTAGATAAGTTAAATAAAAGAATTATATTAGATTCATAAAAACCACAATTATGAAAAAGTATCTATTCTTATTATTGATTATGACCTCTTCTTTTGCTCAGAATACCTCTGAAGTAGAAGTGATGAGATACAGTTATAAAACGAGTATTGCCAATGGGTCTAAGAAGCTTGTCCGTGATGGTAATGCTATACTTGATATAAAAGATAAAGAATCTAGATTTACAGATCTGATGAACTATAGTTTTATAACCTCTCAAAAAACAGACAACCCTGAGAAGGGGAATCAAGGAACCTTTAAATGGACTGTATATGCTGATGGAACTACTACTTCGTTCTATGATAAGATAGGGTTAGACCTTAGCTATTATGAAGAAGATAAGAATAGTATAAAGTGGACTATACTTCCAGAGGTTAAAGACTGGAATAACTATAAGGTACAAGAAGCAACTGCTACTTATGGTGGTAGAGCATGGACAGTACTATTCACCCAAGATATACCTGTACAGAGCGGCCCTTATAAATTCATTAATCTACCTGGCTTCGTAGTGAAGGCTTGGGATAGTGAGAATCACTTTGTTTTTGAACTACTTGACAGTCAGAAAGTATCTACTTCATGGGATATTGTCGCTGATGATAAGTATGCAAAATATTCTAAAGACCAAACGAATAAAGCACGCAAAGTAGCGGCTAGTAAAACGTATGCTCAACTATTAGAAGAAAAAGGTACTGTTCTGGACAAAGTTACTGCTGAATATTTCAATAGAAAAGTAGGTGATAGTGAGAACCCAATTGAACGTGATTTTTAACTTAAGTCTTTTATTCTCACTTACACTTCTGTACAGCTATACATTAGGTCGCTAAACCTCCTTTTTGTACTTTTGCAAAAAGACTAAGCAAGATGTTTCAATTTAAACAGTTTACGATACAGCAGGATAAATGTGCGATGAAGGTAGGTACGGATGGAGTACTATTAGGAGCATGGACACCGATAGACAATAATCCTTACAATGTGTTAGACATAGGATCAGGCACAGGACTATTAGCCTTAATGATGGCGCAGCGCACAGGTGCAGAGCAGATAGATGGAGTAGAAATAGACGAAAACGCACATGAGCAAGCTGTAGAGAACTTTGAGAACAGCCCTTGGGGTGATAGACTATTCTGTTACCATGCCGATTTAGAGACCTTCGCTAATGAGATGGAAGAAGAATATGATCTAATTATCTCTAATCCTCCCTTCTATAGTGAAGATTATCACACGAATGATAAGCAGAGAGATACTGCTCGTTTTCAGGATGCGATGCCTTTTGATTTATTAATTGAGGCGGTAGAATATTTCTTGTCTGAGAAAGGAGTGTTTAGTGTAATTATTCCAGCCAAAGAAGAAGAGACACTGATGCGATTAGCAGCCGAGTTTGGTATCTATCCATTCAAGGTAACTCGCGTTCGAGGGAACGAACAAGCTGAAATTAAACGTAGCTTAATTGCTTTTTCACGTCAATTAGTGGAGAAAATCCCCTTAGATGAGCTAACTATCGAAGTAGAGAGACATCAGTACACCCCAGCATTTGAGACACTTGTGAGAGATTTTTATTTAAAATTATAAAAAAAGTTACTTTTATTTTGTTTATTCCAAAATAAATTAATGATATTTGTACCAACGAAAACAAAGAAGAAAAAATGAATACAGTTTATACAATGATGATGACAATGATGATGTGGAGAAATCCGCGGGGCTTGTTATTTGCATAAACTTAAATTCTAAATAACATATATAAAGCCCTTGCAATAGCGAGGGCTTTTTTTTTACACCAAACCAAACAGTATATAATTAGATAAATATAAATACCATGATTTTCAATACTAACACAATGATGATGGCAATGATGATGATGAACATGATGATGTTCACGACGCCCTATTGCCTAAAGTCAACGAGTTAGTTATAATCTAAACAAAGAGATTAAAATACTTGAAGTCCTTTTGGCAATGCCGAAAGGACTTTTTTTATGCCCTTTACTCAGCAGGGTTAAGTATTGAGAAAACAAAAAAAGTAACTAAAACATTAAAAAAATATAACCATGAGCAATCTAAATTTTTCAACACAAGCATTACACGCAGGACACAATGTACAATCTACAGCAGGAACAAGAGCTGTGCCTATCTATCAGACATCATCGTATGTATTCGAAAATGCTGATCATGCGGCAGGAGCTTTTAACCTGTCTATCCCAGCGTACATCTATACAAGATTAAACAACCCTACTAACGATATCTTAGAACAACGCCTAGCTGCACTTGAGGGAGGTATCGGAGCAGTAGTAACAGCATCAGGAGCATCTGCTATCTCTACAACGTTCTTAACATTATTAAAAGCAGGAGACCACATCGTATCATCTAATAGCTTATACGGAGGGACTTATAACTTATTTAATGTTACTCTTCCAAGATTCGGTATCAACACCACTTTCGTAGATCCATCTGATGTAGAGAACTTCAGAACAAATATTCAAGAGAACACAAAAGCAATATTCGTAGAGAGTTTAGGTAATCCTAAGTTAGACATCATTAACCTAAAAGCAGTAGCTAAGATTGCACAGGAGTTTAAAATACCTTTCATCGTAGATAACACTGTTGCTTCCCCTGCTCTACTTAATCCGATCGAATATGGAGCTAATATCGTAGTACACTCGCTGACTAAGTATATCACAGGTAATGGTACTTCTCTAGGTGGAGCGATTATCGATGCAGGGACATTTGATTGGTCAAGTGGTAGATTCCCAGAGTTCACAGAACCTTCTCCAGGATACCACGGACTAATATATCACCAAGCGTTAGGTAATGCCGCTTTCATTGCCAAAATCAGAGTAGAAGGATTAAGAGATTTAGGTGCAGCACTTAGCCCATTCAATGCTTTCCAAATCATCCAAGGATTAGAAACATTGCCTATCCGTATCCAAAAGCACAGTGAGAATGCTCTTGCATTAGCAGAGTGGTTAGAGAAACAAGATGCTGTAGCATGGGTAAACTATCCTGGTCTGAAGTCAAGCCCTTACCACGACTTAGCAAAAGAGTACTTGCCTAAAGGACAAAGTGGAGTGGTAACATTCGGATTGAAAAAAGGATTTGAAGCAGCGAAGACAGTAGCGAACGAGACAAAACTATTCTCACTACTTGCCAATATCGGAGATACTAAGTCCTTAATCATCCACCCTGCTTCTACTACACATCAACAATTAAGTGTGGCTGAACAGAAAGCAACTGGGGTAGCACCTGACTTAATCAGACTGTCAGTAGGAATAGAAAACATTGAAGATTTAAAAGCTGATTTAGCTAACGTATTTAAAACATTATAAGATGAGTACCCAAACAGATATACTAAAACATATTCCGATAGACCCACACACAGGAGCCATCGCCGTACCGATCTATCAGACTACGACATTCGCTCAAGAAGCACCAGGAGTAAACAAAGGATTTGACTACACACGTACCAATAATCCTACTCGTCAAGCCCTTGAAGAATTAGTTGCTTCTTTAGAGAACGGTGCAAAGGGTTTTGCTTTTGGAAGTGGACTTGCCGCAATAGATGCTGTATTTAAAACACTGAGTCAAGGAGATGAAGTAATCGCAGTAGCTAATATATACGGTGGCACCTATAGGTTATTGAATGAGGTGTATGCAAAGTTTGGGATCAAGACTCATTATGTAGATACAACAGTAGCCGCTAATGTAGAGAAAGCAATCAATGACAAAACAAAATTGATATGGATAGAAAGTCCTACTAACCCTACACTGCGTATATCAGATATACAAGCTATCACGAGTATCGCTAAGCAACATAACGTATGGGTATGCGTAGATAACACCTTCGCTACCCCGATAGCGCAAAAGCCGTTAGACTTAGGAGCTGATATCGTGGTACACAGTGCTACAAAGTATATAGCAGGGCATTCTGATGTAGTAGCAGGATTAGTAATAACCAAAACAGAAGAAATCGGAAAGGTCATTAAGTTCCACCAAAACTCAACAGGAGCTATACTAAGTCCCTTCGATAGCTTCTTAACCATCAGGGGTATTGAAACACTCTTGTTGAGATATAAAGGTTACTCTGAGAATGCTGTCCAGATTGCAGAATACCTCAGCACGCATCCGAAGATAGACAAGATATATTATCCAGGATTAAAAAGTCATGAAGGGCATGAACTTGCTAAGAAGCAACAAAAGTATTTCGGGGGAGTCATCAGCTTTGATCTAAAAGAGAATACAAGAGAAGCTGCCTTACAAGTCATACAGAATTTAAAGCTCTTTACCCTAACAGAAGGTTTAGGAGGTATAAAGAGCTTGAGCAATTATCCCTTTGAGATGTCTCATGGCTCCGTACCTAAAGAGACTAAAATACAAGCTGGGATAACAGAAAGTCTAATACGACTATCTATAGGATTAGAAGAAACAGAAGATTTAATAGAAGATATCAAACAAGCATTAGCACAATAAATAACAATAGAATACCATGAGTCGCTTACAAGAAATAACAATCACTAATCACACACTACCAAACGGAAGTACACATACTTTTCACTTCACCTATCAGGTGGTGGGACAACCTTTACACAGTGCTCCTATCGTATTGGTTAACCATGCTTTGACAGGAAATAGTCAAGTAGCTGGAGACAACGGCTGGTGGAATAGTTTAGTGGGTTATGACAAAGTAATCGATCTCAACAAATACACAGTTATCGCTTTTGATATCCCCGGCAATGGTTTTAACCAACAAGAAGCACACCTCATCCAAGATTATAAAGCACTAACGACTAAAGTTATCGCTGAAGTATTTTGGAAAGCCTTAGACCGATTACACGTAAGTCACCTTTACGCGATCATCGGAGGAAGCTTAGGAGGAAGTATCGCATGGGAGTTAGCTTTTATAAGACCTACGGCAGTAGATCATTTAATCCCTATCGCGACAAGTTGTAAAGCATCAGATTGGTTAATAGGTAATGCCTTAGTACAAGACAGCATACTGAACAACTCATCAAAGCCGATAGAAGACGCTCGTATGCATGCTATGCTACTCTACCGCACTCCTGCATCGCTCCAGCAGAAGTTCGCCAATGGGTATAAAGAAAGTGAAAACCAATATGCGATAGAAAGTTGGCTTAAATATCACGGACAGACTTTAGAAGGTAGATTTAAACTACAAGCTTACAAGCTAATGAATCACCTGCTCAAAACAATAGGTCAAGAACAGACACAAAACAGTCTAAAGGCTTTTGCTCAACTAACAAGTGCACAAATACACTGTATAGCAGTAGATACAGATTATATGTTCACAAACAAAGAACAAGAACAGACAGTCGCTTTATTAAAGGACTGTTGCAAACACATTACATACCAAGAGATTCAATCAATACACGGCCACGATGCCTTCTTAATTGAATACGAACAATTAAACAATTTATTAAAACCATTATTCTAAAATCAGCACATCATGAAAATAGTAAAGTTTGGAGGAAAGTCTCTTGCATCAGGGCAAGCTTTTGACAACGTAATCAATATCATTAAGAAAAAGGTAAACGAAGGGCCTATTACCATAGTAGTTTCTGCTATCGGAGATACAACAGATACCTTAGAGAATATATTAGACTTAGCAAAGACTAAACAAGATTATACAACTGCTTTTGAAGCATTCAAAAACAGAGCATATCACAATGAAGCAGATATACATACAGAAATAGAAGTATTGAGCAAATTATACGAAGGAGTTTCTTTAATTGAAGACTACGGGTTAAAAATTAAAGACCAAGTATTAGCACAAGGAGAATTAATATCAAGTAAGATATTAGCTGCTCAGTTAAATGCCAAAGGGATAAAAGCCATTGCTGTAGATAGCCGTCAATTCTTTATCACAGATAACAACTTCGGTAGTGCACAAGCATTAGATGAAGTATCGAAAAAGAAGACTCAGGCTTACTTTGCTACCTTAGACAAAGGGACTATTGCAGTAGTAACAGGGTTTATCGGTGCAACTGAAAAAGGAGAAACAACTACACTAGGTCGCAATGGTAGTAACTACTCAGCAGCTCTATTAGCTAATTTTATCCAAGCAGATGAATTGCAAAACTATACTCACGTAGACGGTATCTATACTGCTAATCCAGATTGGGTAAAGAACGCTCAGAAGATAGAAGAACTTCACTTCGATGAAGCAAATGAGTTAGCCAACTTCGGAGCTTCTATCTTACATGCTAAAACGATATTACCTCTAGTAGAAAACAATATTCCTCTGCGTATCTTGAATACATTAAACCCAGATAACAAAGGAACATTAATCTCTAACAAGACTACTGCTAAAGGAATCAAGTCTCTTTCTGTACAGTCTAATGTTGCTTTAATACAGTTTGAAGGACGCGGGTTATTAGGTATCGTAGGAGTTGATGCACGTGTATTTACAGCATTAGCGAATGAAGGAATTAGCGTAGGTGTTATCTCTCAAGGTTCTTCAGAACGTGGATTAGGTTTTATCGTAGAAGAGAAAGATGCTGATAAAGCAGCAGAAGCACTAAATAGAGAATTCTCTAATGATTTCTATACTCGTGATGTGAATAGTATCTCTATCATTCGAGATATAGCAGTGATCTCTATCATCGGTCAGAACCTAAGCACATTTGACAAGCCTTATGCTGCATTAGTAAAGAATAAGATCGTTCCTATTCTATTCAACAATACAGTAACAGGAAAGAACGTAAGTTTAGTTGTCCGTAAGGAAGAAGCGAAGAAAGCATTAAATGTCATCCATGGACAGATATTCGGTATCGCGAAGAAGATAAACATCGCTGTATTCGGACACGGATTAGTAGGAGGAACTTTAATAGACCAGATCTTACACTCGGCTCAATCTATAGAAGGCAAAAAGAATATAGCTCTTAACATCTTCGCCATTGGTAACTCTAAAAAAGTATTGCTAAACGATGGAGGTATTAACTGTAACTGGAGAGAAGATCTAAAAGAAAAAAGTGTTGCTTATACTATTCAAGAAGTAATCGACTATGCGAATGCTAATCACTTAGAGAACTTAATAGCGATAGATAATACAGCTTCAGGTGAGTTTATCAAGAATTATATTCCATTAGTAGAGAATGGTTTTGACCTTATCTCATCGAATAAGATAGCAAACACCATCTCTTATAGCTTCTACAAAGAGCTTCGTCAAACATTAAAGGCAAACCACAAAGAATATCTATACGAAACAAACGTAGGTGCAGGTTTACCATTGATTGATACGATTAAACTACTTCACTTATCAGGAGAAAATATCACAAAGATAAAAGGAGTGTTCTCAGGAAGTCTAAGCTACATCTTCAACAACTACTCTATCCAAGACAGACCATTCAGTGAAGTGCTGAAAGAAGCGATAGAGAAAGGATATACAGAGCCAGATCCTCGTGAAGACTTATCAGGTAATGATGTTGGACGTAAGTTATTAATACTAGCTCGTGAGTTAGACCTACAGAATGAGTTCGAAGAGATTAATATCCAAAACTTAATTCCAACAGACTTACAAGCTGTGGATACACCAACGTTCTTAAACAGTTTAGAGAAGCTAAACCCTTATTTCGATAAGATAAAACAAGGCTTAGCACCAGATACAGTACTTCGCTATGTTGGAGAACTATCAGGTGACTTACAAGAAGACAAAGGAGTATTAGAAACGAAGCTAATCGAAGTACCTACTAGCTCAGCATTAGGACAGTTAAAAGGTTCAGACAGTATATTCGAGATATACACAGAGAGCTACGGAGACAACCCTATCATTATCCAAGGAGCTGGAGCTGGAGCATCTGTTACAGCACGCGGAGTGTTTGGAGATATCTTAAGATTAGCTGATAAATAAATTGGTTAACGATGAACAGTTGACAGTAAACAGTTCTTTGCCTTCGGCATTGTGTATACATAGTATATCAATGTAGAGACGGATTACCATCCGTGTCACCCAAGGTTCATCAAGTTTATTAAATCTGTAAACAGAGTCGTTATCACGGATTGGGTGCACAGTTTACTGTTTTTTGCCTTCGGCATTGTGTACACATAGTATATCAATGTAGAGACGGATTATTATTCGTGTCACCCAAGTTTCATCAAGTTTACTAAATCTGTAAGCAGTGGAGAATTAACAGACGGACTGTGAACTGTAAACCAAAAACTGTGAACCGCTATAGTGTCCCACTTTATGCTACCATTTAATACTATAATAATCATATTAGATCATAATAGTCAAGTATGTAAAAAGACTTTATACAAGCGACTACTTTTGATTTGTATTTGATATATAACTATTACCCAAAAACTAAAGACTAACACCGTTAACTGTCCACTGTGAACCGTTAACCGTAAACTAAATAAAGATGAATACAAGAAACAATGAAGAAGGCTGTTGTTTTGAGACACAAGCCATAAGAACACAGACAGAGCGCTCCCAATACAATGAGCACTCTACACCACTATACCTAACCTCTAGCTTTGTCTTTGACGATGCAGAGAATATGCGTGCCGTATTCGCAGAAGAAATACAACAATACTCTTACTCTCGCTTTACTAACCCTAACCAAACAGAGCTGGTTGAGAAGATACGTATATTCGAAAAAGCAGAAGCAGGTTTTGCCTTTGCTACAGGTATGGCGGCTGTGTACTGTAGCTTGTTCCCATTATTAAAAACAGGTGATCACATTGTTTCTTGTTCTAATATTTTTGGTTCTACTAGAGGGTTATTCAGTAATACCTTTCCAGAGTGGGGAGTTGAGACGAGTTACTTTGACCTTAATCAAGTATATGATGTAGAGCGTTTAATCAAACCTAACACTAAGATACTATTTGCAGAAAGTCCTACTAACCCAGGAGTGGACGTATTAGATTTAGCCTACTTAGGAGAAATAGCAAAGAAACACAACCTTATTTTTATCGTTGACAATACCTTCGCTACACCCTACCTACAGAACCCTATTACCTTAGGAGCTCATATCGTAGTACACTCAGCTACGAAGTTAATTGACGGGCAAGGTAGAGCCTGTGGAGGAGTCACCGTAGGATATAAAGAATACATCCATAAGATATATCTGTTTGCCCGTACCATAGGCGCTAGTATCTCACCATTTAATGCTTGGGTATTATCTAAGAGCTTAGAGACATTAGCCATACGAGTAGATAGACATTGTGAGAATGCCTTGACCATAGCCGAGTATTTAGAAAAACATCCAGCAGTGGAGTTTATCAAATACCCTTTCTTGCCAAGTCATCCACAATACGAAATTGCTAAAAAACAAATGAAACAAGGGGGCAACATCATTGCCTTTGGGATTAAAGGAGGACTGGATGCTGGTAGAACATTCTTAGATGCTTTACAGTTATGTAGTCGCACTGCTAATCTAGGAGATAGTAGAACTATCGTTACCCACCCTGCTTCTACCACACATAGTAAGGTTCCTGCAGAAGAAAAAATAGCCACAGGTATTACAGACAACCTGATACGTCTATCTGTCGGTTTAGAGAATACAAAAGATATTATCCGTGACTTAGAACAAGCTTTAACTGCTGCACAGTAAAACAAGTTCAAGACACTTCAAAAAACATTGATTAAAAGAGAAAATTATGTCAACAACACTTATACATACTGATATCAGAAGCCTATTAAAACAAAGAACATTAGTACTCGATGGAGCAATGGGTACAATGCTTCAGGCTTACCGATTCTCAGAAGAAGACTTTAGAGGAGAGCGCTTTGCTGATTTTGCTCATCCTTTAAAAGGAAATAATGACTTGTTGTCTATCACTCAACCTGACGCTGTAAAAGAAGTACACAGACAATATCTTTTGGCAGGAGCTGATATTTTATCTACGAATACCTTCTCGGGTACTACCATTGCTATGGCAGATTATCACCTTGAAGATATAGTATACGAACTAAACTACCAATCGGCTAAGATAGCGCGAGAAGTAGCAGACGAAGTAGAGGCCTTAGACCCTAATAAACCTCGTTATGTAGCAGGAGCTATTGGTCCGACGAATAAGACAGCGAGTTTATCTCCTGATGTAAATAATCCAGGATATCGTGCCATTACTTTTGAAGAACTACGTATAGCGTATAAACAGCAAGCAGAAGCATTATTAGACGGTGGATGTGACTTACTATTAGTCGAGACTATATTCGACACCCTTAATGCTAAAGCAGCTTTATTCGCTATAGACGAGATACAAGCAGAACGAGGTATCGATATTCCGATTATGATTTCAGGTACGATAACTGATGCTTCGGGGCGTACCTTGTCAGGGCAGACTGTTGAGGCTTTTCTGATTTCTATAGCACATATCCCTTTGTTGAGTATAGGATTTAACTGTGCTTTAGGAGCAGAACAATTAGAGCCGTATGTAAAACAACTGAGTCAACACGCAGCAGTGAATATCTCTGCTCACCCGAATGCTGGTTTACCAAATGCCTTTGGAGAATATGACCAAACACCAACAGAGATGAAAGAACTAATCGATAGCTTCTTGAGTCAAAACTTGGTACAGATTATTGGAGGTTGTTGTGGTACTACACCAGAGCATATTAAGTTAATTGCTCAGGCAGTAGCAGAACACAGTAAAGATAGACAACCAAAGCAATACAACCTAAAGCCTGTACTTGCATTATCTGGATTAGAACCACTATATGTAACTGCCGAGGCTAACTTTATCAACATAGGAGAACGTACCAATGTTACAGGTTCTCGTAAGTTCCTACGTCTGATTAAAGAAGAGAAATTTGACGAAGCCTTAGCTGTTGCAAGAGAACAAGTAGAGGGTGGTGCTCAGGTTATAGACATTAATATGGATGAAGGACTGTTAGACGGTGTACACTGTATGACTAACTTCCTTAATCTTATAGCCTCTGAACCAGATATTGCGAAAGTTCCTATTATGATTGATAGCTCTAAATGGGAAATTATCGAAGCAGGACTACGCGTAGTACAAGGTAAAGCGATTGTGAACTCTATCAGCCTAAAAGAGGGAGAAGAGTTATTTATCGAACACGCTAAATTAATTAAACGCTATGGAGCTGCTTCTGTAGTAATGGCATTCGACGAAAAAGGACAGGCAGACTCTTTAGAAAGACGTATAGAGATCTGTCAACGTTCTTATGATATATTAGTCAACCAAGTAAACTTCGCTCCTCAGGACATCATCTTTGACCCTAACATATTTCCTGTTGCGACAGGAATGGAAGAGCATAACAACAATGCTTTGGACTTCTTTAATGCCACCAAATGGATTAGAGAGAACCTTCCTTACGCCAATGTAAGTGGTGGTGTAAGTAATGTTTCTTTCTCGTTTAGAGGGAATAATAAAGTACGTGAAGCGATGCATGCAGCCTTCTTATACCATGCGATACAGCACGGTATGAATATGGGTATAGTGAATCCTGAGATGTTAGAAGTGTACGATGAGGTAGACAAGGATCTAATGGAACACGTAGAAGACGTGTTGCTAAATAGACGTGATGATGCGACTGAACGCCTACTTGACTTTGCCGAAAGTATTAAAAATGAAAGTGCTATTCAATCAACCGAAATCAAAGTAGAAGAATGGCGTTCAGGTAGTATCCAAGACCGACTAACACATGCATTAGTAAAAGGAATAGAAACTTACGTCATAGAAGATACAGAAGAAGCTCGTCTAAGCGTACCTCAACCTATCCAAGTCATTGAACAATACCTAATGAATGGAATGAATGTAGTCGGAGACCTATTCGGAGCAGGTAAGATGTTCTTACCACAAGTAGTGAAATCTGCACGTGTGATGAAGAAAGCTGTAGCCTATCTACTTCCTTTTATTGAAGAAAATAAAAAACAGAATGCAGAAGCCTCTGTAGGTAATGCTGGTAAGATACTTATGGCTACCGTGAGAGGGGATGTACACGACATCGGTAAGAATATCGTAGCTGTGGTATTGGCTTGTAACAACTATGAGATTATAGACCTTGGGGTAATGGTTCCGCCTGAGAAGATTATTGAAACAGCTATTAAAGAACAAGTGGATATCATCGGACTAAGTGGATTAATCACTCCTTCTTTAGACGAGATGGTACACTTAGCTAAAGAATTAGACAAGGTCAATAGCAATATTCCAATCATGATTGGTGGAGCAACTACTTCACGTGTTCATACAGCTGTGAAGATAGCACCAGAGTACAAGAATTGTGTTGTACATGTACACGATGCCTCACGTTCAGTTACCATTGCTAATCAGTTATTACAAAAAGAAATTGAAGCAACATTTAAAGATAACATCAGAGAAGAATATGATCAGCTAAGACGCGATTACTTAGGTAGAGCAAGAGACAAAAGCTATATCACAATAGAACAAGCAAGAGCTAACAAAGTCAAGATAGAATGGGATGCTAAAGACATTGTCAAACCCAACTTTATCGGTACGAAAACCGTAACAGTAGAGTTAGACGAGTTATTGCCATTTATAGATTGGGCACCGTTCTTCCGTTCTTGGCAGTTGTATGGTAAGTTCCCTCAGATATTAACAGATGAGGTAGTCGGACAGACAGCTACACAAGTATATGACGATGCCTTGATTATGTTAGACAAGATTATTAATGAACGTTGGTTCGAAGCACGAGGTGTCTTAGGCATTTTCCCTGCAAATCAAGTTAATGATGATGATATCGAAGTGTATAATGAACAAGGAGAAACATTAGATAAGTTATTAACACTGCGTCAACAATCATTAAAGAATATCAAGGCTCCGAATATTGCCTTAGCGGACTTTGTTGCTCCAAAAGAAAGTGGATTAGAAGACTACATTGGTTTATTCGCTGTCTCAACAGGTTTTGGAGTAGATGAAATAGCAAAAGAATACGAAGATGACCTTGATGACTATAACGCTATTATGGTGAAGGCATTAGCAGATCGTTTAGTAGAAGCCTTTGCAGAATATCTGCACCACAGTGTTCGCAAAGAAATATGGGGATATGCTTCTGAAGAACACCTTAGTAATGAAGAACTGATAAAAGAAGCATATCAAGGTATCAGACCAGCACCAGGATATCCTGCTTGTCCTGATCATTTAGAAAAAGGTACAATATGGAAACTCCTACAAGTCGAAGAACGAATAGGTGTTAGTCTAACAGAAAGTTATGCGATGTTCCCTGCTGCTGCAGTATCTGGTTACTACTTCGCCCACCCACAGAGTAGATACTTTGGGTTAGGTAAGATAGAACAAGATCAATTAGAAGATTATGCCAATAGAAGAAATATATCAATAGAAGAAGCTGAACGTTGGTTATCTCCCAACTTAGCACAAAATAATAAATTAACGACGAACGAATCATGAAAGTAACAGAACATATCCAAAAAGCAAACGGTAAAACACAATTCTCTTTTGAGATATTACCTCCCTTAAAAGGGCAAAATATTCAAGGAATATTTGACTCTATCGAACCGCTAATGGAGTTTGATCCTCCTTTCATAGACGTAACGTATCATCGAGAAGAATATGAGTACAAAGAAGCAGGCAACGGACTGTGGGAAAAAAGAACAGTTAGAAAAAGACCAGGAACTGTCGGCATTTGTTCGGCTATCCAAAATAGATTCAAGTTGGACGCCATACCGCACATCTTATGTGGAGGATTCACCAAAGAAGACACCGAAAACTTCCTCATAGACCTTGATTTCTTAGGTATTGATAATGTTGTAGCCCTTAGAGGTGATGCTGTAAAGAACGAAACTTACTTTAAGCCTGAACCCAAAGGAAATAAGTATGCCTCTGACCTAGTTACCCAAATAAGTGAGCTTAACCAAGGTATCTATTTAGACCCAGAACTTGAGAATACCAGTAAGACTGACTTCTGTGTTGGAGTAGCAGGTTACCCTGAGAAACACATGGAAGCACCTAACTTTGACACAGATCTTAAATACCTAAAGCAGAAGATAGACAATGGAGCAGAATACATTGTTACACAGATGTTTTTTGACAACAGTAAGTTCTTTGCCTTTGTAGATAAATGTAGATCAATTGGTATTGATGTGCCGATTATCCCAGGACTAAAGCCTTTAGCTACCTTAAGCCAACTCAATCTATTACCTCAACGTTTTAAAGTTGACTTACCAGATGATTTGGTTGCTGAGGTACTCAAAGCAAAAGACAATGCTGCCATCCGCGAAATCGGTATCGAATGGTGTGCCCAGCAGTCAAGAGAATTGATAGAAGCAGGAACCCCTATAGTACATTACTACTCAATGGGTAAATCTGACAATATCAAGAACATCATTAAGCTTGCAACAGTTTAGAGAACAGGGAGCGGTTGACCACTTGTAGACCGCAAACTAATAAGCTCGTTATTTATAATTTTTTGGTTGTGATAAACCTCTTGTCTTAAAGCAAGAGGTTTTATGTTTTATACAAATCATAACTCCACCACAAACATCTACCACCAATGCAACACAATAAAACTCACACATACAGCTCCACAACATACATAAAGTAAAGACGCATATCTTGCGTGTCAAACACAGTAACCACAACAAACATCTACCACCAATGCTGAACAATAAAACTTACACATACAGCTCCACAACATACATAAAGTAGAGACGCATATCTTGCGTGTCAAACACAGTAACCACAATAAACATCTACCACCAATACTACACAATAAACATTACACATACAGCTCCACAACACACATAAAGTAGAGACGCATATCTTGCGTGTCAAAAACAATAACCACAATACATTGAACCGTAAACAATATTTCAAAGAACATCCTCTAAGTGAACTTAAAAGGTAACTGATACACTATCAATCACCCTCCAAAAGTACTTCTCTTATCAAATGCTCTTTTTAATACTGACTATTCTGACTATGAATGATATCATTTAATCACTTTTAGTAGCAGAAAGTGGGACACTGTAGCTAATAGGACAATATAAAACATTCTTAATTGTCCATTCCCAATTAAACTCCTCCCTATAATCAGTGATTTAAAACAATATTTTTAACCTCTAATAGGTTATATATTAAACCATCTATTACATTTGTTAATGTAAAACAATAACTATGAAAAAGACACTCAAACTATTAACCCTAATGTTATTCATAGCATTAGCCTCTTGCTCTAAATCAGCAGAATACGGAGAAATCTCTGCTGTTGCTTTAGAAGATATCAGCACAACAGATGCGGCTGCAGAAACTACTGCCGAAGCACCACAATCCACAGATTCTACTCAAGATATCACTGTACCTGAGCGTATGATAGTCAAAGAAGGGAATATACGTTTCGAAACTTCTAATGCACAAGAAACTCGAGCTAATATCGTAGCAAGTAGTAAAAAACTCAACGGATATCTATCACAAGACACATCAAATGTCTATGGCAATCGCACTGAACATACCATTGTGATTCGCGTACCAGCAAAGAACTTCGAAACCTTGTTAGAAGGAGTTACACAGACTGCCACTAAAGTAGACAGCAAAAATATCAATGCCTTAGATGTAACCGAAGAGTTCATCGATATAGAAGCGAGAATCAAGACGAAAAAAGAAATAGAAGAACGCTATAAAGAATTACTTAAACGCGCTAACACGATAGATGATATTCTAAGAATAGAAAGAGAACTAGGGGCTCTACGTGCGGATATTGAGTCATTCGAAGGACGACTAAAGTACCTAAAGAGTAGAATATCGCTAAGTACTCTTACGGTAACTTTCTATGAAAAAGGAGAATCAACAACAGGCTTTGGACACGAAATATCATCTGCCTTTGGTTCTGGATGGAGTAATCTATTATCATTCGTAATAGGGCTATTCTATATCTGGCCATTTATCCTAATCTCAATTGGATTAATCTTTATCATCAGACGTATCAGAAAACGCAGAAAACAGAATAAAATAAACTAATATAAAGCAAAAGCCCTACCATTATAGTAGGGCTTTTTATATTAATTGTGTATCTACCTGCTTTATGTGACACGCAAAATCTTGCGTCTCTACAGTAAAATCCTACTTATACCTAATGTCGCAGGTAAAAACCATAAACTATGAACCGTAAACCATACCTAATTCTAAATTCCTAATTCCTCATTAGAAATCTCCTCCTTCATCTCTAACAGATTCAACTCTCCATCGTATAATGCATGAAACACAAAAGGCTTATTCTCTAAGATGTATTTATAAATAAACCAATCTGTCTTCGGAGTAGGTACATTTAGCAAGTCCTCATACGCTATCCACTCTAAAGTTCCCTCGTTACACTCAGGAGGAGTGACAGCATCGATATCTGCTACGTACACATAGCTTAGCCAATTATACTTCACAGGAGAAGTCTCTGTCAGTATTCCGCAGAACTTCACCTTATCTACTCTTATCCCTGTCTCTTCAAATGTCTCACGGATCACCCCCTCTTCAGGAGTTTCGAAAGGTTCTATCTTACCTCCCACAGGAGTATACGTATCTTTATTGGGTTCTTTTAAACGCTTTAGAAGCATAAAGTTATTCCCATTTCTCAACACACACAGTGTTGCTATTCTTTTTATTCCTAACGGAACAGCAGTTGTACTCATCCTATTGCTCGTTTAATAATTCTTGAAAGCGTTCTACGAATTGACTAACGTGATATCCATCCATCAGTGCATGGTGTCCATGTATAGATACTGCCATGCGCTTACGACCATTCTCCTCCATTACTTTCCCAAAAGAAATCTTAGGACAACTATCTGGGAAGTCAAAATTACGTGCATGACTCATACTCGTAAAGTCTAGCCATGGCAAAGCTGAGATATGTAATACATTCTCACTATTCGACGCAGGTAATAATGAAGTTGACTGCTGTACACTCTCTATTTCACTTTTTGCCTCTGCGAAGAAAGTCTGTTTATCAGCATAATAATTCATATAGGCAAACCCAAAAGTTCCATTAGGTCTATTGATGGTAGGTGATGCGTGCACCTCATCATACAGATATACCTCGTTATCCACTATTCTATATCTAAACGCCTCTACCTCATTAGCTGCTCTAAGTGCATCATATAGATAAGTAAGGAAGAAAGAATCCTCATTCGCTTTAGCTCTATTATACACCGTAGTACAATCTACTTGTACTGTAATACCAAAAAAAGGTTCTGTAAACTGTTTAAAAAAAGCATATTGCTCCCCTCTCTCCCATTGAGTGGTATCAATCTTAGTTCTCATTTTGTTGTGTTGTTTTATTCACAGCGAAAATATACGTAATCTTCTTGATGGTAAAAGACTTTTGTCCTAGACTAACGTATACACCTTCGTTTACTCCTATTTCATCAACGCTCTTAACTGCTCTTCAAAATCCTCTCCTTGCATTCCTTCAAATCTCATCACTAGTTTTCCATCCAAATTAAACAACCAATAATCAGGTGTACTATTATTTCTATACATTGCTAGAACAGGACTTAGTCTCCCCTCTTTATTACTTAATAAAATACCCTTATTACCTTTAAATTCTGAGTAATATTTAAACTTATCTTTCTGATCATGTCCTGCGTAATATGTGATATGTACAAGCTTATCCTTCAAGTTATCAGCTATCTGAGCTGTCTTAGGAGCTGCCTTTTCACAATAACCACAGTGGTAAGTCGAAAAATCTAACAATACATACTTCCCCTTAAAGTAATCACTAAGCTTTACTTGCTTAGTTTGCATATCTTCAGCATAAAAATCATAATACTTAGCCCCAACTTCCAGAGGCTTATGATCTATAAATATCTTAAGCATCTGTACTTCTTTAGTATCATAATACTTAGGGTCTATAAGAGCATATAGCTCGTTTAAATAATCAGATGAATAATCTCTAGCCTGGTATTGTAGTAGGTATCGAGCATAAGCTGTATTAATATTCTTTTTTATAAAAGCATTATTTTGTTTGTTAATAAGATTTGACAACTTCTTAATCTTACCTAGAGGTTCTTCATCACTTAGATACACCTTCGCTACACTATCCTTATCTTTCCCTTCTTCTAGAAGACGATAATACTCTTTGATATAAACACTTCGTTCTTCTACTAACTGCTTATTAACTAACATATTTTCATATCTCAGACTGTCATTCACAGAATTTATCGCTCTAAGATTACCCGAAAAATCATTTATAGAGCCATGAATAGTTACAGACTCATTTCCTAAAAAGAAGAAGGTACTCTTTGTCTCTTTTCCTACATAAGCATCTAATCTCACATAATTAGGAACATCTTCTAGTACCATAGATACATCTACCTTACCATTCATTAGACTAAACTCTTGTTCTTGTCCACCACTAGATAACTTCATCTTTACCTCATTGCTTATTCCTTCCAGTTTTCCTGTTATATGTAGCTTCTCCTGTCCTAATACTCCTATAGAACACAGCATTAAAAGCATATAGAATATCTTATATTTCATAATTCACAAATTAATTAGAGCTAAGTAACAGCAATATAACTAATTAAAATACAACTAAATATCAACATTCAAATAAATATAGATACGCTCTTATTTCATCAACGCTCTCAACTGCTCTTCAAAATCCTCTCCTTGCATTCCTAAGAAATCTTTTACTAACTTTCCTTTAGTGTCAAAGAGCATATAATGTGGTGTCCCATTCTGTCTATACATACCGAGATTAGGCTCTAAACGTCCTCCATTATTCCAAATTAAGTTCCCTCTATCCTTCTTTAATTTGTAATAATCATGAAGGCCTTCTATATCATGGTCTACATAATAGGTAACGTATGTTAACTGATCTTTTAACTCTTCTGCTATTTGAGCTGTTTTAGGAGCTGCCTCTTGACAATATCCACAATGCAATGTAGAAAAGTCTAACAACACGTATTTACCCTTAAAGTAATCGCTAAATCTCACTTGCTTTTGATTGATATCTTTAGCTATAAAATCATAATACTTATCTCCTTCTTCTAGTGTATTACTATCTGCTATAGAGTAGACAAATCGAACTTCTTCAGTATTCTTATACTTCGGATCTATTAAAGGTGCTATCTCTCTAATCTCTTCAGGAGTAAACTGACTCAAACAATACCTCAATGAATAACGCCCATAATCTGTATTGATATTATCCTTTATAAAGTCAGCCGACTTCTGCTCTATCTCCCTTATGATTTTCGTTATCTTTCCTAGAGGTTCTACATTATTCATATACATTTTATACACGCTGTCACGGATAGCTCCCTCTTCTATCATAGTACGAGCTTCAGCACTTAGGATCTCTATCTTATCATTTAACTCTTTTGTCAATAAATGCTCTTGATATCTTAGCTCATCATATTTAGAATTCTCTGCTTTTATATTATTAGGAAAATCCTCTATAGAGCCGTTAAGTACAATAGCTTCATTACCTACAAAAAAAGTAGTATACTTCTGTTTACCTTCGTGTTCTACCATCATAAAGACTAATGTAGGTACAACTGTCAACTCCATTTCTACATCTAGTACTCCATCTTTTAATTGAAAGACAACCTTCTTAAAATTATTTTCTAATGTAAGCTTAGCTTCATTAGGTATTCCTGTAATCTTACCTGTTATGTGTAGTTTGTCTTGCGCCATTATTCCTATAGAAAAGAATAATGCGATTAACATCATTAGTTTATTAGTCATTGTTTAAATAATTAGGTTGGTAAATACAGATAGATACTACTGTCTCTTTTTTATTATTACTGTCTTAAGATGTCAATAATCACAAATTCTACACAATAAGATTAATCTTACTTCTCTATCTCTTCTAATATAATTGTCTTTAGGTCTGTATTAGCCCCATTAACTTCTTTTACCAACTTCCCTTCTGGGTTAAACAAAAGATAAGTAGGTGTCATCATATTTCGGTACATAGCCATAGCAGGATGGAGATAACCTTCTTTATTCCAAATTATGTTTCCTTTCTTTCCTTTTAACTCATAATACTCTTCAGCTTCTTTCAGATTATCACCTGTGTGATAAGTCACATACATTACTTTATCCTTTAACTCTTCTGCTATCAAAGCGGTCTTGGGAGCTGCCTTGCCACAAAACCAACAGTGAACATTAGAGAAATCTAATAGGACATACTTACCATTATAATAGTCACTGAACCTAACTTCCTTATTTTTCAAATCTAATGCGGTAAAGTCATAATATATATCTCCTACTTCTAACTGTTTAGAATCACATAAAGCCTTTAAAAACCTAATCTCACTTCTATCCATATTTATAGGATCCACTAAGCTATACAAAGTCTTAAACTGTTCTTCAGTAAATTGATCTACATAAAACCTAATTAAATGTCTACCATAATCAGTATTAATGTGCTTTTTCAGAAACTCGTACTGGCGCACAGCCACCTCTTTTCTAATAGTTTCTAGTTCCGCTTTATATTTTATAAATATGCTATCAGGCTTAGCCCCTTCCTTTATCTCTTTTTCTATGACCTTGTTAATATCATTGCGCTTCTTCTCAAGATCTTTAGTCAATACATAATTCTCATATCTTAATCCATCATACTTCGAGTTTTTAGCAACTACCTCATTAGGAAAATCATCAATAGAAGCATCGATAGTCACAGATTCGTTACCTAAAAAAAAATAAGTGTACTTGATATCATTGTCATAATACACAGTTATAGATACAGAAGCAGGTGCTTCTTTTAGATCAACCTCTACATCTATCACACCATCCTTTAGATAGAACTCTTTTTCTTTCTCTCCTCCTGAGATACTAAGTTTAGTCTTATTATCTATCCCCGTAATCTTACCTGTTACGTGTAGTTTATCTTGAGCCATTATTCCTATAGAGAAGAATAATGCGATTAATATCATTACTTTATTCATCATAGCTTACTATTTAATCTCTACAAGATAGGTAATTCAACTTATACAGAACAATATTATTCAAAGAATAACCTTCTCCCTCTTTATGATTTCAAATATCCCTGCCCCCTTATGGAGATAATGACCTCATTAGCTCTTTTTGCACAGATATGCACTTTCTTATTGCACATAGACATCTGTGATTCAAAACTTTAAGCTTATTCCATTTATTTTTATTCGGAAGCTATTCGGTAACACCCAGTATTTACTTGGGATAAGAGGTAGTTTACCGAACTGTATTCAGGTTGTACCCGAACCATCTACTATAGATTAAGATAGAAATAAAGCATTATTTGTATAAAAACGACGTGTATTTGAATTTTTATATTCTCTTTTAGAGGTAAAAATTGGTCAATTCGAAATAATGTCTATTTTTGTTATACAACCACAAAAAACGATATTGATATATGAGACCAGATTTATTTCAGGCACCTGATTATTACTTATTAGACGACTTGTTAAGTAATGAACACAAGTTAATTAGAGATACAGCGAGAGCATGGGTGAAGAAAGAAGTTTCTCCTATTATAGAAGACTTCGCTCAACGTGCAGAATTTCCAAAACAATTAATACCAGGGTTAGCCGAGATAGGTGGATTCGGTCCTTATATCCCTACAGAATATGGAGGAGCAGGATTAGACCAAATTTCGTATGGACTAATCATGCAGGAGATCGAGAGAGGAGATTCTGGTATTCGTTCTACCTCATCAGTACAGTCTTCACTAGTGATGTACCCTATCTGGAAGTATGGTAATGAGGAGCAACGCATGAAGTACCTACCTAAGTTAGCGACGGGAGAGTATATCGGATGCTTTGGATTAACAGAGCCAGATCACGGTTCTAACCCAGGTGGGATGCTGACTAACTTTAAAGATATGGGAGACCACTACCTGCTAAATGGGGCTAAAATGTGGATCTCTAATGCTCCATTCGCAGACATCGCTGTAGTATGGGCTAAGAATGAAGAAGGGCGTATACACGGGCTGATCGTAGAGCGTGGTATGGAAGGCTTCACTACTCCAGAGACACATAATAAGTGGTCACTGAGAGCTTCGGCTACAGGGGAGTTAATATTCGATAATGTCAAAGTACCTAAAGCTAACTTATTGCCAAACAAATCAGGATTAGGAGCGCCTCTAGGCTGTCTAGATTCTGCTAGATATGGTATCGCATGGGGAGCTATCGGAGCTGCTATGGACTGCTATGACACAGCACTTCGCTACTCGAAAGAGCGCATACAGTTCGACAAACCTATCGGTGCGACTCAGTTACAACAAAAGAAATTAGCAGAGATGATCACAGAGATCACTAAAGCACAGTTGTTAACTTGGAGATTAGGCGTACTGAGAGACGAAGGAAGAGCTACTTCTGCACAGATCTCTATGGCTAAACGAAACAATGTGGCTATGGCATTAGACATCGCACGTGATGCGCGTCAGATGTTGGGAGGTATGGGTATCACAGGAGAATACTCTATCATGCGCCACATGATGAACTTAGAATCTGTAGTGACCTATGAGGGGACACATGATATCCACTTGTTAATAACAGGTATGGATGTGACAGGATTCCCTGCATTTAAGTAATAAATATCTTTATAGATAAACTTTATACAAAGAGCTTCGCCTTTCGGTGAAGCTTTTTTACTTTTGTACTAAATTTTAGAAGATATGACTATTCAAGAAATCAATGCACAGATAGCTGAAGAAAGAAATGCGTTACTTCAACACCCTCTTTATAATAAAATAAAGACTATCCCTCACTTATGTACATTTATGGAAGGGCATGTATATGCGGTATGGGATTTTATGTCATTGCTTAAAGCGTTACAACAACAATTGACTTGTACTACGACTCCTTGGTTTGCCTCAGAGTTTCCACAGACACGCTATTTGATCAACGAGATTGTACTAGCAGAAGAGTCAGACCTAGCCTATGATGGACAGCGTCTGAGCCACTTCGAGATGTACTTAGATGCGATGATAACGGCTAAAGCAGATACTACTGCTATCGAAGCACTTATCCGCACTCTTAAGTCTGGTACACCTATCTTCGAAGCGATAGCACAGACAGACTTAGATGAAGGGGTAAAAGAGTTTTTAAACTTTACATTCAAGACTATCGAAGGAGGTAAAGCACATGAGATCGCAGCAGCCTTCACATTTGGTCGCGAAGATTTGATACCAGATATGTTTACCGAAATCTTAAAAGGTTTTCAACAAAACTTCCCTGAGACAGACTTGACAAAGCTAGTGTATTACTTCGAACGTCATATCGAACTAGATGGAGATGAGCATGGTCCGATGGCGATGAAGATGATCTCTGAGCTATGTGGAGATGATCAACAGAAATGGCAAGATGTCATCGCAATCTCTAAACAGGCACTAATAAAACGTTATAACTTGTGGAATTCTATCGAAAAATTTATAAAAACCAAGTAAGTTTAACGTTTACAAAACACTAATTTCTCATTAATTTACATATATTTACACAAAAGCATTAAAAACATGAAATTGAAAGGTAAAAACGCAATTATCACCGGAGGTGGAAGAGGATTAGGTAAAGCTACTGCTATTGCTTTCGCTCAAGAAGGGATAAACGTTGCTATTACTGGTAGAAACGAGAAAACATTACAAGCTACTGTTACAGAGTTAGAAGCATTAGGAGTGAAAGCTACTTATGCCGTATTCGATGTGACTGATAAAGCAAAAGTAAAAGCTGAAATAGCTAAATTAATAGAAACATTAGGAGGAGTAGATATATTAGTGAACAATGCTGGTATATCAGAATTCGGAAAATTCACAGATATGTCTGCTGAGCGTTGGGAAGAGATCTTACTTACTAACGTGATGGGAGTGTATAATGTGACTAGAGAAGTACTACCTCACTTAATAGATCAGAATGAAGGAGATATCTTCAACGTAGCTTCTACAGCTGGTCTTAACGGAAATGCAACTACGTCTGCATACTCTGCGTCTAAATTTGCAGTGATCGGGATGTCTGAATCACTAATGAAGGAAGTGCGTAAAAACAACATTAGAGTATGTACGCTAACGCCAAGTACTATCGCATCAGATATGTCTATAGAATTAGGGCTTACAGATGGTAACCCTGATCATATCTTACAGCCAGAGGACTTCGCAGAGCTTATCGTAGCTACATTGAGATTACCAAGAAGAGCCATGGTTAAAACAGCATCGCTGTGGACAACTAATCCTCAATAAATTAGAAGGAGAGGTTTGACTCCTATTCTTTCTTATTACTTATTATGATTACAACCTAAACTCGCTATTTTGGCGAGTTTTTTATTGTATTAATTTTTTATTTAGCAACCGTTTTTTTATTTACTTTTGCGCCGATTTATATACATTATTTCGTCATGATACGAAAAATAATACGCTTCTTTTTAAAGCTAGCACTTCTCTTTTTTGGACTGAGTATTTTCTCAGTACTAGTCTTTCGTTTTGTCCCTGTACCTTATACCCCACTGATGTTTATCAGACTGTATGAACAGGTCAAAGACGGCAAACCAATGACACTACAACATAAATGGGTACCTCTAGACGACATCAATGTCAATCTACAGAAGGCAGTGATCGCTAGTGAGGATGGACACTTCTTGACGCATAATGGTTTTGATTTTAAAGCCATAGAGAAAGCAATGAAGAACAATGAAAAAGGCAAAAAGATCAAAGGCGGTAGCACCATCTCACAACAGACTGCTAAGAATGTGTTCTTATGGCCAGGGCGTAGTTATATCCGCAAAGGCTTTGAAGCGTACTTCACTGTACTGATAGAGTTCTTATGGCCTAAGGAGAGAATCCTAGAAGTCTATCTAAATAGTATAGAGATGGGTGATGGTGTCTATGGAGCACAGGCTGCGGCAAAGCATTGGTATAATAAAGATGCAAAGAGCTTAACTGCTAATCAAGCAGCAGGTATTGCGGTCATCCTACCGAGTCCGAGACGATATAAAGCCAATAACTCTGGACCATATATCGCGAAAAGAAAGAATACAATCACACGTTATGTGAACAACTTCGGTCCTCTCGATTTTAATAAGAAAGGAGCTAATAAAACAGAGAATAAAAAGAAGTAATCCTATTTTAACTATTTAAATTACAGTATTAACATAGTTTTTTTATAACTTTGTTAGGAACTAAAATAAATTCCTATGAAAAAAGTATTGTTATCATTCGCAGTAGTTGGATTATTATTCGCTACTTCATGTAAAGACACAAAAGCTGAAGAAACAACTCCAGCTGTAGAAAACACAGAAGCTACAACAGAAGAATCAGCTGCTGTATCAGAATTTGAAAAAGCTAAAACTGAAGCTGAAACAAAATTAGCTGATGCTAAGAAAGCAGTAGAAGAAGCTGTTAAAAAAGGAGACAAAAAAGCTCAAGAAGAAGCTAACAAAGCTTTAGAAGCTGCACAAAAAACTTGGGATGATGCTAAAGCTAAATTCGAAGAAGTAAGCAAAAAAGCTGGTGATGCAGTAGAAAACGCTAAAGATGCTACTGAAGAAAAAGTAGAAGAAGTAAAAGACGCTACTGAGAAAAAAGTAGAAGAAGTGAAAGAAGCTACTGAAAAGAAAGCTGATGAAGTAAAAGGTGCGATGAAAGACGCAGCTGACAAACTAAAAAAATAGTATTTATAGAATACGGAAAGGAGCTCATGACGAGCTCCTTTTTTTGTTTACTCTTATAAGGATACTATAAATTTTATAGATATTTTTAATATCTTCATAAATATAAACAATTACGTATCAATGACATTGCCTAATATATTTCGTACATTTACATAGTAATAAAAAATCAAAACACTATGAAAACAAATATCGGTCTTACAGACAACGCACGTCAATTCAATGCAGAAGTACTATCTAAATTATTAGCAGATGAGTTTATCCTTTACACTAAAGCGAGAAATGCTCATTATAACGTAACGGGGGTAGACTTCCATTCTAAACACGTATACTTCGAAGAACTATATACAGAACTAGCAGTGAATGTAGATGCTGTAGCAGAACGTATTAAAACTCTAGGACACTATGCTCCTTCTTCTTTAAAAGATTACTTAAAACTAACTCACTTAACAGAAGAGAGAAAAACTACAGATACAGATAGTAAGTCTTGGATAGCTGAGTTATTAATAGACTATGAGGTAATCGTATCATTCATCAGACAGAATATAGATGCTATTGAAGAGTCTAATGATAAGAGTACTGCTGACTTCTTAATCGGCTTAATGGAAGCGCATGAGAAAACAGCTTGGATGCTACGTTCTCACTTAGGATAATCAGTGAAACAACATTATATCAAGGTTTGCCTTTTTTGGGCAAACCTTTTTTGTTACTTTTACCTCAAACAACAATAACCAATATGAAAAAGCTATTTATGTTGGGAGCAGTATTATCCCTACTAGTATCGTGTTCTCAACCTAAAACAGATATAGAAAGAGCAGAGGTATTCCAAAAAGAACTCAACAAAGAGTTTAGCGACTCTAAAACATCTCCATTACCTAAGGATGCCCTAAAGAAGTTTAAAGGACTTGATTTCTTCCCTATAACAGAAGATTATGTTGTAGAAGCTAAACTAGTTCGCACACCAGACGAAAAGCCTTTTACGATGCCTACAACGACTTCGAATAAGCTGAATTATGTCAAATACGGAGAACTACACTTTACATTAGATAAAAAAGAACATAAAGTAGATGTCTTTCAGGATCTAGATATCCTAAAGAAAGAAGACTATGCTAATCATCTATTCTTACCCTTTACAGATCTTACTTCTGGGGTGACTACTTATGGTGGAGGTAGATATATAGATTTAGAGATACCAGAAGGAGACCTTATCACTCTAAACTTTAATCAGGCTTATAATCCATTCTGTGTGTATAACCCTAAGTACTCATGCCCTATACCACCTGAACAAAACTTCATAGAAGTAGAAATAAATGCTGGTGTAAAAAATTATAAATACGAATAAGCAGAGTAGCAAGAAACGGATTGTGAGTGAGTAAGAGTCAATATACTTTTGGGTTTCTAAATACAGTAAAATGAAACTAAAAGGTAAAATAGCGCTTATCACTGGTGGAACTAGTGGTATCGGTAAAGCAACGGCACTCCTATTTATCCAACACGGTGCACAGGTCATCATCACAGGTAGAAATAAACATACTATCGACAGTACAGTAGCAGAACTAGGTCATCAGGCTATAGGTATCGTCTCTGACGCAGGTAATATGGTAGACCTTATGCGTCTAGGTGAACAGTTACGACACTATACTACTCGTTTAGACATTGTGTTTGTCAATGCTGGTTTTGGCAAATATGCTCCACTAGAACTAATAGACGAGACGCACTATGAAGAGATGTTCAATACTATCGTTAAGGGGACTCTATTCACTGTACAGCAGGTCTTACCTCTTATGTCTAGTGATAGCGCTATTGTGCTAAACACTTCTATTGT
Organism: Myroides odoratimimus; assembly: GCF_001485415.1. Classification (GTDB taxonomy): domain Bacteria; phylum Bacteroidota; class Bacteroidia; order Flavobacteriales; family Flavobacteriaceae; genus Flavobacterium; species Flavobacterium odoratimimum. The sequence goes on from NZ_BCMQ01000001.1 coordinate 349,225, forward strand.
CACAGAAGTAGGGATGCAAAACTCTAGTGTCTATTCTGCTGCTAAGGCAGCTGTACAATCGTTCACTAAGACCTTTGCCTCTGAATTAATCAGTAGAGGAATACGCGTTAATGCTATATCTCCTGGTCCTATCCAAACGAATTACTTCGACCGATCAAACTTATCCAAAGAACAGGTCGAATCTTTCACGACTTCCTTTGCACCACAGGTGCCTATACAGCGCTTCGGTCAAGCGTCTGAAGTAGCAGAAGCAGTCATGTTCTTAGCTTCTGATGCCGCTTCATACATAGTAGGTACAGAGCTAAGTGTAGATGGAGGCTTTCCAAAGATAAAAACATCATAAAGAAAAAGGCGATAAATTAAAAAGGCGAGTCAAAATATTGACTCGCCTCTATTTTATTTAAAAACTGTTGTTTCCTATTTCTGTTTCTTGATACCCATATTGTATAGTGTAAATGCTTGTAAGTCTCATTCACTTGTATTGAAAAAGTTGCATCAATTTGTCCAACTTTTTAAAGTCAGTCCAAAGACTTTTTTGCACTTTTATTTCTTTAAAGTGAAAGTACTTATATAGACTTTGTAAAAAACAAGAAAAAAATTAATGAGATAATTGAACAAAATAAGAACCTTCTTTCGAAGCTATTAATTTCTTTCCTTTAAATAACTCTAATTTTATATATGGTGATTTAACTTTGTTATCAGGATTATTGGAAACTAAAACCTTTATTTGTGTAGAGTGGTGTTTTCTTTGTTTAATTTCTATTTCACTATTACCTTCTATTTCATATCTATTATTACCTCCCACACCTTCATAAGTTAATATTAAATATGTCTCTTTAGGATTTGTTGTTACTTTTAATCTGTAAGTACTAATAGGGTTCAACTCTTCGTCTTTTGAACAAGAATTAAAACTCATAACACACATTAATACTATAAATATAGCTAATAATTTTTTCATGTTTTTGTTTATAATTTCCACAAACATACATTTTAAAAGTCTAAAATATATGTCAAGATATGTCTTGTTTGTTACAAATTGAGAATTTCTATTTCACTTTTAATCTTAAGAAAGCAAAATTGGTAAAGTGAGAGCAATATAAATTATAGGTATGCATCTGATATTGTGATACTAGTGACATCTATATTTTCTAGAATCATTATTAATCTAATAGAGAAACTGAATCAATAACATACTGGACTGAACTATAACTAAACGAATAAAAATAGGTCTCTTAAAAAAACAAAAGGCGAGTCAAAATATTGACTCGCCTTTATTGGATTTAAAAACTGTTGTTTCCTATTTCAGTTTCTTGATACCCATATTGTATAATGTAAATGCTTGTAAGTCTACGTGCTCTTGTATTTGTTGAGCAATAGATTTACCAGCACCATGTCCTGCATTCGTTTCAATACGAATTAACATAGGGTTATTACCTGTATTTTTAGCTTGTAACTCAGCTGCAAACTTAAAGCTGTGCGCTGGTACTACTCTATCATCATGGTCTCCAGTAGTTACCATTGTAGCAGGGTATGCTACAGCTTTCACATTGTGTAGAGGAGAATATCCTTTTAAGTACTCGAACATCTCTTTGCTATCTTCTGAAGTACCATAGTCATACGCCCATCCTGCACCTGCTGTGAATGTGTGGTAACGCAACATATCTAATACTCCTACTGCTGGTAAAGCTACTTTCATAAGATCAGGACGTTGAGTCATAGTAGCTCCTACTAATAACCCTCCATTAGATCCACCTTTAATAGCTAAGAAATCAGATGAAGTATATTTATTGTCAATTAAGTACTGACCTGCAGCGATAAAGTCATCAAATACATTTTGTTTTTGTAATTGAGTACCTGCTACGTGCCACTCTTTACCATACTCTCCACCACCTCTAAGGTTTGGTACAGCATATACACCACCATTCTCTAACCAAATAGCATTAGCAATGCTAAATGAAGGAGTCAAGCTAATATTAAACCCTCCGTAAGCATATAGCATAGTAGGATTCTTACCATCTAACTTAAGACCTTTTTTATGTGTAATGATCATCGGTACTTTAGTTCCGTCTTTAGAAGTATAGAATACTTGTTTAGACTCATATTGAGAAGAGTCAAACTTCACTTTAGGTTGCTCATATACTTTAGACGTACCATCTACTGGATTGAAAGCATAGATACTTCCTGCAGTGATATAGTTCGTGAAAGAATAGTACAATGTAGTGTCTGATTTTTTACCACCAAAACCACCAACAGTTCCAACTCCTGGTAATTCTACTACTCTCACTTTTTTACCTGTATAGTCATACTGCTCTACATACGCTACAGCATCTTTTAGGTAGTTAGCGAAGATATATCCAGCTCCTGTTGAAGGTGTCAATACATTCTTCGTTTCTGCGATAAAGTCAACCCAATTCGCTTGTCCTGGGTTCTTAGCATCTACAGTTACTACTCTTGTGTTAGGTGCTTTATAATCTGTTACGATATATAATTTACCATCTTTACTATCTAATACTCCATTACTGCTATCGAAGTTATTTACTACAGTAACAATAGGACTATTCGCTACAGTTAGATCTTTCACATAAAGCTCGTTTCCATAAGTAGAATTAGCAGCTGTAATAATTAAATATTTATTATCACTAGTCACTCCTCCACCTACGTAACGTCTCTTCTGATCTTTTCCGAAGATTAGAGCATCCTCTTTCTGAGCTGTACCTAATTTGTGGTAATATAATTTATGTTGATCTGTCTTCGCAGATAATTCACTACCTGTTGGTTTATCATAACTAGAGTAATAGAACCCTTCATTACCAAACCAAGAAACACCACTAAACTTCACATCTACTAATGTATCACCTATCACTTGTTTTGTTTCTGCATCTAGAACGATAATCTTTCTCCAGTCACTTCCACCTTCAGAGATAGCGTAAGCTACTTTAGAACCATCCTCAGAGAAATCAATACTTCCTAATGATGTAGTACCATCTTTAGAGAATGTGTTAGGATCTAAGAATACTTCTTCTTTACCAGCTTCATCTTTGCGGTATAAAATAGACTGATTCTGTAACCCGTCATTTTTAAAGAAATAAGTGTATTTACCTTCTTTAAATGGAGCACCGATCTTCTCGTAGTTCCATGCCTCTTCCATTTGTTTCTTTAGGTCATCTCTAAAAGGAATCTGAGCTAAATAATCAAAAGTAACTTGGTTCTCTGCTTTTACCCAAGCAGCAGTTTCTTCTGATCTATCATCTTCTAACCATCTATATGGGTCAGCTACTTCTACACCGAAGTAAGTATCTACTACCTCACCTTTTTTCGTGTCTGGGTACTTTAGTTCTACATTTGCTTCTTCCGTAGCTCCTTGCTTACAAGAAACTATGATTGTAGCAACTAGTAAAGTCATAAGTGTTTTTCTCATAAATGTTTAAGTTAGTTATTGTTTTCTTAAATAATAAGTTAGTAAATATATCCATAAATATATAAAGAGCAAGGAGAATCCTCCTTACTCTCTATATATTAACATTATTTCCTATTATTAATGCTTGTGTTCATGGTCGTGATCATGATCTCCCTCTCCTGGGTTTACAATATTCACAGTTCTAAATTCCATAGCTTGGTTACCTGCCTTATCTAATACTTTTACTACAAAGTGGTATTCACCTCTCTTTGCCTCTTTGTCTATTAAGATTTCGTGGTGATGTATATGTGCATTTCGCTGTCCATAGATATCATCCCAGCTATTTTTATATTTAAACGATTTGCGGTGTGCGTTCTCTTCATCATCGTGATCATGGTCATGATCGTGGTCAGCATGTCGTACAGATACACTGTGTGTATGCGTATGCCCCTCAGCTGAGTGAATGTCAATATCATAAGACCCTAAGGCGATATTATCTGATACATCCATATCAAAGTGGATAGTCTCTCCTGCTTCTAATTTAGCTCCTTCTTCTGGTGCGTTTAACACGATCACAGGTTTTTGAGTATCTACATCTGAATCACTCTTCAGACATGATGTAAATAATATACTACTTAATAAAGTTACGCTTGCTATATATTTTAATTGTTTCATTTTTTTAATGTTTAAAAATCCAGATTGTGACTTTATACTTAGCCTAGCACAATCTGGAGAATGAGTTAAATGTCTTTGTTCTTACCTAGTGCAAAATGAGTTAACTCTTCTGCAGGTGGTCCTCTTAACCAATAAAAAGGAAACAGACACTCTTTATAGCTGACTACTACCTCGATTACTAATTCATCGTGTACTCTCTCGACCCATAACACTAGTGTGGAGACTATGTGTTCTATAGCAGGTGAGAGCTTACATATATACTGCTCACAGTAGTGAATCGTATTACTATCTACATATTCTAATTTAGCTGACTTCTGCCCAAAGTGATGATCAATGATGACATAGTGAAGAGTATTGTTCAGTATAGGTACTAAGAATAAAGTACACCATAGCGAACATACTATAGCACGTATGTTCTTATCTGTCATATCAGAATGGTACTTGTATCATCAATTGTATTGAACGTCCTAACTCAGGTATACCTAATGGTCTGTAGAAGCTCGTATGATTTAATATCTTCGTATCGAACATATTTGAGATAGACAGTGTAGTACGCGCCTTAAACTTACCAAACTGTACTGTAGAAGACACTCCAGCACCGAAGCTCTGACTACTAGGTGTCACTTCTTCTCCCTGTGCAATACGTTCTTGCTCAGCATACCACTTCCCGTTAAAGTACACTTCTGACTCTTTAAACAGATCCGTATCTCTAAAGCTATATCTAACCTCTCCGAATACATTCATCGGAGGAGTGAATGGCAATGGATAAGCTCCGTTCTGCCCATTAGACACTTGCTGATTATAGATATACTCAAGTACTGCTGATATATTTAGACGATCAAAAAAACGTTTCTCTACTTTCCATTCAAAACCGCTAATGATAGCTTCTGACTGGGTATATTCATAAATCTGCCCACTATCTGGTAGTATAGAGAACTTACCTGATGGCTTTAGGTAGATATAATTAGAAAAATAATATAAATAAGGGCTAAACGTCGTATTAAACGTAGGAGTCTTAAACTCTGCTCTAAAGTCTAATGCAATCCCCTTCTCTGGATTAAGATCAGGATTCCCTTTCTCATGTCTAAAAGCTCCGTGGTGAACACCATTAGATGCTAACTCAATAGCAGTGGGGAATCTAAAGTTAGTACCCACGGTAGCTCCAAAATTAAAGTTGTCGTTTAGCGTATACTTTGCACCTACCATTCCATTCACACTATTGAAGTCTCTATCTGTAGTCGTACTTCTCTGTGCATATTTATTAGCTAGCTGATCTGCATAGCCCTGTTCTTTTAAATAGTCAAATAAGAATTGATCATAAAACGGCTTAACATGTACACTTGCATAGTCAAAGCGTGCTCCTCCTTCTAAAGTCAATTTATCATTCACGAAATACTCATACATCCCGAATACACCTGTACTCTGTCTATTAAACTTGGGTAATAAGAATCCGTATCCGTCAATGGTATTGTTCTGAAAATTCTGTTGTACTCCTAATGTCAACTTATGGTTGTTATTAAATAGATGTTCATACTTCACAGAAGCATCTACTGTATTTAATACAAACTGTAACTCTAGATTAGGGTTAGAACTTGGTGGTGTTTGATCATCAAAGTGAGAGTGAAACAAGCTGTGCTCTTGTCTTCTATTATTTTGATAAGCGACCATAAAAGTCCACTTATCTTGTAATGAACTATCCCATGTAGTTGTATTCACTACCTTAAAGTGATTGACGTTCTGACGTGGGTATTCTATATTGCGGTGATTCCCGTCATCTGCTACAGATGCCACATTAGGCAATCCGTGAGATCCTGGAAAGAATCCACTCTTGTCATAAACATTACTAATGCTCAGGATATTTTTAAAGTTATTATCCACATATCCTATTTGTCCATATAGTGCAAAGTTCTTAGAAGCAGTATTCTTCATTCTATTGCCATAGATAGGAATCACAGTGTTTAAATAGTTTATCTCAGACACAGGTACACGATAGTCACCAGCATCTTGACCTGTTGCTTTAAACTTATAGAAGAACTTCTCATCTCTTCCCTTTACCTGTACAGAAGCACCATACGAATCGTTAACTGTCTTGCCAAACATAGTAGCACTTCCACTAAATGAGTGTACTTCTGGTACCTTCTCATTATTAATCTTGATCACACCTCCGATTGCATCACTCCCATACTCAATAGTACCTACACCCTTTATCACTTCTACTTCTTCAGTACTGAAGGCATCTATCTCTAATCCATGGTCTGCTCCCCACTGTTGACCTTCTTGTTTGGCCCCATTCTCAGCGACAGCTACACGGTTAAATCCAAGTCCTCGAATAATAGGTTTAGAAGCTCCTGCCCCTATCTCCATAGCATTAACCCCTGGTACTGATGTCAAGGTTTTAGCAAATGAGCCTGAAAAACTCTCTACTAGTTGCTTATTACTAACTACCTCAGTATTCGCAATCGTCTTTAGCCCATGTGTCGATACAACTACTTGGTCTAGCAGTGTATTGTCCTCCTTAAGGTGCAAATCTAAATACATATCAGACTTCACTGTAAGCAAGGTATCAACAGTCTTATAACCAAGATATTCAACTAATAAACGGTGTTGACCTGCAGATACAGGTGTAGATATAAATTGTCCCTTCAGGTCAGTTCCAGACTGTAATCCCGAAAAAGTTATATTACTCCCTACTAATGCTTCTCCATATATGTCTGATACCTTACCCTTTACAACATATTGTTGTGCGTAAGTACCAATAGAAGCCACTAGTGAAAGCATAAGAATAGATATTCTCATTTAATCGCTAATAATTTAATTGTACATAAATAATCTATCCCTTTGCAAAGATTGCAAGAGACTTAAACAATAATTTATGCTAATACAGGGGGTGCCCTAAGGGAAAAGAATACCTGTGAAAGAGGTATAATAGATAGTGATACAATATCCTGAACTGATCTGGCTACATCATAAGTAATGAACTCTACAGACAATACATCTGAAGTGATAGCAGGGTTAAGTATAGTATCACAGACAAAACACTTGTCTAGCTGACTATGTGCTTCCTTAAAAGTAAGTTGATCCGATAGATCTCCTCTACTTTCATTAAAATGAGCATGTGTACTGTGTTCTTTTTCGTACTCTACTGAAGAAACAATATGTTCAAAACTATGCATAAACTGAAAAACGATGGTAAACATAATGGCTACCACCAACAATATTCTTGATATGTTTTTCTTTGCTTGCATACTGCAAATATAGACAAGAATGCTAGAAATAGACAATATGAATGATAATATTTAATAATTAGTTCATATTGAGAGTCACCCTCTTTCTAATTCTTATTCGATTAATCTCTTTTATAAACAAGGTATTTATTCATTTTCCTACTCTAAAACAATACTTCTTACAATTCTAGCTTTCTCAATACATAACATATTTTAAATCAGAATCATAAACTAAAATCAAATATTCTAACAACAATAAAACAACCTCCTTCCTAAAACACTGTAATCAATATTAAACCACTTCAGTCCTTCGATAGTATAATAAGGTAACACTAGTATACTGATTCCATAGTGATCGCATACTTTTAGCCCTTTTTTATGCGAGCAGTATCCGATAACTATGCGACCACTATGCGATAAGTCCAATTAGGGTTTGTCTCGTCCTACTATAGCTGTACAGTTATTGTTTACCCCATATCTCTAACTGTGCAAATGTGTTCAGCTTAAAGCAAAAATTATTGTTTGTGTTTTGTTACCTTTGTTTTTCATAAAAAATCATTAATAATGAATAGCAGACTATTAGGTAGTATATTAATTATAGCGGGTTCTTCTATCGGTGGAGGAATGTTAGCTATGCCTATCACATCAGCAGGAGTAGGCTTTATAGGGGCTACTTTACTGTTATTTATCATTTGGTTTGCGATGTGTTATACAGCATTGTTGATGGTTCGTATTTATGATTTTAATAGTCCTAAAGATGGCTTTGATACCTTGACTAGAAAGTATGCAGGATTCACTGTGAACAGAATAGCAGGGCTAAGTCTTATGTTCCTAATCTATGGGCTAACAGCTGCATATATGTCTGGCGGAGGGACAATCCTAAAGACGAATATAGACCTTCTACTAGACACTAATCTAGACGACCGCTTAGCTGTGCTTATCTTCTCAGCTATATTCAGTACTATTGTGATTATTGGGACGAGATGGGTAGATTGGTTTACTCGTATTCTTTTTACAGGTAAGCTTATCTTCTTAGCACTATTAGTGATCGTTATGACTCCTCTGATAGAAGGAGCAAATCTACTTCACATGCCCTTATCACAAGGTCTAGTGATTATGTCTATCCCTGCGATATTCACCTCTTTTGGTTTTCATGGAAGTATCCCTAGTATCGTTGATTATCTAGAGGGGAATAAGAAACTATTAAAAAGAGCTTTTATACTAGGAAGCTTACTACCCTTAGTGATTTATTTAGTTTGGCAGATCGTTATATTAGGAACTTTAGATCAAACTGTCTTTATGCAGATATTGCAAGAACACTCTGAGGTAAAAGGGTTATTACTTAGTATACGAGAGTTGTCGCACTCTACGTATATAGAGACTTTATTTAGTTTCTTTGCAGCAGCAGCATTAGGTACCTCTTTCTTAGGAGTAAGTATTGGATTATTAGATTACTATAAAGATTTGTTTAAAAATAAGTCAAAAAAATTAATCAAGCCTCTAGCTGCTATCTGTACATTCATACCGCCACTACTATTTGCACTCTTCTATCCAGAAGGTTTTATCTTGGCATTAGGATATGCAGCGATAGCAGGTGTTATATTAGCATTAGTTATTCCTGTGGTGCTGTATTTAAAGGCAATGAGATTTCACAAAATCAAAATTTCGTTGTTACAATATTTCATTATCAGTTTTATATTAATACTTTCTTTAGTAATAGTATTTGCACAACTATTAGTCGTTAGCAAAAGCTAAAACCTAAATGTTTTATAAACTTTCTAAAAGTTAGTTAAGAAACGTTTTGTATCATTTTAATTTAGGAATTTACCAGATTCTAAGACCTAGAAATTGCGTAAATTTGCAAGCTTAAATTATTATATGATAAACAAATACTTACTAACAACAATATTCGTTATCACACTGATAACGAACACCGTATCTTTTGCACAACAAAGTGCAGAAGTCATCTCTAATGAAGAGCAACGGGATAGCACGGCAGCAAAACAGAAATTTTTTGAACGTGTAGTTTCTTATTTTGAAGAAGCTAAGAAAGATAAATCACAGAGCAAATTTGACCTTTCATTCATAGGTGGGCCGAGCTACTCTGTAGATACTAAACTAGGACTAGGGATAGTCGCTTCTGGACTATACAGAGTAGATAAAGAGAACCTAGACTTACCCCCATCTGATCTCGCTATTTATACTAACTTTACTACAAGTGGATTCTTCGCTATCGGAGTAGAGAACACAACGATATTTCCTAATGATGATTACCGATTTCACTACGATATGGCATTTAAATATATGCCTAGTAAATACTATGGTATAGGATACGAGGCAGGTAGCCAAGGAGACTATGTAAAATACGATGAATATCACTTAGGCTTGAAATTTGATGTATTGAGAAAAGTGTTGCCGAATACGTATGTAGGATTAGTCTTTTCTGCTCAGAATATTCAGAGTAGAAACTTCAGAGATATGGAGGTGAGACCTGATACAGACTCTAAAGACACGGCTATCGGAGGAGGATTTATCGCGTCATATGACAGTAGAGACTTTATCCCTAACCCGAGTAAAGGAATCTTTATCCAATATGAACAGACTTTTTTCCCGAAAACACTGGGAAGTAATAAGCACTTCGGAAAAATTAACTTTACAGCACGTGCATACCAGCAGGTGTGGAAAGATGGTCTAATAGCCTTCGACCTAAACGGAGAGTTTAACAATGGTGAAGTGCCATGGACAATGCTTTCTAAGCTAGGAGGAGCTAGACAGATGAGAGGGTACTACAGTGGGCAATATCGAGATAGAAAACAGATCAATACACAGGTAGAGCTAAGACAAAAAATACATAACCGACATGGTGTAGCAGTATGGGGTGGTGCAGGTAATGTGTTCGAGAATATGGACAAGTTTGACTGGAGCCACACCTTACCAACCTATGGTATAGGATATAGATGGGAGTTTAAAAATAGAGTGAACGTACGTCTTGACTATGGTTTTGGTAAAGGACAGAGTGGATTCTATTTTAATATCTATGAATCGTTTTAAGGGATAAAATGACTGAACAATTAAATAAAAAAGGATTCTTTAGTAGAATCATAAATAACCCGATCGCCTTGTTTTGGTTCTATATTGCTGTCAATATGGTTCCGAGCATTTATTTTGTCTTTACACAACCCGTGAATCTAATTGGAAAAATCGTAGTCATACTGTTTCCTTTAGGGTTATTCATGACAATATTCTCTGCGTTTAAAAATTCGGGAGCCTGGTTATTACTATGTTTTCCATTCCTGTTTTTGCACGCTTTCCAGATCGTGTTATTCTACCTATTCGGAGAAGATGTGATAGCCGCAGATATGTTTCTAAACGTAGCAACTACGAATACTTCAGAAATAAATGAACTACTAGGTAGTCTATTGCCTTCTATCGCCTTTGTGTGTTTCTTATACATTCCACCTATCGTATTCGCTATACTTCAGTGGAAGAGAAAGAACTTCTTAGACTGGAGCTTTAGAAGACAGACTCTATTACCTGCAGTACTGTTATTAATAGCATCACTAGTATTATCATTCTTCAGTGCGAATAAGAACACTGGTACATTTGCCTTTAACCAAGATGTGTATCCTATCAATGCGTTACACAACTTAGGGTTCGCAGTGAATAAATGGGATAAGGTCAATCGATACCCTGAGACCTCTAAAGGCTTTACCTTTAAAGCTACTAGAGACAGCATCTCTACTGATAAAAGACAAATATATGTACTGATCATAGGTGAGACGAGTAGAGCTGATAACTGGTCTCTGTATGGATATAATCGCGAGACCAATCCGAAGCTAAAGAATGAAAAGAACTTAGTCGTGTTCAAAGATGCGTTAACGCAATCAAATACGACACATAAGAGTGTCTCGATCATCTTATCAGAAGCAGAGGCAGAAAACTATAATTCTATCTATGTCAAAAAAGGTATTGTACACGCGTTTAAAGAAGCTGGCTTTACCACGATATCGCTGTCTAATCAGGCAGAGAACTCTTCGTTTATAGAATACTTCACTAAAGAAGCAGATATCTATAAGACGATACGTACTACTGATAGCCATACCCGTATGACGGAGAATCACTATGATGAAGAGTTGGTAGACTTAATGCAAAAACACATACAGGAGACTACTGGAGATCTATTCATCTTATTACATACCTATGGGTCACACTTTAAGTATATGGAGCGCTACCCTGAGAACTTCAGACAGTTCACTCCTGATGAGATAGGTGGTGTAAAGAAGTCTGAGAAAGAACACCTAGTCAATGCGTATGACAACTCTATCTTATACACAGATCACTTCTTATCTAAAACGATAGAAGCCCTGAAACAGACGAATGAGGAAGTAGCTATGCTATATACTTCCGATCATGGCGAGGACTTATTCGACGATGATAGAAACAGGTTCTTACACGCTTCGCCAAGCCCAACCTACTATCAGCTAAGAATACCATTTTTAATGTGGTTCTCAGATGAGTATATTGATAACAATGAAAAGAGAATCACTGCGGTACAAGAGAATAAAAATAAGCCTATCTCTACGAATGCAGTATTCCATACGATGATTAATGCAGCACATATTCGCACTTCTTATCTAGAAAAGGACTTATCGTTAGTCAATAGAGCTTTTAATGCAGAAGCTCGTATGTACTTAAATGACCACGATATCGCTGTTCCTTATACTAAAATGAACTTGAAGAAAGAAGATTTCGAAATGCTGAAAAAGAATAATATTAAAGAATAAACAACAAAACAATGATACACAAAACTAAACATAAGATACTAGCACTAGCCATGTGTGCTATGCCGCTGCTAGCTACGGCGCAAAGCGAAAAAGTAGAACTTATAAAACTAGGTAATATGGATCACTGGATGGTACGCGAAGTTAAAGAATCGTTTATCATCGGGGGTAATACACAATACCTATACGAAATCACTGAAACAAAAGATACACTAAAGGACAATACGCCTTATAAGAATAAAAAGTCTCCTTGGGCTACCTCATCTGTACTAGCTACTGTAAGTGGTATAACGAAAGGGAGTGTAACTGTATTCCCAGAAAAAAGAGATAATGGATATGCGGCTCGTCTAGAGACACGTATAGAAAAGGTGAAAGTGTTAGGAGTAATTAATATCAATGTACTTGCTAGTGGAACAATCTTCTTAGGGGAAATGATAGAACCTATCACAGATACTAAAAACCCTCAAAGTAAACTAGTAACAGGTATTCCTTTTACTAAAAAGCCTAAAGCACTACAGTTCGACTATAAAGTAACTACTGGTGGTCCTTCTAAACGTGTGAATGGTATGGGAAGCGGAACTGATGCTAAGCGAAATGACAAGGCCGAGATACAGATTCTACTACAAAAGAGATGGGAAGACAAAGATGGTAATGTATATGCTAAACGTATAGGTACGGGATGGGAACTGATGGATAAATCTGTAAAAACGTGGCAAAACAAACACCGCCTGACTGTAAACTATGGCGATATCACGAAGCAGAGTTACTATGGTGCACATATGGCACTTAGAACAGGTAGCAATGCATACTACACTCGAAATAGCAAAGGTAAGATGGTGCCGATCATAGAAGAAGGTTGGGGTACTGCAGATGACGAGGTAACTCACCTAATCGTACAATTCTCTTCTAGTAATGGTGGTGCGTATATCGGTAATACGGATAGTCGTTTATGGATAGATAACGTAGGATTGGTTTATTAAAAAATATCAATACAAAAAAAGAGGTAGTTTAATCTGGATTAAACTACCTCTTTTTTTTATCTTATTACTTCACTCTAGTACTATCGTGGCTATGAGTTTCTATTCCTCCGTTCCACAAAGTCAGAATGTCTGTAGCTACAGCAGCTCCACTACCAGCAGCTATCGCTAACTGACTCCTATGTCCTGCTAATGTTCCTGCCACATAAACTCCTTCTGTTACTAAGTGATCTTCGTTTCTCAACTGGATTCTATTCTTAGCAGCTAGTGACTTCTTATGTGGTATCACATATTCCATTAATCCTTCTACTTCAAAGGTAGGACTAGAATTAATAGCTACTACAACAAGTGAAGTATAGTATACTTCCTTATTCGTCTTGACTTCAAATACTCCATCTTTCTTCTGTACAGAAATAACCTTCTCACCTGCGATCTGGTCAATGTGGTTGTAGTATTTTAAGTCTTCTATAGACTGTTCTAATAGGTCTTTTCCTAAAGTCCCTTGTTTTATACCATAAGCATTATAGAAGATAGCATCTTGAAGCATTGAGCTCTTCTGATGCATAATAATACCTACTTTCTTATCTGTTACAAAAGGTTTCTTTACAGCACTACCAATAACTTGCGCACAAGAAACTCCTGATACACCTCCCCCTATGATTAGTACATCGAATACTTCCATAGGTCTTATTTTGTTTTATCGTTTATCATTTTAGATGTACGGTAAATCAATAAGATGCATACTGCACAAAGCAATGCTACAATACCAATTAATGCGATTAGACTATCCCCTTGGAATAGGTTATTAAAATCTAACATTGTGATATTTAATACAATCAATGCCGCAACAAATGCTATAACTATGTAACTAAAAATTTTCATTTCGAATGATAAAGAATTTGATTTTACCATCCGAAAGTACAAAAAAACCACCACTCGGACAATCCTTTAACATTACCACTATATATTTTAACAACGAGATATAAAAGTCATAAAACGTGGTTTTTCACTATTTTTATCAAGAACTCATCACTATTCTTGAATCACACATCATAGATATAAGCGCTACAATGAAATAATCTAAAAAACATTAACATGTAAAATAATAGCGTAATTAACACTATTCTACTGATCTGGTACAACTATCTTATATTATGAACTTTATATTCATCCTAAATTACTTAGTGAAAAAGGTTAATCTAAAGGGTGTTACTCTTTATTACATAAAGATTTGTAATTTTGCAGCCAATTAATTATTATATTCAGATGTTTCAAATAGGAAAAACAATCGTATCAGAAGAAGTTCTAGAAAAAGAATTCGTATGTAACCTTTCGGCTTGTAAAGGGGAATGCTGTATAGACGGAGATGCAGGAGCGCCTGTAGAAGATGATGAAGTAGAGATACTTAGAGCTGTATATGATAAAGTAAAACCTTTCTTACGTCCTGAAGGTATTAAGGCAATAGAAGAACAAGGTACATCTGTATATGGTGATGATGATGAGTATGAAACTCCTCTAATAGAAGGGGGAGAATGTGCTTATGTAATCTACGAAAATGAAATGGCACTATGTGGAATAGAGAAAGCGTATAACGAAGGTCTAATCGACTGGAAAAAGCCAATCTCATGTCACTTATATCCTATACGTATCAAAGAGTTCTCTTCTTTCTCTGCTGTGAACTATCACAAATGGCATATATGTAGTGATGCTTGTACCCTAGGTCAAGAGTTAAGCGTACCTGTATATAAATTCTTAAAAACCCCTCTAATCAGAAAATATGGTGAAGATTGGTATAAAGAATTGGAACTAGTAGCAGAAGAGTGGAGCAAATCAAGACAATAGATTTATTGTATATAGAGCACTTGCTCTTTATAATCAATAATTGCATTCCCTTGTAGTAATACATCTGAGCCTATAATACCGTGTACAGTCTTTACTTTATACTCTACTAAGGCAACATTGACATGAGTTAAATCTATAATTACTAGGTTAAAACTCTTGTTATGCCAACGGCTCATTTGTAAATGATTATGATAGGCTACTTGGGTATGCATTCCATTAGCCCCTGCTCCTGAGGCTTTAGTAGACGAGTTCTCAGGAATAATATTAAAATGGTCTATATGACTAAAATCAATACAGCTATTAGATGCTCCTGTATCTAGGATAAAGTCTCCTAGGACACCATTGATTTTAGCTTTGACAAAAAGGTGGTTCGTTTTAGATATTTTAAACTTAATTTTCTTATATCCTCCCTTTTTTAATATATCTTTCATGTTTTCCATCAATCAAATGTAGTTTAAATTCTTTTTAAAAGGTACTTTTGTAGCATTAATCTAACATTATAGAAAAATACAATATTAGAATGATATTTACTGACACGCATACACATTTATACTCAGATGCTTTTGCAGAAGATCGTAAAGAAACAATAAATCGTGCAATATCTAGTGGAGTTACGCGTTTTTTTATACCAGCGATAGATTCAAGCTATAGCAATGCAATGTTTGAACTAGAGCAAGAGTTCCCTAATAATGTATTTCTTATGATGGGACTACATCCTACTGATGTAAAACCAGAGACGTATAAAGAAGAGTTGGCTTATGTAGAGCGTGAACTCGAACGACGTACTTATTACGCTGTAGGAGAGATAGGCATTGACCTGTATTGGGATAAAAGTACTTTAGCCATACAGCAAGAAGCCTTTCAATATCAAATTCAATTGGCAAAGAAATATAAATTGCCTATTAATATACACTGTCGAGATGCTTTTGACGAAGTGTTCGAAGTACTAGAACGAGAAAAAGGAGAAGGCCTTAGAGGGATATTCCACTGCTTCACAGGTACAGAAGAACAAGCGCTAAAAGCTATTTCTTATAACCTAAAGCTAGGTATAGGTGGGGTAGCAACGTTTAAAAATGGTAAAATAGATCAGTTTTTAAACAAAATACCACTGGAGCATATCGTATTAGAAACTGATTCTCCGTACCTTGCACCTGTTCCTTTTAGAGGAAAAAGAAATGAAAGTGCATATATCGTGAATATTGCAGAAAAATTAGCCGATATTTACGCGCTGCCTCTAGAAGAGATAGCAAAACAAACTACAGCAAATTCAATAGCTGTGTTTGGAATTTAAAACACGAAAACAACATAACTTGTTTATAATAATACATTACACTAATGTCTAAGTTTGATTCTATACGCCACTACCACGATCACGAGGTACACGAAGTCTTACAACAGATTTCTAAACACCCAATGATAAAAGCGTTAATGGGATATACTTTTCCTAATAAAACGGAAGAGGAATGGATGAATGCCTTAAAGGAAGTAAAGTCTATTCAACAATTTCAAGATGATTTTGCTTACCACTCTATTCAACGAATCCTAGAGAAAAGCTCTAATGGTTTGACCACTTCGGGGTTTGACAAATTAGATAAAGACACAGCTTATCTATACGTATCTAACCATAGAGATATCCTTATGGATACTTCTCTTCTCAACGTTGCTCTTAAAGACAATAAATTAGTTATGACAGCCTCTGCTATAGGGGATAACCTAGTGCAGAAATCATTTTTACTAGCGCTAGCTAAAGTAAATAGAAACTTCTTAGTTAAACGTGGATTACCACCTAGAGAACTATTAGAAAGTTCTAAACTAATGTCTGAATATATACAACATCTTTTATTCGAAGAGAACAGATCTGTGTGGATAGCACAGAGAGAAGGACGTACTAAAGATGGAAATGATGCAACTCATCAGGGAGTGCTGAAGATGATAGGAATGGCTTCTGATGAGGCTAACTTAATGGACTACTTCAAAAAAGTGAAGATAGTACCTGTATCTATCTCGTATGAGTATGATCCTACGGATGCACTTAAGATGCCTCAGTTATTAGCTAAAGCGAATGATGAAGTATATATCAAAGATAAGAATGAAGACTTTATCAACTTATATAGTGGTATCATCGGTCAAAAACGTGGTATTCATATCCATGTAGGAGATGTTCTAGACCAAGAATTAGAGAATATTAAAAACACTGTAGATAAGACTAATAAGCAAATGCAAGCTGTAGCTACAGAAATAGATAAGTCTATTATTGCTAACTATTTCTTATGGCCTACTAACTATATTGCTTATGATATCATGCATAACAGCAATAAGTTCGCTGATAAATATACAGAAAAGGAGAGGCAATTATTCGAAAGACGTCTTGAACTACGTGTAGATAAAGAGAACAAAATAATCGTAGATGGCTTCTTAGCTATGTATGCTAATCCTGTTATTAATAAACTTAAATTGAGTGATGAACAATAGTCCTGCTATTCTTTTAATCTATACTGGTGGAACTATCGGTATGGTAAAAGACTTTAAAACAGGTGCTTTACGTGCGTTCAATTTTGATCAGTTAGTAGAGCGTATACCTGAGTTACACATGCTAGAGTGTTCGATAGAGACCTATTCATTCGAAACACCGATAGACTCTTCTGATATGAGCCCTGCCTTATGGGTAAAGATGGCAAGTGTAGTAGAAGAGAACTATGATAAATTTGACGGATTCGTTATTCTACACGGTTCGGATACGATGTCATACTCAGCATCTGCACTAAGCTTTATGCTTCAAAACTTGCGCAAACCTGTTATATTAACAGGTTCTCAGCTTCCTATTGGAGACTTGCGTACAGATGCTAAAGAAAACCTTATCACGGCTATTCAAGTAGCTGCTGTACAAGAAAACAATACTCCTGTTATTCAAGAGGTGTGTTTATACTTTGAATACAAATTATACAGAGGAAATAGAACTTCTAAGGTAAGTGCTGAATTATTTAATGCGTTTACCTCTCCTAATATTGCTCATTTAGCAGAATCAGGAGTAAATCTGCGTATCAATAAACCTTTACTCAACTATACACATACTCAAGAACCATTACTTGTACACAAAGAAATGTCTAGTAATGTGATGATTCTAAAGATATTCCCTGGCATACAGCAGAATGTCTTAGAGGCAATTCTAAACATTAAAGATCTAGAAGGAATCGTACTTGAGACTTATGGAGCTGGCAATGCGCCTACTGAAGCATGGTTCTTAACAACATTAGGACAAGCTATTAAAAAGGGACTTAAAGTAATCAATGTTACTCAATGTTCTAGTGGTAGTGTACATATGGGTAAATATGAGACAAGTACAGAGCTAAAAGAAATAGGTGTTATCTCTGGTAAAGATATTACGACAGAGGCTGCCATCACTAAGCTGATGTTCTTACTCAAACAGAAAGACTTAACAGACTTTAAAACTGCTTTCGAGACTCCTATCTGTGGAGAAATGGAAGAAGATTAAAATATAGTAAAAGCTCTTGGAACTACTCTAAGAGCTTTTACTATTGTTGTTTGACATCAGTAAGACTTTCTAACATACGTAACCTATACATTAGCATCGGTTCATTTTCCCAAAAATTAGGTGATTCTATTAGCTTATAATCTACAATAAGAAACTCTTTACCTCTAAGTACAATTTTCTTAATATAGCTATAAGTAGAACCATTTAATGTATTACACTTCAATATGATTGTATTCTTATCTTTATAAAATACAGAAACAGTTTTTTGTCCATTATACCAATAATTAATATCCTTAAAATCAAACTTATAAGTATCATTATCTAAAACAAATTCTTTATTTAAAGCTTGTTTATTTAATCTATCCCACACCTTATTAATATCCTTATCTAAAGGTAATGAAATATACTGTTCTCCATTAATTACTACATCTTCATCTGCAATATCAGACAATACCTTGGATAAATACTGTCTTTGTTTCTCAACTATAAGTAACATACCAGGACTAAAAACTCTAGTATATTCGTTCCATGTTTTAAAAGAAGTTAATTTATTCTGACTAAAGAAAGTCTTAATCACCCTAAGGTCGTCTATAATAAAATCAAGTTTAACAGGTAAGAACTCACCTCTCAATTTAAAAAAAGTATCCGTATAAAATACAGCATATATACCTTCGCTAGCAAAATACTTAAAAAATTGCGCATATATATTTTCACCTATTTGATAAATAACGCATTCATTATCAAAATATAACACCCGATCTTCAATACCATCTAGTAAATCATTTACAGTTATAGCTTGAGGATCTTTACTACGAATAAAAAACAAATCTCCAGCTCGCATATCGCTTTCCTCTTTAAATGAGAATATATGACTGAATCGAATATTTAGTTCACTATCAATTACTTTTAAATCACCTACCATCAATTGCATAGACCTATTTTCACCTTGCTCCCATATATCAAAAGTATACATAAAGGGTATCCGCTTCTCTACACCATTAATAAGAATTGGGGTAGTTGGTAATAAAAGATCTAATCTTTCACCTATAGCAGCAGAGTCCATAGTTATTTTATGGCTAAAGTACTCCTCTTTAGCTTTGTGGATACTATCAAAATAAAGACTAATCTCACTACTTGAACGACCTTTCTTACAACTACCTAACATTAAAGTCATCCCTACTAAGAGATATATTATCTTTTTCATTAATTAATTGTTGATTAGATTACTGTCTCACACCATTCTTATATGTTTCTTCCTTTTTCACATCTCCTCTAGAAGTCCATTCAGTCCATTTACCATCCTTCTGTCCATTGAGATATTTTCCTTTAGCTTTTGGCTTTTTAGAATCAGCCCATTCTTCACTATAGTCACCATCCTTATTCCCTTTGTCATTATAATTACAGGTAATAAAGAAATCACCATTGTTAGAAGAGATCAATGAACGCTCCTTACCAATCTGTTTTCCGTTGACGAATGTACGTTCATACTTCATCTTTCCTTCATTAGTGAATGCCTTAGACACACCATCTTCTTTACCTTGTTTAAAGTTTCGCTCTTGCTCTACCTGACCACTAGTATAGTAAGTAACACGCTTTGTCATACTATTATCTGCATATATCTCCATCTCACGTTTATTTCCATTACTACTGAAGTATATCCACTCTCCGTGTTTCTTCCCCATCTTCATATTTCCTTCATATTCCGGCTTACCTGTTGCAACAAAGAAAGCCTGTTGCTTGCCATCCATGTACCCATTTTTAAAATTAAGTAATTCTTTCAACTTACTTTTATCGTAGTACTCCCATTTACCGTTTAACAAACCATCCTTTAAGTCCACATCTATATACTGTTCGGTTACTCCGTTTATGATTCGTTTCTTTCCATTAAGAGGAGTAGATGACTTAACTTCTTTTATATAGCGTTGTCCATCTCCTAGATTGACAATTTCTATATCTGTAAAATCTATTTTAGTCTGTGCTGTAACCGTTAGTATAGGCAACATTAAACACAATAATGACAGAGCTATTCTTTTCATATAACATTTTAATTAATTACTATTTTAAGTTAAATTTAAACATAAAATATCAATATAAAACTAAAAACAAACGCATTAAGTCTTAAACCCTATTATTTACTCCAATAAAAAAAGCAGCTTATCACATTGGACAAACTGCTTTTAAACTAAAATCGATAACTAAATAACTAACTTTTTATACAAAAAAAGCTGTACTATTATACATTACTAGTAGTCTATGGCTACTCTCTCTGTTACTACTGATTTAATAAAATCAACTACTTTTAGATGCTCAGGGTGTTTTGCATAAATATCTAAGTCTTGAAGGTTCTTAAATGTTGTATGTAAAATCACTTCAAAGTTTTTAGGGTTTGCTTGAGGATCATTAAATGATACAGCGATAGATTCTAGTACTTCTATCTTCCCTTTTAAATCTTCTAATAGTCGTTTTATTTCTAATTTATTGGCTTCTTTATTTTCATCTTTCAGCCTCCACATTACTATATGTGTAATCATAATGTCTATTTTTTATTGAACTAACAAGTTAATCAAAACTGCCTTATCTTTAGCACGCTCCACTTATTTTTTCAATTTATCCTTTATTCGATTAGCCTCAGCTATAAAACCAGCTAATCCTTTAGTATCACCTGCTTCTAAATATGTCTTGAACTGAGTTAACTTCTCTAGATACGTATCTAAAATCGGTAACACATGTTCTGCATTCTGTTCAAAGATAGGCAACCACATATCTACAGAACTCTTCGCTAATCTAACTGTAGAAGCAAATCCTCCTGCTGCTAAATTAAAGATAGCTGTATCATCTTTCTCTTTGTCTAAGACCGCTACTGCTAACGCATAAGATATCGCATGAGATAGATGAGACACATACCCCACATGTTCATCGTGCGAGTCAGCATCCATTAAGATCATACGCATCTCTAGGTGATAATACAGTTCAGAGATTGCATTTAATGCCTTAGGATTAGACTTCTCTGGATTACAAATAATCGCTACCCTATCTTTAAACAATCCTTTAAACGCAGCTTCAGGCCCACTAAACTCTGTACCTGCCATCGGATGCGTAGCTACGAATTGTCCTCTTCTGTTATGTCCTTCTATCTCCTTTTCTAATAAAGACTTCGTAGATCCCACGTCCATTACATACTGCCCATCTCCTACTCTGTCTAACACATATGACACCAGTTTTACACTCGCGTTCACAGGTGTCGCTATAATGATAATATCTGATTTCTCTATTAATGTATCTAGTTCTACGATCTCATCTGCGATACGTAGTTCTAATGCCTTACTAGCATTGCGCTCAGATAAATCTGAAGCCAATACCTTCGTTACAAACCCTTTTTCTTTTAGATCTAAAACAATAGATCCTCCGATTAGTCCTACACCTACTAATCCTACTATTTTTGCCATATTACGTCTATTATGATAAACAAAGCTATAAATACCTACTTTGTTTCAGCATAATTTCTTCTCTTTTTTTTAACTTTTCTAACTTTTGTTCTCGTTTGTGTTTGATCAACACCTAAACTAACTAACCTTTATAACTCTATATTGAGAACAATGTTACTACAGTTATAACATAGATGTAGGACACACAAAGTCTGTATGGTCTAGTGTACTCTCCTTACTTATTGCGTTGTATCCCCCTAACACATCCACTAGATTCGTAATTCCATACTTATATAATATCGATGCAGCCATCATACTTCTATACCCTCCAGCACAGTAGATGATATATTTCTTCTCTTTTGACATCACATCTATTTTATCTTCTAATTCATTCAGAGGAAGACTCACCGAATCTTCTAAATGCTCTGATCTAAACTCATTTATCTTACGTACGTCTAACAATACTCCTTTATCCTCTAGATAGAGCCTATCCATCTCCTGAGGCGTTATACGAGTAATAGTATGAATAGGCTCACCAGCATTCTTCCAAGCTTCTATTCCACCTTCTAGATATCCTATTGTATTATCATATCCCACACGTGATAGACGAATCATACTCTCCTCTTCTTTCCCTGGCTCCGTGATTAAAACAATAGGTGCTTTTATATCTTTTATCAACTCACCTACCCAAACAGCGAACTGACCGTTTAATCCGATATTAATACTACTAGGTACAAAGCCCTCTGAGAACGCCTGTGGCATACGTGTATCTAACAGAATCACTTCTTTCTTCTTCATCTGTTCCTTCACAGCCTCTATACTCATCGGTGTTTTACCTCTATCTAAGATTGTATCTAGCTGCTCGTACCCTGTGATATTCATCAACACATTTTTAGGAAAATACTGAGGTGGCGTTGCTAATCCTGTTAATAACTCTACTACGAACTCATCTTCTGTCATATCAGCACGTAGCGCATAGTTAGTCTTCTTCTGATTACCTAAGGTATCTACAGTTTCCTTACTCATATTCTTACCACAGGCAGACCCCGCACCATGATTAGGATACACGATTACCTCATCTGGTAGTACCATGATTTTATTGCGAAGTGATTGGAATAAATGCCTAGCCAAAATTTCTTCTGTAATCTCAGATTTGACTAATTGTACTAAGTCAGGACGACCTACATCTCCGATGAATAGTGTATCTCCACTAATGATAGCATGCTCTTTACCCTCTTCATCTATAATAAGATAAGTACTACTCTCCATCGTATGTCCAGGAGTATGCAATACTTTTATCTGAATGTTCCCAAGCTTAAACACTTGATTATCTTCTGCTATAACAGCCTCATAACTAGGAGCTGCAGTAGGTCCGAAGACAATCTTAGCTCCTGTCTTCTCCATAATATCAAGGTGTCCACTCACAAAGTCTGCATGAAAGTGTGTTTCGAATACATACTTAATTACTGCATTATCACTTTTAGCTCTTTCTAGATAAGGCTCTACATCTCGAAGAGGGTCAAATATAGCCGCCTCACCATTACTCTCTACATAATAAGCAGCATGTGCAATACAGCCTGTATATATCTGTTCTATTTTCATATCTTACTTTTTTTTTCGAGATTAAAAGTACTATTGATCACTTAGTAAAAAAATGACAAATATCATAGATCCAAATAATTACAGTTAAAAATAAAAGAACGATACCCTTTAATAAACAAAAAGCACTCCATACAGAGTGCTTTTTTATTTCTTATACGAAACCTTCTTTTAGTACCAGTTGTATTAGATTAGCGGTATCTGACACTTCGAATACATGCTTCATCTTTGCTAATCTTTTTTTGATAGCAGGATTAGAGAGAGGAATATGATTTTCTAATTCTTGTAATTTATATCCTTTAGATAACAATACTAGAATCTCTCTATTGTAATCATCATACATCACTTCCTTTCTTACTATTTCATTTAAGCAGTGCTTCACGATATCACTCTGATAACGATCGCCTGTTAATACGCGTTTAACGATATCTAATAAGTTATCAGGTGTAATCTCATGCTTACTTACTAATCCATCAGGCCTAATGTTTTTAACGATATTATAGATCGTTATCACTTCTGTATGACCAGTCAAGATAATGGTCTTACAGTAAGGCATTTCTTTCTTTATATAGGCTACTATATCTCCTCCATCTCTTAGTAGTGCTCCTTCCTTACTTGGTAAAGAAAAGTCAACAATAGCAAGATCAAATAAAACCTGACGTTCAACGGCAGCATCTATTGTTTCTTTAGCAGTCAAACAGTCAAATGACTTTTCAAAGACAACCTCTCCGAGTCCTAATTTATCTTTAGAGAGAGCCAATACATATCCTTCTACGATAAGAGGATGGTCATCTACTAACAGTATTCTGCACATAATAATCGAGTTTTGAGAATCATACTACAAATTTAAACATTAAACTAGTATAAAAATACTTATTTGTGATAAGTTACAACTTTTTATACACAAAATATCAACAATCTACATAAAAGTACAAAATGATAAGATTCAATATACAAAAAAAGCACCAAGTAATACACTTGATGCTTTATATATCTTTATTTTAATAGATTATACAAGCTTATTAGCCACTAGGTACTCCGCAATCTGTACTGTATTTGTTGCAGCTCCTTTTCTAAGGTTATCTGCTACGATCCACATATTCACAGTGTTTTTTTGGCTCTCATCTCTTCTGATACGCCCTACGAACACATCGTCTTTCCCCTCTGCATATAGTGGCATTGGGTATGTATTTGTATCTGTATTATCTTGTACAGTGATACCAGGAGTCTGGTGAAGAATCTGTCTAATATCTCCTAAGTCAAAATCTTTTTCAAACTCTATATTCACAGTCTCACTATGGCCTCCCACTACAGGGATACGCACAGCTGTAGCCGTTACTAATACAGTATCATCTCTAAGAATCTTCTTCGTTTCTTTCACTAACTTCATCTCCTCTTTAGTGTATCCATTATCTTCGAACACATCACAGTGAGGAATAGCATTGCGGTGAATAGGATAATTATAAGCCATATCCCCTTTTACATCCTTATACTCATTCTCTAACTGTTTTACAGCTTTCACACCTGTACCAGTAATAGACTGATACGTTGATACTACCACTCTCTTAATCCCGTATTGTTTGTGTAAAGGAGATAATGCCATCACTAACTGAATAGTAGAACAGTTAGGGTTAGCAATAATTTTATCTTCTTTAGTCAAAGAATCAGCATTAATCTCTGGTACGATTAACTTCTTCGTTGGATCCATTCTCCATGCCGACGAATTATCTATAACTGTAGTACCTACCTCAGCGAACTTCGGTGCATACTCTAGAGAAATACTTCCTCCTGCTGAAAATAAAGCAATATCCGGCTTCATCATAACAGCTTCTTCCATGGACTTTATGGTATACTTCTTACCCTTAAATTCCACTTCCTTACCTACAGACTTCTCAGAAGCCACAGGAATTAATTCTGTTACAGGAAAATTTCTCTCCGCTAATACTTTTAGCATGATTTCACCTACCATACCGGTAGCGCCTACTACTGCGATTTTCATTTTTTATAAAATTAGGATTGATAAATAGTTTTAATCAAGGATAAAAATAACACTTTATTCAATTACCAAGACAACTGTAGGTCTTTTATTTGCAATTGAATAGTAGTTTTATTTCTCCAGTTGTTCTCCTCGATAGAATAAATGATGTCTACGTGCTGCTTATCCTTCACATTCTCATACTGAGCACCTAGGTTAAAACCTATTGCACTAAACTTATATCCAGGATTTCTTCTCTGCTTAAAGCTTACTTTTAGATGTTCTCCTCTTGCTCCTGCTAATTTTGCATATCCTGTATCGAAGACCTCTTTCGTCAAGAAACAAGGACTAGGATTACCAGGGCCAAAAGGTTCAAACTGCTTTAAAATACGCAGAAATTTATCTGTAATCTCTGAGAACTGAATCTTAGCATCTATTTCGATCTCAGGTATAAGGTCAGTCTCCTCAATCGTACTTGCTACTACTTCTTCAAACTTTTGTCTAAAAGCCTCTAGATTCTCTTTCTTTATTGTCAACCCAGCAGCATACATATGCCCCCCGAACTGAATAAGATGTTCAGAGCACTTCTCAAGAGCCTGATAGATATCAAAGTTCTTAACAGAGCGCGCTGATGCAGCTAGGTAATCCCCACTATCTGTAAACACAATAGTCGGTCTATAATACGTATCGATAAGACGAGAAGCCACGATACCGATCACCCCCTTATGCCAAGATGGGCTATACACCACGGTACTCTTTGAGTTAATTAATTTCTGATCGATTATCTGTTTAAGCGCTTCTTCCGTTATACCTTGGTCTAGCGACTTGCGCTCTTCATTGATATTTACGATTTTCTCGACAGTCATATTTGCCCCTTCTTCAGTAGCTTCTGTCAATAGATCTACAGTAAAGTTACCGTGTTCTATTCTTCCAGCCGCATTGATTTTAGGAGCTAACTTAAACACAATATCTGTCATCGTATATGTAGCTAAGTCATATAACTTCATCAATGCTTTTATACCAGGACGTGGGCTTTCATTAATCACCTTAAGTCCATAGTACGCCAATACTCTATTCTCTCCTGTGATCGGCACTACATCCGCTGCGATAGCAGTAGCTACTAGATCTAGATAGTGTTCTATAGAGGCGAAAGGAAGTCCCTGAATCGTATTTAATGCCTGAATCAACTTAAATCCTACACCACATCCACATAACTCCTTATAGGGATATAAGCAGTCTACGCGTTTAGGATCTAACACGGCTACTGCATCAGGAATAATCTCTCCAGGTAAGTGATGATCACATATTATAAAATCAACACCTTTCTCTTTAGCATACTGTATGTGCTCTATAGACTTTATACCACAGTCTAGAGCTATGATTAGATGGATACCTTGCGTTATAGCATAATCTATCCCTTGATACGATATACCATATCCTTCATTATATCGATCTGGAATATACGTATCTACCTGAGCACCTAGGCTCTTTAAATAGGAATACATTAAGGCAACAGACGTAGTTCCATCCACATCGTAATCACCGAAAACCAAGATAGATTCTCGATTCTTAATCGCGTTTAGAATGCGATGGACAGCCTCTGTCATATCTGCCATCAGAAAGGGGTCGTGCAAATCTTCTAAAGAAGGTCTAAAGAATTTCTTAGCAGCTTCGAAGGTCTCTATCCCACGCTGTGCTAATAACCTCCCTACTATAGGATCTACACCTAAAACTTCTTGTAAATGAGCAACTATTTTTTCATCTGGATCTTGTTTTAAATACCAGCGCATTAATTACTCTTTATGATAATGAATACTAGTTTTAACTTCAGCAAATTCTTTAAACATATCCATTACACCACAATACTTCTCGATAGATAAATCAACTGCTTTTTTTAGCTTTGCCTCATCTAGATTAGCACCATAGAAGTGATACTCTACTATCACAGTATGATAAGTAGCTGGGTCTGCATCTGTAAGTAATCCTTCTGTCTCTATTTTAAAATCAGCAACATCTAATCTCATTTTCTTAATCAGTGATGCTACGTCTAATCCTGAACATCCTGCTAGAGCAGATAGCATTAATGCTTTAGGTCTTAGACCTTTATTATCTCCTCCATTTTCAGGGCCTGCATCTATTCTAATCGTTCCTCCACTTGGATTAGTTGATTCGAATTGCATGTTTTCTATCCAACTTGTAGTTACTTTATGTGACATAATGTTCTGTTTTTATCAAATGTATCAAAAAAAAATCAATGTTCACTAGTTAAAGAAGACGCAAAAAGAGAATCTAATGCTCAACCCTGCTCTCACTATCTTATATAGCCTAACTATTTATCCTTGTAACAAAATTATTCGCTAAACAGACAAGCTCTATACTGCACTTCACTCTATACAAGACAATATGTACATAACAAGATAAAGTACAACGCTATAAACAGTCCTTTATATGCATATCCCTTTTTTTAGTCTAAAACTCTTTATTTGGCTAAATATCCTCTTTTATTACCTCAAAAGAAGCTCTTTTACTTAATAGAATGTCTTTTATGGGTAATTTTAAATCAAAATACTAACTAAAAAACCGTATCCTAGCAAAAAAACATAAAAAAAGGCTCACTTTTTTACACCTCATACTGTGAACAAAATCAAATATCAACCTAACAATCAATACATTAACAAATAATCAGATTATAAAACAATCTAGCGTCTATTACTCTTCAAGTAACTGAATACAAGTATTACTAGCATTCTCTTCAACACTTCTTCAACATTTCCCCAAGATTGCTCTAGTTAGAAGCCTCTTTCTTGAAGAACTGTTGAAGAAATCTTGTAGCGGTATTGAAGAGGTTGCTCTTTCTTATCAGAAACTAGACTATTAGACTAAGTTCACCACAAAACACATCACTCGTTTTTAAACAAAAAAAATGCCCATAGCAATCTGCTACGGGCAATTCTCTATACTGTAATAACCTATCTGCTAAGGCAGGTGGCAATTTCTTATTTACTTTTTCCAGCTACGATCACTACTATCTCTCCTTTAGGAGGTTTCGCTTCGAAATGAGCTAACACTTCTATCACTGTACCTCTTACAGTCTCTTCGTGTAGTTTTGACAATTCTCTAGAGACAGATACTTGTCTATCTTCACCGAAGTATTCTTTAAATTCTCCTAAGGTCTTTACTAACTTATGAGGAGATACATAAAGGATCATCGTTCTGGTCTCTTCTGCTAGGATTAGATATCTCGTCTGTCTTCCTTTCTTGTCAGGTAAAAACCCTTCAAAGACAAACTTATCATTCGGCAAACCACTATTCACTAATGCAGGTACGAATGCTGTAGCCCCTGGTAGACACTCTACTCCTACACCCTGCTCTACACACGCACGTGTCAATAAAAATCCTGGATCAGAGATAGCTGGTGTACCTGCATCTGATATCAGTGCGAAGGTCTCTCCTGCTTGCATTCTCTTTACTAATCCTTCTACAGTTTTATGCTCATTATGCATGTGATGACTAAACATCGGTGTAGAGATTTCAAAATGTTTTAATAGTTTTCCACTATTACGTGTGTCTTCTGCTAAGATATAATCTACTTCTTGCAATACTTTTATTGCGCGATACGTCATATCTTCTAAATTTCCAATTGGTGTAGGTACCAAGTAAAGTTTCCCCATAATTATATAAAACGTTTTTCTACTAACGTCATAAAGCGTTCTTCGTATTCTTCTTTTCCTTCCCAGTTATTATATTCTGGTTTTACTAAATGATCTATTAGACTATTCGCTTCGTCAAAAGAACTCACTGTATTTAATTGTGACAATACTCTATTAAAGTCTTCTGCACTTCCATTAAATAAATGTCTCTCGAAAGCAATACGGTCATTCAAGCCTACTACGATAGTAGAACTATATATATCATTAATAGATTTAGGCTTATTGATCTTTGGTTCGCGTACAGAAGTGTGCTCTACATTAAATAGCGTACTCTGCGGTACAGGAGTTTCTACAGTTGGTTCGATGTGTTGTTCTACAGGAGCGATAGGTTCTGGCTGTACGAAAGTACTTTCTACTACTGGCTCTTTAGGTACAAAATCTGTATTGAACTTCTGTACCTCTTGCTTATCTACATCCTCTACTCTTACAAATTCTACATCGCTGAAGTCGAATCCAAAGAAAGGATCATCCGTATTTGGTTTATTCTCTGTTACTGTTTTTACTTCTTCTTCTACTTTGTAAGTAGAAGTAATCGTAGTTTCCTCTATTGTTTCTTCTATTTTAGCAGGAGCGAATTGTTCGTTTATATTTACTAATGCCTCCTCAATGCTCTCCTTTTTATTCGCTTCCACAATAGAAGGTATTGGCTCTTCTATCACCTCCTCATGTACCACAACTTCTTCTTCATAGAAAGTAGTTACTTCTATATCATCGTTGTCTTCTTCTACCTCTACTTTTACTTCTTGCTCTACTGCAGGAGCCTCTGTCGTGCTATTTGCTACTACTTCTTGTTCTACTACAGGATTTTCTACCTCGATATTAGCGATTACTTCACGTTCGTCTAATTGTTTTAGCATCGCTTCGTGTTGATCTAGATAATGGTGAAGTTGAGCATCATCCGCTTCATTTGCACTATCATCTATATATACCTCTGTAATGAATGGTTCGTCATAGACTACAGCTTTCTGAATAATAGAAGATTCTTCTACCACTTCAGGTGCTATTTTATTCACTTTATCCGCAAGAAGGCTATCATCTATAGTATTAATTGCCTCTTTTTCAGTTTCTGCAACGATAGGGTATTCTTCTTCCACTAGATCTATAGGCATCTGGTGACGTACTACCTCATCTACAGTATTTGAATTCGAATCATTAATCGCAATGGCTTTTAGCGCATCGTCCAATTGCTCAGGAGAAACTTCTTTGATTAATCCTGCTTCAAAATGATCTTGATAGAATTTTAGGATGGTAAGCTTCTCATATAATTCTTTAGCTTCTCTATATAAACTATCTACTTCCTTGTCTTTCAATTGTAATACACGATGAGCCAGACTTAACAACTCTCCTTCTAAGACTTTCTTCATAACTTTTATTTTGCATTAGTAAATTGACGAGCTTTTTTTGATAAATTTGCTCCATACAAAAATAACAGAAAAAACCGCTGGTTTCAGCTTGAAATTTACAAAATGTTTCTCGAAAATCCCGTTAATAACAAAGAACAATTTGGTTGGATCGAAGTTATCTGTGGTTCTATGTTCTCTGGTAAGACTGAAGAACTGATTCGCAGACTGAAAAGAGCCAAATTTGCCAAACAAAAAGTCGAAATTTTTAAACCCGCTATCGATACAAGATATCACGATGAATTCGTCGTATCTCATGATTCTAATGAGATTAGGTCTACACCTGTACCCTCTGCAGCACATATCAGATTATTAGCTGATGGATGTGATGTGGTAGGAATAGATGAAGCCCAATTCTTCGATGAAGAGATCGTAAGAGTATGTAATGACCTTGCTAACTCAGGCATCAGAGTGATCGTAGCTGGACTAGATATGGACTTCAAAGGAAATCCTTTTGGGCCAATGCCTTATCTTATGGCTACTGCAGAGTATGTAACTAAAGTACATGCTATCTGTACTAGATCAGGAAATCTAGCTAATTATAGCTTCAGAAAGGCTGCTAGTGAGGATATCGTCATGCTAGGAGAAACACAAGAATACGAGCCGCTGAGTAGAGCTGCTTTTTTCAATGCACTGAGAGGTGTAGATATATCAAAATCAGAAAAACAAAATACAATACCGCCAGAACAAATAGAATAATATTTAAACCACCACTACACCTATGAAAAAAATAGCTCAAATCTATATCGACTCTTACAAAGGTTTATCATCAGCATCATGGATGCTAGCAATTGTAATGTTAATCAATAGATCGGGGTCCATGGTATTGCCATTCTTAGGTGTATATATGACGAAAGAACTTCACTTTAGTCAAGAACAGACAGGATATGTATTAGCTTGTTTTGGGGTAGGTTCTATTATAGGAACTACAGTAGGCGGATGGGTAACTGATAAAATAGGTAACTATAAAGTACAGTACTTGAGCTTAATAGGTAGTATTCCAGTATTTATCATGTTACCACACTTCACGTCTGTAGTCAGTCTAGCACTGATGATGTTATTACAGAGTGCAGTCAGTGAAATGTTTAGACCGGCGAACTCTGTAGCCATCACCATGTATGCTAAACCTGAGAATATCACCCGTGCCTTCTCTCTAAATAGAATGGCAGTGAACTTAGGGTTCTCTATAGGGCCTGCTATGGGAGGTATTCTAGCTGCGATATCGTATGCGCTATTATTCTATGTGAATGCTACTGCGGCGTTTCTAGCAGCTGTCGTATTTATTTATTTCTTTAGAAATAGAAAGACGAACAAAGAATTATTATTAGAACAAGAAGATATCACTGAGCTGACTGAGATAGAAGATGTCTCTAATAAATCTCCATATAAGGATAAGATGTTCTTAATATACAGTGTATTTTGTACGTTATACTCTATTGCCTTCTTACAACTATTAAGTACACTACCTATATTCTATGAGAAAGCTGTGGGGCTAGATGAAGTAGAAATAGGGCTTATCTTAGGGTACAGTGGTCTACTAATCTTCTTAACAGAGATGTTATTAGTGCATGTCGCAGAAAAATTCTTTACGATCAGACAGACTATCTTCTACGGGGTTATGATTAGTGCCTTAGGATACGGAATGTTAGCTTTTGACCACAGTTATATCTCTATCTATATATCGATGACGATCTTATGTGTCTCTGAGATGCTAGCAATGCCATTTACCTCTACGGTGACAGCGATGCGTGCTGGTAGTAAGAATAAAGGTGCTTATATGGGCGTGAATGGGTTGACCTTCGCTATCGGATTTATTATTTCACCCATCCTAGGAACAAAGGTAGCTTCTACTCTAGGGTATGATGTCTTATGGTTAGGTACAGCTGCATTAGTAATCATAGCTGCTCTAGGGCTAAACTATTCTGTCAAAAAAATGGCTGAAGAATAAACATTATAGTTTCTTCTCCATTTTTAAGAATGTATACAGCCCACCATTAGTATAATTCTCAAATTTACCTACGCTAGCGTATCCAAGGTTTTGATAGAAGTCAACTCCTAAGGTATTAAACTTCGCTACAGCAACAGTTATTTTCTCCACAGCTTTTCGCTTGTGTAGAGCTTCTTCTGCATACTGTATAATCTCCCTTCCATATCCTTTATGAAGGTGGATCGGGTTGATACCTAATATGACTTCTGCTGTATTATGATCTACTAAGTCATAATAAAAGTAGGCTATAATATCCTTCTCTCGTGGAGTACGTACACTGAAGGTATTCTGTCCTCTTACATTCTCGTCTAAAAAATCGTGTAAGTCCTCTAAATCTGAGGTCATATTATAAAAGCTCAATATTCCCTCATACTTCCAATTATAAGCTATTTCTACTGCCTCCTCTTGTGTTAAGACTTCAAAAAATAAAACTTTCTCTTTCATTATTCAAAATATGTTAAAAAACCTTTCTTATTTAACAACTGCTCTATAAAGTTCTATAGAAACAAATATATTTGTGACCAGATGAATCTTTATAACAGACATATAGCCTGGCTACTCATTATCATTTTTGCCTTATTCGGCGCAGAGAAGATAAACTTCGCTGTGGAGCAGACTTGTGACAAAAAATTAATGTACTGTCCTACTGCTAATATGTATGTGTACACTGTGTATAAAAACACATCACACTCATCTAATCCTGATACGAAGGATACTGATACACATAAAGTAACTACAATAGCCTGCGAAACTTTCTTTATTAATCAATTAGAATTAGCAGTCTATACAAAACAAAAAGTTACTTATCACTACAGTCCCTTCTATTATAAACATGTCATCCATTCAACACCATATATACCCTTAGTAGATCCTCCTCCTATAGTATAGTGTTCTTTATTCTTATATAACGACCACATTTCTATTATATACTATACAAAGATAAGCTTAGGCACATAGATTAAAAAGATACTTTTTCTTAACAATTTAGTATAATAATCAAATATTTAACATACAGTATCCTTTCTGATATTATTTGTTTTACTACATTATCGCATTCTTCTGTATTCTACAACAAAAAAAAGAGCCAAAACACAATGTCTTAGCTCTCTCTAACTACGGTAAGGTAATATAAAAAATCTCAACAAAAAGTTCTCTTCATTGAGCTAGTTTGTTTCTAAATGTAGGTATCCTGTTTTCTTAATCATACTAGATCCTCTATCATCTGTATACTCATAAGAGACAATATAGAAATAGGTGCCTGTCGGTAATAATTCATTCTTCTTTATCGTCACTCTACCATCAGAGTATCCTCTAAAGGCATTACCACTACTGTTATAATTAGCAGTCTCATACACTTTAACTCCCCATCTATTAAATATTTCGACACGATTATTTGGGTATCGTTGAATATTGTCTATTCTGAAGTAATCATTGTCTCCATCACCATTCGCACTGACGAAGTTATAGATCACTACATCTCCCTTCAACATCTTATCTGTTCTCACTGTCCCTAGTGTAAAGAAACCGTACTTCTCTAATGACGTTGGTGTAGTCACAGTCTTATTCTCTAAGTCTACTATCCCCCCTTCATCTACCCATAACTGCTCTATGGCATCCCATCTCAAAATATGTAGATTATCTGAGGCGTGCTCATAAATCTCTTTAGGGGTGGTACGCTCATCCCAAGTCAGCGTAAGCACAATATTACTCGTTGTGGTCTGTGAATGTTCTATCAGCCAATATTCTCTCGTATTAATCTTATCAACTATACCAGAACCTGCCTTACGGACTTTGAAGAACTGCTTATCGTCTAAGCTATATTTTCCCACGAAGATATCTTTTTGATGCTTAGGAGCAGATATTATTGCTTGTCTATAGAATCCTTTATCCCCTTTAGGATAGATGAACTCTTCATTTCCTTCTTTCTCTACTTCTCCTTCGATATGAGAGGCATCACTGACATGAAGAACCTTAGACTTATTTAAGAAGGTAAAAGCTCCTTGAAGAGAATCTACCTTAGCGATACCCTGAGTGAACTCTACTCCACCCGCAATACTCACAGATGTCTTGATATCAAAAGCTCTTTCCTTTATAGGATTATTTAGAATCAAAGTATTAAAATGAGTTCCTGTATGTCCTTCTATAGTTTGTTTCGCAGTTCCGATAAGAAAGGTCTTCCCCTGAGGGGTATTTCCTTTATAGTCAAATATTTTACCGTTATTCACAAGGTCACGATGTAAGTAAAGCTCACCGTTATTTTTAAAATCTCCTTCTCCTTGGTTCTCTAGCGTATAATATACAGAGACCGTAGAACCTGGTTTAATATAAAACATACCTTTATTCACTGCCTGACTATAAATTATAGTCGGTAGCATCACCATACACAGTAGTAATCTCAAATATATCTTCATTCCTTCTATCGCTAGTATTAGTCTTTCACTACGAATATGATATTCATAATCGTACAGTCTGTAGCTGCTGCCTTTACATCATAAGTCATCACACCTTCTTTAGATATTGACTTTATCGTAAACACATCTGTATCATAACTCGTCACATAATAGTATAAGTCTGTCGGCTTCTCAAAATAAGGGATACCTGTAGTAGGAGCTCCTTCACTGACAAAGTGATTACTGTTCTGTAAAGAGAATTGCTTCTTATATTCTTCAAATAAGTTCATCGTTTGTTCTACTCTATCTTCTGAAGTATCAAATACAATAGAAGGCATATAGAAGAACTTCACTGCCTTATAATCTTTGGTTACCATCTGTTGCCATTTCGTTCCATCATTATAATAGAACCCCACGACTACATCATTAACTGCCTTCGTATTATACACAGTCATACCTGCTACGTGAGCACTTAAAGGATTCGCTAGTATAGTGGATGTAAGCTCTACTCTGGGTAGTAATAACCCCTTATCAACAGACTCTACTTCTAGCATGGCATCCTTATTTATATCTGGTGATGTACCAATCTTAGTTTGTGCAAAACTTAGAGCGCTGAATAGCACAGCAAGCATTGCGAAATATAATTGCTTCATCATTTATCTTTAAGTAATTGAAAAAAAAAAAGTGCGAGTCTCAATACAAGACTCGCACAGTGTGGTGTGAGTTGTTTGATTATTGTTTGTTTGCTTGTCTATATTGTATATAACTATTCTGTAAACTCTACGATTACAGAATAGTTCCCTTCTCCAATCATGATATACTGGTTACCAGATCCGATATTAAAGTTTAAGGTACTACCACTCACTTTAATATCTGTAGTCGCTGTGGTCTTCAGCATCTCTCCTTGTAATACTTGGATGCTTACTACTGACCCTACTGTAGCCCCTGCAGGAATAGCCACACCTGATGTTCTAGCTGAGTTAGCTTTAGCGATATTAGTAGTCCCAATGAACTTGTAAACCTTCTTATTATTAATCGTATTCCCAGTGAAGATTACTTTACTATTATGAACATCGATATGATCTCCTAAGATATTCTTGATCTTATCCACATTATTCGTAATATAGTTCGTGATAAAGTCAAAGCTGATTTCTTTCTTCGCTCCGTTATCTTCTATCGTATAGAATACTTCTTCTTTATCGTCTGCTATCTTTCCGTAGTACACATTCCCCCCTTTATTAATAAACTTAGAGATTAGATCCCCTACCTTATAAGTAACATCACCCTCTTTTACCTCTTGGTTTAGAATATCACTAAAGTTATTTACGATATCACCTACTACATTTACTTCTGTACCTCCTGTAGTATCTCCGGTAATATCAGCAACAGTCTTACCTGCATTACTAGCCAAGAATACCTTTACTGCTTCTTCATTGAAATATTTATACCCTACAGTCTTTCCATTTTTCACTACTGGTACTACTACTGTAGTCGTCTCTGTATCTGCTACTAAATCTTTAAGGTTAATAGTCTCATACTTGCCATTGTTATAAAATTGGAACTCCCAATTAGCATTCGTACCATCCCCAGTATTCTTGTAGATTACGTTACCATCTACCTTCGTAGAGATACTCTTAATTAACTCTTCGATTGTATAATACTCACTAGTGCTTCCTTCTTTTAGGACAGTCGTTTTACTATTAAAGAAGTTCGATACATTAGAAGCGATTTCTCCTACTACATCTATTGTAACTACTCCATCTGCGTCATTAGGCACATCGTTCTCAGTCTTTCCTTCATTTCCTTTCTGAGCTAACCAATTCTGAATAGTTGTCTCTGAGAAGAAAAGGAATTTCTTTGTTTTATCAGTATCAGATACTGCTACTTCACGGAAGAATGTTTTAGTCTCTTCTTTTAATACTAGATCTTCGAAGTCTACATTCGCTGTCTCATACTTATTATCAACTGTGTTATAAACCACATATTTAAACTCATTCTTCACTGGGTCAAACACAATAGTAGAATGCCCTTCTTTAGCAGCATCTTTATTGTCAGGATTAGTCGGTACGATATAGTTAATTACATTCTGGATGTTCTTAACGTCTCCTTCTAATTTTGTCACATTATTATCTAATCCATTGATAACTGTAGTTAGTTCCGCTTTACTCACTATTCTATTCCACTGTCCTCCATCTTCTGTTGTCCAGTAATAGAATCCTTTTAATATATCTTTAGAAGTATCTTCATTAAGGTTATAAATCAATAAACTCTCTACTTGGGTTCCATCTATCGGTGCAAAAACTTTTAAGTCTGATAAACTTACACGTGGAATCAATACCCCTCTGTGGCTAGAAAGAATTTCAAGTTCAGCTGATGTTTCAGGATCTGGTGTACCAATACCTACCTGTGCTGATGCTGTATAAAACGTTCCTAAGAAAGCGGCTAAAATGATAATTTTCTTCATGATTATAAATTCTATTTAATATCTGTATTGTTTTGTTATTTTGTCTTTTTACTTGGTAACATCGGGTTAGAGAATATTCCTTCTCTAAATCCTCTAAGAAAAGTAAGATCATAGATCACAGATGTACTACACCCCGTCAAATTAGTTATGGTTAATCTCACTTTTCCTTTTTTATTATGCCAGTTCTCTCCATTAACTTTGGCATCTTTAGGAAAGGCTATTGTTAACACACCTGTTCCATGTTTGGTAATAAATACTCCTCCCTGCTGTTTAATAATAGGCCTATCGTTCTGATCGAATATTACCTTGTTATCCTTATCTCTTTCTAATATTGTTGATCTAACCTCTACTTCTGGATTATCTACTGTAGCAAAAGGAAACGCCTTCCACTCATTCTCTGTATCTAATAGATACTCCCAGTCATATCGCTGTATCTCTCCTGTCACTACAGGGCTAAGCTGTAATGGCTGTCCCCCTTTAATGTTTACTTGATCTACTACTGTAGTCTGTTTCCCTTTGTGATCCTTAGCGACTACACGTTCTATAGAAGGCAGACTGTTTATCTTAATCTTAATCGGAGTTCTAGAGCCAATGGTACAGCCATTTCGAACAGCCTGCACATATACTATAAACTCATCACCTACTTTATAATGCTTAGACAGGTCTATCGTGAACATATCTCCTAATGCTGGCAACCTAGTCGTCCCTTTCTCAGAAGTGTACACTTCATAACTCGTACAGTGACTATTCTGTGGTTGTATTCTCAACGGTTCTCCTTCACATAACTGGAGAATCTGTTCTAATTCATAACCGTACTGATCTGTCTCTATCTCCATACCTACTTCTACCCTAGGAACTAGATCTACATTATAGATATGAGTAAAATCTCCTAATACTCCTACAACTGAGCCATACGATATCTTCACTCTATCAAAAGGTTCTGTAGAAGGAGCTACTATAATTCTGTATCTATCTCTACCTCCTATACCTAGTAATCTCAAGCGAAGCGCTCCATTAGACTCTGTAAGTGGTTCGCCCACTTTCTTATCTCCTAAATAGCGTTGAATCTTAAAGCCCTTGACTAGTTCTAAACTCAGTACTCCAGGGTTCTTATTCTCTGCTGTAATATGCAACTCATCTCCTGGTAGAGCAGTCTGTTTAAACACGACTGTTAGACTCGCCATATTCGCTACTGCTACTCCTCTTGCTATTACTGCATAACTGTTAGGATCATCATCAACAGCATTCCAAGGATGGCTAACAGAAGCTGTGGCACTCGCTACTCCTAATCCTATATCTTCTACTCCGTGGAGTACGTCTAATACATTGGGATTAATATTAGGTAATACAGCTGCACAACTAGGACTCTCTACTTGCTTCGTCACATAAGCCCCATACACCTTAGCGTTCTGAGCAACACCTACTGTAGACCCTAAGACAACTTGTACTCCTCTATATTTCTGCGGTCCTTTCTTATTCGATGGTACGAATGTATATTCCAACACATTATCTGCTGCTAATAGATCTACTAGTCCTCCATCTACTCCTTGTAACGTTCCTATCTTCTTCCCATTTGCATCAAGTCCTACTACTGTAATACCGCCTAGGGCAACTAAACCACTGTATTCTTTACCTAGCTTCACTGTCACAGGAGTTCCTGCGGCTTGATCTTCTTTGAAGTAAATATTCTGCCATGTAGTACCTAATCCTAATAGTCCTAGTCCTACCGTGATTGTAGAATAAGTATCTGGTCGTCCATCAATAGCATTACTCTTATTAGATACTCCTCCCGTCAGAGCAGAATACCACGCTGTATAATCTGTTGCCCAGTATCTCTCGTAAGTCGGTGGACAGTCTTCGTTATTAAATACATTGACTTGAATATTCTTGATATCCGAACATCCATTAGCACTCTCAGCAACTACCGTATAGTTATATACTCCTGCTTGATTAAACACCTTAGGGCTCGTTCTATCTATAATCTCTTCTCCATTTGTGTCATACCAAGTGATTATATCTCTAGCATTATCAGTTATTAAAATTGGCAATACAAAAGAATCTCCTACATTCAAAGTATAGCTTAGAGCATCAGAATTATTCTTCAGTTTTAACTTAGGTATAGGATTTACATTAATCTTCACTTTAGCAGATTCTTCTGAGCTCACACCCTTGATAACATATACTACACTGTACTCTCCAGACTCTGTAACTCTAATGCTCTCTATAGGCAATAACTCCTCGATTATTCTATCTTCTAAGTCATCTCCTACTTCGCGTACCTTAAATAAATTACCGTCTTTAAACCAGCGGTAAGACTCTACAGTACCAATAGTAGTCAATGGCTTTTTAGCAGTTAATATCGCTTCATCTCCTTCACAGATTACGCTTACGTCTGATGAGATAGAAGGCTTAGGATGTGGTTTGCCTACAATATTCGTATGCGCTATAGAACGAATCTTCGTAGGATCTACATACGGCAGTTTTAGGCTACTAACATCTAAATAGGCTTCATTAGATAACACTCCTAATCCTGGGTAGCCAATCACTGTTCCATTAATAATGACTCTAGATGAAGAGTGAGCGTCTAGGTTCACTTTCCAATTCTCAATACTCTTCGCACTATATATACTAGGAATATTAGAAGGAGGTGTCAAGGTGTTTTTATAATTACCTCTATTATCAAAAAAAATCTCGTCTACTCGAAAGAATTCTTTTATAGTGGATAAATAATCATTCAATATAAAGTCTTTGTACAAGTCAGATGAGTGGTTAGACATCTCTAATGTGTAGCTTAATTTATCTCCTTTTTTTGCTTCTAGTAAGGTGACAGATTTATTAATCATTAACCCTTCAGGAGTTGTAACATTTAAATCTTTAATCTCGTGAATATTGACAGCCGAACCTGTAGAAGCAGCAAAACCAATCTTGAGTGTTTCGTAAGGCAACTCATCATATTTATAATCTAATACTTCTACAAATCCCCCTTTATGTTCTGACTGTATGCGTACTTTGATATGGAATTTCTTTTTAAGAGCGTAACTTCCATCAGGTTTCTTCTTACTTCTATCTTCTTCTAAGATAGGTTTCATCTCGATCTGCACTCTTCTATAAAAATTATTATCATCAGGTCTAGTGTATATAAATTCAGAATAATCAATATTTTTACCTCCTGGTTTCTTTATATGTGTCAGATATCTAGCTGTTGTTCTGAGGTCATTTGTAACCTTTCCTCTTAATACAACACTTTGGGCAAACGAGCCATTCGTATTTGGCCTTCCAACAGCTTCTTGTGTAAAATTACCATACTCATCAAGTCCTACAGCAATATAACCACCTGTCACACCAGAAACACCATTACCTGGTCCATATCCTAATGAACCTCCATAACTACCTAATCTAAATTTTCCCTTAGGAATACTCCCATCGTATAGAAATACAGAGATACCATCTGCTCCACCTTTTGTATTTCCGTCTCTTCTACGCCATGATTTATATTCAAAATCAATCAATACTCCTCTATCAGAAGGAAAACTCTCTTCTATAATAGCATACCCCTTTTGATTCATTCCATCAGAAGTAAGTCTTAGCCATCCTTCTCCAGAACGATCTAACCCTTGTGAAGCTGTTAATATAGCATGATCCCCTAATACTACTTTGCTATTCACTGTTTGATGAGTAAAACTTTCTTGTATTGTAAACTGTGCATATAAAGGAGATAACTGCCCTAATAAAACACATAGTACAAACGCTAAAACATATCTATACTTCTCTAACATATTACCAATAACAATCACATTTACAATAACATAATAAACAAAACACTATTTTTTTCAGACAAAGATTTCCTTGCTGATACTCTACATGACATCAGATATTTAGAAAATAGAAGTCCACACCTTATACAAAGTGTTTAAAATCCCATTAAACTTGATTGTGATTTACAACTGAGAAATAGTTGTTGTTTTTATGATACTATTATTCTTTTTCCTTTTCTACTCTTTTTATTTGAGAATACATACTCAAAT
Source organism: Myroides odoratimimus (assembly GCF_001485415.1). Taxonomy (GTDB): domain Bacteria; phylum Bacteroidota; class Bacteroidia; order Flavobacteriales; family Flavobacteriaceae; genus Flavobacterium; species Flavobacterium odoratimimum. Next base: position 390,589 of record NZ_BCMQ01000001.1, read on the forward strand.
CAATTATTTAAATCTTAAATTAATAATATAAAAAACAAATATTACTAACCGTCACTATAGTTAAAAACAAATATTAAGCCATAATTGTTTTTTATGAAAAAAAATCACCTATTGTGATACATTACTTTCCTCAACAACTCATAACTACCTGTAATAATGCTTATTACATATTACAAAAAACACTCTATTTTTGTGCAAATTTACTCAAAACAGTTCATCATCCTAACCTTTATTACAACACAAAGCAGAATACAATTCCTTAAAAGCAAGTGAAAAATTATTATTTTTTGATAAAATATGATTTAATAATTAAATTATAAGAAAGTGAACAAGGTATCATTATCCATAAGCTCTTTTTACTGCTAAATTAAAACACCTAATATTCACATTATGTGACTGTTAAATTTATATCAAAGAAAGGAAACTCAGAAAAATAAGGCATTCTAATCTTTATTTACTATTTTTAAAATAAAATTATTAACCATGAACCAAGACCATAATACACCTTTTATAACAGAATCTATTCAAGATAAAGTAGCAACTATATCATTTTATAGTCCAGCTAGTAACTCATTTCCAAGTTCACAATTAGAAAAGCTAACTAGTATTATTACCAAACTTAGTAGCAATACTCATATTAATACAATCATTCTAAAAAGTGAAGGAACAGGAGCCTTCTGTGCAGGGGCTTCCTTTGATGAACTACTTTCTATTAAAGACACTACTACAGGACAGACTTTCTTCTCTGGCTTTGCTAATGTAATCAATGCAATGCGCAAAAGTCCGAAGATATTTATCGGTCGTGTCCATGGCAAAACTGTAGGAGGAGGAGTAGGACTAGCTGCTGCATGTGATTACTGTTTTGCAACAACGAATGCTTCTATTAAACTATCAGAACTAGCCATTGGGATAGGTCCTTTCGTAATCGAGCCTGCGGTCTCACGTAAAATAGGTAAAACAGCCTTCACAGAAATGTCTCTTGCAGCACACGAATGGAAAACGGCTACTTGGGCACAAAATCACGGATTGTATAGCGAGGTATATGATACTGTAGACAGACTTGACTTAGAAGTAGAGACTTTCGCTACTAAGATAAGTTCATATAACCCAGAAGCGCTATGCGAAATGAAGAAAATATTCTGGGAAGGAACAGACCATTGGACAGAATTATTACATCAACGTGCTGAAATATCAGGTAGACTAGTATTATCAGAATTTACAATAAATGCGCTTAACCAATTTAAAGCTAAATAACATATCTCATCCTTCTAGAACAATATCTCTAGAAGGATTTTTTATATATAAACACCATTATTCTTAAAAACAAAACACAATACATCAAGATTAAATAAAAACATGTCAATATAAAATCTTTTTACTTACAATAATCATCTCTTTATCAATAATGTTAATTTTAATTAACTCATTGTACTATATTTGCTAAAAAATATAAAACTATGAAATCACTAAAGTACTTACTTCCAATACTTTTAATCGCTTGCAAAGCTGTTGCTTCAGAACCGCTAAAGCTAGATGATTACAGAGATAAAGGGAGGTACAGTACCTCACATTATGAAGGAGGTTTTCTAAGTCATTTAAATATTGCTGCCGGAGTTTCTACATTAGGATTTACCATAGAAGCAGCGACTCCTATTAATTCAAGTTTAAAACTTAGAGCAGGATTAGATTATTTTGAGTTCAATTCTAAAAAGTACGATGTAAACTTTGATGATCAAGAAGGAATACTACACGAAGCCTTTGGTTATACACCTACTTATGAAATGCATGGTAGTATAAAAGCTATTCATGGACACGCACTAGTAGATTATTACCCTTTTAGAAAAGGAATATTTCATCTTACTGCGGGTTTCTATTTAGGAAGTACTAAACTTGAAGCGGATGGACTATTAACAGATGGTAATGGTACCCCAGCTGAACTAAAACCTGGTCATGACTGGCCTATAATAGAGTTCGATGGCAAAGAACTAGCAGTAATAGATGGTAAGATAAACGCAGAGCTAACATTAGGTCAAATAATCAAACCATATATAGGTATTGGATTAGGAAGAGCTGTTTCTAAAAAACGTTTAGGAGTTAAGTTTGAACTAGGAGTATTATACCAAGGAGACTATACTTTAAAACAAAACGGTAGAACAGTTGCTTCTACAAGCGACCTTAATGCTTCAATAGAAGATGCAGATAAAGTAACCAAATGGCTAAAACTATGGCCAATGGTAAACTTTCAAATTAATTACCGAATATTCTAAAATATCATGAAATTAAAGCATATCACAACAGTCATCTTATCTTGCTTATTCATCTACTCTACAAACTCTTATGCACAAGAAGAACCCACTGAGAATACAGCAGTTAATCTTGTAGAAGAAGTAAGTCAAGAGAAAACAATAGATGAACAACAACCTAAGCAAGACAAAAAGAAGAAAAAGAAGTCAGGACCTCCTACCTTACCTCCCAATAATTCTACAGCTTACTTACTACATGTAGGTGAAGACGAATTCGTGAGAGATAATATAGCGAAGCACTACTCTGACCAACGCTTCTATGAATGGACATTAAGTGCAGGAGTATCTACGATGGGGCTAACACTAGAGGCATTGACTCCTATTAACAGCTATTTAAAACTTAGAGGAGGTATAGACTTATTCTTCTATAATTCTAAGCATTATGAAGTTGGTATTGATGACCCTAATAACATAGGGCAATATCTAGAAAAAGGTAAACCTAACTTAAGAATTAAAGGTAAAAATCACATGATACATGCTCACACCTTAGTTGACTTTTACCCTGTCCCAGATGGTTTATTCTTTCTTAGTGGGGGTTTCTACTTTGGGCAAAACAAAACAGCCTTAGACGGGTATTTAATTGACGTCTATGGTAATAGAGCAGAATTAAAAAAACAATATGCCGAATGGCCTGATTTAGACTTTCAAGGAAACCAAATCAAGTTAAATGAAGGGAATATGAAAGCTGATGTTACACTCGGTAGTATCATCAAGCCTTATCTAGGGATAGGAATAGGAAGAGTGGTAACGAATAAAAAACTAGGTTTTTCATTTGAACTGGGGATTATGTACCAAGGGGACTATGAACTAAAACAAGATGGAAGTAAAGTTCACTTCGATCTTGATAACGACTTTGAATACAACGAAAAAGGAGAGAAATGGTTAAATCGTATTAAATGGTGGCCTAAAGTATCCGTCCAAGTTAGATATAGATTATTCTAAACTCAGTCATCTCTTTAAGGATAAAGAGAAAAGGCTACGCTAAATATAGGAGGTCAACTATATTTTTGTGTACCTTTGCCAAAATTTTTAGTTATGCCTAAGATTAGAATTACAAAGCAATTCACATTTGAAACAGGACATGCCTTATATGGTTATGATGGTAAATGTCGTAACGTACACGGTCATAGTTATAAGCTAGCTGTTACAGTTATTGGAACTCCGATAGAGGATACTAATAATGTGAAGTATGGTATGGTTATAGATTTTGGAGACTTAAAAAAAATAGTGAAAGGAGATATCGTAGATGTATTCGATCACGCTACTGTTTTCAATAAAAATACCCCTCATATAGAATTAGCAAAAGAACTAGAAGAACGCGGACACCACGTTATTCTTGTCGATTATCAACCAACTAGTGAAAACATGGTTATTGACTTCGCTCAGAAGATAAAAAGCAAATTACCTGAAGGGATAGAACTATACTCATTAAGATTACAAGAGACAGAATCATCATACGCTGAATGGCATCAATCAGATAATTTATAGGACTTGAGTTTTACAATTAATACAGATAAGAGTATATACTTCGCTTCTGATCAGCACTTCGGAGCTCCTACTCGAGAGAAAAGTCTTCCTAGAGAAGAGTTATTCTTACAGTGGCTACGCGAGAAAGAAGATGATATGGGCGCCTTATTCATACTAGGAGATTTATTTGACTTCTGGTTTGAGTACAAGACTGTAGTACCTAAAGGTTTTGTAAGAATACTTGGTAAGTTGGCTGAAATCAAAGATAGAGGCATTCCTGTTTTCTTCTTTGTAGGAAACCACGACTTATGGATGGATGACTATTTCCAGACAGAACTAGGAATACCAGTATATCACGAGCCTAAAGTGTTTGACATTAATGGTAAGAAGTTCTTTATCGGACATGGAGATGGACTAGGACCTGGAGATATGGGCTATAAGAGAATGAAGAAAGTCTTTACCAATCCTTTCTCTAAATGGCTGTTCAGATGGTTGCATCCAGACATCGGCGTTAGACTTGGTTCTTACCTATCTGTTAAGAATAAACTGATATCAGGTGATGAAGACATTAAATTCTTAGGAGAAGACAACGAATGGTTAATCCTATATGCTAAACGCAAATTAGAAACCACTCACTATGACTACTTCGTTTTTGGGCACCGTCATTTACCAATGATTATAGATCTAAATGATAAGTCTAAGTACATCAACCTAGGAGATTGGATTAACTACTTCACCTATGGTAAATACGATACTAGTCTACATCTAATAGAATATAAGAAAGAGCTTGCTGAAGCTAAACAATAACAAAAAACGCATACTGATCAGTATGCGTTTTTTGTTATCTCTTTTATTCTAAAAAGGCTTCTCTAATATCCACTCACAGTGCGTAAAGTAATTCCAACCTACAGCTCCTAAGTCTACTTTAGGATCTACGAATTGGCTTAAATCACGTTGATTAATTGATACATAACTTTCAGCATATACTGCCACGTCCTCTCCTTTTACTTCATATTCTTTTTTGATATATTGTGCCATCTGCCAGATCATATCTGGAGAAGATAGGCGAGCCATCTGTTTATTAGTTAGCACATCTTCTATATCGTAATACTTTCTATCCCCTGTCTTTTTATTTTCTACTATATAATTCGTATAACCACTCCTTGACCTAAGCATCATACGCCAGCTAAGGCGATGAGCTTCATCAGTCCATAACACATCTCCCTTGATAAAATAATGTCTTAGAGGAAGCACTAATTGTACAAACATAAATGCCAATAAGAAATACTTCACTTGAGGTGAGAAGTGTCTAGCTACAACTTGTTCCTCTTTTAAAGTATCCTCATCTAAAGGAGTTTTCTTCTTAAAGAACCAACTTCTTACTTGCTCTGGTTCATAGAAGAACACAGCAAAACTCAATGCAAAATAAGGGAATATACCGATATGTAAGGTGATAGAATTAAACAAGTGAAATACCAATGAGGCTATCACAGCTAAAGTACGCGTGCGTTTATACAACAATAAGAACACTACTAGTCCATCAAATATAATCCCTAAATAAGCAATAGAGACATAGAACCAATCCTGTGTAAATACTTGCTTAAACACATCAGGAATATTAGCTCCTTGATACATCAACTTTGTAAACGTACCATCTAACCAATCTGGATAGAACTTAGCCACAGTACCATAGATATAAAGCATGAATACCTGAAAGATAAATAGCCAAGAGATGTAATAAGGCATGGAGTATTCTTCTGTTACTCTATTGCTTTTTACATCAAGAGAAGCATATCGATTAGCGGGTACGAAGCACATATACACACAAATCACTAATAGCATATAGTAGTGATTATTATAAGATGTCTTCTGTATAAAATAAGCACCTGCCCATAATATCGTTAGTAGTGGCATAGTCCACTTATATCGATACCCAAGCATAACAGCCACTGACACACAGCCCATCACAAAAAAGTAGGCATACATCTGAGGTCCTACTAGCACCTGCAGAAAGTCCATATAGATATGGGAGAATGTAATCTTTACATCGACTAGGTTATCTCTTACCCAACCTGTAGCAATCGCACCGAATGACTCACAAGCGAATAAGAAACCAAAGAATATTCGAAAGATAATTAACGGAGAATTATCTATCTGACGGTACAGTTTTTCCTTCATAACGACTGAAGAACTCTCGAGTCACGCGTTCGTCATCTTTTAACTTCGCGATTAACTCATCAAGTCCACTAAATTTTAATTCATCTCTTATTCTGTCTAAGATACGAACTTTTAACTTTTGGTCGTATAAATCACCATCCCAATCTAAATAATTTACTTCTATCGTATAAGGATGGTCTGCAAAGGTAGGGTTAATACCCACACTCATCATTCCCATCACTTTCGCTCCATTTAACTCAGATTCTACCACATACACACCGTTCTCAGGAATCAATTTATAATCTTCGTCCACAACAATATTCGCTGTAGGAAAACCTAACTTACGGCCTAATTTCTTACCGTGTACTACTGTACCAGAGAAATAGTACTCATACCCTAAGAACTCATTCGCCAACATCATATTACCGTCTTCTTCTAGAGCAACGCGTATCTTAGTAGAACTAATAGAGACATGATCTATTTCTTGAGCAGAGATCTCCTCTACTTCAAAGCCATATTTCTCACCGAATGCCTTTAAATCATGAATATCAGCAGTTCTATTTTTTCCGAAGCGATGATCATAGCCTATAATTATTTTAGAGATATTAAATTTATCTACTAATACCAGCTTTACGAACTCTTCTGCTGATAACTGAGCGAACTCTAAGTCAAACTTTTGAATGACTAGATTATCTAATTCTAATCCTTTTAAAAGCTCTTTCTTCTCTTCTATAGTATTCAGTAATCGAATACTGTTATCCTGCTTTAAAACCATGCGAGGATGAGGAAAGAAGGTCAACACCAAACTCTCGCCACCATTAGCTTTAGCAGAATCAACAAGCTTTTTGATAATCATCTGATGTCCTACGTGTACTCCATCAAAAGTACCTAATGTAGCAACTACTTTTTTATCGCAATTAAAATCAGCTATAGAAGAAAATGTTTTCAATTTTTAAAGTTTATATCAGTTACATTACTATTTTTGTGCCCCTTTATTCCCAATGACTGGGTAGAGAACAAAACTGCGTAAAAATACGTCATTTTTATAAATGCCTCTTTATAAAATGACTATAATCTAACGCCTTTTAACAAAATTCAATATGCCTAACACTAGATTTTTAAAAGCCTTAACTTTATTTATTATCACTCTTATTGTTTCTTTTTCGGTTAATGCCCAAGTGAAAATAATGACTTGGAATTTACTTAATGTAGGAAAGAGTAAATCACAAGAGAATATAGAATACATCGCCAAAACGATTAAACAAACAGACATCATAGCTATACAAGAGGTTGTTACTAACCCTACAGGCGCACAGGCTATTGCTAAGATACACGAAGAACTAAACAGATCATCAGGAGCCAAATGGGACTATGCGATAAGCGATCCTACTGTTAGTTCACCATATCGCTCAGAACGCTATGCTTACCTATGGAGAACTAGTAAAGTCAAGCTGAAAGGCAAACCTTTTCTTGAACCTACTTATCAAGAGGAAATAGAAAGAGAGCCTTATATGGCTACATTTATTTATAAAGGAAAAGAAATAACGATAAGTAGTTTACACGCACTACCAACTAAACATCAGCCTGAGAAAGAAATCAAGTACCTCAAATTCTTTCCCGAACACTATCCTGAACACAACCTTATCTTCTTAGGTGATTTTAACTTAAGTGAAAGCCACAGCGTATTTAATCCCTTAAAGAAACAAGGGTATCTACCTAGCTTCTCTACACAGAAGACGAGCCTTAGACAGAAATGCCTTAAAGGTGACTGTCTAGCATCAGAGTATGATAATATCTTTTATCACCCTGATAAGAATGAACTTATCAGTGCTAAGCCTATCTACTTCTTTGAAGACTTTGAAGAAATTAGCATAGCAAGAAAAGTATCTGATCACATCCCATTACTCATCACGTTGAATATATTATAACCCAAAAGACCTCTTTAGCAGAGGTCTTTTTTATTATCTTCTATTCATATAGATCATTACATAGTACAGTAGCGTACCTAGTGAACTTATCGCAGCCACTACATACGTACGAGCTGCCCATTTCAACGAATCTTTAGCTCCTGCATATTCTCCTTGAGTCACTATATTCTTCGCTTGTAACCACTTTAACGCACGATTACTCGCATCGTACTCTACAGGTAACGTTACAAAAGAGAATATCGTCGTCATCGCAAACAAAATAATCCCGATTAATAACAACTGCGGAAATGTATTAATCATTAACACACCTCCTAATAATACCCACGTCACTATATTAGACGAAAAGCTAACAATAGGAACTAACTTAGAGCGCATAGTCAGCCAGTGATATGCCTCAGCATGCTGTACAGCGTGTCCTACCTCATGGGCAGCAACAGCAGCCGCAGCAGCATTGCGCTCATTATACACAGCCTCACTTAAGTTGACTGTTTTATCCATTGGGTTATAGTGATCGGTTAGCCTACCTGGAGTAGAAATAACTCTTACGTCTCTGATCCCATGATCAAACAACATCTTCTGTGCTATCTCCGCACCACTCATCCCATTCTGAAGTTGTACTTTAGAATATTTCTCAAATTTACTTTTTAAGCGATAACCTACTAACCAACTAGCACCCATTATCGCAATCATAAAAATCCAAATCATACTTAGACGTTTTTCTTTTTTAATTAAATCTACAAATTATAAGCCAAACTAAAAATAAGACATTTTGACATAAAAAAAGGGTTACATCACTGTAACCCTCTCTTATTAACTATATTTTATACTATTTAAGTTTCTTTTTAACCTCTACTTCTTGGAAAGCTTCGATTACGTCATACTCCTTAATGTCGTTGTAGTTTTTAATCTGAATACCACAATCATATCCTTTAGAAACTTCTTTAACGTCATCTTTGAAACGTTTAAGAGCAGTTAACTCTCCAGTGTAGATTACTACACCTTCACGGATTAAGCGGATTCTAGAGCTACGGAATATCTTACCATCTGTAACCATACATCCAGCGATAGTTCCCACTTTAGAAATTTTGAACAACTCACGGATCTCAGCAGTACCAGTAACCTCTTCTTTAAGCTCTGGAGATAACATACCTTCCATTGCATCTTTAAGGTCATCGATAGCAGCATAGATGATAGAGTAGTTACGGATATCAATCTCTTCTTTATCAGCTAATACTTTAGCAGATGCCATAGGACGAACGTTAAATCCGATAATGATCGCGTCAGAAGCAGATGCTAACAATACGTCAGATTCTGTAATCGCACCAACTCCTTTATGGATAATGTTGATTTGAATTTCTTCTGTAGATAATTTAGAGAATGAATCAGATAATGCCTCAACAGAACCATCCACGTCCCCTTTTAAGATAATGTTCAATTCTTTGAAATCTCCTAATGCGATACGACGTCCAATCTCTGCTAACGTAATGTGACGTTGAGCACGTACAGATTGTTCACGGATCAGCTGAGTACGTTTAGATGCAATTTGTTTTGCTTCTTTTTCTTCTTCGAATACGTTGAATTTATCACCCGCAGTTGGCGCACCATCAAGACCTAATACAGAGATTGGAGTTGAAGGACCAGCTACTTTAATAGACTTACCACGTTCATCGTGCATAGCACGTACTTTACCATGGTTACATCCTGCTAATAAATAATCTCCTACACGAAGAGTACCAGCTTGTACTAATACAGTAGATACATATCCTCTACCTTTATCTAAGAATGCCTCTACTACAGTACCTACTGCTAACTTATCTGGGTTAGCTTTCAGTTCTAACATTTCAGCTTCTAATAATACTTTTTCAAGTAATTCAGTCATACCAATACCTTGTTTAGCAGAGATATCTTGAGATTGGTAAGTACCACCCCATTCTTCTACTAGCAAGTTCATTGATGCTAACTTTTCTTTAATCTTATCAGGGTTAGCCGTTGGCTTATCTACCTTATTGATCGCGAAGATAATAGGTACACCTGCCGCCTGAGCGTGGCTAATAGCCTCTTTCGTTTGTGGCATGATGTCATCATCCGCAGCGATTACGATAATAACGATATCCGTTACTTGCGCACCACGTGCACGCATCGCAGTAAACGCCTCGTGACCTGGTGTATCTAAGAAAGTAATCTTTTGACCATTTTCTAAAGTTACCCCATACGCACCGATGTGCTGCGTAATACCTCCTGACTCACCAGCGATAACGTTAGCTTTACGAACGTAGTCAAGTAACGATGTCTTACCGTGGTCAACGTGTCCCATTACAGTAACGATAGGAGCACGAGATTTTAAATCTTCTGGTCTATCTGGAGCCTCTTCGATAGCCTCTTCAATAGCTGCAGTAGTAAAGTCTACTTCGTATCCGAACTCATCAGCCACGATAGTCAATGTCTCAGCATCTAGACGTTGATTCATTGTTACCATGATACCTAATGACATACATGTACCGATAACTTTAGTAATAGGCACATCCATCATAGTAGCGATCTCACCTACAGTAACGAACTCAGTAACTTTTAATATTTTACTTCCAGCTTCTAATGCTTTTTGTTCGTCATCCGTTTTCTTACGGTGTACATCACGTTTATCACGACGGTATTTAGCAGATTTAGACTTATTACCTTTACCTTGAAGACGTTCTAGCGTCTCCTTGATTTGGTTTTTAACTTCTTCTTCTGTTGGCTCAGCCTTAACTACAGGAGCTTGTTGGTTACGTCTTTGGTTTCTATTACCAAATTTGTTTCCACCAGCATTGTTATTATTGTTGTTATTTCTTTGCCCGCCACCTTGGTTTCTGTTATTGTTGTTGTTATTACCACCATTAGCATTATTGCTATTGTTATTAGTAGTATTACCACCTTCAGCAGTACCTGGTTTAGCTATACGTTTTCTCTTATTCTTATTAGCGGCATTACCAGCACCTGGTTTCGCATTGTTACCAGCGTTGTTACCACCTTTTTTAGGCTCTTCTTTTTTCTTTTTAGGCTTATCGAATTGAGATAAATCGATAGTCTGTCCAGTAAAAGTAGTACCAGAAAGTTTTTGATAATTAGTTTTAATCATCTCCTCTCCTGCGTTTTCTTCTGTCTTAGCAGCCTCTTCCGCTTTGTTAGACTCTGCTTTTTTAGAATCCACTTTGTTAGATGAAGCATCCTTACTTCCTGCTACAGATTCTTTCTGTTTTGGTTTTTCCACCTCTTTTTTAGCTTCCACTTGTTTATTTGAGTTCGTTACTTTAGATGCTTCCTTATCAACTACAGGTTTAGCGACAGTCTCTTTCTTATCCTCTATAACCTCATTAGCTTGTTTTTGCTTACTCTCTTTAGCAGGAGCTTTGGCATCTTTTTCAAAAGATTTATTTTCTTTATTAGAATCGTCTGAAGAAGCTTTAGTTTTTTTAGGCTCAAGATCGATTTTACCCACAGTTTTGATAGCTGCAATTTCTTCAGCTTTAGCTCGGATAATTTCTTGTTCACGCTTAATACGTGCTTCCTCTTGTTTTTTCTTCTCCTCTAATTCTTTATCACGCTCAATTTTCAAGGCCTCTTTCTCTTTCTTTTTCTCTTCACTTACTTCAATAGATGCCTCTTTCTTACCTTTATCAGCAGAAAATTGTTTACACAAAACACTATATTCTTGATCAGAAATTTTAGCATTAGGTGTTGCGTCGATATCGAAACCTTTTCCTTTTAAAAAGTCAACGGCTCTATCGAGAGAAATATTCAATTCCCTTAAAACTTTATTAATTCTTATTGCTCTTTCTTCAGACATATTATCCTTTTAGTGTATTAAATGTGTTGTGTTGTTAACTTGTAATTAATCCTCGAATTCTTCTTTCAAGATTCTAAGTACATTCTCAATTGTTTCATCTTCAAGATCAGTACGTTTCATTAACTCTTCAACACTTAGGCTTAAAACGCTCTTAGCCGTATCTAAACCGATTCTTGCAAATTCTTCAATTACCCACTCGTCGATTTCGTCTTTGAACTCTTTTAATTCTACGTCATCGTCTTCTGGGTTTAATTCACGCATAACATCAATATCATATCCAGTCAACATACCAGCTAATTTGATGTTTTGTCCACCACGTCCTATCGCACGTGATACCTCTTCTAGAGCTAAATAAACATTTGCTTTTTTAGTCTCTTCATTCAGAACTACCTTATTTACGTTAGCAGGTGCTAAAGCACGCTTAACGAATAATTCTGTATTATTAGTAAAATTAATTACATCTATATTCTCATTTCCTAATTCGCGAACGATACCATGGATACGAGATCCTTTCATACCTACACACGCTCCTACTGGATCGATACGATCATCAAAAGTATCTACTGCCACTTTTGCTTTTTCTCCAGGGATACGTACCACTTTCTTAATCGTGATATGTCCATCAGCGATCTCAGGAATTTCTTGCTCGAATAATCTTTCTAAGAACTCAGTAGCAGTTCTAGACATGATGATTTGAGGTTTAGATCCTTTTAATTCTACTGCTTCGATGATTCCTTTTACAGTATCACCTTTTCTAAAGAAGTCAGATGGAATCTGTTTATCTTTTGGTAAAACGATTTCATTTCCTTCCTCATCCATCAAAATTACAACTTTTGGGCGGATGTGGTGCACTTCTGCTGAATAAACTTCTCCAATAATATCTTTGAACTGTTTGTATAAAGTAGTATTATCGTGCTCAGTCACTTTAGAGTTTAAGTTTTGGCGCAATGCTAAAATAGCACGTCTTCCTAACTCCTCTAATTTAACCTCTTCTGAAACTTCTTCTCCTACTTCAAAATCTGGTTCGATCTTGCGTGCTTGAGATAATGAAATTTCATAGTTATCATTCTCTACTTCCCCATCATTTACTACTACACGGTTTCTGAATATCTGGCAATCTCCTTTATCTGGGTTAACAATGATATCAAAGTTATCATCATTACCAAATCTTTTTTTCAATGCATTTCTAAATACATCTTCTAAGATGGCCATCAGCGTTACACGCTCAATATCTTTTTCGTCTTTAAATTCTGAGAATGAATCTACTAAATCTCTATTCTCCATGTGCTTTTTTTATTTTAAAATGAAATTATAACATTCGCTTCTTTAATATTCTCAAAAGGAATCACAGCTTCTTTCTCTACTGTCACCTTCCCTTTTCCTACAGGTTTAGGCTCTCTAGCCTTCCACTTTAGGACAATCTGATTATCGATCACATTATCTAGAGTAGCCTCGTATTTCTCTTGATCTAGCGTCACCACTTTTAGCTTTCTACCAATGTTCTTATGGTATTGACGAAGTAATTTTAAAGGTGCTGTTGCACCTGCTGATGCTACCTCTAGTGAGAAATCCTGCTCTTCTCTATCTAAATTATGCTCTATAGCTCTACTAAAATTTATACAATCTTGTAATGTCACACCTTCATCACCATCTATAGTTAGAGTGATTTTATTGTCAGCAGACACCGTAAAATCTATAATAAATATAGATGTATGCTCTTCTAAAGCCTTATCTATTAATTCTTGTACTTTACTTTTTAATGTCATATGCTATAAAAAGAGGGGACTACTTTGTCCCCTCATTATTTAACTTTTTTAATAAATAACTGTGCAAAGATATTAATTTTTTTATTACAAATAAAACTTTTGCCTATTGATAATTATATTCTTAACTTTAAATCATGTAATTAAATCGAAATTAAACAACAAATATCACTATGAAAAAAATACTAGTCCCAACAGATTTTTCTACGCAAGCTTATAACGCTATCAAGGTAGCTGCTTGTATAGCTAAAAAAGGAGATGCAGAAATACTACTATTACACATCTTGGACTTGCCACAACAAGGAAATGATAGTATCAATAAAGGTACTCCTGCTCCTGAAGTAATGTTCTTCAAGAACGCTGCTGAAGAGAAACTTAGAGAATTAGCCCTATCTGACCTATTCGAAGGCATTAAGGTATCTACTAGTCTTATCCTAGACAGAACGGCTTATGGCGTGACTAAGACAGCAGAGACGAATAAAGCAGACCTTATCGTAATGGGATCTCATGGAGCGAGCGGAGCGAAAGAATACTTCGTAGGTTCTAATACTCAGAAAGTAGTAAGAACATCTGACGCACCTGTATTAGTAATTAAAGGAGAAGGGGATGACTTCAACGTGAATGATCTTGTATTCGCTTCTGACTTTACTGATAATATGAAAGAACCTTTTAAAAAGATTCTACGTCTACACCAGATGTTCGACACGAAATTACACCTACTGATGGTAAACACCCCTAATAGCTTTAAACCTACTCATGTAGCAGAACAAGTATTAGAAGACTTCTTAGAAGACATCACAGATACAGAATACGACTTATCTATCTATAATGATCTAACAGTAGAAAAAGGAATCCTTAACTTCTCTAAGAAAACGAATGCAGACCTAATCACGATCGCTACACATGGACGTACAGGGTTAGCTCATTTCTTCAACGGAAGTATCAGTGAAGATTTAGTAAATCACTCACCTATCTCAGTATTGACTATCAAGATAGACTAAGTACTATCCTTATATAATATAAAAAGCTGATTGCTATTCGCAATCAGCTTTTTTATTTCTCCTATTCTATTCATTTACTCTCTTCTTTGCTTTTAGTTCCTAGCAGATTCCTTCGACTATCCTTGCACATTTCTTCGAGAAAACCCCTCTCTGGGCAAGCAAACTCGAAGAAAACCCCTAGAATACCCGAAGAACCCCAAGCCCAAACACAATATACCTCTATAAATCAATACTCTGTAAAAAACTCAGTCCTTCATAATAAAACAAAAAGAGCAACCAAAGTCATAAACTCCATATCTAGTCAAAAAGAGCGGAAAGAAAATAAAAAAACAGCCTTATTCAAGAACTGTAACCTTAGAGAACAACTCTTAATCCAAGATACTAATACTAAAAAAGGCGAATATCATGAGAACATTCGCCTTTTATTATATGCTAATAGCTACTGCTATATAAATAATCTATTTTATTATCTCGATATGACTTTCTGATACTTTAGCTATCGGTAGATAGTGTTTCTTCCCTTCTACTAACAGACATAGGTAGATATTATCTATAGAGATCACATATCCTTCTAGACCATCGATACGCACTAGCTGTCCTAACTCTAGATTCTTACGAGCGTAAAAAGAGAACAATAGTCTAGTCACAACATCTTTAGCCCCTAATCCTAATGATAAAGCTACAGTCAATAGGATAGCCCCTACGATAATAGAGATATTATTAGTAATAATATCTGTGTTTATACCCATCTGATTCAATGTAGTAATAAACACAAAAACCAAGATTAGATAGAATAAGATATTACCTATCATACGTGCTCCACTGAAGTCAACAGCCTTTAACACTTCCACAATAGCTTTCTTTACCCATGTAGCAAAATACAATCCTCCTACGAAGATCAGTAGTGCTACAAACACTTTAGGAATATACAACATCAGGTTTCCAATCTCACGAGAGACAATAGCTAGACCAAATAACTCAGCTCCTACTACTACCATTAAGAAGATTAAAAACACCTTTACAAAGAAGATTAAGATATCAGACACACTGATCTTGATATTCACCTTATTCAAAAAGTCATTTTCGCTTAATAGATTTTGTATTTTCTCTAAGCGAATAACCTTAAACAGCTTCTTTAAGACATAAGAACATACCTTAATTATTAACCAAGAAATTAAAATATAGCCTACTAAAAAAACAAATCCTATCAATCCTTGTAATAACGAGCTCATTACAGAGTTAATCATTTGACTAGGATACTCAAAGTTATAACGTTCCATCATCCTTACTATTTTTAATTTTATTGATTATTTCATTTTCTTTTTTCACATCTTTTTCTCCTATCAGGCTACCTAATGCCTGAGGAACCTTAACAGTATAAAGTTCTGACACATCTAGTGATAACTTAATAAAGTTGAGATTATCTATTACCCTATCTTTTAAGTAATCTGGTAATTTTTCGTCCTGAAGAATTTTTTTAAACGGATTATCCATAATTACAACGAGTTATAAATTTCAACAATTTTTTTCTTAGCCCTGTGGAGTCGCATTTTCACCGCACTCTCTCCTAAATCCAACAGGGTGGAAATCTCCTTAATAGACTTGTCATCCTGATATTTCATCAACAAAACAATCTTGTCCTCCGGATCCAACCTTACTAATGACTCTTGTAACCTATCGACACTCAATGAGAATATCTCCTCATCCGAAATCTCGTCTTCTACAGATAATGCGTATTGATTCTCATCATCCAATGTTTCTTCATTTCTCTTCTTCTTAAGAACTAACCTAGAATAATTGACACAATGATTATACGCAAAAGAATACAACCATGTAGAAAATTTAGAATCACCTCTAAAGTTCTTTAGGTTTAAATACAACTTCACAAAAATATCTTGTGTAAGATCTTCTGCCACATCCCTAGACTCAGCAAAACCAATACACTTCGCATAAACTTTCTGTGCGTACCGATCATAAAGTATCCCAAATAAGTTAGTATTGCTACTATGAACAATGAATTGTACTAACTCTTCATCCGTCATCGCAGCAAAATTACTATTTTGCGAATTAAACTTCATATACTTTTTTTTCAGGTGCAAAGTAAAGTCTTTTACACCAATAGTCCCATAAAAATACTAAATATTTACTACAAACTTCTCAATTGCACCAACTTAGCAACATACTTCCCAACAACATCAAACTCAAGATTAACCACGGTTCCGACTTGATAATGTTTAAAAATAGTATGCTCTAAAGTATATGGAATAATCGCAACTTTAAAAGTATTGATACCAGAGTCTACAACAGTCAGACTCGTGCCATCTATAGTAATAGACCCTTTCTCTATCGTCACATGCTGTGACGTCTTTTTATATTCAAACCCAAAATATGTACTACCTCCCACTTCTTCAATACTCACACAGGTAGCGATATGATCTACGTGTCCCTGTACGATATGCCCATCTAAGCGACCATTCATCAGCATAGCTCTTTCTAGATTTAGCTCCTGCCCTACTTGCCACTGTCCTATACTTGTCACATCTATCGTTTCTTTAATAGCAGTAACAGTATATTCAACATCTGCCAGTGCTACTACTGTCAAACAGATACCGTTATGTAAAACGCTCTGATCGATCTGTAACTCACTAGCAAATGCAGATTCTACTGTGATATGTAAGTTTTCTTGCTCTTTTTCTATTCTTTTGATATTTCCGATGTTTTCAACTATCCCTGTAAACATAACTCCATTTATTTTATTAAATTTGCTTTCAAAAGTAGGAATAATTTAGACGAAACTATGAGCCACAAAGAAGAAATTATAAAAGTAGGGATCTCTATCGGAGATCTAAATGGGATAGGTAGTGAAGTTATACTCAAATGTTTCGAAGACAGTAGAATGCTAGAAATCTGCACTCCTGTTATATTCGGAAATTCAAAGCCTCTATCATATATAAAAAAAACGATTGATAATAATACACCAATACAAGGAATAGACAATCTAAATCAAATTGTCCCAAATAGATTAAACGTACTAAATCTATGGAAAGAAAACGTTAATATTTCATTTGGTAAAAATGACCCCATCGTTGGAAAATATGCTATCAAATCATTTGTTGCAGCAACTGAAGCTCTAAAAAATGGAGAGATAGATGTACTTATAACAGCTCCTATCAATAAATATAATAGCGTAGACGAAGAGTTTAAGTACCCTGGACACACTGATTATCTAAACGAGCAATTAGAAGGTCAGGCTCTTATGCTACTAGTAAGTGAAGATCTAAAAATAGGATTACTAACAGATCATTTACCAATACAAGATGTAGCGAAAGCAATCACTCCTGAATTAATCGAACAAAAAGTAAAAACGATAAACGATACTTTAATTCAAGATTTCAATATATTTAAACCACGCATTGCTATCTTAGGATTAAACCCACACGCTGGTGACGGCGGTGTTATAGGTAATGAAGAATTAACAATCATAAAACCGACAGTAGAAAAACTTAATGATGAAGGTATTCTAATTTCAGGCCCATTTCCTGCAGATGGTTTTTTCGGATCAGGAACACACAAACACTTTGATGCAGTGATAGCGTGCTACCACGATCAAGGTTTAGCCCCTTTCAAAGCACTTTCTTTCGGTCATGGTGTGAACTATACTGCTGGTCTAGATAAGATTAGAACTTCTCCTGACCACGGAACTGCTTATGAAATAGCTGGAAAAGGCATTGCAGACGAAACTTCTTTTAAAGAAGCACTATATCTAGCTATTGATATTTATAACAATAGAAGTAGAAATATCGAAGCAGCAGCAAACCCTTTACAGCCTCAAGAAAAAGATTTTAGCACAAAAAAATTTGATAACTAGCTTGTAATTATAATAATTTTTTATCTTTGCACGCTCAAATCATGTATTCCATGAATATTGAAAAAGACTTTTTAATACCTTTTACAGGATTAAAAAACGGAAAGCATTCGTTTGATTTTAAGGTAGATGACCGTTTTTTCGAAAACTACAACTACAGTGATTTCAATCATATTAATGCTGATATAAACGTTCTTTTAGACAAGAAAATTAATCTATTTGAGTTACACTTCACTGCAAAAGGTATAGCAAATGTACCTTGTGATGTGACAAACCAAGATTTTGACATGCCAGTAGAGAGTGAAATTGATTTGGTAGTTAAATTTGGAGATTCATTTAATGATGATCACGACGAGATATTAATCATCCCATATACTGAACATCAAATAAATGTAGCTCAATATATATATGAAATGATCGTTCTAGCTATACCACAAAAAAGGGTTCATCCTGGAGTAAAAGATGGAACATTAGATTCTGCAGCATTAGATTACTTAGGTTACGTTAATGAAGAGGATGAAGACGAATTTGACAGTCTATTCGATGATGAAGATGACGAAATCTTCGACTTAATAGACGACCTAGAATATGATGATGTAGAAGAGGAAGAAGAAAATACAAATAAAGATATTGACCCTAGATGGGCAGAATTAAAGAAACTATTAACGGATAAATAATATAGTAAAATGGCACATCCTAAGAGAAAAACCTCGAAAACAAGAAGAGATAAGAGAAGAACTCATTACAAAGCTGTAGCTCCAACAATCGCTACATGTCCTGTAACAGGAGAAGCTCACTTATATCACAGAGCTTACTGGCATGAAGGAAAAATGTACTACAGAGGGCAAGTTGTAATCGACAAAACAGCTGAAGTAGAGGCATAACTTTAGACAAAGTACAAATTAACTCTCACAATGTGTGAGAGTTTTTTTTTGGTATATAGCCCAAAAAACGTACTTTACGCCTCCAAAGAACCGTTAATTCGTTTTTTTTTTGTAATTTTCGCTTCTTTTTGGAATGTTTTTATAAAGTAAAGCAACACCATATGACAAAAATACACGCAGCCATTACAGCGATCGGATGCTACCTACCAGAGACTAAGTTAACCAATACAGACTTAGAGACGATGGTAGATACAAACGACGAATGGATAACTAGCCGTACAGGAATTAAAGAAAGAAGAATTCTTAAAGAACCTGGTGAAGGAGCTTCTTATATGGCTATCAAAGCCGCAGAAGATTTATTACGCAAATCAGGCACAGATCCTAAAGATATCGATTGTATAATCTTATCAACAGCGACACCTGATATGCCTGTAGCTTCTACAGGAGTTTATGTTGCAACAAAAATTGGAGCAACGAATGCATTTTCATTTGATTTACAAGCAGCTTGTTCTAGCTTTTTATATGGTATGTCAGTAGCTTCTGCATATATCGAATCAGGTAGATATAAAAAAGTATTGTTGATCGGATCAGACAAGATGTCTTCAATCATCGATTATACAGATCGTGCAACTTGTATTATCTTCGGAGATGCTGCTGGAGCAGTATTATTCGAGCCTAACACAGAAGGCTATGGAGTACAAGATGAATACTTAAGAAGCGACGGTGTTGGCCGTGAGTTCTTAAAAATCGAAGCAGGTGGATCTATCTTACCTGCAAGTGCAGAAACTGTTGCAAACAAACAACACTATGTATTCCAAGATGGAAAAACAGTATTTAAATATGCTGTATCAAACATGGCTGATGTAAGTGAAAAAGTTATGCAACGAAACAATCTTTCTCATGAAGATGTGACTTGGTTAGCTGCACACCAAGCGAACAAACGAATCATTGATGCTACAGCTCACAGAATGGGCTTAGATGACTCAAAGGTATTAATGAATATCGAAAGATACGGAAATACAACGTCTGCCACTTTACCATTACTACTTTGCGATTATGAAAAACAACTTAAAAAGGGTGATAATATTATTTTTGCTACTTTTGGAGGTGGTTTCACGTGGGGTGCAATGTACTTAAAGTGGGCGTACACAGCGAAATAAAAACAACTAACCAATACATTAGGTATGGACATTAAAGAGATTCAAAACTTAATTAAATTTGTAGCAAAATCAGGAGCTACAGAAGTAAAATTAGAAATGGATGATTTTAAAATCACCATTAAAACAACTGAAACAGGTAATACTGAAACTACTTACATCCAACAAGTACCAGTAGCTTCTGCTTTATCTCAAACTCCTGTTGCTCAACAAGCTGCAACTCCAGCTGCACCAGCTGCTGCTGCAACTGAAACTGCAGCTAACGAAGATTCTAAATACATCACTGTAAAATCTCCAATCATTGGAACATTCTATAGAAAACCAGCTCCAGACAAAGAACCATTTGCTGAAGTAGGAAAAACTATTAAAGCAGGAGATGTAGTATGTGTAATTGAAGCAATGAAATTATTCAACGAAATCGAATCTGAAATTTCTGGTAAAATCGTTAAAGTATTAGTTGACGATGCTTCTCCAGTAGAATTTGATCAACCATTATTCTTAGTTGATCCATCTTAAGAAATTTATAACACACCAATTTTTACTTTCTAACGAAGTAAACTCACTAAAGTTAAATTAAAGTTTCAAGAGATGTTTAAAAAAATATTAATCGCTAATAGAGGTGAAATTGCCTTACGTGTTATCAGAACATGTAAAGAAATGGGCATTAAAACTGTAGCAGTTTACTCTACTGCGGATGCAGATAGTTTACACGTTCGTTTTGCGGATGAAGCTGTTTGTATTGGACCTGCTCCAAGTAACTTATCGTATTTAAAGATTTCAAACATAATAGCTGCTGCTGAAATTACAAACGCAGATGCTATACACCCTGGTTACGGTTTCTTATCAGAAAACGCTAAATTTTCTAAAATCTGTCAAGAGCACGGTGTGAAGTTCATCGGTGCTGGACCAGAGATGATTGAAAAAATGGGAGATAAAGCTACAGCTAAGGAAACAATGAAATTAGCTGGAGTACCTACTGTACCAGGTTCTGACGGATTACTAGAATCATTAGAACACGCTAAAAAAACAGCTAAAGCTATCGGTTACCCAGTAATGATGAAAGCTACTGCTGGTGGTGGTGGTAAAGGTATGCGTGAAATCTTCAAAGAAGAAGAGCTAGACAGAGCATGGGAAAGTGCTCGTCAAGAAGCTTCTGCAGCTTTCGGTAACGATGGTATGTACATGGAGAAACTAATCCTTGACCCACGCCACATCGAGATCCAAGTAGTAGGAGACTCTTATGGTAAAGCATGTCACCTTTCTGAGCGTGACTGTTCTATCCAAAGACGTCACCAAAAACTAACAGAAGAAACACCTTCTCCATTCATGACAGATGAATTGAGACACAAAATGGGTGAAGCTGCTGTAAAAGCTGCTGAATTCATTAAATACGAAGGTGCTGGTACTATCGAATTCTTAGTAGACAGAGACAGAAACTTCTACTTCATGGAAATGAATACTCGTATCCAAGTAGAACACCCTATCACTGAACAAGTAATCGATTATGACTTAATCAGAGAGCAAATTTTAGTTGCAGCAGGTACACCAATTTCTGGTAAAAACTACTTGCCTAAAATGCACTCAATAGAATGTCGTATCAATGCAGAGGATCCATTCAATGACTTCCGCCCATCTCCAGGGAAGATTACAACTCTTCACACACCTGGTGGACACGGTGTACGTCTAGACACTCACGTGTACTCTGGATACTCTATTCCTCCTAATTATGACTCAATGATTGCTAAGTTAATTACAACTGCTCAAACAAGAGAAGAAGCAATTAACAAGATGAGAAGAGCATTAGACGAGTTCGTAATCGAAGGAATCAAAACGACTATTCCATTCCATAGACAATTAATGGATGATCCAAACTATATCGCTGGTAATTATACAACAGCATTTATGGAAAGTTTCACAATGAAACCATTAGAGGATTAATCTACATCAGATATCTCAAAGGGCTATTCTTAACTGAATAGCCCTTTTTGTTTTTAATTATGCCCTATCGCATCACCACAAAAAGCAAATACTACAAGAAGTAACACAAACTATTCGAAATATATTATAGAATTGAAAATAAAAATCTCCTCATCAATTAAATAAACATTAATTTTTAAAAAAAAATCAAAAAAAACTAAACTTAGTTCGAAACAAACATTATATTTGAACATAATTTTATTTATTTCAATACAATGCATACAGGCGTAATTAAGTTCTTCAATGAAGACAAAGGATTTGGCTTTATCACAAATGAAGCTACTAAACAAGACATTTTTGTTCACATCACAGGTTTAAAAACTAAAAGCATTAACCAAGGTGACCGCGTTTCTTATACTGAAGAAAAAGGTAAAAAAGGTTTAATCGCTGTAGATGTAGAAGTGATAGGAAATTAATTTTTTACAATATAAATTTTCAATTACGAAGAAGCTATTCATTTCAAAAATGGATAGCTTTTTTTATTACCTAGCATTCTATTTATAATTAATCCAAATACATATTAAGCCATTAGAGTCAAACTAGGCAACACCTAGAGTACCAAAGCTTTGTAAAACGAGAACTCAAATGTATATTTGTATGTTGTATTAATATAAATACTTTAGATATGCAGGCAAGTCAACTTGATTTCATCCCAATCTTAATGCAAATAGCACTAGCTGCTGGGTTTGTATCCATGACAATTTGGGTTTCTAGTAAATTAGGTCCCAAAAAATCTTCTAAAATTAAAGACAGTACATGGGAATGTGGATTAGAGTCACTAGGTAGTGCACGTATCCCATTCAATGTAAAATACTTCCTTGTAGCAATACTATTCGTATTATTTGATGTAGAGGTAATCTTCTTATACCCTTGGGCAGTTAACTTCCAAGAGTTCGGTTGGGACGGTTTAATGAAAATGGGAATTTTCTTATTCCTAATCATAATCGGATTACTATATGAATTCAAGAAAAAAGGACTAGAGTGGGATTAATAAAATAGATAGAGATGAGCGATAAAAAATATAATACAGTAGAAGCTCCGGAAGGATATGTAGGAGAAGGATTCTTTGCTACTAAATTAAGTTCAGTAGTTGGATTAGCACGTGCTAATTCAATGTGGCCTCTACCTTTCGCAACTTCTTGTTGTGGAATTGAATTCATGGCAACAATGGCAGCTACGTATGACGTAGCTCGTTTTGGTTCTGAGCGTATGAGTTTCTCTCCTAGACAAGCAGATATGCTAATGGTTATGGGAACTATTTCTAAAAAAATGGCTCCTATCTTAAGACAAGTATATGAACAGATGGCTGAACCAAAATGGGTTATTGCTGTTGGAGCTTGTGCTTGTTCTGGCGGGATTTTTGATACTTACTCTGTACTACAGGGAATAGATAAAGTAATCCCAGTAGACGTTTATGTACCAGGGTGCCCTCCTAGACCAGAACAAATTCTAGATGGTGTACTAAGACTACAAGAAATTGTAAAATCTGAATCTGTTAATCGCAGAGGTACGAAAGAATATGATGAATTATTAAATTCTTACAACATAAACAAATAGTATGGCATTAGATAATACTACATTACAAAAAAGGCTAATTGAAACATTTGGTATGTCAGTTAGTGAATTTCATGAACAACATGGAATGTTGTCTTTTGAAGTTGCAACTAATGCTTCGCACGATGTTCTTAAGTTTTTAAAAGAAGATAGTGAGATGAACTTTAACTTCCTTACAGATATTTGCGGAGTTCATTATGCTGACTTACCTTCGGAACGTCAATTAGCGGTGGTATACCACATGCACAACTGGACAGATAATATTAGAGTTCGTTTTAAAACCTTCTTAGATATCAAAAACCCAGTTGTAGAGTCTGCTACAGATTTGTTTAAAAGTGCAAACTGGCAAGAAAGAGAAACATATGATTTTTATGGGATTATCTTTAAGAATCATCCTCAATTGAAGAGAATATTAAATATGGACCAGATGGAATCTTTCCCATTAAGAAAAGAGTTCCCAATGGAAGATGCAGGTAGAACAGACAAAGATGATAGATTCTTTGGTAGAACGGTTCATAATTCTTAATACTTAAAGGAACGAGACTATGTCAGATTTATTATTACCTCCTGAGCAACGATATGCTAAACTTATTGAAGAGAAATTTCAAGAAGACGGGACAGAATTACAGATATTAAACTTAGGACCTACACACCCTGCTACACACGGTATCTTTCAGAATATCATCTTACTAGATGGAGAGAAAGTACTAGATGGAGAAGGAACAGTAGGATATATACATAGAGCATTTGAGAAAATAGCTGAGAACAGACCTTTTTATCAAATCAACGTATTAACAGATCGTCTAAACTATTGTTCTTCACCAATCAACAATACTGCTTGGTGGTTAACTGTAGAAAAGGCATTAGGTATTGAAATCCCTAAAAGAGTTCAATATTTAAGAGTTATCGTAATGGAATTGGCTCGTATAGCTGACCACATTATCTGTAGCTCAGTAATGGGGGTAGATACAGGAGCTCTTACAGGGTTCTTATATGTATTCCAGTACAGAGAAAAAATATACGAAATATTCGAAGAAATTAGTGGTGCACGTTTAACTACTAATATGGGAAGAATCGGAGGATTTGAGAGAGAGTGGTCTCCAAAGGTATTCCAACTAATCGAAGAATTCTTAAGAGAATTCCCTGCAATCTGGTCTGAATTTGAAGGGTTACTTACGCGTAACAGAATCTTTATGGACAGAACAATAGGTGTAGGTGGAATCTCTGCTGAAGAAGCTATTAACTTCGGATTCACAGGTCCTAACTTAAGAGCGGCAGGAGTTGACTATGACGTACGTATTGCTTCACCATATTGCTCTTACGAAGACTTTGACTTTGATATTCCAGTTGGTACAAGTGGTGACTGTTACGACAGATTCTGCGTTCGTAATGCTGAAGTATGGGAAAGTTTAAAAATCATCAGACAAGCATTAGACAAAATGCCTGAAGGTCCATACCATGCAGATGTACCAGATTATTACCTTCCTCCAAAAGAAGATGTTTATACTAATATGGAAGCACTTATCTACCACTTTAAAATAATCATGGGAGAAGTACCTGTGCCAGTTACAGAACTATACAATCCTGTAGAAGGTGGTAATGGAGAATTAGGTTTCTACTTAATCACTGATGGTAGTAGAACTCCTTATCGTTTACACTTTAGAAGACCTTGTTTTATCATCTATCAAGCATATAATGACATCGTAAGAGGTGGTATGCTATCAGATGCTATTATTACACTGTCAAGTTTAAATATTATCGCAGGAGAATTAGACGCTTAAGATTATGGAAGTTAAAAAATACAAACAAAACATAAATATCACACCAGAGTTGCAACAACGCATTGATGAGTTGATTAGCCACTACCCTGCTGATAAAAGAAAGTCAGCGCTATTACCAGTCTTACATGAGGTACAAGATGCTCATGACAACTGGTTAAGTGCAGAACTAATGGACAAAGTCGCTGAAATGCTAAACATAACTCCTATCGAAGTATACGAGGTAGTTACATTCTATACAATGTACAACCAAAAACCAGTAGGTAAGTATATGTTCGAATTCTGCTTAACATCTTGTTGTGGAATTAGAGGTGCTGATGATATGATGGAATACGCTTGTGAAAAGCTAGGCATAAAACCAGGAGAAACAACTCCTGATGGAATGTTCTCTATAGCAGGTGTTCAATGTTTAGGTGCTTGTGGATATGCTCCAATGATGCAATTAGGAGATTTCTATAAAGAGCACTTGACAAAAGAAAAAATAGATCAAATCATAGAAGATTGTAAAGCTGGTAAAGTAATTCTTCACGACAAATAGTAATATGGCAACAAAAATATTATTAGATAAAATCAATATCCCAGGGATTAAGTCTTATGAAGTATACCGTCAAAATGGTGGTTATGCTTCTGTAGAGAAAGCTATAAAATCTATGACTCCTGATGAAATCACGGAAGAAGTAAAAGCTTCTGGTTTAAGAGGTCGTGGAGGTGCTGGATTCCCAGTAGGATTAAAATGGAGTTTCATCGATAAAAAGTCAGGCAAACCAAGACACTTAGTTTGTAATGCGGATGAATCTGAACCAGGTACTTTTAAAGACCGTTACTTAATGGAACATATTCCTCACTTATTAATAGAAGGAATGATTACATCAAGTTTCGCTTTAGGGGCTAACCTATCTTACATCTATATTCGTGGAGAATATATGTGGGTTTTTAAAATACTAGAAAGAGCTATAAAAGAAGCTTATGCTGCTGGATGGCTTGGTAAAAATATCTTAGGGTCAGACTATTCATTAGATCTACACGTACACTGTGGTGCAGGAGCCTATATCTGTGGAGAAGAAACTGCTCTTATCGAATCACTAGAAGGTAAAAGAGGTAATCCTCGTATCAAACCACCATTCCCTGCTGTAAGTGGACTATGGGGTAATCCTACAGTGGTAAATAACGTAGAATCTATTGCTAACGTTCCATGGATTGTAAACAACTCTGGAGAAGCGTATTCTAAATTAGGATTAGGGAGATCAGCTGGTACAAAACTTATTTCTGCTTCAGGACACATCAAAAAACCTGGAGTATACGAAATCGAAATGGGTATCACTGTTCATGAATTTATTAACTCAGAAGAATACTGTGGTGGTATGATAGATGATCGTCCTATCAAGGCATTAGTCCCTGGGGGATCTTCAGTACCAATCTTACCAGCGCATTTAATCTATAAAACAGCTAATGGTGAAGATCGTCTAATGACGTATGAATCGTTATCTGATGGAGGATTCGAAACAGGATCTATGTTGGGTTCTGGAGGATTCATCGTTTATAATGATACAGCTTGTATCGTTAGAAACACCTGGAACTTCGCTCGTTTCTATGCTCATGAAAGTTGTGGACAATGTTCTCCATGTCGTGAAGGTACAGGGTGGCTTGAAAAAGTATTACACCGTATAGAGACGGGTAACGGAACTATGGATGACATCGATTTATTATGGAGCATCCAGAGCAATATTGAAGGAAACACTATTTGTCCTTTAGGAGATGCTGCTGCATGGCCAGTAGCTGCAGCCATAAGACATTTTAGAGAAGAGTTTGAATATCACGTTTTATATCCAGAGAAAGTTAAAGATAGAAATCACTATGTGAATGAGCCTTTCTCAACAGTAAAACACTTGATCAATAAATAATATACGCTGACTAAATATTCAGCTTAAACAAAGCACAGTTTATGAAAGTTACTATAGACGGACATGAAATAGAAGTAGAACCAGGGACATCCATTCTACAAGCAGCAAGAATGATAGGAGGCGAATCAGTACCTCCTGCAATGTGCTATTATTCAAAACTAGAAGGTACAGGAGGAAAATGTAGAGCATGTTTAGTGGAAGTATCTAAAGGTAGTGAAGCAGATCCACGTCCTATGCCTAAGTTAATGGCTTCTTGTAAAACAGGAGTTATGGACGGTATGGAGGTAAAAAGTATTTCTTCTCCAAGAGTACTAGAAGCACGTAAAGCAGTTACTGAATTCTTATTAATCAACCACCCTCTTGACTGTCCTGTATGTGACCAAGCAGGTGAATGTGATTTACAAAACCTAGCTTTCGACCATGGTAAAGGTCAGAAACGCTTCAAAGAAGAAAAAAGAACATTCGCTCCTGAAAATATAGGAGACAATATTCAACTTCACATGAATCGTTGTATCCTTTGCTATAGATGTGTAAAGACAGCAGAACAACTAACAGACGCAAGAGTACACGGTGTATGTGGACGTGGTGATCACGCACAAATATCAACTTATATATCAGCTGCAATTGATAATGAGTTCTCTGGAAACATGATAGATGTATGCCCTGTAGGAGCATTAACAGATAAAACATTCCGCTTTAAATCACGTGTTTGGTTTAACAAACCTTATAACGCACATAGAGATTGTCCTACATGTTCTGGTAAAGTAACAGTATGGATGTTCGGAGAAGAAATCCAAAGAGTAACAGCTCGTAAAGATGAATTCCACGAAGTAGAAGAATTTATCTGTAACAGTTGTCGTTTTGACCACAAAGACACAAAAGACTGGGTTATTGAAGGACCACGTAAGTTTGAGAAATTCTCTGTTATCAATCAAAACAACTACACTAAGAAATTAGATAAAGTAGTAATGAAAACAGAAAAACATATCTTAGAAGGACGTGACCAAGACCGCGTTAAAATTAGTATGAAGGAAATTCCTTTTACAGATAATGAATCAAAAGAATAAATCGGCATAAGTATGGATAAAACTATTATTATAGATAAGGCAGTTATCATTGTAGTTGTGTTTGCAGTTACGATGCTTATGGCGATGTATGCCACGTTAGCAGAACGTAAAATTGCTGCCTGGATACAAGACCGTCTAGGTCCTAACCGTGCTGGTAAAGGAGGTATATTACAGCCCCTAGCAGATGGTTTAAAACTATTCGCTAAAGAAGAAACACAACCAAACACACCAAATAAATTCTTATTTAAGTTTGGACCTTTCCTGGCGATGACATTAGCATTAATGACTAGTGCTGTTATTCCTTGGGGAGATAAGTTTCATTTATTTGGAAGAGATATTATATTACAAGCTGCTGACTTAAATGTTGGCTTACTATATATCATCGCAGTACTTTCTGTAGGAGTATACGGTATCATGATTGGAGCTTGGGCATCAAATAATAAATACTCTTTAATGAGTGGTATTCGTGCTGCTTCTCAAATGATTTCGTATGAAATCGCAATGGGACTTTCACTAATATCATTACTATTAATGACTCAGTCATTAAGCATGCGAGAAATAGCATTACAACAACAAGGAATGAACTGGAACGTATTCTACCAACCAGTTGGTTTTTTAATCTTCTTGATTTGTTCATTTGCTGAAACTAATCGTGCGCCTTTTGACTTAGCAGAATGTGAACAAGAACTAATTGGAGGATTCCACACAGAATATTCTTCTATGAAGATGGGATTCTTCCTTTTCGCTGAATATGCAAACTTATTTATCTCATCAGCTATCATCTCTGTACTATACTTTGGAGCGTATAACTATCCAGGTATGTCATGGGCTGTAGAAAACTGGGGAGTAAATATTGCAAACGTAATAGGTATTTTCGCTCTATTCGTTAAAATATGTTTCTTCATATTTGTTTATATGTGGGTTCGTTGGACTTTACCACGTTTCCGTTATGATCAATTGATGAACTTAGGATGGAAATCATTAATTCCATTAGCATTGTTGAATTTAGTGATTACAGCTATTGTAATCTTACTAGTAAAAAGTTAAGCATGTCGACAAATACTTATTCATTATCAGGAAGAAAAAAGGAAGTTTCTAATAAGAAGCTGACTTGGACAGAGAAGATCTACTTAGTAGCTATCTTCAAAGGAATGATGGTTACCTTAAAACACATGTTTAAGAAAAAAGTGACTATCGCTTATCCAGAACAACAACGACCTTTCAGTGATGTATATCGCGGAAGACATATGCTAATGCGTGATGACGAAGGTAGAGAACGTTGTACAGCTTGTGGTTTATGTGCATTATCATGTCCTGCAGAAGCAATTTCAATGAAAGCAGCAGAACGCAAACCTGAAGAAGCACATCTTTATCGCGAGGAGAAATACGCTGAGATATACGAGATTAATATGCTTCGTTGTATATTTTGTGGTTTATGTGAAGAGGCTTGCCCAAAACAAGCAATTTACTTGACTACATCTAAACAAATTGCTAAAGCAGATGTTACTCGTGAGAACTTCATCTTTGGAAAAGACAAATTAGTTATGCCACTAGATGTAGCAATCGAAAATACTAAACAACAGAATCAAGCTTAATCATGGTAGAAATATTATTTTATATTCTTTCGACTATAACACTCGGAAGTGCAGTACTTACCCTATTGAGCAAAAACCCTATCCATAGTGCTTTGTGGTTAGTGGTAAGTTTCTTTTCAATAGCTGGTCACTACATCCTATTAAACTCTCAGTTCTTAGGAATGGTACATATTATGGTTTACTCTGGTGCTATCATGATTTTAATGCTATTTACAATCATGTTAATGAACTTAAATATAAGCCATGAAGTCTCTAAACCTTTTATCACTAAAGTTGTTGCTACAATAGCTTTCTGTTTAGTAGGTTTATTATTGCTTTCTATTACTATGCGTGGAGCTCAAACTTATGAATTGCAATACGCAACTCATGGACAAGACTTCCAATCAGTACAAGTACTAGGTAAAGTATTATTAAATGAATACGTAATGCCTTTCGAAATGGTAGCTGTTCTATTATTATTATCTATGATAGGTGCAGTACTAATCTCTAAAAAGGACAAAACCGATAAAGAAGCATAATTATGGAGAATGTAATTGAAATAATTGGTATAGACAGATACATTTACTTATCGATCATATTATTCTGCATCGGAGTATTTGGTATTCTATATAGACGTAACGCAATTGTAATGTTTATGTGTATCGAGATTATGTTGAACTCTGCTAATATGCTATTAGTAGCGTTTTCTACATATCATCAAGATGCACAGGGACAGGTATTCGTATTCTTTACGATGGCGGTAGCGGCAGCAGAAGTTGCTGTTGGGTTAGCCATATTAGTAACGATATACAGAAATATTGGATCAATTGATATTGATAAATTAAAAAACTTAAAAGGATAATTCCGCATGGATACGAACGTAATTTTACTTTTATTACTGGCTCCTTTATTAGGGTCACTAGTTAATATTTTCTTCGGAAAGAAATTAGGTAATAGTGCTGGAATGATTGCTACCCTTGCAGTTTTAATTTCATTCATTATTACAGTAATAGCATTTGTACAAGTAAACGGTACAGGTGAACCAATACAAGTTGACTTATTTAATTGGATGTCAACAACGAGATTTGATATCTCTTTCGGATTCTTATTAGATCAGCTTTCATTGTTATGGTTATTATTTGTTACAGGTATTGGTACACTGATACACTGGTACTCTACTAGCTATATGAAAGGTGATGAGAACTATGGAAAGTTCTTTGCTTACCTTAACTTATTTATCTTCTTCATGATTTTATTAGTTACAGGTAGCAACTTACTAATCACATTTATTGGTTGGGAAGGTGTAGGACTTTGTTCATACTTACTTATCGGATTCTGGCATAAGAACCAATCATATAACGACGCAGCTAAGAAAGCATTTATCATGAACCGTATAGGAGATTTAGGTTTCCTAGTAGGGGTATTCATTTTAGCATTCTTATTCCAGTCGTTAGATTATATGACAATTAAAGAAGCTATTCTAAGCGGAACTAACCATCAAGTAAATACTTGGATTGGATATGCTGCTTTAGCTCTTTTCATTGGAGCAGTTGGTAAGAGTGCACAGATACCTTTGTACACTTGGTTACCAGATGCAATGGCAGGACCAACTCCTGTATCAGCATTAATCCACGCTGCTACGATGGTAACTGCAGGTATATTCTTAATCACTAGATTAAACTTTGTATTTGATCTTGTACCTCATATTCAAAACATAATCGCTATCGTTGGAGCATTTACTGCTTTATTCGCAGCAACTATTGGTCTTGTACAAAATGATATCAAAAAAGTACTTGCTTACTCTACAGTATCTCAGTTAGGATTAATGTTTATGGCTATTGGTTTTGGAGCTTATGAGATTGCAGTATTCCACGTGATCACACACGCTTTCTTTAAAGCTTGTTTATTCCTTGGATCAGGATCAGTTATACACGCTATGGGTGGAGAACAAGATATGCGTAAAATGGGTGGTCTACAACCATTCATGAAAGTGACTTACTTAACGTTCTTAATCGCTACATTAGCTATCTCAGGATTTCCATTCTTCTCAGGTTTCTTCTCTAAAGATGAGATCTTATTAACAGCGTTTAAACACAATACTGTATTATACATTATTGGTTCATTAGCGTCTATTATGACAGCTTTCTATATGTTCCGTCTATTCTTCTTGACGTTCAAAAAGAACTTTAGAGGAACTCAAGAACAAAAGAATCATTTACACGAAAGCCCTGCTGCTATGACTACACCATTAGTAGTATTAGCTATACTTTCTGTAGTTGGAGGACTTATCAGCTTACCAGGTAATGGAAACTCTTGGTTAAACGAATATCTTAAACCTGTTATCGTAAATACAGTGACTAAACACAGTCATGAATTAGGTACATTAGAATACATCCTAATGGGAGTTGCTACTATTGGTTTCTTAATCGGACTAGGTCTTGCTTACTCTAAGTATATTAGTAAAAATGAAGTACCTCAAGAAGACGAACAAATCGTTGGTTTCCATAAAGTACTTTACAACAAATACTACATTGATGAAATCTATCAAAAAGTAATTGTAAACCCTATCTACACACTAGCTACATTCTTAAGAGATGTAGTAGAAGTAGCTTTATCAGGAACTATATTTGGTTTAGGAAAGATAGCAGACGGATTATCTCTACAAGGTAAAAAAGCTCAAAACGGTAATATCGGATTGTACTTATTTGCTTTTGTATTCGGAATCTGTTTGATTTTATATTATTTATTCATTGCAAGATAACTTAGAGAGATGAACGTAACTATATTATTATTAACGTTATTAGTCGGAGCTATAGCGACCTACTTCGTAGGTAAACAATCAGCTGCTAAAGTAGCCTTGTTATTCGGACTAGTTGCTTTTGTAGAAACTTTAGTTCTAATCTGTTCACATAATTCTGGGGTTGACACAGGATATGTAACGCAATGGATGACTAACCCTAATATTCATTTAGCCTTTAAAGCAGATGGTTTAGGATTAGCTTTAGTTTTATTAACGACAGCATTAACTCCTGTGATTATATTATCATCATTAGGAGATCACATAGAGAAATCTAATGCATTCTATGCATTAGTAATGTTTATGTCATTCGCTATGACAGGAACATTCTTAGCATCTGATGGATTCTTATATTACATCTTCTGGGAGTTATCATTACTACCTATTTACTTCATTGCTTTATTATGGGGTAATGACAGTTTCGAAGCACGTAAGAAAGCAATCTTTAAGTTCTTTATTTACACATTTGCAGGTTCATTATTCATGTTAGTTGGTTTTATCTATCTATACCAACGTGCTGGTAGCTTTATGCTAATTGACCTGTATAATGCTAAACTATCAGCTACAGAACAGTACTGGATCTTCTTAGCATTCTTCATTGCTTATGCGATTAAGATTCCTGTATTCCCATTCCACACATGGCAGGCTTCTACTTATGAGAAAGCCCCTACAGTAGGAACAATGTTATTAGCTGGTATCATGCTTAAGATGGGGTTATACTCTATCATCCGTTGGCAATTACCAATCTCTCCAATAGCAGCAAAAGAAGTAATGCCTACTATCTTAGTACTTTGTATCATTGGTGTAGTATATGGTTCTATCGTAGCATTAAAACAGTCGAATATCAAAAGATTCTTTGCATATTCTTCATTAGCTCACGTAGGTCTTATTGCAGCAGGAGCATATTCATTGACATTAGACGGATTAAGAGGAGCTGTTTTACAAATGATAGCACACGGATTCGTTATCGTAGGTTTATTCTACGTAGCAGAGATTATTTACAAACGTTACCAGACTAGAATGATTGGTGAAATGGGAGGTATTAGACAACAAGCTCCTAAATTCGCTTCATTATTCATGATCTTAATGTTTGCTTCAATAGGATTACCAGGAACATTCAGTTTCATCGGAGAATTCAACCTGCTTTTAGGATTATCACAAGTGAATATATGGTATGCTATCATTGGGGGTACCTCTATTATCTTAGGTGCATTCTATATGCTTAGAATGTTCCAAAAGTCGATGTTAGGAGAAACTAATACTAAAGTATTCGCTGATGTAAATACTAAAGAAGTAGTGATCTTAGGCGTATTAGCAGTAGCTGTTATATTCTTCGGAATATTCCCACAGCCATTATCTGACTTGATCACACCTAGTTTGGTTGAAATAATGTCTTATATTAAGTAATAAATAGTAAGGAGTCAGTACATAACTGATGAATTTAATTCCAAAATAAAACAAATGAATACATTAATAGCAATTGGAGTATTAGCGGTTTTAGTACTTGTACTAGAAATCATCAATTTGCGCAAAGTAGTCATTCCTGCGACACTTTTAGGATTACTAGGTATCTTGGGATATACTGTATGCAATATTGATGTGGTACAAGCATATTATAACAATATGTTTGTGAGCACTAAATTTTCTACCGCATTTTCATCTTTATTTATAGCCTTAACTATTTTCTTAGTAGCATTAAGTAAAGATTTTTATAAAACAGAATTCTCAAAGATATCAGACTATATCTCATTAAAACTTTTCCTTTTAATGGGAGCGATATGTATGGTAAGCTTTGGTAATATGGCTATGTTCTTCCTAGGACTTGAGATCCTTTCTATCACATTATACATCTTATGTGGTACAGATCGCAAGAACATTAAGAGTAACGAAGCTGCGATGAAGTATTTCCTTTTAGGATCATTCGCTTCAGGAGTAGTATTATTCGGTATTGCTTTAATCTATGGGGCTACAGGGTCGTTTGATGTAGTTAGAATAAAAGAAGTAGCACTAGCAGGATCATTACCGATATGGTATGCACTAGGAACTACGATGATTATCATAGGTATGTTATTTAAGATAGCAGCTGTTCCATTCCACTTCTGGGCACCAGACGTGTACCAAGGAGCACCTAGTCTTACGACAGCACTGATGAGTACATTAGTTAAAGTAGCTGCTGTAGCTACGCTATACAGACTAAGCATGTACTTATTAGTAGATATGCCAAGTCAATATATCAACGTAATCGTAGTAATCGCTATTCTAACGATGACGGTAGGTAATATCATGGCTATCCGTCAAGATAATATGAAGCGTCTATTAGCATACTCTGGTATATCACATGCTGGATTTATGATGATGGCACTTACAGCATTAGGTACAGCATCAGCTAACCTATTCTACTATGCATCAGCGTATGCTGTAGCAGGTATAGCAGCATTCACAGTATTAATCATCGTGACAAAGAATAAAGAAAACGAACAAATATCTAACTTCAATGGGTTAGCGAAGAAGAATCCTCTTCTTGCTATTATCCTTTCTGTAGCGTTATTATCTATGGGAGGTATACCTATTTTTGCAGGATTCTTTGGTAAGTTCTTCTTATTCTCACAGGCGATAAGTAATGGATTTATAGCATTAGTTATCTTCGGGGTGATTAACTCATTTATCAGTATCTATTACTATCTAAAAGTAATCATTGGTATGTACGCTTCTACAGAAGAAGATACAGAGCACATCCAAGTACCGTTAACTTATAAGATCGTTGGGGTTACAGCCATCGTTATTAACATCGTTATTGGTCTATGTCCATCGATACTTTTAAACCTATTCAATTAGAACAAAATAAATAACAACTCGATAGATTACCCTAAAGGTGGCGTTTTATTAATAAAACGCCACCTTTTTTTATAACCCACATCACAATCAGTGTGATACAACCGAAAACCTCTAAAATATAAGTGATCATTATTTTGTTTAATTTTCATTTAAAAGACATTTAATTTTAAAAAGCATATCTTTTTAAGACATTTCTATCTAATTCCGTATAACTTCAAAAAACTAAAAAAACTCGCATTTTATCACGTTTATTTTATTCTAAATCAGCACTTGTGACAATTATCTAGACTTAATAAAACTTATCACTAGCAATATCTCATTATAAGCATTAAAATAGTTAAAAAGCACAAAAAAAACAAATGCTAAATCCTTCATAAAACAAACATAAATACAAATCAACACACTGAAATACAACAATTTAACTCCTTTAGTTTAATAATTTCGTTTCCTAAGCATTCTTTATCTTTAGTGCTTAATTGTAATTACTTTTTATATGAAGAAGTTGAAAGTAAATGCGATAATACACACTCAATATCAAAACCTTAAAAAGGAACTAACGGAAATCATTGAAGCCTATGACGAAATAGATACTTATATCGCTAAAGGAACTAGAAATAGTATCAAGCTTGAGAGCTATCTACTGGTCAGAAGGTTGCTATTAAATCCTTTAAGAAACCTAATCTTATCAATAGATATGTATACCGAAATATACGTAAGTCTAAAGGTCTGAGATCATTTGAAAACGCTGAAAGATTACACAATCTAGGAATCAATGCTCCACATTCGATTGCTTATTTTGAATACGTCTCTAAAGGCGCATTAAGAAACTCATACTACATATCAGAATTTATTGATACAGATATCACTTATAGAGATCTAGCACAAAACCAAGATTGTCCTAACAGGGAGAGAGTCCTTGAGGAGTTCGTTGAATTCTCTTTTAAATTACACGAGAATGGTATTAATTTCTTAGACCATTCACCAGGTAACACTTTGATAAAAGTAAGAGAAGATGGTTCGCATGAATTTTATCTAGTAGATATCAACAGAATGAAGTTTGATCAAGAAATGAGTTTCTCACATCGAATGAAAAACTTGTCACACTTGACTACAAACATTCAAGATATCGAGAAGATGGCTACCCATTATGCTGAGCTTATTGGTAAGAGCTCACGTGATGTGTTTATAAAACTTTGGTTAGAGACTATCAAGTTTCAATACAGGTTTTATAAAAAGAAAGCCATTAAGAACAAAGTAAAGAAAATGTATTATCAATAGCATTTAAAACACCTCAGCATCGTCTAGAGGTGTTTTTTTATATCCCTTACGCTATTACTTGCCTTATAATGCCTCCTTATGCCCTTATTGCTCTCCTTTGCTCTTTTTGCCCAAAAATGCACCATCTAAAAACACTTAAACAACTACTTATCAGATTATTAAAACAATAACAAGACAAATCCTTCGGAAGCCATTCGGAAACAACCAGTATATACACGGGTTCAATCCTTGTTTTCAAAAGCACACCCTATCTCTACCCGAAGCATCTACTATCTAAAACCTCATCAATAGAACTTCTAAAAACAACTGTTTTCACTTAAGTCCAACAACATCCATATTAAACAAATACTAAACGGAATATTTATAGCGTTATTTATCTTCAACAAAGATTTTTGTACCTTAGTAAAGTCTAATTATATATAAGAACTATCCTTTATGTCAGATAATACACATTCTCCTATAGTAGTTTGTTTTGGTGAAATACTTTGGGACATCTTCCCAACGTATAAGAAGATCGGCGGAGCGCCCTTAAATGTAGCTTATCACCTACATAAGATGGGAATAAACTCACACATTATTACCAAATTAGGTACAGATGACGCTGGTCAAAAAATTATTTCTAGACTAAAAGAAGTAGGTGCATGCACATCCTACATACAGACAGATACTACCAAAAAGACAGGTACAGTATTCGCTACATTCGATGACCACAATGAAGCGAGTTATGAATTTTTAAAGGATAGTGCTTGGGACTTTATCGACTTTAAGCAAGAAGATAGTGATCTAGTAGCGCAGTCAGATGCCTTTGTATTCGGTACTTTAGCGAGTAGAACTCCTCATACTAGAGAGACACTGCATAAACTGCTAGATGTAGCGAAGTATAAAGTGTACGATGTCAATCTTAGACCTCCTCATTATGAATTAGAGTTCGTAGTAGAGCTCATGCATAAAGCAGATCTACTAAAGATGAATAAGTTTGAACTAAAAGAAATCTTAGAATACTTAGAAGAACCTTATACATCAGAAGAAGATGCTATTAAGTTTGTTCAAAAACACTTTGACTGTGATGAGATTATCATTTCTAAAGGAGATAAGGGAGGACTTTATTTAAACAAAGAGATGCTTTATAGCTATCCTGCAGTAGATATCGTTATTAGAGATACGGTAGGTAGTGGAGATTCATATCTTGCAGGTTTCTTAGCAGCTAAGTTGAACGGGCATGATCCTATTCAGATTATTAAAACAGCAGCATCACTAGGTGCTTTTGTTACATCACATACAGGTGCTAATCCGGAGTACGAAAGAGAAGATTTTGACATTTTTTATTATGAAACGATCTTTAAAGATGAATTAATTACGAGTAAAAACATCTTAGAAGCCCTGAAAACACCTGAAAAATAAAAGAATAAGAGCTTTTTTGAAAAAAAACACTTTGATATTAAAAAAAAGTATAATTTAGCACCTATAACAAAAGACGAAAATGAATACACAATTTTTAAATACTAATTGGTGGTGGCTAGCTAAATCCTATCAGGGTTCGGTTGGTCGTACTATGTATTTAAGTTGTGATTAGTTATAGATAGAATTATATACACATATTATATAGATAAAGCCTGCTAGGAACCCCTAGCAGGCTTTTTTTTGCTTTAAACTCAAATAATTACAAGAAATGAAACTTCACATCAATCACAAAAAAATACTTGGAGACCTATACACTCCTATCGAAATATACCTCAAACTAAGAGATAAATTCTCTAATAGCTTCTTATTAGAAAACTCTAGTAACCACTCTAGAGAGAACAGTTGTTCATACATCTGTTTTGACCCGATGATGTCTTATATCGTTACTGCAGATACGACTACAGTACAGACCTTAGAGAACACGACTACACATACTACAGCTGATATCAATGTACTAGATCAGTTACAATTATTTATCAAAGAGATCAAGGTAGAAAACGCTAATCACTATGATTACTTAAAGGCAGGTATCTATGGATATACGAGCTATGACAGTATCCCATTAGTACATGATATACAGTTTAAGGCTACTGATACAAGCATTCCTTTAATGCAATACCATTTCTTTAAATATGTCATAGTATATGATCACTATAAAAATGAAATGCACTTAGTAGAATACACTCGTACAGGAGAAGAAAGTCAATTGAATAAAATACATGCCTATCTAAACACCAATAGCATTACTCCCTACCCTTTCAAAACGGTAGATGCTCCAAAGACACCTTACACAGATGAAGAGTTTCTAGAGATTATAAAAAAAGGAAAAGAGCACTGCTATAGAGGAGATGTATTCCAGCTAGTACTCTCACGTAAGTATAAGCAGCAGTTTACGGGAGATGAGTTTAATGTATATAGAGCTCTTCGTTCTATTAACCCTTCTCCTTACCTATTCTACTTTGACTATGGAGCATTTAAGATATTCGGTTCATCTCCTGAAGCCCAGGTAGTAGTTAAGGAGAATAAAGCGTATGTCAATCCAATAGCAGGCACATTTAGAAAAACAGAAGACAAGGCTCAGAACGAGATACTAACACAGCAGTTACTTAATGACCCTAAAGAGAATGCAGAACATATCATGCTAGTAGACTTGGCTAGAAATGACCTAAGTATCACAGGAACAGAGGTCACAGTAGAAGAGTATAAAACGGTAGAACAATACTCTCATGTCATCCATCTAGTGTCTAAAGTCAGTGCTACTATAGATATGCAAAAAGATAGCCTTAATGTATTCGCCAACACCTTCCCTACAGGGACACTATCAGGAGCGCCTAAGCACAGAGCCATGGAACTAATAGATCAATACGAACCAGAGAGTCGAGGGTTCTATGGAGGTACGATAGGCTTTATCACCTTAGATGGAGAAATTAACCATGCCATCTTTATCCGATCAGCTCTGAGTTATCAGAATGAGTTACACTATCAGGCAGGATGTGGTATTGTGACCAAGTCAGATGACTTATCAGAATTAAAAGAAATAGAAAACAAACTAAGTGCTATCACTCTAGCTATCCGTGAAGCCCAAAACATATAAGTTATGAAAGTATTAGTAATCGACAACTATGATTCCTTTATCTACAATGTGATACACATCTTAAAAGAACTAGGAGTAGAAACAATAGATATCATCAAGAATGATAAGATCGAACTTGAGCAAATAGATCAGTACGATAAGATTATCCTTTCGCCAGGGCCAGGTATTCCATCAGAAGCAGGAAAACTAATGGACGTGATAGCCTACGCTGCTGACCATAAAGACATATTAGGTATCTGCTTAGGACATCAGGCTATAGGTGAGTACTATGGTCACCAACTAAAGAGATTAGAGACTCCACTACACGGAATATCATCACCTATACAGCTAGCTGCACCTGATGATATATTCCAGTCTATGCCAGATCACTCCCCTATCGCACACTATCACTCATGGGTAATAGAAGAAAGTAATAGTGAACTAGCGATAACAGCCTATGACGAGCAACAAAATATCATGGCGGTGAAGCATCGAACACTTAATGTTAGAGGAGTACAATTTCACCCAGAATCGATATTGACTACTTATGGGAAAGAGATAATTAAAAATTGGATTAAAAACTAATGCTATGAAAGAGATATTAAATCACTTAATACAACATAAAACACTTACTACAGAACAAGCCAAAGAGATAGTTATCAACATGGCTAATGATAAGTACACAGACGCTCAGATGGCTTCTCTACTGACTACATTTATCATGAGACCCATCATATTAGATGAGCTAAGAGGCTTCCGAGAAGGAATGTTACAGCTTGCTAATAAAGTTGATCTGTCAGCTTATAACCCTATGGACTTATGTGGTACAGGAGGAGACGGAAAAGACACTTTTAATATATCTACACTGTCATCCTTTGTGACAGCTGGAGCAGGTGTACCTGTAGCTAAACATGGTAACTATGGAGTATCATCTATCTCAGGGTCTTCTAGTGTGATGGAGAACTTAGGTATTCATTTTAAAAGCACAGAAGCAGAGCTAAAAGAACAATTAGCTGAAGCAAATATCTGTTTTCTACACGCGCCTTTATTTCACCCTGCCATGAAGAGAATCGCTCCTGTGAGAAAAGCACTTGGAGTGAAGACGTTCTTTAATATGCTTGGCCCATTGACTAATCCTGCTCAGCCTAAGGTACAACTAGTAGGTCTGTTTAACCTTGAGCTGTTGAGAATGTATAAATACTTCTTGCAGGCAGAGAATACACAGTACAGCATTATACATGCCTTAGACGGCTATGATGAATGTAGCTTGACTAAATCAGCTAAGCTAGTCAATAACAAAGAAGAGAAACTAATAGACGCTTCTTACTTTAATAGTCCTGTCATCCGTGAAGAAGATATCAAAGGAGGAAAAACAGTAGAAGAGTCGGCGTATATCTTCTGGCAAATACTTAAAGGTAAAGGTACTCCTGCTCAGAATAATGTAGTCCTTGCTAATAGCGCTTTAGCTATTAATACCTACTATCCTGAACTAAGCATCTTAGAGGCAAAAGCAAGAGCAGAAGAGTCTCTACTAGGAGGAAAAGCAAAAGATAAGTTTGAAATACTAAAAGAATTGAGATGAAGATATTAGAACAAATAAAGGCACATAAACGGATAGAAGTAGCCCAACGCAAGACTATAAAGAGTATTGCTGAACTAAGAAATACTCCATTATACAACAGAACACCGATTGATTTTAAAGCTTGTATCACGGCTAAAAACAACAGAGCCATCATCGCAGAGTTTAAAAGACAGTCTCCTTCTAAAGGAATCATTCATCCCAACGCGAATATCACTGAGATAGTAAAAGGATATGAAGCGAATGAAGCAGCGGCTTTATCTATTCTAAATGACAGTCAATTCTTCGGTGCTCTACCCACTGACTTTGCTAACGCACGTGCTTCAGTAGACTTGCCTCTATTACAGAAAGACTTTATCCTAGACGAGTACCAGATAGAAGAAGCTAAAGCGATAGGTGCAGACGCCATTCTATTGATCGCTAAAATGCTTCCTATCGAACGTGTCAAAGTATTGACTGATTATGCACATCAGCTTGGTTTACAAGTATTATTAGAGACACATACTGAACAAGAAATACGAGACCATTTACATACTGAGTTTGACCTCATCGGGATAAACAATAGAGATCTGAACACCTTTGAAGTAAATATTCAGCACAGTATCGCTCTAGCTAATCTATTACCTCAGCAGGCAGTGAAGATAGCAGAAAGTGGTATACAGAATGCCGCTACGTTATTAGAATTAGCTGACAATGGATTCTCAGGGTTCTTAATGGGAGAATACTTTATGAAGATGGCTAATCCTACTGAACAATTAAGGCTATTACAACAAGAGATTAAAGTATAAACAGCGATGAAGAAGATAAAGATCTGTGGGATGTTTGATATAGACAATATTAATTCTGTTGGGCAAGAGCACATTGATATGATGGGATTTATCTTTTATCCGAAATCAAAGCGATATGTAAGTACAGATATTAACAAGGCTGTTGATAACCTACCTCATCATATTCAGAAAGTAGGTGTATTCGTCAATGCTACAAGACAAGAAATAGCACAACGTATAAAGCAGTATAAGCTTGACTATGTACAGCTACACGGTAACGAAAGCCCAGAAGATTGTGCTTATTATATAGAGCAAGGAGTAAAAGTAATCAAGGCTTTCTCTATAGGAACAGCAGAGGACTTAAGTCAATTAGAACAATACGAATCCTATTGTGACTTATTTGTATTTGACACGCCTACTCCACAGCATGGAGGTAGTGGATTATCATTTGATTGGGATGTATTACAGCATTATCAAGCTAGCACCCCTTATCTACTAAGCGGAGGATTAGGATTACACAACATACAGTCCGCTTTGCTATTACGAGATACTAGATTAGTGGGCTTTGACCTCAACAGTAAATTAGAAAACGATCAACATCATAAAGACATAACACTAGTGAGAAAACTAGTAAAAGAAATAAGAGACTATGAAAGAATTTAACCCAAACGAACAAGGATATTACGGAGAGTACGGAGGTTCATTTATCCCTGAGATGCTGTATAAGAATGTATCAGACTTACAAGAGAGATACCTAGATATCATACAGACAGAAGATTTTCAACAAGAACTAAACAAGCTACTTAAAGATTATGTGGGGAGACCTACTCCTCTATTCTATTCTGCTAACTTATCTGCTAAATATAAAGCGAAGATCTATCTAAAGAGAGAAGATTTAAACCACACAGGAGCTCATAAAATCAATAATACAATAGGACAAGTGCTCTTAGCTAAACGCTTAGGCAAAAAGAGGATTATAGCTGAGACAGGTGCAGGACAGCACGGTGTAGCTACTGCTACTACTTGCGCACTGTTAAATCTAGAGTGCACTGTATTTATGGGGGCACATGATATCGAACGTCAAAAGCCTAATGTAGAACGCATGCGTATGCTAGGGGCAAAAGTAGTAGCTGCTGAGAGTGGGAGCAAGACTTTAAAAGACGCTACAAATGAAGCTATACGCGAATGGATCAATAATCCACAAGAGACCTATTATGTGATCGGTTCTGTAGTAGGACCTCATCCTTATCCTGATATGGTAGCGAAGTTCCAATCTATCATCAGTAAAGAAATAAAAGCACAGCTAATAGAGCAAGAGAATACTCCTAACCCAGACTATGTAGTAGCATGTGTAGGTGGGGGAAGTAATGCGATGGGCGCTTTCTACCACTTTATAGACAATGGTCATACAAAATTAATCGCAGTAGAAGCGGCAGGTCTAGGAGTAGAAACAGGACAGACTGCGGCTACTATCGCCTTAGGAAAACAAGGTATTATCCACGGTAGTAAGACTTACCTTATACAGACAGAGGATGGACAGATTATAGAGCCTTATTCTATCTCAGCCGGATTAGATTATCCTGGTATAGGACCTGCACATGCCTATCTGAGTGATACAGGTAAGATCACTGTAGGTAGTATCACAGATGATGAAGCGATCAAAGCTGCTTTTGAATTAACGCGTATAGATGGGATTATACCTGCACTAGAATCAGCACACGCCTTGGCTTACCTAAATAAGATGGAGCTAAAAGAAAGCGATATCGTAGTGGTAAAC
The DNA here is from genome assembly GCF_001485415.1 of Myroides odoratimimus. GTDB lineage: Bacteria > Bacteroidota > Bacteroidia > Flavobacteriales > Flavobacteriaceae > Flavobacterium > Flavobacterium odoratimimum. The sequence goes on from NZ_BCMQ01000001.1 coordinate 434,855, forward strand.
TTATCAGGACGAGGCGATAAAGACATGATTACTTACTCTAAATACTTTAACCATGAATAACAGAATCAACACACTCTTCACCGAGAAGAAATCCAATATACTTTCGATCTACTTCACAGCTGGTTATCCTGCTATAGAAGACACCATGACCATCTTAAAGAATCTAGATAACGCTGGTGTAGATTTAGTAGAAATAGGCATGCCTTTCTCAGATCCACTAGCAGACGGGCCAGTTATACAGCACAGTAGTGAGCAGGCTTTACTAAACGGTATTACAGTCTCTAAGCTATTCGAACAATTAAAAGAAATGAGACAGCACATTACTATACCTGTTGTCTTAATGGGGTATCTAAATCCAGTACTAAGATATGGTGTAGAGGCATTCATAGCGAAATGCGCAGAAGTAGGTGTAGATGGTATTATCCTTCCAGACTTACCTATGGACTACTACTTATCCCATTTCAAGACACACTGTGATCAACACAACGTCAGTAATATCATGTTGATAAGTAATGATACTTCGATAGAACGTGTACGCCATATAGATGAACAGACAAATGGTTTTATCTATTTAGTTTCTTCTAATGGAACCACAGGCTCTAACAAGTCTTTAGAAGAGCAACAAGCATACTATAAATACATTCAAGATTTAAAGCTTAAAAATCCTGCTCTTATCGGCTTTGGAGTAAGAGATAAACACACCTATAACCTGACCAATCAATATAGCTCAGGGGCGATTATAGGAACAGCCTTTATGAAGCATATTAATGAACATGGCATTAGTGAGGAGAGTATCCATAACTTCATCAAAAGCATTAGGTAAGTATAGCCCTAATTATGGCGAATTCGCCACATTTAAGATTTAACGATATATACTAAACAAAATAGGCAACTCATGCGAGTTGCCTATTTTGTTATTTTAAAGAATGGTGATTAAGAACATCCGCAGCTACCTCCGCCACAAGAACCTTTCTTATTCGTTTTATTCTTCCAAAAGCCTTTTTTAATGATGTACCCCAATGCAATAATTACAATTGCATAGGCAATTATTTCTTGGTAACCCATAATTACTTTATTTTAAAAGTTGATATGCTATTAAAGCTGCGACATACGCAAAAACAGTCATAAACACTAATTGGTAGATAGTCCATTTCCAAGACTTAGTCTCTCTTTTCACGATTGCTACTGTAGCTGTACACTGCATCGCAAAAGCATAAAAGAACATTAGTGACACCCCACTGGCTAGCGTGAAGACTGGTTGTCCTGTATCAGGCCATATCTCTGCTGCCATTTTTTGTTTAATACGTCCATCTTCATCGTTCTCATCCCCAGATCCTACATTATAAATAGTTCCAAGTACTCCTACGAAGATTTCACGTCCTACGAAAGAAGACAATACTGCGATACCTACTTTCCAGTCATATCCTAGAGGTTTGATTACAGGCTCTATTGTTTTACCTAGAATACCGATATAAGAATTCTCTAATCTATAACTAGCGATATGCTCGCTTAATTCTTCTTCGCTTACCTCTTTATCTTGATATACTTCTGTAATATGTTTCTCAGCATTCTCAAAGCGTTCTCCTGGTCCATGAGCACCTAAGAACCAAATGATGATCGATAATACGAATATAATCTTACCCGCACCTACTACGAATGCTTTAGTCTTCTCATACATATTCACCACTACGTTCTTAATAATCGGAGTACGGTAGTTTGGCATCTCGATTACGAAGTATGACTTGCGCTCGCTTTTGATGTATTTACTCAATGCCCAAGATGATAACAAAGCTGCTAAGAATCCTACTAGATAGAATAACGTCAATGTCAATCCTTGTATACTTAAGAATCCAAATACACGTGTATCAGGAATTACTAAGGCAATAATGATAATATATACTGGAATACGAGCAGAACACGTAGTAAACGGTGTTACAAGTATTGTAATCAATCTTTCTTTAGGGTTCTCGATATTACGAGCTGACATAATCGCTGGAATAGCACATGCATTACCAGAGATAAGTGGCACTACTGATTTACCACTTAATCCGAATGGACGCATTAATCTATCCATTAAGAACACCACTCTACTCATATACCCTGTCTCTTCTAAGATAGAAATAAACATAAATAGAATAGCAATCTGAGGAATGAAAGGCATTACCCCTCCGATACCTGGTACGATACCATCCGCTATCAAATCTGTAAGCTTACCTGGCTCCATCGTATCGTGTACCCAAGAACTAAGATTAGCAAACTGCTCATCAATCCAATCCATCGGAATACTTGACCACTCAAAGATAGCCTGGAAGACCAACATCATAATCGCAAAGAAGATTAGGTATCCATACACTTTATGGGTAAGTATTCTATCTACTTTAGAACGAAGATCTGTAGCTTTATTGACATCACGTGAATACGTTTCTTTTAAAACGTCGTTGATAAACTGATATCTCTTGATTGTCTTTTTGTGTTGAAGCTTTTTGATTTCACTTTCTGACAACTGAACTCCCTTCGCCTCTATCTCTTTCTTCCCTATATTCCCGATCTTGATGTCTTGTGAATAGATCATCCACAATTTGAATACAGAAAGGTTAGGGAATGTCAAAGCAAGTTTACTAAAGAACTCTGTGTCTACTGCTGTAGCATTCACACATGGTTCTATAGAATACGTTCTATAATTTAATATTGCTTGTTTTAACTCTTGAATACCAAGTTTTTTCTTCGCACTGATTAAAACAATCTTTGTATTTAATTTCTTTTCTAACTCCGCTATCTTCAGACTAATCCCCTTCTCGTCCATATGATCAGCCATATTAACAGCTAATATCGTAGGAACACCAAGTTCTTTAACCTGAGTAAATAGTAATAAGTTACGCTTTAGATTTTCTATATCAGCTACTACAACAGTAACATCTGGAAAGTCATCATTAGTAGGATCAAATAATAAGTCTAATACAATGCGTTCATCTTCAGAACTCGCATTAATACTATATGTTCCTGGTAAGTCGATAATAGTAGCATTTACTTTATCATCTAACTTCGCTACTCCAGATTTTTTATCTACAGTAATACCAGGATAATTTCCTATCTTATGGTTAAGACCCGTCAGGGCATTGAATACAGAGGTTTTCCCTACATTAGGATTACCTATTAGGGCAACTTTTATATCTTTTTTCATCAACTATATGTAATATCTTAATCTAATTAGCCAATTAATTCTACTTGTATCTCCTTAGCTAATTCTTTTCGAATAGATAAATGCGTATCATTAATACACAGATATATTGGGTCACCTAGAGGAGCTACCTCTAGAAGTTCCACAGCATTACCTGGTAGACATCCCATCTCTAATAGTTTTAAAGGAACCTTGTGCATATCGAAGTCTGCTATCACTCCTTTTTCATTTCTTTTTAATAAGTCTAAAGTTGTACTCACCTTATTTAGATTTAATTCATATTGCAAATTTAGTCAATAAAAAAGATTATAGAACTATATTCCTAATAATTATCAGTATTAATACTACTATAATTACCGCACAACCTTTTCATTATTAGCTTATTTTGATTCATAACTTAGAAACAGAAATATTCATATATAAAAAATCCCCCTACATCAACTAATAAATGTAGAGGGATTATACTGTATAATTATTTAATTACTTTGACTTACTATTTTCATGCTCATACAGCCATTGGATGTCTTCCCATAGCTGCTGCATATTCTTAGCTTCTTTATCAGGAGTATCTAGATTAGTACCGTCATAGAACCCACGGATACGGCCATTGCCATCTACTAGAATAAAGTTTTCGGTGTGTACCATATCATACATCTCTTCTGGAGACCCCGTCTTCACAGCTAAGTAAGAGTTACGAGCGATATAATAGATATCTCTTTTATCCCCTGTTACTAAGTTCCATATCTTATCATCAGCGCCTTTGTGTAATGCATATTCTTTTAGCACAGGTACACTATCGATATCAGGAGTTACTGAGTGTGATAATAATTTAACGCCTGGCAGAGTCTTAATCTTATCTTGAAGCCAAACCATATTATCACTCATGATAGGACAAATCGTAGTACAAGTGGTAAAGAAGAAATCAGCTACATAGATATGTCCTTCATAATCTTTATTTGTAATTGTATCACCATTCTGGTTTAAGAACTTAAAAGCAGCTATCTTGTGCTTCTGTTTATTGGCCTCATGTTGGATTAAACTATCTACCATCTCAGGATTCACCATAGCAGGTGTATATACTGGTAGTGATTTTCTATACTTCAGTGCATTGTAGAACATCACCATGATCCCTGCACATAAAAGGAAGAAGAAAATAAAAAAGTATTTATATTTCTTGAAAAAGTGTAACATTTTAAATAGAGTTTCGACAAACTTACAAAATCCCTTTTAACCTGAAGGTTAAAGACATGATAAATACAAGATGTCTTATTTAAAGTAGAGAAAAATACGATTATAAAAGATATTTTCTATTTTTGTTAGAATATCAATAGGAACAAAATTAATTATATACTATGAACAAAAGAGTTTTATTAACCTCTGCCTTCGCTGTAGTATCATTAGTAGCTTGTAAAGATGCTAAGAATACGACAGAGCAAGAAGATCAAGTAGCTCATGGAATCAACCTAGAATACATGGATAAAAATGTAAAGCCTGGTGATGACTTTTTCCGTTATGTAAACGGTGCTTGGTATGACAAAACTGAAATTCCAAATGACAGAACACGTTGGGGAAGTTTTGATGAATTAAGACAAAACACAGATAAGGATGCCCTTGCTATCCTTAGAGAGGCTGCTGAAGACTCTAAACTTGATCCTAAATCTGATCAAGCTAAAGCTGTAGCTGTATTCCAAACTTACTTAGATGAAGCTAAAAGAAATGAGTTAGGAGTAGCTCCTCTTAAACCTTACTTAGATAAAATCAATGCAATCAAAACTCCAGAAGATGCGACTAAACTAATCAACGAATTAGTAGCTGAAGGAGGGTTAGGATTATATTCTATCTACGTATATGCAGATGCAAAAAGCTCTCAAGAAAATACAGTATACATCAGTTTAGGTTCTTTAGGTTTACCTGATCGTGATTATTATGTATTAAAAGATAAAGACATCACTGAAAAACGTGACCAATACGTAGCACACGTAGCACGTATGTTAGAATTAGCTGGTGAACCTAAAGAAGAGGCTACTACAGATTCTAAACGTGTATTAGCGATCGAAACTAAAATGGCTGAACCTCGCCTTACTAGAGTAGAGCGTAGAGATAGCCGTCTTACTTATAACCCTATGACAGTAGCTGAGCTTCAAAAATTAACACCTGCTGTTGATTGGAATGCTTATATCGCTGCTACAGGATTAAAGAACGTTGAAAAGCTAATTGTATCTCAACCGAAATACATGAAAGCACTTAACGAAATCCTTTCTGCTAAGAATATCGAAGATATCAAAGCGTATATGAAATGGACTTTAGTGAACAAAAATGCTAGCTTCTTATCTACTGAGATGGAGAAAGCGAACTGGGAGTTCTACTCTAAAACATTAGAAGGTGCTAAAGAACAAAGACCTGTTGACGAAAGAGCATTAGCTGTAGTTAACGGTACTGTAGGAGAAGCTTTAGGACAATTATACGTTGCTAAAAAATTCCCTGCTGAAGCGAAAGCAAAAGCTCAAGCAATGATTAAAAACGTACTTACAGCTTTCGGTGATCGTATCAAAGCATTACCATGGATGGCTGAAGAAACTAAAAAAGGTGCTTTAGAAAAATTAGCAACTACAACAGTGAAAATCGGTTACCCTGACAAATGGGAAGATTACTCTGCTATGGATATTAAAGCTCCTAAAGACGGTGGTAATCACTTCGAAAACATGAAGAATGCTACTAAATGGGATTTTGCTAAAAACATGGAAGACTTCGGTAAACCTGTAGATAAATCTCGTTGGGGAATGGCTCCACAGACAGTGAACGCTTACTTCAACCCTATCTATAACGAAATAGTATTCCCTGCTGCTATCTTACAACCTCCATTCTATGATTATAAAGCTGACGAAGCGATTAACTATGGTGGTATCGGAGCTGTAATCGGACACGAGATCTCTCACAGTTTTGATGACTCAGGAGCTCGTTATGATAAAAACGGAAACTTAAACAACTGGTGGACTGACGCTGACTTAGCTAGTTTTACTAAATTAGGTGATGCTTTAGCTGCTCAGTACAGCGCATTAGAGCCTCTACCAGGTGTATTCGTAGACGGTAAATTCACTTTAGGTGAGAATATCGGAGACTTAGGTGGTGTTAATGCTGCTTATGACGGATTACAAATCTATTTAAAAGAAAATGGTGATCCAGGTCTAATCGACGGATTCACACCTGAGCAACGTTTCTTTATCTCTTGGGGAACTATCTGGAGAACTAAAGCTCGTGATGAGGCAATTAAAAACCAAGTGAAAACTGACCCTCACGCTCCTGGACACTACAGAGCGTATGTACCTCTTCAAAACGTAGATGCTTTCTACAAAGCATTTGATATTAAAGAAGGTGATAAATTATACATCAAACCTGAGGAAAGAGTTAAAATCTGGTAATCAGAACAGAATAAATAAGGATAAAGGAGTCTCAATGAGGCTCCTTTATTGTTTTATACATACGACAAGGCTAAGCCTACACAAAATCCAAACAACAACCTCAACTTCAACACCATACATACAAAAACAGCGCTTCACTATATCAACCCTAATTGGACTTATCGCATAGTGGTCGCATAGTTATGGGATACTGCTCGCATAAAAAAGAGCTAAAAGTATGCGACCACTATGTTATCGTTATCCTTTGACTGTTCTATCATAGACAACAAGAAATAAACAAGTAACACTTTATCCAACAAAAAAGCATTGTGATAATCACAATGCTTTAGTATTATTATATTGAGTTCTTCCTAACTATAAGGTTTTCTCGTCTATCTTTTTAATCATAGGGTCTACTTCTAACATCCATAGATAGTAATCCTCACTAGTGTATAATTGACTTAAAAACTCTCCGACTAAGAATCGCTTCACAATCTGTTTTCGCTTATCTAATTTGAAGAATAGTTTATTGCCTTCTAGATGTTTAATATAAGCTTTAAATACTTTATCAGAAGACATCACATAGTCTATCACCTCTTCTTTAGACATATTAGTAAACTTCGCTCTTTCTTTATCGATCTCTTGGAATACAAAGAAGCTTACAATACCCGATTTCATCAGAAGTACCACAGTGTCATCTCCATGCTTATTACCTATCGGAACAAAGATATCTGGTACTATACCACCACCTCCATAGACTACACGTCCTTTTAAGGTTTTATACTGTAGGCTATCGGCTACTTTTATACTATCAGCAGCATATAACTCTCCATGTGCATATCTCGTTCTAAAATCGTTATTATACTCTTCTACCCCCATCGTATAAGGCTTCTGTATAGATCGTCCAGAAGGAGTGAAGTAACGAGCTGTAGTCAATCTAATAGCAGAACCATCCCCGAGCATCAATTCTCGTTGTACAAGTCCTTTACCGAAGCTTCTACGCCCTACGATAGTACCTCTATCATTATCCTGTATCGCTCCAGCTATAATTTCACTAGCAGAAGCAGAATTCTCATTAATCAATACATAAAGAGGCTTATCTGTAAAGAGACCACTTCCTTTAGACTTTGTGACTCTCTCTTGACCACCTTTATTTACAGTCTTTACGATTACCTGATCTTTCTTTAATAAATCATTTAGCATATTCACTGCTTGATCCATATACCCTCCTCCATTATCTCTCAAATCTAGGACTAGGCTAGAAATATCTTGCGTAATCAGATCCTCTAGCGCCTTTTTAAACTCCTCGTAAGTTGTACTAGAGAATCTATTGAGCTTAATATATCCTCTACCGTCTGATAACTTAAATGCAGCATCTACACTCTTGATAGGAATAGGCTGTCTATTGACCACAATGTCTAGCTTCTTACCTACAGTCTTACGATAGACTTCTAATTTTACATCAGTATCCCTTTCCCCTCTTAAGTATTTAGCGATACTATCAGAGGTCATCTCCTTTCCATACAGATGCTGTCCGTCAGCACTTATGATACGGTCACCCGGCTGTATACCAGATTTAAAAGCGGGGCCATCTACGATATCTTTGATTACAGCGACACTATCTTTATAGTAATAGTAGTTCACCCCTATCCCTACGAAACTACCTTGCATAGACTCTGTCACAGACTGTAGCTCACTCTTGCCGATATAGATAGAGTGTGGATCTAGTTGTTCTAGAATAGTAGTCACCGTTCTATCGACGATAGAGTCAGTATCTACATTATCTACATACTCCTTCTCTATAAAATCAATTAGCCGATTTAATTTAAGCTTATTGTGATTGGTATAAAAACCTGTTTTTCCACGATAAGAAGCAGATACAAGAAAGCCTCCTAGTAAAATACCTAAGGATAAAGAAATCGATATAATCAGAGGCCAAAAAAACTTTTTCATCTACAGTGGATATTAATCAAGGTCAGGAAGAAATACGACATCCACCCCTGCTTTTTCTAAAAAGTCTACCCCTTCTGTATCACGGTAACCTTCACTGTACACCACTCTAGTAATCCCTGCCTGATGGATAAGTTTACTACAGTCTCTACATGGAGACATCGTGATATAAAGTGTAGCCCCTTGACAACTCTGTGTAGAACTAGCTACCTTCAAGATAGCGTTAGCCTCAGCATGTAGCACATACCAGTGCGTAGTATCGTTTTCGTCTTCACAACAATTCTCAAAACCAGTAGGTGTCCCATTGTATCCGTCAGAAATAATCATTCTATCTTTTACAATAATCGCTCCTACCTTTTTTCGTTTACAATACGATAGTTGTCCCCATTCGCGAGCCATACGCAAATAAGCCTTATCATATTTAGTTATTTTTGATTCATTCATATCAGAAATATTTACAAAGTTCTCTATCCCTTTGATCTAACAAAAATACACAAACCTTTTTGTTAATTCACCAATCTTAGAATAGGAACTTACTTCGTTTATCTAATTTACTATCCAAACGAACAATCTATTATAAACTCACTACTAAAAACATACATAATTATGATAAGCATAAAAATATCATAAAAAAACTATGGACTCCATAATTTATCATTATATTAGATATAATAAACTGAACCAATTTACTAACCAAAAAACAAACAAAAATGTCATACTCAGAATTATTTGATTTAGGATTTAGAGAGAGAAACAAAGGCCACTTTGCTTCGATAGTACGTGTGGCGTTAGCGAATGGACATTGTAGTACAGAGGAAAAAGCTTTCTTAGATGAACTAGCTATTCGACTAGAAATCAGCGACGAGGACTATGCGAATATATTAAAGAACCCAGAGAGCTATCCTGTCAACCCTCCCTATCTAGAGACCAATCGTATCGAAAGATTATACGATTTGGCAAGAATGGTATATGTAAATCACGTATTAGGACCAAAACAAAAAGAGATATTAAAGAAATTTGCTGTTGCCTTAGGTTTCACTAACAATATAGATTTCTTAGTAGATAAATCTCTATCGTTATTAGTCTTAAATGTGGATATAGATACCTTCATAGAAGAAATTCACAACCTTAAAAAATAAAAAAAGTGAGCTAATCCTAAAGATTAGCTCACTTGTTATTTTATAGAAATACTTCTTATTTCTTCATAAACTCTTCAGCTTTTTCTACCATGTTTTTACTACCACAGAAGAAAGGAACACGTTGGTGTAACTCCGTTGGCTCTATCTCCATGATACGAGTATAACCATCAGATGCTCTACCACCAGCTTGCTCAATGATGAATGCAATAGGATTACACTCATATAACAATCTTAGTTTCCCTTTAGGAGCTTTAGTACTAGTAGGGTAAATGTAGATACCTCCTTTTAGAATATTACGGTGAATATCAGATACTAAACTACCGATGTATCTAGAAGTATATGGTCTATCATTCTCTTCTGCTTGACAGTACTTTAAGTAATCTTTTACCCCTTGTGGGAAGTGTACATAGTTCCCCTCATTGATAGAGTAGATATGCCCATCCTCATTAATCTTCATATTCGGGTGAGACAAGAAGAATGTACCGATCGCTGGATTTAATGTAAACCCGTGTACTCCATTACCTGTAGTATAAACTAACATCGTAGAAGAACCGTATACAATATATCCTGCTGCTACTTGATTCTCTCCTTTTTGTAAGAAGTCTTCTTTTGTTACAGGAGTTCCGATAGGAGTCACACGTCTATAAATAGAGAAAATAGTACCTACTGATACATTCACATCGATATTAGACGAACCGTCTAGTGGATCCATTAGCACTACATACTTGTTCTCGTTGCTATTATCTCTACCGTGGATAGAAATAAAATCATCCTCTTCTTCAGAAGCGATACCACATACGATTTCTCTATTGATAAGTGTTTTAATGAATACTTCGTTTGCAAAAACATCAAGTTTCTGCTGTTGCTCACCTTGTACATTTTGTTTTCCAAAAGCACCTACGATGTCAACTAAACCTGCTTGGTTAACTTGGTGACTTACTACTTTAGCAGCTAGTCTAAGAGAGTTAATTAATCTTGATAACTCACCAGAAGAATATTTAAAATCTTCTTGTTTTTCAATGATAAACTCTCCTAAAGTTTGAGATCTTTCTGTTGTCATTTTCAAAAATGATTCTTAAGTTGTGTATTTTACAGTGCAAATATCGTTAATTTTGTTGTCTAACCGAAGACATTAACCATTAAATCAATAACTAAAATGAATATTAGACCTGCAACCCCTCAAGACATGCCTGATGTGTTAGCATTAATACAAGAACTAGCAACTTTTGAAAAAGAACCTGATGCTGTCGTAGTTACTGCTGAAGACCTAATCAGAGATGGTTTTGGAGCAAATCCTTTATTTAATGTTATTGTTGCTGAGCTAGACACTAAAATCATCGGCATGGCTTTATTCTACAATAGATATTCTACCTGGAAGGGTAAGACGATTCACTTAGAAGATCTTATCGTCACAGAAGCTGCTAGAGGTACAGGAGCGGGATATGCACTGTATGCAGAAATAATGAATATCGCGAAGAAAGAAGGTGTACGAAGAGTAGAATGGGTAGTTCTGAACTGGAATGAACCGGCTATTAACTTTTATAAAAAATCCGGAGCGACAGTATTAGAAGATTGGTATACTGTACAAATGGATCAAAACGGAATAGAACAATTTAGTCAATCTAAGTAAATGAGAGTATTCAAATTTGGAGGAGCCTCAGTAAGAGACGCAGAAAATGTAAGAAACGTTTGTAACGTATTAAAAACAGTGGGCTATGAAGATAGCCTAATCATTGCTTCTGCAATGGGTAAAACGACGAATGCCTTAGAAGTAGTCGTACACAACTATTTTCAGAATAGATTTGACTTAGCAGAGTCTGTTGATGTAGTTAAAGATTATCACTACACGATCGTTAGAGAATTATTCCCTAATGAAGATCACGATATCTATGCATCGCTAAAAGAGTTATTTGATTCTATTACTTACTTCTTACTGAACAATAAATCTCCTAATTACAATTTCGTTTATGATCAAATCGTAAGCTATGGAGAGATTATCTCTACGACTATCTTACACTATTACCTACTAGAATCAGGTATAGACAACACTTGGCTAGACTCAAGAAACTTAATCAAAACTGATACAGTCTATAGAGACGCTGATGTAAACTGGGATATCACGATAGAGAATATCAAAAAAGAGATTTGTACAAAACAATTATTCATCGTACAAGGATTTATTGGATCTGACTATAACGGTTTCTCTACTACATTAGGGAGAGAGGGGTCTGACTACTCTGCAGCTATATTTGCTTATGCCTTAGACGCTGAGAGTGTAACGATATGGAAAGATGTACCAGGAGTACTGAATGCTGATCCACGTTATTTTGAAGATACGACTCTACTACAACATATTTCTTATCAAGAAGCAATAGAACTAGCGTTCTACGGTGCGTCAGTCATCCATCCGAAGACCTTACAACCATTGCGTCAAAAAGAAATACCATTATATGTAAAGTCCTTCTTAAATCCATTATTACCAGGAACGAATGTATCTAAAGGAGCGCCATTGACTCCTCATGTTCCTTGTTTTATTGTGAAAAAGAACCAATTATTAATATCACTATCCTCTAAGGATTTCTCTTTTATCATGGAGCAGAATATCAGTGATATTTTTAAACTCTTCGGAGAGTATAATATTAAGGTGAATGTAATACAGAACTCTGCTATTAGCTTCTCTGTATGTGTAGAAGATAAGTTTAATCACTTCGAAGATGTAAGACTATTGCTTACAGATAAGTTTAAGGTGAGTTATAATGAGAATGTGTCTCTATATACCATAAGACACTTCGACGATCACTCTGCACAGAAGATACTTGGTGATAAAACATTATTATTAAAACAAGTGAATAGAGAGACAATGCAGATTGTCACTAAAGAATAATATCACAAAGGCTGTCTCACGAAGACGGCCTTTTTAATATACTATACTAAATAACCATACATTGACCATAGTTATAAGACTCATTGTCTAATCTTCTTTTTACCTAATCTACAGGTGTGTAAAAAGAACTTAGCCACTGCATATATCAGGATATAGATTCCCCATAATAGCAACCCGTGTATATAGACTATACCCATTAAGACTTTCTTCATAAGCTATTCATTAAAACCAAATATTAGCTATAAAGCAAGATAAAACAGCACCCACTCAAAGGCTAATGCGATGATAAAGCTACCTATAAAAGCAATGATATACTGCACTTTAGTCACTTCTTTCTTTTTAATATCCTGTATTACTTTATACAATATAGCACCGAAGACACCTATCACAATACTCGATAGTATCCATACCATATAAAATCTACTTTCATAATCTAAGTCCATATCTACACTTGCTTTTAATAATCACGTTCTATAAAGATACGCAACTTTAACGAATAGTTTTTCTCTAATGAAATAAATAGCACTTTAAAAAACAGTATTTTTAACCCACAAAACATCAAGCTATGCTAACCATTACAAGAACTAACTCTGACAATAAAGACTTTCTAAACCTCATCACAGAACTAGATAAATACCTCAAAACAACTGATGGTGATGAACATGACTTCTTTGATCAGTACAATAAAGTAGATCATATCAACCATGTTATTGTTATCTATGAAGATAGTCAGGCTATAGCCTGTGGAGCTATCAAAGAATATGACTCACATACTATGGAAGTTAAGCGTATGTACACTGCTCCTATCGCTAGAGGTAAGGGTGTCGCTTCTATTGTACTAGCTGAACTAGAAAAGTGGAGTCTAGAGCTAGGTTATACACGCTGTATCTTAGAGATGGGTAAGCTACAGACACAAGCAGAGATATTATACAGAAAGAATAACTATACTGTTATCCCTAACTATGGTCAGTATGAAGGTGTGGAGAGTAGCCTGTGTTTTGAGAAGGTGTTGTAAATCTATTTATTTGATAATTATACTTATTCCTATATTCTCTTTGAAATTAATAACTCTATATAGCACAAAAAACATAACTTAGTAACAAACAAATAATTATGAATAAAAAGATATATTACTTTTTATGGGTTTTACTAGTTATTAACCTACTTTGGTCTTTGCTAATTGACAGAAAAGACTTTATTAGTTCTTTGTTGTATAGTCTATTTATGTTTTTGATATTAGGTATATACTATATTTTTGAATCTAAAAGAAATAAAAAACCGTCTTAGTATTTCCTAAGACAGTTTATATCATTCAACTAATTTGGTTTCCATGCTATTATCTTCTGAATAATACCATTCTCAGACATAACAGTTTTTAATACACCATATATTCCCGCGATCATAAGCAAAATAACGAAGATTAATACTAATGACATTCCTGCTGATACAGCATTACTATACAATAGTGTATAGATAAAAGCAAACATTAAAGACAACATACTTATAGGAATGACAAACAGAAACAGAAGATAAGTTCCTACCTTTTTATACTTCATCATAGGGGCACCAATCGCAAAACTAAACATTGTCACAAATACAAAAGCGATAAGAATAAATACTATACTAAATCCAGTAATCACAATCACATCACTTGTATTTAACGTTGTTATCTTTTCTGTCTTAGGATTATAATAGATTACATAGCCTTGTCCTTTAATAGGCATATCCCCTACAGAAGAATCAAGGGTATGAGTTATACTCACTTTATCCTTAGTTTTAAATGTAACTATTGGTTTATAATTGATACTTCCACTTCGACTCCCTCTTTTACTTCGACTCCCCTCAGTCTTATATGTTGTATAAGACACTACCTTAGCCATGTACTTATCACCATTACTAATAATATTAACTTTATTAGACACTACATTGTACAATAATGAGCCAGTACTATAAGTAACCCACATAATACCCAACAATATAAAATAAGTCCCCTTACCTAGGTCCTTTAACATAGGAAGTGAGTTATATCTCTGACATCGTCTATTAATTAATTTACCTAATATTATACTAATGACTATCCCTATTATCACAGGTAATAAAAACATTAATTCTCTCTTAATTATATCCATACTTCCCGTATTTATCCCCTTCTCGTTGTATTCCCAAACCTAGTGTTATCTACTCTTCTTATTCCCTTTCTATTCATCCCCATATTCTTTAGACCATCTCCATAGATATTTTTGAGATAACCCCAAATAGCCAATGTCAGTACCAAACTAAAAAACACTAAGATGATATTAACCCAAAGCGGTTTATCCTTACCATCAAATAATGCCCATATCATAGCTCCATCAAACAAAATCATAATCAATGGCAATACTATAGCCAGTCCTAAGAATGCCCCTATCTCTTTATATCTATCCATAGACCAGTTCATCGCATATATCACCATACCGACAAAAAGATATACAAGTATAACGATCATCACCCCAAAAGCGAGTATCAACGCTACTGTCCCTAGCCCAAAGGTAGTTACACGCTCATTAGTCTCATCATAATATACTGTGTGCTGATCGCCTACGGTAGGCATACCACTACTAGAATAGTCAAGCTCATATTCTACCACTTCACCTCCTCTGGTAGTGAAGTGTACTGTAGGTGTATACATCGTGGTATAGCCATTATCATCAGAGTTACGACTCTCATAGCTAGTATAGGATACCACACGCGCCTCATATTTATCCCCGTTATATACAGTCTGTGTCTTCGTAATGATCATCATCGTCAAGGCTACAGTCCCACCTATTGCCAATGAAGAAATAGACGCCACGATAAGATAGATATACCCAATTCCCAGACATCCTGTTTTGGTTCCATTATGAGAAGAACGCTTTATTATTTTATAAGTCAGCCATATTGTATACAATATCCCTAACCCAAATGCCAACTGATTAATTCTGATTTCGTCCATTACTATCTTTTTTTACGTCTATTACTTCTGCGCTTCCACTCGTCATTATGAGGATCAGGCTTGTTAGTACGTTGAGTACTTCTATTGCTTTCTTGTCTAGAGTGATTAGCAGTCTGAGACCTTGTCACAGATTTATCTTGTGTTATTCCTTTTGTCTTATTCTCCTTACTTTTACTAGCGTTCTTTTCTTTTTCTATTAAGTCTGTTATCTCTTCCCTGATAATCTTCACATACAGTATAATCCCGATTAACAAGATCAAGATAAATACCATTAATAATACAGAAAGGGGAATATTGTATATATTAATAACAAGTGCGTAGATCAAAGCCCCTTCGAATACAAGCATAATCAAAGGAACTAATACTCCTAGTCCTAATAATCTAGCCAATCTATTATATCGGCGCATATCTCTTCCCATACCATAGAGCATAACACCTATAAATGCGAATACTAGCACCGCTACCATCGTCCCATAACAAATCAACTCTGCAAACAACTCAATACTGAATACTAGAGTTCCGTTAATTAAGCTAGATAGTGTACGAATAAACATACTTCCAAAAGCAACACTCCCGAAAACAGTCAATCCAAACAAACCTCCGATAATTAAGAATACGCGTATTACATCTACACAACCCGCTTTTTCTTTTCGCCCTTTCGTAGTACGTTTCACTATTCTAGACGTTAACCAGCCTGTATATAATAATCCTAGTATTATAGACCACTGATTATAAATCACATCTTCTATCATAACTATTTTTCTGTTATCTAGATATTAATCACCTCAACTTAAACTCTTCTATTCTCTGTTTTATAGTTGACCTTAATGCTCTTATTGTCAAATATGTTGATATAATCAGATACACTACAATCATCACCCAAGAATAACGATATCCACTAAAAAACATCAAACATATACACAACTGTATAATACTAAAGAATACTATAGTAAGAACCGCATAAGCTAACTCAACTCCTACCCACTTATACTTTATATGATTAGGCAATACACTATATGCAAGTAACCCTATAAGAAAGTATACAGCACCTATTAAAATTATAGCTATCAAAGCTATACTAATCATCATCTGTACATCTATTACATAAGCTACTTTTTCTACTTGATTATAATAAATTCTAAAATGACTTCCTTCAATAGGTTTCCCTATTGATGAATTTTTGGCTTTATATTCAATACTATCACCTGACTTAGTCACAAATTTATAAACAGGAATATATGCTATAGTTTTCATCTTACCACTCCCTTCTGTCACTGTATTATATCCAGTAAGTACAGCAGTATACCTATCCATACTTCTGAACTCTTCACTTTTTATTTGCCACTGTTTAGTAGCATAATTAATCATTCCAAGTGCTATAACGGTAATAGACAAAATAAACAGACGTGTCCCGCTGGCGCCTTCTTTAACATATACTCCTTTGTTTTTATGTATAGTTGGTACTCTATACATTAACCATCCTATTATCACAATACCTATCAGTACTAACATTTCTATCAACTTAACTTCTAAACTTAAACTCCTTCAATACCAAAAAATAGTATCAAGACTGCACCTGTTAAAAACAAATAACGCAAGACTATACTCATATTCTTTTTCTAAATCCTCAAACTACTTTACTAAACACTTACTGCAATTGCAACTTTACTTTCTACTCCTCTAAATAACGTTAAATGTTAATGAAAATTTTAACAAATATAGTTTTCTTAAAAGTAATAAAGCACTGATATAAAATATTTTATCAACTCTATTTTTCTATCTACTTTATTATCCGTAACTTAATATATAATTTCAAAAACAACACAATCATGAAATACGTAAAAGAATTTTCAGCCTTAGATTTTGACAATGACATACTAGTTGTTGACTTTAAAGACCACCAAATAGAGAACCCTATTGTACAGGTATCTGAGATTATAGATGAATTTGTCTATCAAGTAAAGCCTTGTAAGATATTTATCTCTAAAGCTCATAATATAGATATAGCGACTGATGTCCCATTTAGAGGAAGAGTGGTTATACGATAATTAGAATGTTATTTATACTTCTATAAAGCAAGGAGACCTATCGAGAGAAGGTCTCCTTATTTTATTAGATACATCTTACTCCCTCAATACAATCCTTCATTAGAGATCCTTCGGATACAATCTGAATCTCGTTTGCAAAACAACCTCTAATCCCAAGTAAACACAGCTTATTTCCGAATAGCTTCCGAACAAAATCAAATCAAAAAAACACAATAAATTAGATCACAATTACTTACAATCAAAAAGACACTCCATATTAAATCAAAAGAAGCATATCTGATCAATATCTCCAAATAGAGGCAGAATAAGGCAATATGAACAGTGAAATAACGCAGTATTCATAGCATAAAAAGAGATAAATACGCTTGATATTGTTTATTTTTACTCTTTTAAACTTATGCTATGATTTCTAAATACTCCCTTTGTTTTCAACCTGATGAAGCTACACTCGAACTGGTAAAGCAAATGAAGCTACAACTAGCCGATGAGATAGGGTGGTATAACAGTAAGAATTCCTTAGCACATATCACTATCTCTAAGTTTAAAACTGACCTGAATGGTATCAAAAAAATAGCCGAATTAGTCAGAGCACAGTGTAGTACATTCACTCCTGTACAAGTACTATTTAACGACTATGGACAATATCCTAACGGAGCGTTCTTCTTAGCAGTAGATGAGTTCTCTAAACCTATTCTTCAAGATTATGCAAAAAAGGTAATGCGCAAAGTCGTTTTGCCCGAAATCTATAAGAGTAACGAACCTCATATGTCTATCGCGCGCAAGCTAGACCCTGAGCGATTAGAGCGTGCATTAGTTTATTTTCAGAAACCTGCTATCTCTTGTCTGTGTAATCATATCGCCTTACGCCAGTTTAATCCTGACAGAAGACAATACGATATCATAGCGACTTTCCCTTTCTTAGGCTTGCCTTCTAATGAACCAGAGCAGTTGTCGTTGTTTTAAAGCTATTCCTGTTAAAAGCAAATGAGCTCATCGTTTTTATTTTATTTTCCCTATTTTTGGAATTAATCACAAACCTAAAACATGGAAAATAACAACAATACATTGACTTGGGATGAGTTTTCTAAAGTAGAAATGAGAGTAGGTACTATCGTTGAAGCGGAAGTATTCGCTGAAGTGAGAAACCCTGCTTATAAATTAGTAGTGGACTTCGGAGAAGAAATCGGAAAGAGAAAATCTTCTGCTCAGATTACTAAACTATATACGCCTGAAGAGCTGATCGGTAAACAAGTAGTAGCTGTAGTAAACTTCCCTCCTAAACAGATAGCTACTCTAATGAGTGAATGCCTAGTAATGGGAGCTGTAGAAGGAAAAGAGGTTACGTTAATGACTATGGATAAGCCTACTAAAAATGGCTTAAGAATAGGGTGATTTAGTTAACGGTTGACCGTTTACAGTTTACAGTATTTGCATACAATACATTGATGATAAATAGTTGACAGTTTATGGTTAACGATTAGCTGTTGACAGTGTTTGCCTATGATATATCATATATTGAATATGGGTAGTTGGCGGTTTTTCAGAGATATCAATGTTTTGCATCCCTCAATCCTATAACAATAAAAAATAACGGTTTACAGTCTGTGAACTGTAAACCGTAAACTATTAACTAAATCCCTAATTTCTTTAAAAAGGCTTCTTCTGCTTGATTAAAAGCATACATAGCTGAGTGAGTAGAGGTAAAGTTATCCGTCAGCTTTGATCTAAAAGCGCTATACTGTGTCTTACCATCTTCTTTAAAAAAATCAACTATAGCCGTATATTCTCCTGTATCTATATTATGTAGAATACGTGCTTGATAGTTACTCGTCTTATCTTTTCTACCGAGTTCTCTATACTTCTGATCATTATACATATATACATTAAAGAAGTAATCACTTACGTATCCACCATCTATACGCTCTGAGGCCATCCCATTACTCCCTATTAATTCTATAAATAGTCTATTAAAGCGCTCTGCTACAGTATCGTTGAAGTCTTTATAGACAGAGAAGACACTCTCTTTTAGTAACGTTTTGCCCATGCGCATCGCTTCTATGATGTCATCGTCATCCGGAAAGTATTCACCCCAAGCATGTTCTTCTTTGATCTCGTCTATAAACACATCTCGTGTACGGTGTGTAGTCGGATATATATTAAGCATAAAGAAGGGTAATCCGTCTTCGCCCTTTACTTGATCTAGAGCATGTACAGAGTTGTCTGAAATAATACTAGTAATGCGAATCTTATTAATATAACATGGCATATCTATAGAGACAATACATCTCACGTCTAAAGTTCCCTTCACATGCAGTTCACCATGGTTATACTTAGCATATACTACCTCACCATAGACACTTCCTCCTATATAGTGTGTGTTCCCACAGAAATAAGCGTTCTTCACAACCAAATCTCCCATCACAATCAACATCGGAGAAAAGTCTAGTTCCTGACAAAACAAAGAATCTGTTACCTTTAGATCACCTAAGAATATATATCCCTGTATATCTATCTCATAGTCTTCTATGAAGTTAAGTACTTCTAGTTCTTCTAGTTCTGCATCATTATCCACTACTAAGAAGAAAGAGTTCTCATCACTTAAGTCGTACACTAAATTGTCTAGTGTAAATAACTCTTCGTTTTGATCATTTACTCCTTTTAGCCCTTTAAGTAGATCTAGTCCATTGCGTATACTGACTACGCGATACATAATCCCATTGTAGAATATGGAGTCTATCTCTGGCTCTTGATTAATAGCCTCTATGCTAAACATCTGTGCGTGCTCCACCATATTAGCAATCTTGTCATCGAACTCAAAAAAGTGATTAACAGAATACAATAGATCACATACACTACTAAACCAATCTACTGCTCTACTCTTATGCATCTCATCTTTAGGAGTAAGCAATGATAACTGATCATTATAAGCATTGTGCTCTTGGTAGAATACAAGTACATCACTTACATCCATCCCTACTCTGCGTATAAAGTAGTGATACATCTCTGCATCCTTTTCTCCTTCCCCATTAATATAATCTCGAGAGATAACGATACGAGTATTGAACTCATCTTCTTGAAAATATATAGCAAACTGATTACTCGTTTCCTTATCCTTACCTATCACATCAAAAGCTTCTAAAAAATCTTCTACATTCTCATCATCTCTTAATAAAAGCCATCTATTATAATATAAACTCTGTACAATAGATAAGCTGAATATATTCCTTACTGCCTCTACGGATAGGTCTCTATCCTTATCCTCGATGCTAAACATTTCTCTTAATGTCATACTACTTCTATTGTGTTTTCTTATTTATCTACTATTAAGGTTACTGGTGTATTAATGTGTACAAGGCAAAAGTACCTAACCAGTGGCTACCCATATAATCGTCTCCTGTAATATTGCCAAACGAATTATTAAAGTGTTGAACTGACAACGCATTCAGATTAGGCGCTAACTCTGGTAATGCCTTCCCTATTTCTTTAAAACAAGTGGCTCTACTAAAGTTCAATCCATCTAAATGTACTAAATGTCCGTCTGATCGATCAGATACCTTAGCTACTTCTATGGTAAAATTCTGATCAAATAGTTGTGGTAAGAACGCCTTAGTCCAAGTGCGATACTCATCTTGATTCATTACTTTACTCATCAGGCGAGCTTCCTCTAAACATGGTGATAAAAAGTCATGTCCACTAGGTTCGAAGGCAATATTACACCCCTTATCCTCACCATACAGGCGTTTAGCATTGGCTACTATTAATTGTTCAAATGCTTTATTACCCATCTGACGTGCATAATCTAGTGATAGTGATAGCCCGAAAGCAGTATTGTCATGTGTACCTGTGCGTATTGGGTATAATAGCTTAGGTAAGTACTCCGCATAACGCTCTTCCATAATCTTCGCTAATGGCTCTATCGTCTTCGCCCAGCGTTGCGCATCAGCATCTTGCCATTGGGTTAAAGCTCCATGAAGCTGAAACAGCCATGCCCAACCATACGTACGTTCAAAGTTCTTATTATTAGGGTCATGGAAAAAAGCTAACTCCACTGCTACATTCTCATCTGTAATCAGATTATTTAATCTAGTGCGTATCTGTCCATCTGCATCTAACTCAGGAAACTTCTGCAATAAAGTAACAATAGACCAAAAGCCGTGTACTGAAGAATGCCAGTCAAAACATCCATAAAATATAGGACGCAATGCCTTAGGATTCTTTAGGTCATCATTACTGCCAAGTGTTTGTCCTAATCGGTTAGGATATTCTAATTCTATACAATGTAAAGGCAACTCTATAATCTTCTTCGCCTCAGCTACTGTAAGTGTTAATGCTGGTTGGTCTTCTGTATTGATTGGATTATTTGATGACTGTTGTTTCTCTGTACACGAAAACAACAATACACTCGCAAATAACAAACTTCCTATTTTTCTCATATTACTCTATTCTTTATTCCTCTAAAATAGTAAAATACTCCTATTTATAGGTGTTCTTTAAAAAAAGAAAACAAAAAGTCTTTGTTCGCATGGATGAAGCCTTATTTTTGTAGATAACATAAAAAACAATTAAACTACTATGACTAAAAAAATTTTGACTCGCTCACTAGTTTTTTCGCTTCTGGCATTAACCTTTGCTTGTAGCTCTGACGATAATAATCAAAATGAAGATGGCTTTAGAATCATCCCGCCTTCTGTACCTACTCCTCTGATACAACCTAGTGGTTTCTATATCGCTAATGAAGACTGGTTTGGAACAGATAAGGGAAGTGTGAATTTCTTAGACTATGGTTTAAATAGAAAATATAGAATATATAGAGAGGCTAATAATGGCAGTACTTTAGGAGCAACAACTACAATGGGGGTAGCGTTCGGTGAGAATTATTACATTATCTCTAAACAAGAAAATAAATTAGTAATCACAGATAAGGACTTTAAGGAAGTAAAAACTATAAAAGAGATACCTGGTGTTGAAGCGAACTCTTTCGTAGGAATTTCAGATCATAAAGCATACATCGCTACGACTAACGGAATCGTTATTCTAAATACCAATGACAAGGTGATTAGTGGTAATGTAGCAGGTGTTACCTCAATGACGGGTAATATGGTCTATGTAGATGGTAAAGTATATGCGGTAGTACAAGGTAAAGGCTTAACAATCATCAATACGGATACGGATACTGTAATCGATACAAAGGCAGGTGGATATA
The DNA here is from genome assembly GCF_001485415.1 of Myroides odoratimimus. Taxonomy (GTDB): domain Bacteria; phylum Bacteroidota; class Bacteroidia; order Flavobacteriales; family Flavobacteriaceae; genus Flavobacterium; species Flavobacterium odoratimimum. The sequence goes on from NZ_BCMQ01000001.1 coordinate 457,626, forward strand.
CACAAGTAACCTTAGACAAAAATGGTATCGTATGGGCAGGTAAAGGCAGTGAAATAGAACGTATCAACCCTAAAGACACACAGGACACTAAAGCTTATAATATTGCAGCTGCTCCAATCCAAGGTAAATGGGGGGCATGGAATCCTGGTTCTATGTCTCCAAGTATGAAAGAAGATGCTATCTATTGGATAGCAAATGACGGAGCTTGGAATGGTGGAAACAAGATAGCTAAATTCGATACCAAAACAGGCGAGTTAAACAGTGAATTCTATGAACTAGGTCAAGATGATATGGGGAATAATCTAGAGTTCTATGCTGCTGGACTTAGAGTAGACCCTATCAAAGATGATTTAGTATTATTAATAAAAAGACCAGGATGGGGGAGTAATGGAAGTTATAACTGGACTAGAATAGTATCTAATACAGGTGCTCTAAAAGGTCAAGCCTTCATGGAAGGTGGAAATCAAGAATCTTCTTCTTATAATGACGTTAATGGTTATTTTTGGTTCCCTTCTGTACCTTTCTTCCAAGATAATAATGCTCCAGAAATCTTAGTGAACCAAATAGTATTAAAACCAAACAAAGAATTCAGAGTAGCGCTTAAAGATATCGTAGTAGATCAAGATAGCCCATATAACTTAATCGAAAAGTCTGTAAAGAACTTAGAAAATGAGTTTGGCTATGCTACTATAGAAGGAGATGAATTAGTCATCAAAACAAATGAAAAAACAGGAAAAACATCAATGAATATGAAGGTTAGTTCTAATGGAAAGAAACTTCAAAAAGATGTTGAAATCTGGGTAAGAAACTAAATATTACTTAAGCATAAATAAACTAGAGGTCGCTATACAGCGACCTCTTTCATTACACCTAAACACCTAATATTCAAACGACAAACATTTTTAAAATAGTTATCCATATAATCTCTTTTTTTGTACTTTTGGTTAAAATTTAAGCTATGAAAACAAGAACAATACTTACTTCATTATCACTATTTTTAGTGATATTATTGAGTAGTTGTAACAATAAGGATATTACTTCTTCTAAAGCTCTTGATACTATAGAAGCTCACTTAGAAGACAAACCTGAGTTTGAGAGTACAACAATTCAACTAGGAACTAAGAAATTTAGAAAGAAAAAAGACAGCCTTCAGATCAATCAATACAAAGTATTGGAAAAAGAAGGTTATATAGAATTTGAGAATGAGTCTGCTAAGAAAAAATGGTTGTCTAAAGACTCTATCTGGAATGTAACGGTGAAGCTAACTGAGAAAGCACACCCTTATGTGATCAATCAAAAAAGTGATAAGATAACTGTCAAAACAATAGAATATACATTAGATAAAAGCAATAATCTACAACTGAATAACAGAAGTAAGAAATCTGCTACTGCCTCTGTCATGCTATCAAAACAGTATACTCCTTTTATCGTGTTCTCAAAAGATAAAAACCCGAATACCAAGTTTATTACTAAGAAGTACAAGCTTCGCTATAGTGAAGAAAACGGATGGTCTATTAACTAGAAATAATGGGAAAGAATATTACTATTTTAGTATTTATACAACTTAGTCTAGCGATAATATCTGCTGTACTTATCTCTAAGATGTCTTTCTTAGGAAGAGTAGGTATTTCGCTAATGTATAAACAATACACTGTATTTAAAACACCTTGGAAGACTGCATTAATTATATTTGGTATTCAGGTAGCGCTAATTATTATCTTAGCTCTATTTAAGTATTTCTCTTCAAGACCAATTGCTAATATCGTTACAGTAGTTTTACTTATCATAGGAGTTATAGGCGCTTACTATACGTATATCGACTTTACGAGAACTTCGCACAAGCACATGAAGTTTTACTTCCATCTAGGAGGTTATATGTTTTGGTTTAACTGGATCTTCAGTTGTCTATTCTTCTTTTGTTTAAAAGGTAAAAGAAAAGCTTTACCTTTATCAACAACTGAATTAGATCAATCTGACATTCAACCCAAAATAGATTAGATTATATAAAAACAACAATACTACTCACACCATGAATAAACACATTATACTAATGGCTGCTATGGCAATCATGACTGTAGGCTGCAAAGAAAACAAAGCCACTACTCCTGCCGAATCAACATCAATAAAGTCTTCTACTACGAAAACAAATGATGACAATGGTACAATGGCTATACCTATGCACGGCACTGGAGAGAATAGTTCTTCTGCTACTAATGGAAGTTTCAAAATGGATGAGAGTATGAAAAAAAATATTCAAGAACAGAAAGCTCAGGAGTAAAAAGCTTTCTTCATTTGATAAATTAGTAAGGCCTTAGAATTATTTGACTAGTTCTAAGGTCTTTTTAATTTAAATTCAACAATAGATAACCTATCGCGAATTAAGCTCAAAAATAAATAGTCGTAATCCGTTACTATTGTTTATTTTTGCATTCTTATTAAATTCGTTTGATATTAACAGTAATTGATATATGATACAAGAACCTAAAAGATATACTATTACAGCAGCATTGCCTTATACGAATGGACCTATCCATATCGGGCACTTAGCTGGTGTATATGTACCTGCTGATATTTATGCAAGATTCTTGCGTTTGCAAGGAAAGGACGTAGCGTTTATATGTGGAAGTGATGAGCACGGAGTAGCTATTTCTATGAAAGCTAAAAAAGAGGGAATTACTCCTCAACAAGTAATTGATAAATACAATGGTATTATCAAGCAATCTTTTATGGACTTCGGTATCTCTTTAGACAATTACTCTCGTACTTCATCTTCTATTCACCATCAGACAGCTTCTGAATTCTTCAAGAAGTTATACAACGAAGGTAAATTTATAGAAGAAGTTACAGAACAATTATACGATGAGAAAGCTGATCAGTTCTTAGCTGACCGTTTCGTAACAGGTACTTGTCCTAAATGTGGTAATGAAGAAGCCTATGGAGACCAATGTGAAAAATGTGGTACTTCATTAAACGCAACAGATTTAATCAATCCTAAGTCTACTATCACTGGGACTAAACCAATCTTAAAGTCAACTAAACATTGGTTCTTACCATTAGACCAATATGATACATTCTTACGTGAGTGGATCTTAGAAGGTCATAAAAATGACTGGAAACCTAATGTATATGGACAAGTTAAGTCTTGGCTAGAGGATGGGCTAAAGCCTCGTGCTGTAACGCGTGACTTAGACTGGGGTATCCCTGTACCTGTAGAAGGTGCTGAAGGAAAAGTTCTGTATGTATGGTTTGATGCTCCTATCGGATACATCTCATCTACTAAAGAATGGGCTCAGAGAGAAGGTAAAGACTGGGAACCATATTGGAAGTCTGATGATACTAAGTTAGTACACTTCATCGGTAAGGATAATATTGTATTCCACTGTGTGATATTCCCTGCGATGTTAAAAGCAGAAGGAAGCTATATCTTACCTGATAACGTACCTGCTAATGAGTTCTTAAACTTAGAAGGTAATAAACTATCTACGTCTAAAAACTGGGCAGTATGGTTACACGAGTACTTAGAAGATTTCCCTGGTAAACAAGATGTATTGCGTTATGCTTTGACTTCTAACGCTCCTGAGACAAAAGACAACGACTTTACTTGGAAAGACTTCCAAGCTAGAAATAACAATGAGTTAGTAGCTATCTTCGGTAACTTTATTAACCGTGTGGTAGTATTGACTAATAAATATTACGAAGGTGTAGTGCCTCAACCAAATGAGTTCTCTGAAGTTGATATCGCAACATTAACTGAGTTAAGAGCATATCCAAGTGTAATCGAAAGTTCTGTAGAGCGCTATAGATTCAGAGAGGCATTATCAGAGATGATGAATGTAGCTCGTCTAGGGAATAAGTACTTAGCTGATGAGGAACCTTGGAAACTAATCAAGGAGAACCCTGAAAGAGTAAAAACACAGATGTATGTAGCCTTACAAATAGCTGCTGCATTAAGTACTTTAGCTGAACCATTCTTACCATTCACTGCTAACAAACTGAAATCTATTCTAAAAATAGATACCCCTATCCAATGGAGTACTATCGCTGAAGATAAAGTATTATTACCTGCAGGACACACTATCGGACAAGCTGAACTATTATTCGCTAAGATAGAAGATGAAGAGGTGCAAAAACAATTGGATCGTCTAGAAGCTTCTAAAAAAGAAAATGCTGCTGCTGCAAAAGTAGTAGAGCCACAAAAAGAAACAGCTGTATATGAAGACTTCGCTAAGTTAGACTTACGTGTAGGGACTATCGTAGAAGCTGAGAAAATGCCAAAAGCAAATAAGCTATTGGTATTAAAAGTAGATACTGGTATGGATGTGCGTACTATCGTATCAGGTATTGCTGAACACTTCAAACCTGAGGATATCATCGGTAAGAGAGTGACGGTATTAGCTAACCTTGCTCCTCGTGCTCTAAGAGGGGTGGAGAGTCAAGGTATGATACTAATGACTGAAGACCAAGATGGCAAGTTAGTATTCGTGAATCCAGACGAACAAAATGTAAAAAACGGAGCTACGATTAATTAATCAGAGCTTTTACAATAACAAAAAGGCAGACTTTTAAAAGAGTCTGCCTTTTTATTTATTTTGAATTTTCTGTCTATTAATATTCACTCTCTTTATCTAATAGAGCTATCTCTTCTACTGATAACTTTATCTCAGTAGAACGGATCAAACTTTTTAACTGAGAGCTCGATGTAGCACTAACGATAGGAGTACTAATAGACGGTTTGTGTACTTGCCATGCTATAGCAATCTCTGCAATAGTGGCATTGTGCTGTTTTGCTAATATCTCTAGTTGATCTATAATACGCATTCCCCTCTCATTAATATACCCTTTCACCATATCCTTTCTAGAACTACCTTCTATATCATCTAAGTTTCTATACTTTCCACTTAAGAAACCACTTGCTAATGCAAAATAGCTCATTACAGCAAGTTTTTCTTCTTCTACCAAGGGCAAATATTCATGCTCATACTTCTCTCTATCATAAAGGTTATAAAGGGGCTGTATAGCGATATACTCTGCCCATCCCTTTTCTCGTGCAATAGCATTACTTGATTCAATGCGTTCAACCTCTAGATTAGACGCTCCTAAATATCTTACTTTACCAGCCTTAACTAAACTATTAAAAGTCTCCATCGTTTCTTCTTGTGAAGTCTCTAAGTCATCATAGTGAGAGAAATATAAATCAATATAATCTGTATTCAACCTCTTCAATGAAGCATCTACACATCCTTCAATATATCCTTTCTTAAGTCCTTTTGTTCCATCTCCCATAGTACCACCTACCTTAGTAGAAAGAACGATATCGTGACGCTTCTTACTTTCTTTAAACCACTTCCCTATTATTGCTTCAGATTCACCACCTACATTACCTGGCGCCCAATGAGAATAGTTATTAGCTGTATCTATAAAAGTTAGTCCATTGTAATATAACTCATCTAACATCTTAAATGATTCTTTCTCATCTAAAGTCCATCCAAACACATTACCTCCGAAAGACAAAGCTGGAACATATAACTCCGACTTTCCAAATTTATATTTTGCCATAATTTTACATTTTTATTATACCCCTAAAGTTAAGCAATAAAAAAAGGAGACCATAAATGATCTCCTTTTTTGTATATATTTTGTGATAACTTATTAGAAGTTATAACGTAATGTAAAGTTCCATGTTCTACCCGCACCTAATAAAACCTCGTTCTTCTCGCTAACGCCTTTCCAAGTTGCTTCACCTGGTCTAGCTTCATAGTTAGTTCTTGCCGAAGATATATAAGTTGTATCAAATACGTTATTCACGTTAACACGCATAGTAACAGAATTTGTTTTTTCTTTACCAACAGGTAATCTATAAGAAAGACCAGCATCAAATAAATTAAATGCAGGAAGTTTCATAGATCCACTCTTACCTTCTGCATCAGCTTTATCAATTGCTAAAGATCCATAGAAATTATCATTGTATCTATAATTAGCATCGATTTTAAGTCCCTTAGCAATTTCGTAATTAGCCCCTAAGTTAATAATGAACTGTGGTGCTCCACCTACTTTTGCTCCATCAATGTATAAAGTCTGCGTTTTGAATCCAGAGTTTGGATCGCCTGGTGTATTATAGATAGGTGTATTATTTTCTTCATCGTAGTAGATACCAGATACATTAGATGCATATTTCCAATCTCCCCAAGAGAAAGACCCAGTAATATTTAATCTATCAATTGGATTATATAAGAAATCCATCTCTACTCCTGTATGAATTTGCTCAATTCCACTTAATGTAGCAGTAGCATTATTCTCTTTACCTCCTGATGTATATCTAGTAGATGCTCTTAACACTCTGTCATCCCAAGAAGTTCTATAAACGTTAACGTTTGCTCTAAACTTCTCACTTCTGAAACCATAACCTGCCTCAAGTCCAAAAATCTTTTCGTTTGTACTACTTGGATTAATTGTATTTGAATTGTTTAAGAAAACTCCATTATTCATAAATGGCTGTCTTGAATAATATCCTGTGTTGAAAAACACATTGTGATTTTCATTAATATTATAGTTTACTCCCCCTTTAACATTTCCTCCTAAGATACTTTCCCAAGATGTCTTCTGTTCACCAGAATCAGCAGTATGGTTAAAGTAATCAACTCTTTGCATCCATTGATTAGAAATAGCTCCTTGAACGAATACTGATAGATTATCTTTTGAATACTCAACTTGTCCAAATCCTCCTAACCACTTAACATTTCCATCATTGTGGTATCCTACTTTTTCTCTTCCGTTCCAATCAACCCAAGGATTCATTGAAGCTTTAGCATCATAAGTTTGACTCACAACATAAGAGCCAGTATAATTTTTATTGTTATTAACAACAAAACCATCAGCCCCCATTAAGTTATCTAATAACTGGTAGTGATAACCTTTATAAATACGAGCATCTAAACCAAAGTCAACAGTCCAATTATCATTAACTTTTGCATTCATATTCATAACTGTTCCATACCAGTCATGTGAGTTAATACTAGATCTTCTAGCCCATCCACCGTCTCCAGCATTTTTATAATTTGTATCCACATAATATTTACCATCTTCGCTAGCAATATTATTAGGATGCTTCCAATCAGCTACTGTCTCTCCTCTATTCCAAGCTGCAATATCATCAAATCTCATATGTCCATTTGCATCTCTTACTTCAGTACCAAAGTCTCTGTATCCACTTGGTCCACCACCAATTGTACCGGTTCCTCCTCCACGTCCCCATGAAGCATAAACTACAGTACCAAATGTCCATGTCTCGTTAATATTGAAATCATAGTTCAAAGACATAACTGGTTTGTTATAGTAATTAGATTTAAAATTAAATCTCTCACCATTATAGAATCCTGTATCAGGATTATATCTCTTATTTAATTCTCCGTTATTATACTTCTTAATATTTTCGATTGACATAGAAGTACTACGTTGATCGTGATCTTGTTTAGCTCCAGTAAAAGTAAACTGTAAATTATGACGACTATCTTTAGATTTATACCCTAATCCTAAATAATAATTTACTCCTTCAAATCCAGTACCTTCAACATAACCATTACCTCTAGTGTATCCTAATAAAATAGAAGCAGAAAGCCCATTCTCTAATACCCCAGTATTGTAAGAAGCAAGTCCTTTAAAGTAATCATTATTACCTACTCCCGCAGAAATAGACCCTCCTTCTCTAGCATCAGAAGTACGTGTTAATACGTTAATTGTCCCTCCCACAGAAGAGATAGCTAATTTAGATGATCCTAATCCTCGTTGCACTTGCATAGCAGATGTAACATCTGATAAACCAGCCCAATTTGACCAGTACACAGAACCACCTTCCATATCATTAACAGGCATACCGTTAATTAACACAGCAATGTTCTTTTGATCAAATCCACGAATATTGATATTAGAATCTCCATAACCTCCACCACCTTTAGAAGCATACACAGATGGAGTTGTGTTTAAAATTTCAGGAAACTCTTGAGAACCAAGTTTTTCTTGAATTTCAGCAGCTTTAATTGTAGAAACAGCTACTGGAGTTTTACGATCTTTTGCTACGTCAGCAACACCCATAATAACGATGTCATCTAACATATTTTGGTCAGCAGCAAGTACTACAGTCCCAAGATCTACTTTCTTATCAGCGCCAACTTTGAAAGCTACAGTCTTAGACTGATATCCAATAAAAGAGATAACAACTTCTCCTTTATCCTCAGAAACATTCAGTTCGAACTTACCATCCATATCAGATGATGCGCCGTTCAGAGTTCCTTTTACTATGATTGCCGCTCCAGGTAATCCCGATTGGAATTCACCATCTATAACAACACCAGTAATTTTGTTTTGTGAAAGTGCAGATACTGAGGTAAATACCATTACCATCATCAGCATCCAGTTCTTCAAGTTTTTCATTTTGTAAGTGTAAGTGATAAAATTATTTTCGCAACAAATGTACAAAAACATCCATACTCAATGTTACCAAAACATTAAAATTAACGTTTTATCACTATTTAGACTTATTCTACAACTCTATTTTTTACAAAATAACGCAATAAAAAAGCAGTTGAACTATCATGTTCACATATATTTTTAGATTTAATTTCATTTTGTATATTCTTTGCCAAAATCTTTCCGTACTCTACACCGAACTGATCGAAGCTATAAATATTCCAAATTACCCCTTGAACGAACGTCTTATGTTCATATAGTGCGATTAACTCACCTAAACTTTTAGGAGTTAATTTGTCAATTAAAATTGTATTTGATGGTTTATTACCACAAAACTCTCTAAAGTTACTTAAAAAAGGTCCTCCATCACTTTCATACTCTTCCCCTATCTTTCCGTTTAACAAAGCTTCGCTTTGACCAAAGAAGTTAGACATCAATATATCGTGATTAGTACTCTCCTTGAAATGAGGGTTTACAAAACCAATAAAGTCAATAGGGATTACCTTAGTACCTTGGTGAAATAGCTGAAAGAAAGCATGCTGAGCAGAAACTCCTACTTCTCCCCATATTAGTGTACCTGTTTGATAATTGACTGGTGCTCCACTTCTATCCTTATTTTTACCATTACTCTCCATAATCATCTGCTGTAAGTGAGCAGGTAACTTGCCAAGTAACTGACTATAAGGAACGACAGCTTCTGTCTCATATCCATAAAAGTTATTATACCACACACTTAGAAGAGCCATCAGTACAGGTAAATTCTCCTTAAACTCAGCTTCTTTAAAATGCTTATCCATAGCATGAGCTCCTTCTAGAAGTTCTTCAAAGTGATCATATCCCACAGCCAAAGCAATAGAAATTCCAACAGCACTCCACAGAGAAAATCGTCCTCCAACAAAATCCCACATAGGATATATGTTCTCTCGTTTTACTCCAAAGCTCATCGCCTCTTCTATCGCTACAGAAACACCTACATAATGAGCACTCAAATCAATAGTTCCAAGATGACCTTCTAACCAAGATTTAATCTTCTTTGCATTCTCTATTGTCTCTTGAGTAGTAAATGTCTTAGAAACAATAAGAACTAAAGTAGTCTCAGGATTAAGTTTATTTAATACTGATTGTAAATAATCATCATCAACATTAGAAATATAATGCATTCCTAATTCAGTACGATAGTTAGCTAATGCATGTACTACCATTTTAGGACCTAAGTCTGACCCCCCTATACCTACATTAATAACATCGGTAAATTTCTTACCTGAATGAGAAGTATAAGAACCATTTAATACCTTAGCAGTAAATTCTTTAATTCGTTTGCGAGTATCTTGTATCTCTGTTAGAACGTTCTCTCCATGAACAAGAACAGAAGAATTAGGAGACAAATCTCTTAAGGCCGTATGCAATACAGCTCTTTTCTCAGTTGCATTAATAATATCTCCTTTATACATTGCTTGAATTGCTTCTTTTAGATTCAATTCATTAGCAAGCTCTAACAATATATTTATTGTTTCCTCTGTAATCTTATTTTTTGAATAATCTAGCAAGAAATCTTCCCACTGAATATTCATTTTATTAGCTCTTTCAGGATCCTCAGCAAACAATTTTTGCATCTGAACAAACTCCATTTGACCGTAATGCTCCCTAAGCTTCTTCCAAGCTAAAGTTCCAGAAGGATTTATACTCTCTAACATCTCTACAACTAACTAACTTTTATTCTCCTTTAAATTTTTCGTTTAATGCCTTGTCTAATTCAGCTTTAAGTGGTGTAATATATTCTTTAAATGCTGGTAATTCTTTCTTCTCCATCGGAACAGAATTAGGTAAAGACTGATTCAAAGGATCGACCTGTACTCCATTCTTCCAAAAGCGATAACACACGTGTGGTCCAGTCGCTAAGCCAGTACTCCCTACAAGTCCTATTGTCTGTCCCTGATCTACCCTTTGTCCTACTTTTACAAGTATTTTAGACATATGTAAATATTGAGTAGAATATGTACCATTGTGTTTTACTTTTACAAAGTTACCATTTCCTGCTGTATATCCAGCTCTTTCTACTACACCAGATGCAGTAGTCATGATTGGCGTTCCTGTAGGAGCTGCATAATCTGTTCCATTATGAGACTTCCATTTCTTCTGTACAGGGTGAAAACGATTTTTTGAATATTTTGAAGTAATTCTAAAGAACTTCAAAGGAGCCTTTAAGAACATACTCTTCATTGGTCGTCCCTCTTCATCAAAATATTCAGTAGCTTTAGAATCTTGTCTTTTATAAGGAAAAGAATACAAATCCTTCCCACGATATCTAAAGTAAGCAGCATCTATCTTAGACACTCCTAAATAAATAGTATCATTAATATACTTTTCCTCTATTGTAAAAGCAAATCTGTCTTCTGGTTGTAATTTAAAGAAGTCAATAGACCATGCAAAGATCTGTGACATTTTAGTCGCTAGAGATTGATCTACACCTTCTTTACTTAAACTTAATGAAAGCGATCCTTCTATTTCTGAAGCAACTGTTCTACGCTTAATAGTTACTGGATAAGTAATTGTGTAAGCACTAATCGAGTCACGCAAATCGATAACCTGATATCCAGATATATTAGGATGATAGATAAATGCAGCTAACTTCTCTTGATCCTTTCTATACTTAACCAAAGCATAAGGTTGACCAACGCGAATATTACGTACATTGAATGTATCTTTTACTTGCGTAACTATATTATGAACTTCAGTAGAACCAATATTATTATTCCCGAAGATCTTCCCAATATTATCTCCACTTCGAATAGTATCTTCTACTAAAACGTAATCTTTTAAATCAAAACCATATAATTCTCCTACAATCTCTTCTACATGCTCCTTTTCTGGTTGGGCTTCTATAGTAACCTCTTCCGTTTTTTTACATGAGATAAGTGCTGTAGCGATTAGTACACTATAAATAAATTGCTTCAAAACTCTAAAATATCTTTATTTTCAACTTCTTCTCCTTTACTATTTCCCCCAATTCGCTTTTTCTTCCTCACTCCATAACTCTGGAAAGAATATGCGCTTCTGATATTGTGGCAACATATACTTTTTCCAATCGCTTCCTCCAGTAGCTTCTTTTGTTTCTCCTGGATTACTTTCAAGATACTTAAGTGCAGCTTCATAATGCCCCATTACCCATACAACATTAACTGTTTTATCAAAATGACGCATCGCTTCTATCAACCCCTTATCTGATTTGGCTTCTAGGGGTAATTTCACAAATTTCTGCCATAAATTTGTTTTTTCATAATCTTTCATGGCTTTAACAAAAGTTTCACAATATCTATTTTCAAACTCTTTCAATAGATATGATTTCTCTCCTGTCTTATAGTCTTTACCTGCTGCCTGCCAATACATATATTCTAACGCCTCTTTTTCAGAAATATTTTGTGGTAAATCATTTACAAATCTCTTATCGATTAAATTAATCCAATCTGTACAACCAAACTCAATTAATCGATACTGACTACTCTGAAATCCACTTGCAGGAGCTAGAGTATTTCTAAATTTCAAATACTGCTCTACCTCCATACCATCTTTCATAATCGTAAACGAAGACGTAAGCATATCAAAATAACGACTTATTCTAGCTAGCCGTTCTTTAAAAAACTCTACCGTTAAGCTCTCATCATTACACTCACTTACCTGATTCAGCTCCCACAATATCATTTTAAATAATAGCTCATTCACTTGATGATACATAATAAACACCATCTCATCGGGCAAGACGGTTCTCTGAGTCTGGAGATTTAGCAATGCATCAGTTTGGATATAATCCCAATACGTAATAGGTTTAGCATACAACATGCCTTCTATTTGAGTTTCTGCCTTAATTCCTAAATCATTAAAGCGATCCACTACCTCAGAGAATTTTTTATCGATCATACTTTTATTAACTAATTATTTTACGAACTCTAGCTTCGTCACTAAATTCTTATACTCCTCTAAATCAGCTTTTAGAGAACCTACTGCAAGGCTGGCTTTGATACGTACTGGCACTTTATTAGCATCTGCACTTACCCAAACTGTCAAACTTTCCTTCTCTTTAAACACACGGCCTGCCATCACATAAGGACGAAACTTTAAAGTTTTCAATTTACCAAAATTTGTCTTTAAAACTTCCTCTCCTAGATATTTTAATTTAAATTTAAATATTTCTCCATCGAAGAACATATCTATCTCTACAGACTCACCTACTTTAAGATCATTTAACCCAGGATATTTACGCAAATAGTAAAAGGAAGATACGATATCTTGCACGCTTTTAGTAACTGTATATTGCTTCTCTGTCTTCTTCTCATAATCCTTTACAGTGACTTTCATATTCTTGTAGTTAAACCACCCTTCTTGGTCCTTTGTATAGCCACCTTCATCTATTTTTCGAATAAAACGATGAGGAATTACCTCTTTCTTTTCAAAATAACTCTCGTAGTTATCATATACTTTAAAAAACATCTTAGGCACACCTGTAGTATAACCAATTCCTTTAGCATGGTAAACAGGGACGCCATTCTGGACAGTATCTGTCAAACGCAAAGTAGCTATACCAGCATTTAATAACCCATAACTAATTCTAAATTTCAGGAATTCACCTTTATCAAAAGCCTTCACAGAAGATTGTGAGTACAGAATACTTGTGGTAAACACACACACAAGTAATATTAGAAGATTCTTTTTCATATTGGTTGTTTTTTATTCAAAAATAGCAAACAAAAAAACCCAGCCAAAGAAATGACTGAGTTTTTATGCTATTAACCAACCAAAAAACTATAAATTATGAAAAATTTATTACACTCAAATAAAGCTTATGACGACCTTATTTTTGCGAGTGCAAATGTATAGCTTTTTACGGACTATTACCACCCTAATTGGTTTTTAACTTTTATTTAACTAAACAAGTCTCCAAAAGACCTGTTTTAATATTTAATTAACTGAATCTTAAAGTGTTCCTCTTTTCTCTTGTTCACGCTCTATTGACTCAAATAAGGCTTTAAAGTTACCTGCACCAAATCCTCTTGCTCCCATTCTCTGAATAATTTCGAAGAATAAAGTCGGTCTATCCTCTACAGGCTTCGTAAATATCTGTAATAAATATCCTTCTTCATCTGCGTCAATCATGATACCGAGCTTCTGAAGTTCTTTAATATCCTCCTTCATCATATCCATATGTACCCCTAGTCGAGCAGGTATCATATCATAATATGCTTGTGGTGGAGCAGATAAAAACTCAACTCCTCTATCTTTCATCGCAGCTACAGTCTTAATGATATCATCGGTAGCTACAGCGATATGTTGTACTCCAGGACCATTATAGAAGTCTAAATACTCTTCTACTTGTGATCTTTTCGCTCCTTCTGCAGGCTCATTAATAGGGAATTTAATACGCCCATTACCATTAGACATTACCTTACTCATTAAGGCAGAATACTCCGTATTGATTTGTTTATCATCAAAAGATAAGAAGTTAACGAATCCCATCACATCTTCATACCACTTTACCCAAGTATTCATCTCATTCCATCCCACATTACCTACCATGTGATCTACGTATTTTAACCCAACAGGAGTAGGATTATAATCACTTTCCCATTTTTTAAATCCTGGTAAGAATGTACCTGTATAATTCTTGCGTTCTACGAACATATGTACTGTCTCACCATACGTATAGATACCTGCACGCACTACTTCACCGAACTCATCTTTCTCTACAGTAGGTGCCATAAATGACTTTGCACCACGACTCGTTGTTTCTTCATACGCTTTTCGAGCATCTTCTACCCATAACGCCACCACTTTTACACCATCACCATGTTGTACGATATGGTTATTAAATTCTGACTCTGCCGTTAAAGGTGTAGTCAATACTATTCTTATTTTATCCTGTACCAACACGTAAGACGCTCTATCTCTTACTCCTGTCTCTAATCCGGCATACGCCAAAGATTGAAAACCAAAAGCTGTTTTATAAAAATGAGCCGCCTGCTTAGCATTTCCTACAATAAATTCTACGTAATCTGTTCCTAATAGAGGCAAGAAATCTTGCGCTCCTTCAAATATTTTTTCTAAGCCAAATTCAACTGACTTTACTTCTTTACTCATAATATATAGTTTTTAGGTTGTTGTTTGATTGTTATTTCTCAGGTTCTAACCACGATTGGTAATATTGTTCATCTGCTATCTTCATCGCCTCTTCAGTTACCATAAGAGGTTTAAAAGTATCTACCATCACTGCCAATTCTTGTGTTTCAGTCTTACCTATCGAACGCTCTGCTGCACCAGGATGTGGTCCATGAGGTATACCTGCAGGATGCAGAGAGATATGCCCTGGAGCGATATCATTACGACTCATAAAGTCTCCATCTACATAATACAACACCTCATCACTATCAATATTACTGTGGTTATAAGGCGCTGGAATAGAATCTGGATGATAGTCATATAGACGTGGTACAAAAGAACACACTACGAATGCATCTGTCTCAAATGTCTGATGCACTGGTGGTGGTTGGTGAATCCTCCCAGTTATCGGTTCGAAGTCATGAATAGAGAATGCATATGGATAATTATACCCATCATATCCCACAACATCAAAAGGATGTGTAGCATAGACCATCTCAAATATCTCATCTTGCTTTCTTACTTTAATAAGAAAATCTCCTGTCTCATTAAAAGTTTCTAATACATCCGGGCACCTGATATCACGCTCACAGAATGGAGAGTGCTCTAATAACTGTCCAAACCAATTGCGATAGCGCTTAGGAGTATAGATAGGACGTCTAGACTCTACGATAAATAGTCTATTATCTTCCGTATCAAAATCGATCTGATAAATAATTCCTCGAGGTATCAGCAGGTAGTCACCATACTTAAAAGTAAGGTTACCTAACATCGTACGCAATGTACCTGTCCCCTTATGAATAAAAATTAATTCATCAGAATCCGTGTTTTTATAAAAGTAATCTCTTAATGATTGTTTAGGTGCCGCTAATACAATGGTACAGTCACTATTGGTCAAAACTGCTTTTCGGCTTTCTAAATAATCATTCTCAGGAGCTACCTGAAAACCACGTAAACGATAAGATTGAATGTGATTAGACTTTGCTATTTTAGGCGCAATACTATACTGTCCTAAAATCTTCTTTACCTGAGTAGGTCGGTGCTCGTGATACATATTGGTATACATACCATCGAAGCCAATTGTACCAAACAATTGCTCATAATATAAGTCCCCATTTTCCTTTCGGAATACGGTGTGACGTTTAGGGGGAATACTCCCTAAGTGATGATATAAAGGCATAATTACTTAATATTTTTGGTTGGTGATTCAGATTCCTGATTAAACATAAAAGAATAGACAACGTCAAGCATACAAGGCAATGCATCTAAAGATATCTTGTGAAGTCAACCTCAACAGAGCTGCCAGGTCAAAATGTATAGAAAGGTTAGCTATAAAAGTCATAATAAGCTACTACACTACATACACTACATACACTAGGGTACATTACAACATTTGGCTAATGTTTAATTAGGAATAATATAAAAAGTAAAAGTACTCATTCAGGCTTGCGCTTGATGAGAAACTTTAAATAAGCCAATAAACCGTCCCATTGTGTTTTCATAATAACACAAATATCGAAATAAAAATGAATTATACAATTTTTTGTCCAAATATATTTTACATATCAACAACAAAATACAAATTATATACACATATCAACAAACAACGTCTTCACATTCTGAGACAATAAAAAAACGGGTATAGTAAAACTATTCGTTTTACTATACCCGTTTTTAATCTAATCTTACTCACCTAGAACCAGAATCCTACTGAGAATATAGTATAAGTACTACCTGTCTCTGGAGAATACGTAAACTTAGCCTCTATAGGTCCTATCATACTCTGCATTCCATATCCTACTGCATACCCAGAATACTTCGCCTTAGTGAACCAGTCTGAACTTGAAAAAATCTTCTCTCCTGCATTCGCATAATTAGCAGTAAAATTAATATGGTGCTTCTTGAATATTTCATAATCAAAAGTAATACCTCCCATAATGAAAGAATCTCCTCCGATACCTAATAATTCATATCCGAAGAAAGGAATAACGTTATCTCGATCTGCAAATCCATATCCCCCTAAAGCATATCCAAATCCAAGACTTGGAGTAGTTCCTATCACAGTTCCTAACCTTGATTTGATATCTACTGCTAACTTATCTGTGATACGCGTAGCATATCCTATTTGTCCAGTTAGTGTCGAAAAGTTATCAAATTCATGTGGAACATAATTCTCATGTTCTGTTGAATAAAAATAGTTTTTATACTCTCCCTTAAATAAGAATCCTTTGCGTGGAAAATACTTATTGTCATAAGTATCCATCGTTACATTCGCAAACCCACCTAAATAGTGATTCCTATCAAACTTTGAGTTAGGTAAATTTAAAGTCTTACTTCTAATATCTAAGAATCTGTGTTCAAAACCTATATTCAACAAATACTTCTGCTGATAAAAAGTCTGGAAATATAACTTATTTTCTAAATCTGCATAATCTACCCCAAACATAGCAGGCGCATTCTCTATATTCATCTCTCCTCCACTAGTCCCAACTAACATGGTATAAGGCAGATCTCGACTAAACTGATTATATTTAGAAGAAACTCCTACACTCCAGTAGAATCCATTATCGACAAAATAATTGAAGTTATAACGAACATTATCTCCTAATGCTAAATCTAATGAAGCAACATCACTTTTCGTAAAAAGGTTCTTCTGAGTAACATTCACTAAAGCTGCTGCTTTATATAATCCATCATAGTGTACACCGAGTTTTAGATAACGATTAACAGGATTCTCCACTAATTCCATTTTCATCTTATCCTTATCGCCATCTTCTTCAAACTTGTAGGTCATGCTACTAAAGTTCTCAGTACCATTTAGCTGTGTGATACCATTTGCTAGTTGATCAAAAGAAATCTTACTATTAGGTTTAAACCCTAATTTACCATGTATATATCTACGAGTATACTTGTTTAACCCTTTAATATCAATACTAGTAATTGCTATTGAATCTGACTCTTTCGGAACATAATGATCTTTCACTACGTTCTTATCTCCTCCTAATAATTTTAAGTCTACAATAACCTTATTCGCCGCATTAACTCCTCTCTCAATAATAGGTTCTCCCTTATCAAATGACACCACAGTATAACCAACAATATCAGGCTTAATGTACACATCTGTTTTAGGAAGTTTATTCTTCATCTGATTAATCGTAGAGTAATTCGATATCTGTAATAACAAATCTGGAGCTCCTTCTATTTCTTCTATTGTTTTAAGGTCGTCTTGTACATCAACACCTATTACAATATCAGCCCCCATTTCTCGTAACTGATCGATAGGATAGTTATTCACAACTCCTCCATCTATTAAGTATTTTCCATCTATCTTCACTGGAGCAAATAATGAAGGGAACGCTCCACTAGCTAAAATAACCTGTGGTAAATATCCCTCTTTTAAAACAACTCCTTCTCCTGTCTCTAAATCAGTTGCAATACATAAAAACGGAATCTGTAACTCACTAAAATCTCTAACATGACGAACGTGAGCTAATAGCTTATTCATCAGGTTATAGTTATACATCCCTCTAGACAACGCTTTTGGAAATCCTATTCTAAACTTATCAAAGGGTAAAGTCAACGCATAAATCTCATCATTCTTTTTTTCATAAAACGATTTAGAGATACGAGGAATATAATCCTTTATCAAGGCCGATACATCAATACTATTAAAAATAGAGTCTAACTCTTTTGCAGTATATCCAGAAGCATATAATCCTCCTACGATGGCTCCCATACTAGTACCAGCGATATAATCTACTTTTACTCCCTCTTCTTCAAGTACCTTTAGCACTCCGATATGAGCTAATCCTTTAGCACCACCTCCACTCAGTACTAAACCTACTTTTGGTCTATCTTTCTCTCCCTCTGAAGCATAACTATTTGATGCTAAAAGGATAAAGCAAAATATTAGTAATATTATTCTATGCATCACTATGTTAATTTTTCCTCTAATTTACTTGAAAAAAATCAAATACAAGCTTCCCTTTTGACTTTCCTATTACTTTTTCTAAGTCTTCTAAGCTAGCTTCTTTGATTCTCTTTGTTGATTTAAAATGATTCATCAGTGTTGTTTTAGTTTTCTCTCCTACGCCACTGATTCCATCGAGCTCACTTGTAATAGCATTCTTACTGCGTTGGTTTCTATGAAATGTTAACCCAAATCGGTGTGCTTCATCTCTAAGATGTATGATCACCTTCATCGTCTCAGATCGCTTATCTAAATACAGAGGAACACTATCTCCTGGATAGAAGATTTCTTCTAATCGCTCTGCTAAACTGATAATAGCCACCTTTCCTCTGATGCCTAATCGCTCTAGACAGCTAACCGCAACACCTAACTGTCCCTTACCTCCATCTATCACGATAAGATCAGGTAATGGTTGCCCTTCCTCTATCACGCGCTTATAACGTCTATACACGATCTCTTCCATCGTATCATAGTCATTAGGCCCATCTACAGTCTTCACATTGAAGTGGCGATAATCTTTCTTACTAGGTTTTCCGTCTTTAAAGACAACACAAGCAGACACAGGATTAGTCCCTTGTATATTCGAGTTATCAAAACACTCTATATGACGTGGCTCTACATGCATACGCAAGTCCTTCTTCATCTGTGTCATAATACGATTCACATGACGCTCAGGATCCACTATCTTAATCTGTTTAAGCTGATCTATTCTATAATACTTAGCATTGCGCTCTGATAAGTCTAGTAATTTCTTCTTGTCCCCAAGCTTAGGTACAGTCACATGTATCCCTTCTTGCACCTCAACATCGAAAGGAACGATAATCTCTTTTGAATTCAAGTGAAAGCGCTCTCTTAATTCCGTAATCGCAAGCTCTAATAACTCTTCATCTGTCTCGTCTAATTTCTTCTTCAACTCCATCGTATGCGAACGAATAATCGCACCATAAGACACTTGTAAGAAATTCACATAAGCAGCTCCTTCATCTGAGATAATAGAGAACACATCTACATTGCTAATCTTAGAACTAACAATAGTAGACTTAGACTGATAATTCTCTAATAAGTCTATTTTATCCTTAACCTTTTGTGCTTCTTCAAACTCCATATTAGAAGCCAACTCCATCATATAATCCTTAAACTCCTTTAGACTATCTTTAAAATTCCCTTTCAAGATATCTCGGATAGCTCTGATCTTATTGTCGTATTGTTTATCACTCTCGCGCTCTTCACATGGCCCACCACAGTTGCCAATATGATACTCTAGACATACCTTATACTTCCCACTGCGCACATTACTAGTCGTCAAATCTAGATTACACGTACGCAACGGATATAATTCTTTAATCAAATCAATCAGCGTATGTACAGTCTTGATACTCGTATAAGGCCCGAAGTACTCTGATCCATCCTTCACCATACGACGTGTAGTAAACACTCTCGGAAAGGGTTCTTTCTTAATACATATCCACGGATAACTCTTATCGTCCTTTAGCAACACATTATAACGTGGTTGTAACTGCTTGATCAAGTTGTTTTCTAGCAGTAATGCATCTGTCTCAGTAGGCACAACGATATGCTTTATCGTCACAATCTTCTTCACCAACACATTGGTCTTGGCGTTATCATGTATTTTATTAAAGTACGAACTAACCCTTTTCTTTAAGTTTTTAGCCTTACCTACATACAGTATCTTATCATCCTTATCATAGTATTGATATACTCCTGGCTGATCTGGTAATGTCTGTATCTGTACTGCTAAAGAAGGTGAAACCTGCATAAGTAAATATTATACTCACAAAAATACTAAAACTATTTCCTTTGCTAAAAAAACTGTTCAGTTTATACAAGACGCTATGCTTCGTTGTCGCGGATTTGCAATCCGTGACGTGACAACACAAATTAAACAAACTTAATACTCCGCACGGATTACAAATCCGCGCGAACTGCTAAACTAAACGAACTACCTCACGCAATACTTATTGTCGTGGATTCGTTGTCGCGGATTTGCAATCCGTGACATTATAAACTATATAAACACCTCTACAATATCCAATTCATTTTCTAATCCATTATAGTTACGAGCAGAACTAAAATAATAATCCTCAGCTTTAACCACAATCTTTTCCTCCACAGGATTCTGATGTATATAATTAATCTTTTGTCTTATAAACTTATTTGAATATATCTCTTCAGCATGATACCCATCTTGCCATACTTTATACTGTTGGTTTCTTTTGACATAAACACAACTTTGTTCAAAATATCCTAATAACCATTCGCGTCTACTCTCTGGCTCTTCATTTATCATTTCAATAATTTTCTTACTTGTGAATTTTTTAAAATCACGCATTATTTCAGCAATTGTAAGTTTACCATTACTTCTACAAAACATATGTAGATGGCTATGCATTAAAACGTAAGCATAAATCTCTAATCCTTTATTCTTTTGACAGTATCTCAAAGCATCAATAATAACATATTTCTGACTTAAACGAGTGAACACATCTACCCATCCCACAGTAGTAATAGTTATAAAATAAGCTTTATCTAATTCAAGAGCTTTGTACTTCGTAGACATTATGGCACTATTTTTAAAATTAGAAATAACACCTAAAGTTAAACACTAGAAATAAAAAAGAATAATACTAATCAAAG
>NZ_BCMQ01000002.1 GCF_001485415.1 Myroides odoratimimus
TCTTGTCGCGCTCTTGAAGGGGGTTAACTTATGATGACAATAAAAAAGCCCTAGACTATATAGACTAAGGCTGTAGGTAATACATTCTTTAATGAAAAAAGCTCTTGCCTACTGACAAGAGCTCTATTCTATAATTATTTTTCTTCTTTAAAGGATTCAAGCAATGAACAATCATTCTCTTATATACCTTAATATATAGTATATCACAGATATTCTAGAAAAGCGAAAAGCGATACCTATTCGATATCGCTTTTCAAATCCCCTTAAAAAGTAAATTTCTTTACTTGTATTCTTGTTTTTAAAATTCCATAACCTAAACGGTTATAAGAAAAAAGCCAGTCAATGACTGGCTTCTCTGCTCCCCCTCTTGGGCTCGAACCAAGGACCCTCTGATTAACAGTCAGATGCTCTAACCAACTGAGCTAAGGAGGAAGGTGATGTCTTACCTTTATTGCGATGCAAATATAATACGATTTTTCATTTCTGCAAACACAACAAGCATTTTTTTTATATTTTTTTCATCTAATTAAAAATTGCCTTATAAATATCATTCCCATTCGCGAATAACAATAATGCAATAAGTATGAAGAATCCTACCATCTGAGCGTTACCCAAGAATTTATCACTTGGCTTTCTTCCAGAGATCATCTCGTACAATAAAAAGATAACATGCCCACCATCTAAAGCAGGGATTGGTAATAAGTTCATAACCCCTAACATGATAGATAACATCGCTGTAATACTCCAGAACACTTGCCAGCTCCAGAACTGAGGGAAGATATCATAAATCGCTTTAAACCCTCCTACTCCTTTATAAGCACCTGTCTCAGGTTGTACAATTTTCTTTAACTGTCCGAAATAACTCATGATTCTATCTTTCCCCATGTGTAACCCCGCAGGAATAGCTTCTGCTAAAGAGTATTGCTCTCTACTTATCTCATATAGTCCAAGTTTTTGTAAATTATCAAATGGCAAAGCAGGAGCATAATATGTCTCTATCTTACCTTCTTGATTTACCTTTACATCAACAGTCGTATCTTTTCCATCGCGATTCACTACAACAGCAACAGTCTTTCCTTTGTTTTCTTCTAACACATTGCTTACCATATCAAAGAAAGGTGTTTCTACCCCATTAATAGACTTCACAATATCTTTAACCATTAATGTACCTTCATTAATAGAGTTTTCACCAAATCCTGCTACAATAAAAGGAATACGCAATCCTATGAAACCATTTCCTTTATTCTCTGTGATTTGTCCCAAAAAGTCAACTGGCAACTGTACATGCTCTACAACACCAGCACGCTCTACCTCGATATCTTTCCCCATAAGGATTGCCTCTGGCAGACTATTAAACTTCACAATCTCCTTTCCATCAACCTTTAATACCTTGTCTCCCGTTTTTAGACCAGCGTCTTCTAAGATAGGATTCTGAACCCAGATTCCACTCTTTACATCTTTATTAGCTATATATGACTCACCATACGCATAAGCCATACCAATATAGATAACAAAGGCTAAAATAAAGTTCACCGTAACTCCACCTAACATAATGATCAAACGTTGCCAAGCAGGTTTAGATCTAAACTCCCAAGGTTGTGGCTCACCAGCTAATTGGTCTGTATCCATACTTTCGTCCACCATACCAGATATTTTTACATACCCTCCTAATGGCAACCACCCAATACCATAAACAGTATCTCCTATCTTCTTTTTAAACAAAGAAAACTTAACATCAAAAAATAAGTAAAACTTCTCGACACGTGTTTTAAAAAGTTTAGCAGGAATAAAATGCCCTAACTCGTGTAAGATAATTAACAACGACAAACTCAATAAGAATTGAGATAATTTAATAAGTATATCCATTTTTATTTTTTACAGACTCTAATATTATTCAGACAAAAGTAAAATATTACTTTAACTAATCTCACTTTTTTTTAAATCAAGGCTTAAATTATCAATTCTTTCACATAAATAACAAGATAAACAAAGTGTAATAAAGCTAAAAAGCACTTCACATATTATTCTAAAGTAATTCTATTTATTAAATTATTATTTAGAAAAGCTAATAAACTACCAAATAAAGTGCATAATGTTCTACAAAACTTATAAAGAGGTACGTAAAATAGCTGCTAATAGAAAAGTATTTTCTAACTTTGCTTTACAATTAATATTTATAATATGTTACAGATAGCTTTTATTAGAGAAAATCAAGAGCAAGTGGTTAAAGGATTAGCCAAAAGAAATCTTGATGTTGCCGATTTGCTAAAAGAAGTGCTTGAATTAGATGAGAAAAGAAGAAGCACACAGGTGGAATTAGACAATGTATTAGCAGAATCGAACAAACTATCCAAAAGCATCGGGGAGTTGATGAAAAGTGGTGAAAAAGCAAAAGCTGAAATCATCAAAGAGAAAACATCAAACTTACGTGACCAAAGCAAACAATTAACTGAAGAGCTTAATAATGTATCTGCATTATTAACTGAGAAGTTATATACTATACCAAACGTACCAACAGATATCGTACCTGCTGGTAAAGATGCTGATGATAACTTAAATGTATTCGAAGCAGGAGAAGTACCTACACTACACGAAGGTGCTTTACCACACTGGGAATTAGCAAAGAAATATGACATCATTGACTTTGAACTAGGGAATAAAATCACTGGAGCAGGTTTCCCTGTATATAAAGGTAAAGGAGCTCGTTTACAACGTGCGTTAATCTCTTACTTCTTAGACAAAAATACAGATGCAGGATATAGAGAGTATCAAGTTCCTCACTTAATCAATGAGGCATCAGGATACGGTACAGGACAATTGCCAGATAAAGAAGGACAAATGTATCACAGTACAGTTGACGATTTATACTTAATCCCAACAGCAGAGGTTCCTGTGACTAATATCTTTAGAGATGTTATCTTACAAGAGACAGAGTTACCTATTATGTGTACAGCTTATACACCATGTTTCCGTAGAGAAGCGGGATCTTATGGAGCACACGTAAGAGGTCTTAACCGCCTTCACCAATTTGACAAAGTAGAAATCGTACGTATCGAACACCCTGATAATTCTTATCAAGCATTAGACGGAATGGTAGAACATATTAAAGGACTATTGAACGACCTTAAACTTCCATATAGAATCTTAAGATTATGTGGTGGAGATATGGGATTCACATCAGCTCTTACTTATGACTTCGAAGTGTTCTCTACAGCACAAGACAGATGGTTAGAAATTAGTTCTGTATCTAACTTCGAGACATTCCAAGCGAATAGATTGAAATTAAGATTCAGAGATAAAGATGGTAAAAACCAATTAGCACATACTTTAAATGGTAGTTCATTAGCATTACCTCGTGTACTAGCAGGTATCTTAGAAAACTATCAAACACCAGAAGGAATCGTAATTCCAGAAGTTTTACGCCCTTACACAGGATTTGATATTATCAACTAATTAACACCAATAACCTTATAAACAAAAAGCACCAAATATTCGAAATAAGACATTTGGTGCTTTTTTTATCTTTGCAAAAAATAATTCATTCAGTGTAATTAAAATTATGATCATATATAATATCACAGTCAACATTCATGAAAGCGCACATGACGTATGGATGCAATGGACAAAAAACGCTTATATACCAGGAATATTAGCAACTGGAAAGTTTGACAAAGCTAAAATTGTCAAAGTACTCATCGAAGAAGAAATGGGAGGAAAAACTTATTCTATTCAATTCGAAACACAGAGTAAAGAGTTACTAGATCAGTTCTATAAAGAAGACTTTGATCGTTTTGAGAACGAAGCTAAACGCCTTTTTGGTGAGCTTATGCTAACATTTAAAACAGAACTAGAATTAATCAGCGAACATCAATAAGATAACCATGGATAAAGTAAGAGCAAAAAAACACTTAGGTCAGCATTTCTTAACTGACGAAAGTGTCGCAAAGAGAATCGCTGATACCTTGACATTAGAAGGATATAAGAAGGTATTAGAGATTGGTCCAGGTATGGGAGTTCTAACCAAATATATATTAGACAAACCGATAGAAACATTCGTAGTAGAAATAGATACAGAGTCTGTAGATTATCTACATGCTCATTATAACAAACTACACGACCATATATTCGCACAAGACTTTCTAAAATTCGATATAGTACGTGCTTTTAATCAAGAGCCTTTCGCTGTAATCGGTAACTTCCCTTATAATATCTCTACACAAATCGTGTTTAGAGCATTAGAACTAAGAGACTATATCCCTGAGTTCTCAGGGATGTTCCAAAAAGAAGTAGCAGAACGTATCTGTGAGAAAAAAGGAACTAAAGCTTATGGTATACTTTCAGTATTAGCACAAGCATTCTATGAAACAGAATATTTGTTCACTGTAGACGAACACGTATTTAACCCACCTCCAAAAGTAAAGTCAGGAGTAATGCGTATGATCCGTAAAGAAGATTACAGTCTACCTTGTAGTGAGAAATTATTCTTTACAGTAGTAAAAACTGCCTTTAATCAGAGAAGAAAGACATTACGCAACAGCTTAAAAAGCTTTAACTTGCCAGAGGAAATAAGATCCGAAGAAGTATTTAATTTAAGACCAGAACAATTAGACTATAAAGAATTTATAGAACTAACAAAGAAAATAGAAGCCTATGGAGTTTAAAATCAGTAGAGAATCTTTACAACAATTCGAAGATTTAATCGCTGAAAAGAATGAAAAGGAATTATTAGAGATTCTTAAAGATTTACACTACGCCGATATAGCAGAGATTATGAATGAGCTTTCTGGAGAAGAAGCGATATACATATTCGATATATTAGATAGTGAAGTAACAGCAGAAATCCTTTTAGAATTAAATGAAGATGTCCGTGAAAAGATCTTAAAAACGCTATCTCCAAAAGAAATTGCAGAGGAGTTAGACGAATTAGACACGGATGACGCTGCTGATATTATCTCTGAATTACCAGAATCTAAGAAGGAAGAGGTTCTTTCTGAGCTGGAAGATTTAGAGCATGCAAAGGACATCGTTGAACTATTGCGTTATGACGAGGACACTGCAGGGGGGTTAATGGCCAAAGAGTATGTCTCTGTTAATGAGAATTGGTCAGTGCTTACTTGTGTCAAAGAAATGCGCAAACAGGCTGAGCATGTATCTAGAGTACACTCTATCTATGTAATAGATAATGAAGGAAGGCTAAAAGGGAGACTGTCGCTAAAAGACCTCCTTACCTCTTCTACTACTACCCATATTAGTGATGTCTATATTAGAAATGTAGACTCAGTAAAAGTAGATACAAAAGATGTAGAGGTAGCTCGTATTATGCAGAAGTATGACTTAGAAGCCATTCCTGTTATAGATGAAATGGGAAGGTTAGTAGGTCGTATTACCATAGATGACATCGTAGACGTTATTAAAGAAGAAGCAGATAAAGATTACCAATTAGCAGCAGGTATTTCTCAAGACGTAGAGGCTAATGACAGTATCCTTATGCTGACACGAGCTAGATTACCTTGGT
This sequence comes from Myroides odoratimimus, assembly GCF_001485415.1. GTDB lineage: Bacteria > Bacteroidota > Bacteroidia > Flavobacteriales > Flavobacteriaceae > Flavobacterium > Flavobacterium odoratimimum. The sequence goes on from NZ_BCMQ01000002.1 coordinate 5,516, forward strand.
TAATATTAGCCATGATAGGTGGATTCGTAGCTGTTAATGTATCTAGAAGTTTTGAAGGAGCTATGGAGAAGTTTGGTGTACTATTCTTCTTCACCCCTCTTATTGCGGCTATGGCAGGTAATGTTGGAGTTCAATCTTCTGCTATTATCGTACAAGGACTAGCTAATAACTCTATCACCGGATCTATATGGAAGCGATTAGGAAAAGAAGTAACGCTTAGTTTACTAAATGGTTTCTTACTTGCTATTCTGATGATGCTAGGAAGTCACTTCTTATTAGGGGTAGATTATATCATAGGTATCACTGTATCTATAGCACTGATTAGTGTAATAATCATCGCTAGTCTTATCGGTACCTTTGTTCCGATCTTACTGAATAAATATGGTATAGACCCTGCTTTAGCCACAGGTCCTTTTATCACTACAAGTAATGATATCTTTGGAATCTTAATTTACTTTTCAATTGCAAAGGTTATTTTAGGTTTCTAGATTATTTAAAGCTACATCACAACCATGAACACTAAGAAAGTATTACATATAGATAGTAATCATCCTTTAATGATTACACAACTAGCAGAACTAGGATACGAAAATGTAGAAAACTACACTGCTAGTAAAGAAGAAATAGCAGAAAACATACACGAATATGAAGGTATCATTATCCGAAGTCGCTTTTCTATTGATCAATCTTTTTTAGAGAAAGCAACTAACTTAAAGTTCATTGGACGTGTCGGTGCAGGACTAGAGAATATAGACTGTGCATATGCAGAGACTAAAGGTATAGCGCTTATCGCTGCTCCAGAAGGTAATAGAACTGCAGTAGGAGAACACGCCTTAGGGATGCTACTAAGCCTAATGAATAAACTCAACTTAGTCGACCAAGAAGTAAGACAAGGAATCTGGATTAGAGAAGGAAACAGAGGACATGAGATAGAAGGTAAAACAGTAGGTATTATAGGCTATGGAAATATGGGAAATGCTTTTGCCAAACGCCTACAAGGGTTTGACTGTGAAGTAATCTTCCACGATATCAGAGAAGGACTAGAGAATGCCTATGCAAAACAAGTAAGTTTAGCAGAGTTACAAGAACGAGCTGATATCCTAAGCCTACATACTCCACAGACACCGGAGACCATGTATCTCATCAACAAGGAACTAATCCAAGGGTTCAAAAAGCCTTTCTGGTTTATAAATACAGCTAGAGGGAAGTCTGTCAATACTACAGATCTAGTCGAAGCTTTAAAGTCTGGTAAAGTAAGAGGTGCTGCATTAGACGTATTAGAGTACGAGAAGTCTTCTTTCGAGAATATGTTCTCAGATAATACTCTTCCTGAACCTATGCAATACTTAATACAAGCTAAGAATGTATTACTATCCCCTCATATCGGAGGATGGACTATAGAAAGCAAAGAAAAACTAGCGCAAACGATTATAGACAAAATCAAATTACTATACTAAAAACAAAAAGGAGTTTCAATAGAAACTCCTTTTTTTATGACTCTTGCTTTTCGCTTTTGTTATTTTCTTCTTGAATCTTTCTTTCAAGTTCTGCTTCGAATTCTTCCATTACAGGTTTCACTGTGCTTTCTGGTAGATCAGCAATCTTGATATACATCAGACCATCTATTGCATTATTAAACAATGGATCAACATTAAAAGCGATCACCTTTGCATTCTGCTTAATGTATTTTTTAATCAATACAGGCAATCTTAACTTTCCTGGTTCTACATCCTCAATGATCTTATCGAATTTATTTAAATCAGAATCTGTCTCACTAAAGATCAAATCTTTCTCACTATCCTTAAGATTTACTTTATATTCCATCTTAGGAGTGACGTACTGAGCGATATAAGGATCAAAATAGTGTGATCTCATAAACTCAATCATTAATGATTTAGAGAAATCAGAGAACTGATTACTAATACTCACTCCACCGATTAAGTATTTGTGTTCAGGATATCTCAATGTAGTATGTACAATACCTTTCCACAATAAGAATAGAGGCATTGGCTTCTGTTGATACTCTTTAATGATAAAAGCTCTACCCATCTCTATAGACTGAGACATCATCGGATATAACTCAGACTCAAAGCGGAACAACTCATTTAAATAGAACCCATTGATTCCATATTTCTTATAAATCTCTGTTCCCAATCCCATACGGTATGCTCCACAAATCTGTTGAGTATCATTATCCCATAAGAACATATGGTGATAATACTTATCGTATTGATCTAAGTCTAGTTCATTATTCGTTCCCTCTCCTACTTGTCTAAACGTAATTTCTCTTAAACGTCCTAATTCTGTTAGAATCGTTGGTATTAGATCTGATTTACACAAGAATATCTCGTAATTCTTACTCTGTAATAATCTATAATTACCTTCTCTCAGCGTATTAATCTCTTCTAAAATCTTCTCTACTGGCTGTGCCTCAATAATATCTTTCACGCTTTTTGGTAATTTGAAATTAAATGAAGGTACTTTAATCCATTTACGTATATCTTCATCCTTATATGCATTCGACAATAAGTATGTTTTAAAACGCAGGAAGTTACCATAATCATTTATATCATAGTGTTCACTTTGTTCTTCTACTGATATCGGTCTACCTATCCTTACTTTGATCACTCTATTTTTTTGAGTCAATAGTTCAGAAGGCAGTTTAGCTGTACGCAACGTAGGATTTATTTGAGACAAGAAATAGAATAACTTACTATTTGTTGCATGAAAATAAATAGGTACTACAGGTACATTTGCTTTCTTTATCAGCTTAATCGCTCCTTCTTCCCAAGGTTTATCTACGATAAGTTTATCATCTTTATACGTAGACACTTCCCCAGCAGGGAATATCCCTAAAGGCTTTCCATCACTTAAATGTCTTAAAGTATCTTTTAATCCTATAACGCTTGATTTAACATCCTTATTGTTCTCAAAAGGATTCACAGGCATAATATAAGGCTTTAATGGCTCTATGCGATGTAATAAAAAGTTAGCGATAATTTTAAAATCAGGATCATGCTCTAACATCAGTTTAAGCAATAGAATACCGTCTATTCCTCCTAACGGATGATTAGAAATAGTTATATAAGGCCCTTTCTTAGGCAGTCTCTTAAGTTCTTCTGGATCTATTTCAAATTCTATTTGAAATTCTTCTAAGATAGCATTTAAAAAATCTAGATTAGACAAATGCTTATTGCGGTCGTAAATTTTATTTAACGTAGTGATTTTAAGCGCCTTCATCAACATCCACCCCGTAAAGGTTCCTAGAAAACCATACTTATCTACGTTAATTGCCTTTGCTACTTCTTTCGCCGTTACTAACCCCATTAAAATTCAAAATTAAGTAATACAAATATACTAAAATCTTCAGCTATTCCATTTTATTTTATCAGACTAGTACTATAATTCATAAAAAAGAAATTACAAAATGTATAAATAACTGATTAAAACAAAGATAAGATATTAAATCAAAAAATATATTTTTTATATTTTTGATTTTTTAAACTACATACTCATTTTATATGAAGATAATCTCGTATAACGTAAATGGAATACGTGCTGCTATAAACAAAGGATTTATAGAATGGATTCAAGAAGAGAATCCAGACATTATATGTCTACAAGAAATAAAAGCAAAAGAAGATCAAATACCTGTAGCGGATATACTAGCTGCCGGATATCCATACCAATACTATTATTCTGCTCAGAAAGCTGGTTATAGTGGAGTAGCTATCTTGTGCAAACAAGAACCTAAGAACGTAGTATTCGGAACAGGTATAGACTATATGGACTTCGAAGGTAGAAACTTAAGAGTAGATTATGACGATATCTCTGTGATGTCTCTATACCTACCTTCTGCTTCTAATATAGAGCGACTAGACTTTAAATATCAGTATATGGATGACTTCTTCAACTATATCGATAACCTAAAGAAAGAGATTCCAAACCTAGTGATCTGTGGAGACTATAATATCTGTCACCAAGCTATCGATATCCATGACCCTGTGCGCAATGCTAAAGTATCAGGTTTCTTGCCAGAAGAACGTGCATGGTTAGACAAGTTTATCAACAATGGGTTTATAGACAGCTTCCGTATGTTCAACCAAGAGCCACATAACTACAGCTGGTGGACATACAGAGCGAATGCTCGTAATAATAATAAAGGGTGGAGAATAGACTATCACTTAGTGACAGAGAATATGAGAAGCAAGATAAAACACGCGACTATACTACCTGATGTAAAGCACTCTGATCACTGCCCAATACTCGTAGAGATAGACGCATAACCCCTATTTTCCCCTCATAAAACAACAAACTATGTCAATTAAAAAGATTAGCCTAGGCTTATTAGCGCTTACCATGTTATCATCATGTGTGACACGCAAGTTATACAATGAACTAGATCAACAGTACAAAGATGCATTAGCCGAAAACGAACAACTAAGTAGTGAATTAGACCTGATGAATAGTTCTAATACAGACTTAGAAAATATCAAAAGACAACTAGCTGCTCAGTTAAAAGAACTTCAACAAGAGAGAAGTAATCTTAATGCTGAGATAGCCGCTGCACAGAACAAACTAAGAGATCTAGAGAAGTCTTATAACAACTTAGAACAACACAGTGCTGAGACACTAAAAGCAGAAGCTGCTAGACTAGCTAAAGCCAAAACGGAACTAGAAGAGAAATCAAGACGTGTAGCTGAGCTAGAGAGTATCTTAGCGGCTAATGATAAGCAGATGCGTACCCTAAAAGACAACTTATCTAATGCCCTAAACGCATTCGAAGGAAGAGGACTGACCATCGAACAAAAAAATGGACGTGTCTATGTCTCTATGGAAAACAAATTGTTGTTTAAATCTGGTAGTTGGACGATCAGTGATGAAGGAAAAGAGGCAGTAGTAGAGCTAGGCAAGGTATTAGCTGACAACCCCGATATCACAGTACTGATAGAAGGACATACAGATAATGATAAGATATTAGGTAATCTAGGAGATGGAGTGAAGACCAATTGGGACTTATCTACTAAACGATCTCTAACTATCGTGTCTATTCTAGAGCAAACGCCTCAGATAGATAAGAGAAATCTTACAGCTGCAGGTAGAAGTGAATATGCTCCGCTAGCAAGTAACACCACTGCTGAAGGCAAAGCGAAGAACAGACGTATAGAAGTTATCCTAACTCCTAATCTGGATAAAATCAACTCTATGCTGAATCAATTATAGCATTAAAAGAAAATATAAAATAACCTATAAAAGGCGAGATGTTAAACATTTCGCCTTTTTTTACATCGTGACAATACACTCACTTCAGATTCACCTGTTTTTTCAACAGTTTATACTTTTCTTAAGTGATTTCTCTAAAAAATTAATTACTTTTCACACACATTAGCAGTACTCATTTGTATTTGTCTGCTATAATGCTTATATTAAAAGAGCTATAAATATAAAAGCCATAATTACATGATGATTAATAACTATCTAGTTACTAATATTAACTCTATTATCAATACAGAAGATTTCAACGGACTATATCAGTGGTTCTATAACCTGCTAGACTTCTTAAATCTATCAGAATATGCTACCCATGTAGTGACAGCTATTCTATTACTAACGTCATTTACAATCTGTATGTTCATTTTAGATTATATTCTAAAGAACTTTTTTATTGTCTTAGTAAAGACTTTTAGTTCTAAGACTAAAACGACGTTCGATGACTTATTAGTAGAAAATAAATTCTTTCACAATGTCACACACTTAATTCCGATTGCCTTAGCGAAGATCTTATTTCCGATTTTCTTTTTAGGCTTTCCGAACCTAACGAAGTTTGTGATGTCCTTGACGGATATCTTAGTCACAGTGGCTCTGACCTTAGTGATTAGATCTACTATACGCAGTATCCGAGATTACCTAAAGAGCAAGCCACGTCTAGCAGACAAACCATTAGATAGCTACGCACAGGTATCTAGCATACTAGTCTATTTCTTCTCTGGGATTATTATATTCTCTATCATCACAGGTACAGACCCTATCAAATTCTTAATCTCATTAGGAGCAGCCTCAGCCATTCTTATACTAGTGTTTAAAGATACCATTATGGGATTCGTAGCGAGTATTCAAGTTTCTTCTAATGATATGGTACGCGTAGGAGACTGGATAGAGATGGCGAAGTATGGTGCAGATGGTACAGTACTAGAGATGAACCTAAGTACGGTGAAGGTGCAGAACTTTGACAAGACAATCACCACCATACCGACTCACCTTCTAATCAGTGACTCGTTTAAAAACTATAGAGGAATGCAGACTTCTGGAGGTAGAAGAATAAAGAGAAGTATCAATATTAAAATCTCTTCTATTCGCTATCTAGAGAAGGATGAAATAGAACTACTTAAAAAGATACAACTATTAGCTCCGTATATAGAAGAACGCCAAAAAGAAATAGAAGAATACAATGAGAGAACACAAGCTGATCAATCTATGCCTATCAATGGTCGTAGAATAACAAATATAGGAATGTTCAGAGCGTATGTAACGAGATACATACAGCAGAACCCTAATATTCACAAAGAATATCCTCTGATGGTAAGGCATCTACAGCCTACAGAGCACGGGCTACCGATAGAGATATACACCTTCACGAATACCACTGTATGGGCAGTATATGAAAATATCATGGCAGATATATTCGACCACGTATTAGCCGCTGTAGATTATTTCCACCTAGATGTATTCGAGTTGCCTTCTTCTGATGACGTAAGACATTTCATACAGAACAGCACGACTAATCATGATTCGTTTGGTAATTAAGGATACTTATTACCATGATTATAACAGGTCGCTATAGCCTGTCTTCTCTTAGACATGAAAGAAAGACTATAATATAGCAAACTACATACGATGAACACGGTCATGGAGATACTCTATGACCGTGTTCTTATTTTATAGTCCTAGCTTCTCTATAATACCTTCTACTTGTTGTTCTGTAGAGGTCAATTTCTCTTTACAGAACACTATTAGTTTAGATGCGCGCTCTACTTTACTCGCTAATTCGTCTACTGTGACTTCATCATTCTTTAAATCATTCAGAATTGCTTCTAATTCTAAAGCGGCTTTTTCATAAGTAAGTTGTTCCATTGCTTCACTTCTTTTATTTCTGCTAATATAATTCTATACTTCTTATTATAGATCGCTATCTCTAGCTCATCTCCTATATTTAATTCTTGGTGTTCATTCAACAGTTGTCCATTGTGCATCACAATCGCAAACCCTTTCCTTAGAATAGAACTCAGGTCATACGCTGTCGTAATCTCTTCGAAGGTAACTAATCGTACACGTTCTTTCTTCAACTGTCCTTTTGCTTGATAGACTAGTTTCTCTAGCGAAGTATTCAGTTGTTGTTGATGTACATCGATACACTGTTGCGCCAAATATGCTACTAGTTTTGTTTTCTCTTTTAACGCCTGAGTCTCTTTACCCGTTATACGTTGAGATCGATAGGAGATAGACTGCGTAGCACTCTCTATAAACGACTCTTCTGTATGTAGACGTTTTCTTACTTCTGTTATCAGTCTATTAGACAATGTATCTAGTTCTTGCTTTTTTTGTTTGGCTTGTGCCACTCCATATAACCTTATCTCCTTCTCTGCCACTTCTAGCTTATGCTGTTCTACAGTGATACACTGTTTATAAGACTGCATAATGCCATCATACATCCTACTGATATCCGTATAGAACAGAGCAGTCCGCTCCACGATATAAGCCGCTACAGCACTCGGCGTTTTAAAATAGCGATTAGCCACAAAGTCAGCTAACGAACTATCAGTCTCATGCCCTATCCCAGTAAATACTGGTGTATGACTTGTGGCTAGCGTCACCGCTAACTCGTAGTGATTAAACACATCTAAGTCTAGCGCCGATCCTCCCCCTCTAATCAGCACGATCACATCATACGCATCTGACTCTATCTCACTCAGTGCCTCTTGTATAGACGCTACAGCCCCATCACCCTGCACTTGACAGTCATAATGATCTAGATGATAGACGAAGTTATACTCGTTCTCCTCTAGTTGTTTTATAAAATCGGCATGCCCCGCTGTCCCTTTAGAACTTACTAAGGCTATGCGTTGAAGCACAGCAGGTAGATACAGTTCTTTATTCTTCTGATGATATCCCCGCTCTACTAGCTTTCTTAGATTTTCCTGCTTTATGCGTTCTACTTCTCCTAATGAGTATGACAAGTCTATCCGATGTATATTAATAGACATCCCGTATAGATTACTAAACGTGACTTCGCAATAGCACATGATCTCAGCCCCATTCTTCAGTATCTCATTCGCATTCTCCCCTAAAGTTTTTTTAATCACATAGGCATTAGATTGCCAGATATTCGCACGACACTTAGCTAATACTACTCCATCTTTGTGCTCTACGAGTTCTAGATAGAGATGTCCCTTTCGGTCTTCTTTTAGTTGACCTATCTCTGCCCTTAACCAAAAGTAGTTATTCGATATAGCCTTATCTACTATATCCTTCACTCTATAGAGGATAGTGCTCAGTCGATAATACTTATTGTCTATATACATCTGTTTAAAATCTAGAAACTCTTTAGACCAAAAATACAATCTTTATTAAGATATCTAAACGAAATCTATGGTCATCGCTTCTCATTATTATATTTATGAATAGCACAAAAATAGCTCCGAAATAAGTCTAAAACGTCCTATCGATCAGAATTGCTATAATTTATAACAGCTCCTTTCTTACATCTCCTTATTTCAGCAGGATTATCACTTCATTCTTTGAGTCTAGTCCTTGTGATCATTATTTGCTAGGCTATTGATCGGTAAGTGGTCGGCTATTTTATAGTACTTTTTAGCCGACCACATGCCCATCATATGCCGACCACAAGCCGACCACCCCTATAAAAACATAAAAAACACAATATCACACTCATACTTAATCGCATAATGTTCTTTTAATCAGTATAACTTTTTTATCTTTGTTAACCATTAAAAAATAAATATGACTACCGTAAAAATCATCAATAAATCTAAACATTCATTGCCGAATTATGAGACGAATCAGTCTGCAGGTATGGATCTTAGAGCGAACTTAGAAGAACCTATCACACTAAACTCTCTAGAGAGAGCCATCGTACCTACAGGTCTATTTATAGAACTACCTGAGGGATACGAAGCACAGATCAGACCTAGAAGTGGATTAGCTGCAAAAAGAGGAATCACTTTACTAAATAGCCCTGGTACTATTGATGCTGATTATAGAGGTGAAATAGGTATTATCTTAGTCAATCTGTCAAAAGAACCTTTCGTGATAGAGAACGGGGAACGCATTGCTCAAATGGTAATCGCTAAATACGAACAAATCCAATGGCAGCCTGTAGAGGTACTTACTGATACAGAGAGAGGTGCTGGAGGTTTTGGGAGTACTGGAGTAAAATAGATATTGTAATATAAAGATATTAGAAAATGAAAATTATTGTACCAATGGCTGGTCGTGGGTCTAGACTTCGTCCTCACACATTAACTGTTCCTAAACCATTAATCCCTATCGCTGGGAAACCAATTGTACACCGATTAGTAGAAGACATCGCTAAAGTTCTTAACGATACGATAGATGAGATTGCATTTATCATCCACGAGAGCTTTGGGAAAAAAGTAGAAGAAGACTTAATCGCTATCGCTGCTAAACTAGGAGCGAAAGGGACAATCTGCTATCAAAACGAAGCTCTAGGAACTGCTCATGCTATCCTATGTGCTAAAGAAGCTATGCAAGGACCTATCGTGGTAGCGTACGCAGATACGTTATTCCGCGCTGACTTTAACCTAGAGAAAGATGCTGACAGCGTTATCTGGGTAAAACAGGTAGAAGATCCTAGCGCATTCGGTGTAGTACAACTAAATGATAAAAACGACATCGTAGATTTCGTAGAGAAGCCTAAAGAGTTTGTCTCTGATCTAGCGATCATCGGTATCTACTACTTTAAAAGTGGTGAAACGTTGCGCAAAGAATTAGAGTACTTACTAGATAATAATATTATCAAAGGAGGCGAATACCAACTAACAGACGCTCTAGAGAATATGAAGCAAAAAGGAATGCGCTTCGTACCTGGTCAGGTAGATGAGTGGATGGACTGCGGTAATAAAAATGTAACTGTAGATACGAATAATAGAATGCTAGGTTTCTTAGAACAAGGGAACGCTAACTATGTATCTAGTAATGTAGTGCTAGAGAACAGTACGATCATCCGTCCATGTTATATCGGAGAAAATGTAGTATTAGTGAATACGACTGTAGGACCTAATGTATCTCTAGGAGACAACTGTAAAGTAGAAAATGCTACCATCAAAAACAGTCTTATCCAAACAAACTCTACGATCAAAAATGCAAATCTAGATAATGCTATGGTGGGTAACCATGCTACTTATGACGGTAAGCATACGAGTATCAGTATCGGAGACTACTCTGTACTAGACTAAATCATGATATAGACGTCGCCTGTATACTCTGTAGATGTATTTTATAGACTACCTCTCTATCAATATTTGATAACAGAACAGGCTCTAAAATATTAAATCCGTTTTAAACTTTATTTAAAACGGATTTTTTTTATCTATCTTGCTACTATAAAATAGTTTTAGACAATTATGAGAAAGATATCCCTACTTATTATATGTACTTTATTTCTAGTCGTAGGATGTAAGAAGAAGAACATGGATGGTATACTAGACGAGAGTGAGGCTAGTAATGCTAAAACTGTGCTTACGATTCTAAACAACCACAATAAACAAATAGTAGACTTCACTACCACTGCTATTCGCTCTTCTGCATCTTATGAGGCAGATAACGAGTCTAAGAAGTTCTCTATGGATATCTTTATCGAAAAGGATAAACAGATCTTGCTGAACATTCGCTTTATAGGTATTCCGATAGCGAAGGTATATGTAACTCCAGAAGGAGTGCAGTACTATGAGAAGTGGAATAAGGTATTCTTCAAAGGAGACTTCAGTATGCTAAGCCAGTGGCTAGGTACAGACCTTAACTATACTAAGTTTCAGAATCTGCTATTAGGTCAGGCTCTAGATGCTCAGTCAGGAACTAATAAGTATGAAGCATCTATAGAAGAAGGATTGCACAAAATCAAAGCTAAGGTAGAAGAAGATATTCAATCTGCTTATTTCTTCGAAGACCAAAATGGATTATTGAAAAAAGAAGAGATATCTCAGGCATCTAGCAATAGAATTGTCACTATTTCGTATCCAGAATATAAAAAAGTGGGAAAATATACGACTCCTACTGAAATAAATATAGATGCAAGACAAGAAAAAAGCATACATTTGAACATTCGTTATGACAATGTGACTTTTAATGATAACTTGAACTTTAATTACAAAGTTCCAGCAGGTTATAAACAAGTCGGAATAAAACAATAAGATCAACAAGAAGTAATCTACAAATGAGACGAGCGTATTTATCCTTATTATTAATATGTACTGTTTTTGCTTACGGGCAAAAGAAAGAAACGCAAGAACAACTGGAGCGTAGAAAGCAGCAAATCTTAGTGGAGATAAATATTGTCAAAGATTTACTTAAAAAAGAAAAGACGAAAGAGAGAAATATTCTATTAGAAATAGATGAGAACAACCGTAAGATTAACTTAAATAGACAGTTAATAAACAATGTTCAAAAACAAATATCTGCAACAAATAGCAATATCTCTAAAACAGAAAAAGAGGTTAATACCCTAGAAGCAGAGTTGGCTAAACTTAGAAAAGACTATGCTGATCTGGTATTAAAATCATATAAAACAAAGTCTAGCCAAAGTAGACTGATGTTCGTATTATCATCAGATAACTTCCTTCAAGCTTATAAACGAGTACAGTATATGAAGCAATATGCTGACTATAGAAAATCTCAAGCAGATGAGGTGAAGGCTAAGGCTGAATCTCTAAAAGAGGCACTCGCTAGACTGAGTATACAAAAAGCAAAACAGCAAAAGCTACTTGCTGAACAACAACAGAACGAAAAGAACTTACAAGAGGATCTAGGAGAACAAAAGAACCTAATGTCTATCGTACAAAAAGATCAGCAAAAGTATAACAAACACATCAAGCAAAAGCAAGAGGAGACAAAGGCAATCGATAGAAAAATCAAGCAATTGATCAAAGAAGCGATTGAAGAAGCGAACCGTATCGCTAGAGAGAAAGCCGCTAAAGAAGGTAAGAAGACGACTAAGTCTACTGCCTCTACTAAGTCTGCTACTGCCTTTGAGCTTACTCCAGAAGGGAAAATCGTAGCAGATAACTTTAGAGCAAATCAAGGTAAACTACCTTGGCCAGTAGCTAAAGGATATATCTCTCTACCTTATGGAGATCAGCCTCACCCTGTACAGACTCAGCTGACGATACACAATAGTGGTGTAGAGATCACTACTGAGGCAGGCGCTAGAGCTAGAGCAGTATTCGGAGGGGATGTGCTTCAGGTACAGGTATTACCTGGTGGTAATAAAGCTGTCTTAATACAACATGGAGATTATATAACTGTTTATCAAAACTTAGGTGATGTATCTGTGAAAAAAGGAGATAAAGTAAGTCTAAAACAAGACATCGGGTCTATCAGTACGAATAGTAATGGTCAGACGGTGCTGAAGTTCTTACTGTCTCGAAATACAGATATCTATAACCCACAAAGTTGGCTGAGCAGAAGTAATTAATTCATATATCATACTATGAGTACACAGTCATCATTCAATATATTTAAATGGGTAAAAGAGAATAAAGATTTATTAAAACCACCTGTTGGCAATAAAAATATTTACCCTGAAGCAGCTGATTATATCATTATGGTCGTAGGTGGCCCTAATGCTAGAAAGGATTTTCACTATAATGAAGCTGAAGAGTTCTTCTTTCAACTAGAAGGAACTATCTATATCGATATACAAGAAAATAACGAGCGCAAGCGCATTACCTTAAACGAAGGAGACATTTATCTACTACCTGCTAAGGTACCTCACTCACCTATCCGTACAGAGAACTCTGTAGGTCTAGTGGTAGAGAAAAAGAGAAAAGACCCTGGGGCAAAAGATGGATTAATGTGGTTCTGCGAAAATTGTAATCATAAATTATATGAAGTCTATTTTGAATTGACGGATATAGAGAAAGATTTCTTACCTCATTTTAAACATTTCTACTCATCTGAAGAATTGAGAACCTGTAAGTGTTGTCAGACTGTGATGCCTACTGATGCAAAATTCGTAGAATAGTAGATTACTGTACATTACACTCCCTGTCAATTTTTTTTTTTATATTAGCAAGTAACAATCAATTACAAACTATAAATAAAAAAACAAATGACGACATCTAATAACCAATTTGGTATTTCGGAAGTATTAGAAAAATTAGGACTCGTGGCAGAGAACAATGGTTCTTCTACAGGTCTTAACTCTTTTTCTAACGGTAGGATTATAGAATCTTATTCTCCTGTAGACGGTCAACTTATCGGAAAAGTAAAAGCTTCTACAAAAGAAGATTACCAAAAAGTAATGGCTACTGCAGAGGAGGCTTTTAAAAGCTGGAGACTAGTACCTGCTCCTAAACGAGGCGAAATCGTAAGACAAATAGGTGAAGAACTTCGAAATAAAAAAGAATACTTAGGCAAGCTAGTATCATACGAGATGGGAAAAAGCCTTCAAGAAGGTCTAGGTGAGGTACAGGAGATGATCGACATCTGTGACTTCGCAGTAGGTCTATCTCGTCAGTTATACGGACTAACGATGCATTCTGAGCGCCCTATGCACCGTATGTATGAGCAGTGGCACCCTATCGGAGTGGTAGGTGTTATCTCTGCATTTAACTTCCCGGTAGCAGTATGGAGTTGGAATACCATGATCGCATGGGTATGTGGTGATGTGTGTATCTGGAAACCTAGTTCTAAGACACCATTATGTGGTGTAGCGTGTCAGAATATCGTAGCTGGCGTATTCAAGAAAAACAATATCCCTGAAGGTGTATGTAACCTAGTTATCGGTAATGAGTGTGGTGATCTAATCAACACGGATCCTAGAATCCCTCTAGTGTCATTCACGGGGTCTACTCGTATAGGTAGACATGTATCTAAGACTGTAGCAGAACGCTTCGGTAATACTATCCTAGAGCTTGGAGGTAATAATGCTATCATCGTATCTGAGCATGCTGATATCAACATGGTATTAGTAGGGGCTGTATTCGGAGCTGTAGGTACTGCAGGACAGCGCTGTACTAGTACGAGAAGGCTGATCGTACACGAGAGCGTATATGATAAAACAGTAGATGTACTACAAAAGGCATATGCACAATTAAAAATAGGGAACCCATTAGACGCTACTAATCACGTAGGACCACTTATCGATAAAGCAGCTGTAAAAGATTACTTAGACGCTATAGAAAAGGCAAAAGCTGAAGGTGGTAAGGTCATCGTAGAAGGTGGTGTACTAGAAGGTGCTGGGTATGAGAGTGGATGTTATGTAAAACCGTGTATCATAGAAGGTAAGAATACTTACGAAATTATACAGGCTGAGACATTCGCACCTATCTTATACATCATGAAGTACAAAGATATCGAAGAGGCTATCGCTATGCAAAATGGGGTGCCTCAAGGGCTATCTTCTTCTATCTTCACGAATAGTATGAGAGAAATGGAGTTATTCTTATCTCATGCAGGCTCTGACTGTGGTATCGCTAATGTGAATATCGGTACATCTGGTGCTGAGATCGGAGGCGCATTCGGAGGTGAAAAAGAGACTGGTGGAGGAAGAGAGTCTGGGTCAGACGCGTGGAAAGCTTATATGAGAAGACAGACGAATACAATCAACTATGGTACAGAGCTACCATTAGCACAAGGTATTAAATTTGACTTCTAGTCTATATGTATAAAAATAGAGGGTGCTTACAGTTAGTAAGCACCCTCTATTTTATTCTATTATCTAGGTGTTTAGAATCTATATCCTAAGTTAATCCCTGCATTAAACTCAATAGCAGAGAATCTGTCATTCACTTCACTACTGAAGTTTCTCGCAATATCTGCAAAAGGATGAATCGTGAATGAGTCTCCTAAAGCCCACTTATACCCGAAGCCTACTCCAAAGATGAAGCTATTCATATCTACTTTAGTTCTGATAGATGTATCTGCTGCTTCTGACCATAGATTCTCTTTAAAATCTCCAAAACGGTATTTCAAGAAAGGAGATACTACATAACCACTGCCATGTGCATCATTCCCTGACCCAAAATAGTAGTTGTAGTTAACAACTAAACTATTGGTATTAAACTTTTGGTTCTTTCCTCCTTTTTCTTTGTGGTAAGAAAAACGGTCGTTGATATTAAAATTAGCTCCTATCGACTGGTTGTGCCCGATAAAGTGCTCATACCCGATTTCTACTGATGCAAGTGCAAGTGTATTAAACACATTCACTTTTACTTCATTAACAGCCTGTGCTCTAGCTCCTACTGTACCTACTAAGAGTAATAGTACTAAATATATTTTCTTCATATAACAAGATTGTGTGTGACAAATATAATAAAAGTGTTTTTTATTTATGGTTCCTTCCCTCCTCATCTGGGTATAGCTCAGCGACTACATCGCTCTGCCAATACTCCTTTGTCTCTATATCTAGAATAGAAATACGTCCTAAGAATGCTGCTCCTGTATCTATATTCCATACATTGGCAAAGTTCATAGGATGCTTAAAACCATAATTAGTAACAGGTGTATGTCCTATAAAGATTTCATGATAGTGCAACAATCTCTTCGGGTATCTAATGTCTTCCTTACTGATCGTTGTATCCATAGATAATACCATCTCCCATAACGTTCTATCCCAATAAAGGCCTTCTTCAATATACTCGTCCTTCACTCCTCTTAAATTAGTAAAGCCTGCATGAACGAAAAGTCTATTGTTCTCATCGATATAATAGTTCTGTAAGTTTCTAAAGAAATGAAGATGTTTCTCTCTCATTTCCTTTGTGATATTACCTAGTGAATAAGACTTAACAGAAGCGTCTCCTCCATTGCCTTCCCATAGTTTATTCTCCTTACCTGTTTCTAACCAATTCACTAAAAGCGTCTCATGGTTACCTCTTAAGAATGTACAATTATTTGTCTCCTTCAAAGCTAATAAATACTCTACTACCTTCTCAGATTCACTCCACCCATCTACATAGTCTCCTAAAAAAATTAATTTATCTGAAGGGGTTACTTTTGCACGTTCCATCACTTGTAATAGCGCCTTATAACCACCGTGTATATCTCCTATAACTAGTGTTCTACTCATCTATTTCTGTTTCGTATTTCAGTTTACGCAAGATACGCATTACTTCTTTAAAGGCTATAAAGAGCTGAGGGTCATTCGAATATTTTAGATAATCTTTAACGGAGATTAGTTCATCTTTAGCATCTTCAAAACCGTTTAGGTAGCACAGCATCATATTAAAACATAGTTTACCTAAGACACGTTCTTCCTTAGAAGTCAGTTTAAGGTTGTTCTGAAGTTTATAAATAACATTAAGACTAGATCCGTAGATATGTCCAAGGATATTTCTATTATAGGATGGTGCTTTAAATAAGACTGTGTTGGTCATAGAATAAGTCCCGTTCTCTGAGAAAGAGATCATCACTTCTTCG
Source organism: Myroides odoratimimus (assembly GCF_001485415.1). Lineage (GTDB taxonomy): Bacteria > Bacteroidota > Bacteroidia > Flavobacteriales > Flavobacteriaceae > Flavobacterium > Flavobacterium odoratimimum. Next base: position 22,187 of record NZ_BCMQ01000002.1, read on the forward strand.
AATGGGTAATAACTCGTCTTATCATTCAGCCCTAGATTTAGATACTCTGTTATCACAAACTTATGCCCATTATACGCAATCGTGACAGAGTCAAGATCTGAATAAAACAACTTAATCTGCTCATTGACAAACTCTATATCTACTCTAGAATAAAAAGGCATCCCCCTAACCATCTTTTTATTACCTGCCCAACAGATGATAAATTGTTCTCTAAAAACATTATATCTCGGCTTCATATCTCGATGCGTATCTGTCATAAAGGTGATAACACTATCTAAGATACTCGCTAGGTCATTCTGAGAGTTCTTCTCTATGCTTTTTACTATTTCCCTATTCGTGCTACGAGGTACTACTGCATCAGGAACAGAGGTACTGCCTATCCTCACGAAATAACTTCCTTCTGCTATCTCACTGATTGACCGCTTAAACGTCGTTAGACCGATACCTGATCGAATAGAGACAAGACCTACTACCTTATCTTTGGGTAAGTCATTAAAAGCCACATTATCATAGGTGATAAGCGGAGGGTTATCTAAATAAGCGTTGACTAAGTTCTGAATCTTACTGTCATCATAGAAGTCTACACCTACTATTTCGTTATCTTCATCTTCTATCCCTACTAATAAATAGGAGCTATTGTCTGGATTTGAATTCGCTAAAGCACAGATATGTTTTAAAAACTTAGCTTTGCCTGATTTACTGTGCAGATTGAGTTGCCTCTTCTTATCATAAAAGCTATTCTCATCATAATGCGCTAGTAAATTTTTAATAAGTAATCGCTTATTAATCACAACATTCTTGTTTTGTTCTTAAAATTATAAAAAGAAACTCACAATTCAGACCTAAATCAGAAACCTCTTTGTTATATTTAACCATACATTAACAACTTAATAGAGAATATTTTTTGAATTTGCGGTAAGAATCAGAAAAGTATATTACTTTAGAAAAAAAACTATAGATATGGACACAACAGGATCTAATTATGATATCCGTGAATTAAACGAATTAATAGAAAGAGAGAGTGCATTTATCGATATCCTAACCATGGAGATGAATAAAGTTATTGTTGGTCAGAAACATATGATCGATAGACTTTTAATTGGTTTGTTAGGACAGGGGCATATTTTATTAGAAGGAGTACCTGGATTAGCAAAAACTTTAGCCATTAATACTTTATCTAAAGCAGTACATGGAACATTTAACCGCATCCAGTTTACGCCTGACTTATTACCAGCAGACGTTATCGGTACAATGATCTATAACGTAAAAGAAAATGACTTTTCGATCAGAAAGGGACCTATATTCGCTAACTTCATTCTAGCGGATGAGATTAACCGTGCTCCTGCTAAGGTACAATCTGCATTACTAGAAGCGATGCAAGAGAAACAAGTAACTATCAGTGATGACACTTTCAAACTAGACAAGCCATTCTTAGTTATGGCTACTCAAAACCCAGTGGAGCAAGAAGGTACTTACCCTCTACCAGAGGCACAGATGGACCGTTTTATGCTTAAGACAGTTATTGATTATCCTAAATTAGAGGATGAAAGACTTGTTATCCGTCAAAACTTAGCTGGTGAGAAACCTCAAGTTAATGCTGTAGTAACTCTAGAACAAATACAACGAGCTCAAGAAGCTGTTAAGAAAGTATATATGGATGAGAAAATAGAGAAGTATATCTTAGATATTATCTTCGCTACTCGTTATCCAGAACAATTTAAACTAGAGAAGTTAAAACCTATGATTAGCTTCGGTGCATCTCCTCGTGGAAGTATCAACTTAGCTCTAGCAGCTAAATGTTACGCTTTTATCAAAAAGAGAGGGTATGTAATTCCAGAAGATGTGAGAGCAGTAGTAATAGATGTATTACGCCATAGAATCGGGGTTACTTATGAAGCAGAGGCTGAGAATATTACTTCTGTAGATATTATTAACCAAATCGTAAATGAAATAGAAGTTCCTTAGTAGAACAAGGATAACTTTTAATATACAAAACCTATTTATAGTTAAGTGTAGATAGGTTTTGATGATTTTGTTAATTTGAAAGCTGTATAGTCATGGAAACCAAAGATATCTTAAAGAAGGTCAAGAAGATCGAAATAAAAACAAAGCGATTAAGTGACCATATTTTTTCGGGAGAGTATCACACTTCTTTTAAAGGGAAAGGTATGACCTTCTCAGAGGTGCGTCAATATCAATTTGGCGATGATGTAAGGGCTATAGACTGGAATGTTACTGCACGTTATAATGAGCCTTATATCAAAGTATTCGAAGAAGAGCGTGAGTTAACAATGATGCTCTTAGTGGATGTGAGTGGTTCGGAAGCGTTCGGGTCTACTGATCAGTTTAAAGAGGATATTGTACTCGAAATAGCTGCTACACTTGCCTTCTCTGCTACTCAAAACAATGATAAAATAGGTCTAATACTGTTCTCTGATCAGATAGAGTTATTCATTCCTCCTAAAAAGGGAAAAACACATGTGCTGAGAATAATCAGAGAGCTTATCGACTTCAAACCTAAAAGTCTAAAGACAGATGTAGGCTTTGCTCTTGAGTATCTCTCGAAGGTAGTCAAGAAGAAAGCTATTGTCTTTGTGCTTTCAGACTTCATTACACACTCTTTTGAACAGACTTTAAGGATATCGGCAAAAAAACACGATATTACAGGCATAAGAATCTACGATAAAAGAGAGAAAGAACTTCCTAATGTAGGTCTTATCAATGTATTCGATGCAGAGACTCATACAGAACAGTTAATCAATACTTCTGATGCTAGTGTAAGAAAAGCCTATGCTTCTCACTTCCACAAGCAAGAAGAAAACTTTACCAAAGTATTTCAAAAATGTGGAGCAGGAACTATCAATATTGAAGTAAATGATAGTTATGTCAAAAAATTACTAGGATACTTTAAATCGAGATAAGGACAATGAAATCTAATTTTCTACATATCGCTATTATTTTTTTAATTGCTACTTTCTCTACTCTAGCTCAAAATAGAATAGAAACGCAAGTAGATACTACTGCTATAAAAATAGGAGACACCTTTCTATACACCATAAAGGCCCATTCTAACACAGGAAGTTTAATTACATTCCCTGCTACAGAACAGATAGGGAACTTTGATGTAGTAGAGTCATTCCCTATTGATACGATTAAGAATGATAATACACAGGAGCTTATTAAGAAATATCACTTGACGCAATTCGACCCAGGTGATTTTAGTATTCCTGCTGTACCTGTTATAGTAGATGCTAAGCTATTTCATACAGACTCTATACAGATACATGTACAAGATGTAGCAGTAGATACATTAAAACAACCTCTTTATGAAATTAAGTCAATCTCTAAAGAAGGAGCTTCTTTCTCTACAGATTGGTATTATCTACTGTTTATCTTCATCGCTGTACTAGCGGGGATAGGTATCTATATCTATATCAGAAGACAACAAGAGAAGGACCTTACGGAGGATGATAAATACAAAACTCCTTATGAGAAAGCAGTTAAAAAACTGAAGAAACTAGAAGAGAAGAAAAACTGGAATAGAGGTGATGCTAAACCATACTATTCTGACATGAGTATTATCACAAGAGGGTTTATAGAAGATACTTTTGGAATCTCAGCAAAAGAATTGACGACTTTCGAAATTATCACTATTCTTAAGGCTACTTTAAATGATAAGAAGGTAAAGCTAGATCCTGTGGTGATTAAAGAATTAAAACGAGTTCTAGAATCTGCTGACTTAGTTAAGTTCGCTAAGTCTCAACCTACTGAAGGTGAAATAACAGCAGATACTTCTAAGATACAGAATGTCATAGACAGTATCAATACAGCTTATCCTATCTCTGCTGCAACACAAACAGAGTTAATCAGAAGAAGAGAGGAAAGTAAAAAGAAAAAGAAAAGAATACGTATATGGATCCCTACAGCCATCACAGCTTTCTTAGTTGTTGTGACTGGCATAGTGTATATTATCAATACTTCTGCTAAAGAAGACTATCATTGGTTTACATTCAACAATACGAAGAAACTGATGAACAAAGAATGGATTACTAGTACGTACGGTACTGCTCCAGGACTGACTATCTCAACTCCTGAAGTTCTAATCCGTAAGAATGAACCTTTATTGCAAGAAGGAAAACCTGATGGTATATCATCACTTAATCAATTTAAATATGGTGTACTAGAAGACCCTATTCACATTGTATTAAATAATGTAGTTACCACTAAGGAATATAAATATACTGATAAGGAATTGATTACTTATTCTATTTCATTGCTGACACAAAACAATAAAATAGAAAACTTAGAGTATAAAGATGAACGCTTTGAGAATGCAAATGGTATTCTCGGGACACTTGTTTATGGTGAGTTTGCATTCAAGAACCCTACTAATCAAGTAGAAGAGAAAGTAATGTTCGAAGGAGTATTAACAGACAATGGTGCTAACAAAGATCAAGTATGGATATTCTATCTAGCAGAAGATGAGATAGCTCCTAAGCTAGTAGAACGTATGTTTGATTCAATACAGTATAAAAAAGAGGAGAAATAACAATGATACAGAATATAACTTTTGCCAATCCTGAGTTCTTCTGGTTATTTATACTATTACCAATAGTCCTATTTGTATGGTATAAAAACAGAAAGAAACAGCGTGCTACTGTCAAGCTAAGCACTATACAAGGTGTACAAGAGCATACTTCACTATTAGTTAAGTTATTGCCTATTTCTATTATCTTACGAGTACTAGCCTTTAGTGCCATTATAGTGGGTATGGCTAGACCTCAAATCGTGAATGTAGATTCACAGATACACTCTACGCATGGTATCGATATCGTGATGGCTATGGACGTATCAGGAAGTATGTTAGCACGAGATCTAAAACCAAACCGTTTAGAAGCATTAAAAACTGTAGCTGCAGACTTCGTATCACAACGTGTGACAGATCGTATAGGATTAGTTATTTATGCTGCTGAAGCATATACTAAGACGCCAGTGACTAGTGATAAATTACTGATACTAAATGACCTTAAGAGTATAAAATATGACAATGTACTAAGAGATGGTACTGCTATAGGTGTAGGTTTAGCGACATCAGTAAACAGATTAAAAGACAGCCCTGCTAAAAGTAAGATTATCATACTTCTTACAGATGGTGTCAATAATACGGGTACAGTAGACCCTACATTAGCTGCTGAGATCTCTAAAGAGTACAATATTAAAGTATATACTATTGGTATCGGTACTAATGGGTTAGCAGAATCTCCAGTAGGAATAAGAGAGAACGGTGAAATAGTATATGAGAAAGTACCTGTAGAACTAGATGAAGAGCTTATGAAGTCTATCGCTAAGACAACAGGAGGTAAATACTTTAGAGCAACAGATACTAGTAAGCTTAAAGCAATTTATGAAGAAATCAATCAATTAGAGAAAACGAAGATTGACGAACAGAAGTTCGTTAAATCTGATGACAAGTTTCAATTCTTAGTGTTACTTGCCTTTATTCTATTGTGTATTGATTTCACATTACAAAAAACATTATTCAGAGGATTCATATAATAGATTATGTGGGAGTTAGACAATAAACAATATCTTTTTCTATTTTCAATCATAGCAATATTGATCTTAATCTTTATTGGGGATATCTTGTGGAAGAAAAAGAAGCAACAATCATTTGCTACAGCTAAAGCAATTAAAACTTTGGCACCTAATCAATCTAAGAATAAACCAATCATTAAGGCATCTATTTATCTAGTAGCTCTAATATCTATTGTAATTGCTTTAATCAATCCTAAGATAGGAACAAAGGTTATTACAGTCAAAAGACAAGGTGTTGATATCGTATTCACATTAGACGTATCTAAGAGTATGTTAGCTCAGGATATGGCTCCTGATAGATTGGCAAAGATGAAACAACTAGTCTCTCAGATTATCAATAATCTAGGACCAGATAGAATAGGTATAGTAGGATATGCAGGTACGGCATTCCCGATGTTGCCTATTACTACAGATCATTACGTAGCTAAGATGTATCTTCAGACGATGAACACAGATATGGTCTCTTCACAAGGTACCGCATTTGAGGACGCTATCTATGTAGCTTCTAATTTCTATGACAATCCCAATACAAGCAAAGTCATGATCCTTATCTCTGATGGAGAAGACCACGGAGAAGAAATGGAGAATGCTATCAAAATAGCAAAAGAAAAGAAAGTAAAGATTATCACCATCGGTGTAGGAACAGAGGCAGGAGGGCCTATCCCTATTAAGACACCTAAAGGCGTAGAATATAAAAGAGATTGGAACAATGAGATCGTTACTACAAAGCTCAATCCATCTACACTTAAATATATAGCTGATGCTACTGGAGGAAAGTATTATTACGGTTCGAATACGCAAGAGATTGTAGACCTTATTAAAAACGACCTTAGCAAAATAGAAAAAACAGATTTTGAAGATCAACAAATCGCAGAGTACCAATCTCAATATCAGTGGTTCTTAGGGTTTGCTTTCTTACTGATCTTTATCGATTTATTCATACTAGAAAGAAAGACTATCTGGATGAAGAAACTTAATTTGTTCAATGAAAAAGAATAGCATGCGATTAATTATGAAAAACTCATTCTACATCACGATATTTTTATTGTTTACTGCTTACTCATTTGCACAGTCTGCTGGTAGAGCACTGAGCACAGGTAATGAAGTATTCGAGAACAAACATTATACTCATGCAGAATCTTCTTATAGAATAGCTAATTCTAAAGACAGTAAGTCTGTAGCTGATTATAACTTAGGAAACTCTTTATACAAACAGCAATTAACCAAAGAAGCAGAAGCTGCCTACCTTAGAGCCATACAAAAAGCGACAACCAAAGAAGCTAAGCACCAAGCCTACCATAACTTGGGGAATGCTTATATGAAATCTAAGAATTATCAAGCAGCAGAACAAGCTTACAAAAAGGCTTTATTAAACAATCCTAAAGATGATGAAACTCGTTATAACTATGCTGTAGCGAAGAAAATGAACAAAGAGAATCCTCAAGACAATCAAGACAACAAGGATAATCAAGATCAAAACAAAGATCAGAATAAGGATAATCAAGATCAGAATAAAGACCAAAACAAGGACAACAAAGATCAAGACCAAAATAAAGATAATAAAGACAAAGGGGATAAAGGAGACCAAGACAAGAAAGATCAAGATCAAAATGATAAAGGAGATCAGGATGACAAGAACAAAGATGGTCAGAATGATAAAGATAAAGACGATAAAGGAGACCAAGACAAGAAAGATCAACCTAAACAGAATACCCCTAAAACACCTAATCAAGATCAGATGGATCGAATATTAGATGCGATGAATAAAAATGAAAAAGATGTACAGCAGAGGCTAATTAATAGAGGTCCTAAAGGTGGTAAACCAGAGAAAGGACAACCTGCTGGACAAAATGAACAAAGAAAAAAAGACTGGTAGAATACAATGAAAATACTGCGTTACTACATATTATTATTCGCTCTGATTTGCACTCAAGCAATCTTAGCTCAAATCAGCTTTGAAGCAACAGTAAGTAGAGATAACATACCGCTTAACGACAATGTTCGCGTTGACTTTGCTATGAACCAAGATGGAGATAACTTCTCTCCACCTCGTTTTGACAATTTCACTGTAGTTGGAGGGCCTAACCAATCTGTTAGCTACGCTTGGACAAATGGTAAAAAGTCTTTTAATAAAACCTATTCTTACTTCTTACAACCGAAGAAGAAAGGAACTTTATCTATAGGTTCAGCATCTATAGAAATAGAAGGACAGGTCTATAAAACCAAACCGATTACCATTACAGTATCTGACGCTGTAGCAAAGCAAGATCCTAGACAGCAATATAATCAAGTACAGCAGAAAGCTCTAGATGAAATACATCTAGTCGCTGAGGTGACGAATCAGAATCCTTATATAAACGAACCTGTAACGATAACGTATAAACTGTACTTCAATACCAATATCGCAGGATATACAGGAAGAAAAATACCTACTTATGAGAAGTTCTGGGTGCACAATGTAGACATCCCTAGACGACCTGAAGTGAAGCTAGGTAAGTATAAAGGGACAGATTATAACTACATTGTATTAAAGCAAGATGTATTAATGGCTCAAGAAGCAGGCAATCTTAGTATAGATCCTCTTGAGTTAATGATACAAGCAGAAGTTCCTACAGGTAGACGTGACTTCTTCGGATATCCAGAGTTTGGGTATATGGAGAAAGAATACAGTACAGGTAGAGTAACAATCAAGGCAAAAGACCTTCCTGAAGCAGGTAAGCCTGACAATTTCTCTGGAGGTGTTGGGACATTTACATTTAAAGTAACACCAACTAAGACAAGCCTTAAATCAGGTGAACAACTAAACCTAAAAGTTGAAGTTGCAGGTAAGGGTAACTTGGATTTATTGACCATTCCCACCCCTACTGCGCACTCTGCTCTAGAGATGTATGACCCTACTAGTTCAGATAAGATTACTTCTGGGGTACATGGTATGCAAGGTAGCAGAGTGAACGATTACATCATTATCCCTCAGTATAAAGGGGATTATATGATTGACCCTATGGAGTTCTCATATTTTGACTTAAGTACTAAGAAGTATAAGACTATTCACATTGACAGCTTAGCGATTAATGTACTAGAAGGGCCTACCCTACCAACTAATACAGAAGCAAAAGACACAGACGTAGTAGATAAGAGCGAATTATTCCAACCGAATAAAGCTACACCTACAGTAGTAGAAGCTTCTACTAGCACATATTGGGACACTACGTTATTCTACGTCCTTACAGTACTGCCATTCGCTGCTATACCGCTATTCTTACTTGTAGTGATACAGCGTCGTAGATATGCATCAGACACAGATGGTATCCGATTGAGAAACAACAATAGACTAGCTAGAAAATACTTAGGGGAAGCGAAGAAAAACATCAATAACAAAGAATTATTCTATGAAGCACTAGAGCGCTGTCTACACAACTTCCTAAAAGCGAAGCTAGACATGGTGACTAGTGAGATGAGCAATGAAAACATTACAGAGATTCTAACAGATAGAAATATTACTGAAGACGCTATTAAGAACTTTATGGATATAAAGAACGCTTGTGAATGGGCGCGTTACGCTCCGACTGATCAGGTTAATATCAATAAGGACTATGACAATGCGATTACAGTAATCTCTGAACTAGAAAAACAATTCAAATAGACCAACATGAAACACATCATCACTCTTTTTATATTTGTTTTGAGCTTTCATACATGGGCACAAACGGATTCTTGGAAACAACAATTTGACAAGGGGAATGCCTTGTATCAAAAAGAAAAATATAGTGAAGCAATCACAGCCTTTAAAGCCATAGAGAAACAAGAAGCTTCTTCACCAGAAGTATTCTTTAATCTAGCGAATGCTTATTATAAAACACGCGATTACGTCAATGCTGTTTATTACTATGAGAAGGCCTTAAAGCTTAATCCTAGTGACACTGCTATAGAGACTAATCTAAACTATGCACGCAAAGAACTTATAGACGATATTACGATAGTGAAGCAGTATGATAACGAAGACATACTTCACCAGTCATTAGGGAAGCTATCCGTTGACCAATGGGCTACACTAGCCACAGTGATGTCCTTTGTAGTACTATTGTGTTTTGTGGTATATTATCTGAATCACAGCAGTACTATTAAGCGTATTAGCTTTGTATTGATGCTTGTTTCTATCCTAGTGATAGGAGGTAGTGTCTACGCAGCTACATTTGAGCAGAAGTATGCTTCTAAGACTACAGCTGCTATCTTATTTACTGAAAAAGTAAACCTTAAAGAAGAAGCGAAGAACACCTCTCGTACACTAAAAGAACTACACGAGGGTACTAAGGTGTATATCTTAGAGAAAAAAGCATTGTGGATCAGAGTGAAACTAGATGATCAGCAAGAAGGATGGATAGAAGAGAATACGATTAAGTATATCTAGATCGTTTCGGGTTCTTTTATATCCTGTATCATATCGATACTCTTAGAGAATAAAGATTTAACTAAATCGTATAAACTAGGTAGTACAGACTCAGACAGAGATACATATATTTTATAACTAGTAGAGTTCATTAATGTTTCATGACTAACGAACTTAAATATCGCGTTAACCTCATCGAATATAGAGAGAAAGATACTTCCTACTAGGATCACAATCAAGATCTGAAATACAGCCCCAAAAAGTCTGTTGAACAGCCCTAAGAATACCGCTTGTACAAACTTAGTTGCTAACTGAGCGATGAAGCGTGCAGCTAATACTGCCAACACAAAAGCCAAAACAAAAGCGAGTAAAGGAATAGAAGGTGACTCCCATCCTAGAGAATTCATCAGAAATTCTTTGATAATATTTGAGAATTTCAATGCTCCTATTATTCCGATAAATAGAGATAGAAAAGAAACTACTGAAATAAAAAAACCATCTCTAGCTCCTTTTATAATAGCAAAAATAACGGCGATAAGGCATATAATATCTAAAAACATAAATACTCAAATATATTCTGTGCGAAGATATTACAATTCTATTAATTACAATAGAGCAGAACTGTAGTATATTTGTCACCATTACAACTAACAATATGGCAAGAGACGAACAATTAAAAGCTAGATGGGACGCTGTCGTTCAGAAAGTATCTGACCGATTCGGAGACGGAGAGACACTAGACTTAGAAGCTATCATATATTTAATCGGAGTACAAGAACTAGGTAAAATCAAAAAGAGATATAAAAAAGATGACAAAGTGAACTTAATGCATATCGCTATCTGTCGTCTATTAGAACCTTATGGTTATTACGAGTTTGATCACTTCGACCAAGACGGATGGCCACACTATAATGTAAAAGAAAATCTACCTAGTCTTAAAGCAGGTGAACAATCGGTTTTAATGAAAGAAGCAATAGTCAATTACTTCTTAGAAAGTAAGTTTATTGACTAACATAAGAAACAATTATAAAAATTATAGCTGTTTATAATTTTATGTCTAATTGAAAAGCAGTAAATTTGCTTTTTACTTTACTTAAGATGATAGATAAAATAAAAGAATACATCGGTGAAGCGGAACACTTTAACACCGATAATAAAGAGACGCTTGAAACATTTAGAATTAAATTCTTATCTAAAAAAGGAATTTTAAACGACTTATTTGCACACTTTAAAACGGTGCCTAATGAGCAGAAAAAAGAGTTTGGTCAAGCTATCAATCTATTAAAAAGCACTGTCGAGAATAAAGTAAAATCTATTCAAGATGAACTAGAATCTAAAGATGTGCAAGGTCTTTATGGAGACTTAACACGTCCAGGTTACCCTCTAGAGATCGGGTCTAGACACCCTATTTCACTAGTGAAGAACCAAATCGTTGATATCTTTAATAACATTGGTTTTAATATCTCTGAAGGTCCTGAGATTGAAGATGATTGGCATAACTTCTCTGCGTTGAACTTCCCAGAGTATCACCCAGCTCGTGATATGCAAGATACATTCTTCGTTCAGACGAATCCAGAACAACTATTACGTACACATACTTCATCTGTACAGACTCGTTATATGGAGAAGAATACACCACCTCTGAGAACTATATCTCCAGGGCGTGTATTTAGAAACGAAGCTATATCATCTCGTTCACACTGTATATTCCACCAAGTAGAAGGTCTTTACATTGATAAAGATGTTTCTTTTGCTGACTTAAAACAGACTTTGTTATACTTCACTAAAGAGATGTTTGGTAAATCTAAGATTAGATTACGTCCATCATACTTCCCATTTACAGAGCCTAGTGCTGAGGTAGATATCTATTGGGGATTAAAGACTGAGACAGACTACCGTATTACTAAAGGTACAGGGTGGTTAGAGATCATGGGATGTGGTATGGTTGACCCTAACGTTCTTAAGAACTGTAATATCGACCCTACTGAGTACAGTGGTTTTGCCTTTGGTATGGGGATAGAGCGTATCGCTATGCTATTATACCAAATCGGAGATATCCGTATGTTCTTTGAGAACGATGTACGTTTCTTAGAACAATTTAAATCGAACTTCTAATAAGAAAACGATATATAGTAAAAACACCTCATCTGATCTTGATGAGGTGTTTTTTTATATCCTTATACATATAAGCCCTTATAATCACTACATGCATCATAAGGGCTATTTATTTCTAATAATACTTGATGATTAACTAAAAGCTCTTCTTCACTCCTATCATAATACCGTCTTTAGCAAACGCCCCACCTTGATATGAGCGTACATAGTCTATACGGAAGAAATTAATCTTACCAAATCCGAAGTTAGACAGACCTGCTGTAAACTCGTGATATGGCTTTATATCACTTACCATAGCATTGTGATACCCTAATACTACATTCCATCCTGTCTCTCTTAGCAAAGGAACCTTATTAATCAAGAATCCTTTAAAATCATACTCAAAATGACTCTCTACATAAGACTTATTCGTGCTCAGAGCATAATATGGCAATAGGTTAAACGAGGTCAATCTATCATTCGTGATGTTTAGATGAGTCTCGTTACCTGTGAAGTGTTTTCTATCCACATAAGAGATATTATCAGCACCAAAATATTTACCCATCAATACATTATACTCAAATCTCCCTTTATTGCTCACCGTTAGTCCTTGGCTAAACCTAGCTTCTAGCTTATCATACTCTAATCCTTTCTCACTACCACTGAATCCCTTTTCATAGTTCACCTCTATCAGAGGATAGTTAGGATTGCGCATATAGATACGCTTAGTAGGATAGCTTACATAGTTCATCCCTAAGGATAGCGTAGTACCTACTCTAAACTTGTATAGATGATGATTCGTGATCGGACTACTGTTCATATCTAGAGGAGCTAGCGGATCATTAGAGGTATAAGCTCTACTACCCTTATAGAATGAGCCATTCGCATTATTATACAGCAGGCTTCTATCCTCATACCCTATCGCACTGTGTACCTTTAGAGCTTCATTGAAGAACTGACCGTAATACCCCACATACACATCATTGTGATTGTAGTACTTCGCATAGTTCTTTCTCATTAATAGGGAGAATGCAGTATTTAGTAGTTCAGGTATATTCTCCTTATTATACTGTTCTATCTTACTTCCTCCTTCTATATATACTGCTGACTTAGATGCTCCCTTAAACTGGCGCAATAGCTTTCCATACACTCTCAGCCTATCAGAGGCAAACCCGTAACCAAAACTAGCTTTACCATACGTATACCCTATCTTATCCTTATCGTAGATAGAACCATACACATCCGTCTTCATATTGAACCCCTGCACAGTATTAAATCCAGGTTTATCCATCCCTATTAACCCAGTGTAGCCGATGCTATACTTATTATCTTCTCCTCTATAGTTATACCCACCGAACACATCACCTACTTTAAATCTATTGTGCTTCTTGCGAATACTATCTTTATATGCAGGAGACTCCTTAATTAGTCTGATACTATCCTTCACTCGATAATCATTCAACTCCTCTTCAGACAAAGCAAATAATCTATTCTCTTTCCAGAAATCATCCCCTTTCTTATTCACATCCTTCGCAAAGGATAAAATCTCTTTATCAAAGCTCGCTCTAGTGAAATTAGGTGTGAAGTTATAGTTATTAAACACACTTAAGAACACGGCTTGTATCCGTACTCCTAATGCTCCAAACACTAAGTCAAGGTTCTGCGAGCGCTTCACCCAGCTCTTATTGTCCTCATTATAACTAAAGTTCTGACTCACATTGATCTCTTCTATCAATGGTTGCTGTACACTTACTCCCGTTACTTTTAAATCTATACCATAGATAGCCCCTATCCCATCTACTAAGTAGAGATCACCTGAGAACACAGGCTGAACTGATGACTTAGGCGTTACCTTGATTTTATTAATCAATACCCCTTGATCTCTGAAGGTAGCCTCTAGCGTGTACTTATAGTATGAGAACGCTACATCTGCTATCGGAGAGATTAGTTTAGTATCCATATCTCCGATCACGATATGATTATCATAGAAGTCATAGAAGGACTCATCCGCAGTATTAAAGCTATATCCACTATTGCTCCCACTTACCTTAGACGCGATGATATGCTCCTTTAATTTATTCGGTTTTTGGTACTTTAGACTAGACACCGTCTCTGACAGATACACTATCCCTCTACCTAGTGAATCCACACCAGATAATCCACTGCCATTCACCTGTACCTTCTTTTGAAAAAACTTAGACATCTTCAGCGTCTTCAGCATCCCTTTAGAGTAAAAATCTGCAGTGAAAGCAGACATTCCTTCTGTATTCTTCTGTTTGTTCTTTATCGCTAGACGGATCAGATCATCTGCAGGATTCTTACCAGCTGTGATCACGATATCTTCTAGTATGAAGTCTTCAGACTCCAGTACCACATTTACCTCTTGGGCAGTACCAGTATAGGTAATATTCTTTCGCAGCGTCTTATAGCCTAAGAATTGATATACGACTGTGTACTCCCCCTTCTGAGGTAAGCTTAATTCATATAATCCTTGTTCATTACTTATTGTATTCTGTTGGCTTTTTTCTAGATATACCGTAGTATAACTAATGGGCTTACCCTCTGTGTCTTTTATACTTCCCTTTAGTTGACCGAATACAGTCAAGCCAATCAGAAGCATAAAAAGTGTAACAAATTGTTTCATTGGTTAGGTTTTGTTTAATAGTAACTATTAGACATTGTATTTATTGCATTGTTACACCTTGACCATGATATTATACTAAATAACAGAACTCTTCATACAGTGATCATACCTCATCACATCGCTAACCTTCATATTCATTGACTTCATACCACTATATACTCACTCAGAATAAGACAATACCTAAGTAGAGAAAGTTCTAAAGCGTTAATTAACTGTAAAAGAATTAGTCATTATAACATTAAATACACCTTTAACTCATTCTCTTTTGTATTTTTGTCAGTTCAAACTAAACTACCTATGTCAAGATTCAACCTATTAACTGTAAAAGAAGTTCGCAGAGAGACTCCTAATGCAGTATCAATAGCATTTGATATTCCTGCCAACCTAAAAGAGGAATTTGCATTCACAGCAGGTCAATATCTTAATATTAAATACCAACACGAGGGGAAAGAGATTCGTAGAGCTTACTCTATCTGCTCTACTCCTACTAGTGGAGAAGTACGTGTAGCAGTAAAAAAAGTAGAACACGGTGTGTTCTCTACATTTGCTAATGACACACTGAAAGCTGGTGATCAGCTAGAAGTAGAAAGCCCAGAAGGAAGATTCACTTTTGAGCCAAATGATTCAGTAGCTAATAACTATGCAGCCTTTGCAGCAGGTAGCGGTATCACTCCTGTGATGTCTATACTAAAGACAGTATTAGAGCAAGAGCCTAACAGCAAGTTCGTACTAGTATACGGTAATAAAAATGCGGAAGAGGCTATCTTCCACGACGAATTATACAAACTACAAGAACAATACGCAGAGCGTCTATTCATCCACTTCGTTTACTCTCGTATTAGAGAGAACGATTCTATCTTCGGACGTATAGATAAAGCAGCAATCAACTTCGTAGTAAACAACAAACACAAAGATGTAGCGTTCGCTCGTTTCTTCTTATGTGGTCCAGAAGACATGATCGATACTGTAAGTGCTACTCTACAAGATAGAGGAGTTGCTAAAGACAAAATTGCTTTTGAGATCTTCACTCCTAACACAGATGGTGTAAACCCTGTACAGGCAGAAGGAGGTACTACTAAGGTGACTGCACTAGTAGATGACGAAGAAGCTAGCTTCGAGATGCCGAAGAGTGAAGTATTACTAAACGGTGTGCTTAAAGCCGGTATAGATGCTCCATACTCATGTCAGGGTGGTATCTGTAGCTCATGTATGTGTAAGATCGTTAAAGGATCTGCTGTGATGAAGAAGAACAGCATCCTTACAGATGATGAGATAGCAGACGGACTTATCCTATCATGTCAAGCTATCGTTACATCAGACGAAATCTATGTAGACTACGACGATATATAATAGATATACGATATAATCTAAGCTCTCCCACAGTGGAGAGCTTTTTTTTGCGATAATACTCCGAGGTGATAGTCTATTGCTCCCTATATGATAGGCTAGTGATAGGCTATTTTTGGTACTTTTAAGCCGACCAAATGCCCATCACATGCCGACCACATGCCGACCACCCCACAAAAAAAGGTAATAAAAGCACATTTAATACTTTAGAAATAATACTCAGATTGCAAATCCGGGTCGAAATATAAAACACATTAAAACATCACAATAAAAAAGAGCTGTACAAAGCATTATACTTCATACAGCCCTAAATCAATTATAGCTAATAACATTATATTAGCTATTCTAACATTTCACATATAGCTCTACTACCAAAAACTATCTTATTACAATAATTTTTTGTACCTGAAACCACTTCTTTTTAAAGGTAATTTCCATTTTACAGAATCATATAAAATATTAAAAATGCAGCCTATAACTATATATGTGTAAACATCTATAAGTTTTTTATCCTTATCAAAAGGGCTTCTTAAACTCTTCAATACTCTATAGTTACTTTCTATCATTTCATTATCCTCTTTGTTTAGTATCTTCATATTTAAAACACGTGAATGTAACTGAATTACTGTATAAAGAATATATACGTCGTGTTTAAAACATCTTGAACATGACAACATATCATGTAATAATTTCTCTTTTGTATTCATAATTTTATATTTAAAAGAAACAAACGTAAAAAGAAAACATACCATGAGATGTGACACGAAAAACGATAACTAAGTTGATATATAACTAATTATAAATTATAAAAAAAGAGCTGTACGAAGCATTATACTTCATACAGCCCTAAATCAATTATAGTTAACAGTGATAAATTAATAAATAGCAAGAGGCTCTCCCACCGCGTGGAAAAGCCTCTTTCAATCTATCACAACACTAAACTTACTAGTTTCTCATTTACTTGGTCAAAGTTGAATGACGTGTACACACGGTCAAACTCTCCTTTGATTGCTTCATTCATCAGGTTACCTACACTACCTTCATGTGTATGGTTTACCTCTTTTGACGGTTGATAAGTACCTGCCTCTATCGACAGCCCTATCTCTTTATATGCTTCTCTAAAAGGCATCCCCTTTAGTACATAATCATTCACTACCTCAACGCTAAACAAATAGTCGTATTTCGGATCGCTTAATATCTCTTTATTCACCTCTATATTGTCCAACATCAGTTTCAGAATATCTAAACACTCTTTCAATGACGTGAAAGCTGGGAACAAGTTCTCTTTTAACAACTGAAGATCTCTGTGGTACCCAGAAGGCAAATTAGTGGTCATTAAGGCTATTTCGTTAGGCAAAGCTTGTATCTTATTACATCTTGAACGAATAAGCTCTAGAACGTCTGGATTCTTCTTATGTGGCATAATGCTCGAACCTGTAGTCAAATGATCTGGGAATTTAATAAAGCCCATGTTCTGACTCATATACAAGCATCCGTCCATCGCGAACTTAGCTAAAGTAGCTGCAATAGCGCTTAACCCTTGTGCTAAAATACGCTCTGTCTTTCCCCTACCCATCTGTGCATAGACTACATTATAATTCATAGACTGAAAGCCTAATAAGTCTGTAGTCATCTGCCTGTTTAACGGAAATGATGAGCCATAACCTGCAGCCGATCCCAATGGGTTCTTATTCGTAACCTTCCACGCAGCTAGCATCATCTCTAAATCATCTACAAGGCTCTCTGCATACGCCCCAAACCACAAGCCAAATGACGAAGGCATTGCGATTTGTAAATGCGTATAACCAGGCAGTAAAACATCTTTATACTGATTACTCAATTGCTGTAGTGTATCAAATACCTCCTTCGTCTTAGTAACTATCTCCTCTATCTCATGGCGAAAATAAAGTTTAAGGTCTACTAATACTTGGTCGTTTCTAGAACGTCCTGAATGTATCTTCTTACCAGCCTCACCTATTCTCCTAGTCAATAATAACTCTACTTGAGAGTGTATATCTTCTACATCATCTTCTATCTCGAATTGACCAGCTAATATCTCTTGGTATATCTGTTTTAATTCTTTTTGGATAAGGACTAAGTCTTCTGACTCTAATAACCCTATACTTTCTAACATCTGTGTATGTGCTAGTGACCCCATAACGTCAAATGCCGCTAGGTTCATATCTAACACTCTATCTTGTCCTACTGTGAAGGTATCTACATTACTATCTACAGTAGTGTTTTTTTGCCATAATTTCATTTGCTACACGATTTGCGTTAACATCTCTATATACAAGGCTATTCCCTCTTCTATCTCCTTTACATAGACGAATTCGTCTGCTGTATGTGAGCGAGCAGAGTCGCCAGGTCCACACTTAAGCGATGGAATACTTAACAAAGCTTGGTCACTCGTAGTAGGTGAGCCATACGTCTCTCTACCTAGTGCTATACCCGCCTGTACGATAGGGTGATCTTTAGCTATAGACGAAGGCTTTAATCGAGTAGAACGCGCATTGACCTCACAGTCTACATGCTGTCTCACCATCTCTAATACTTCTTCGTTTGTATAAGCATCTGTCACACGTACATCTACAACAAAATCACAAGTAGAAGGCACCACATTATGCTGTGTACCAGCATTGATCATTGTCACACTCATCTTGATAGGTCCAAACTCTTCAGATACCTTAGGGAACTGATAGGTATTAAACCACTCTATATCTTTTATTGCTTTAAATATCGCATTGTCTCCTTCATTACGCGCTGCATGTCCTGAGCGCCCATGAGCTACACAGTCTAACACCATTAGTCCACGTTCTGCTACAGCTAAGTGCATTTGTGTAGGTTCTCCTACGATAGCGAATTCTAATTCTCCTAATTTAGGTATTACAAATTCTAAGCCATCATTCCCTGATATCTCTTCTTCTGCCGTAGCAGCGATACAGAAGTTATACTTCATTCCCTCTTTTTCATAGAAGTAAAGAAATGTAGCGATTAAAGAGACCAAGCACCCTCCAGCATCATTACTCCCCAATCCGAACAACTTGCCATCTATAATCTCAGGCTTAAAAGGGTCACGAGTATAGTCTTTATTTGGTCTCACAGTATCGTGGTGAGAGTTCAATAAGATCGTAGGCTTACTCGGATCATAGTGCTTATTAAACGCCCATACATTAAAAAGCTCTCGGTGAATAGCTACTCCATGAGACTCTAAAAAGTTAGCGATTAGATCAGAAGTCAAATGCTCTTCTTTACTAAAAGATGGAGATGCTATAAGGCTTTCTAATAAAGCTATTGCCTGTTGTGATAAGTTGTCTTTCATTGTGGTTTTATATAGTTATGGGTAGTTGTCTTGTTATCTTATATTAGAGTTGAATCGTAGTACCAGCTTTTATATCTAATAGATCCTCTGCTTTCTTGATACATACCTTATCTACTCCTTGGTTGACAGCCGCCAAAGCATTCTCTATCTTTGGCAACATACCATCAGCTATCACCCCTTGTTGTTTTAGTTGTGTAAAGTTCTCTTGATTAATGGTATTGATCACAGAGTTCTCATCGTTAATGTCTTGCAGTACCCCTTTGCGCTCAAAGCAATATACTAAGGCTACTTTATACTTAGTAGCGAGAGCAACGGCTATATTAGAGGCAATAGTATCTGCATTGGTATTTAGTAGTTGGCCTTCCTTATCAGCCGTAATCGCAGAGAATACAGGACTAATCCCTATCTCTAACAATTGTTGTAATCGAACCACATTCACATCGCTTGCCTCAAAGTCCCCTACATAGCCATAGTCTATCGGCTCAATAGGGCGTTTATGACTCTGTATCAGCTTAGCGTCTGCTCCTGAGATTCCCATCGCATCACAACCTCTTGCTTGAAGTTGTGCTGTGATTTGTTTGTTTATCAAACCTGCATACACCATTACAGCTATAGGCAACATCGCTTCGTCAGTGATACGACGCCCATTGACCATCTGAGTTTCTATCCCTAACTGCGCAGCCATACGCGTAGCTAATTTACCTCCACCATGTACTAAGACCTTAGGGCCTTCTATACGAGCATAGATGTCTAAAAAAGCGTTTAACGCAGACTCGTCATCGACGATATTACCTCCTATCTTAATAACTGTAAGGCTTTGCATAATTTATTGGTTTTTAAGCATTTCTTTTAATACAGCTTGTGCTGCCCATACTCTGTTCCCTGCTTCTTGTATCACGATAGCATGCTCGCTATCTAATACTTCTGACGAGATCACTAAATCACGTCTAACAGGTAGGCAGTGCATTACTTTGGCTTGGTTTGTTGCTTCTAATTTATCAAGAGTTAACATCCAAGACTTATCTGTACACGTTATCTGTCCGTAGTCTTCATAACTCGACCAGTTCTTTACATATACGAAGTCTGCATCTGCTAAAGCTTCATCCTGATTAGTAGTCACTGTAGCTCCTACTGTAAACTCCTCTTTCAGCGCATAACCCTCTGGATGAGTCACCACAAAGTCTACAAGACCTTCTGCCTGAGCTCTACACATCCACTCTGCGAAAGAGTTCGGTACTGCCTGCGGAAGTGCCTTAACGTGCGGTGCCCATGTCAATACTACTTTAGGTTTTTTGCCTTGAGGTACTAATTTATCTTGTGCAGCGTCATAATTATAATCGAAGTGCTCTACTATGGTGATCAAGTCTGTAAAGCTCTGTAGGGGATGTCTTGTCGCGCTCTCTAAGCTCACTACAGGTTTGCCACAGTACTTAGCGAACTTGCTAAACAATTCTTCGCTATAGTCTTCCTCAGCATCTTTTAACCCAGGGAATGAACGAAGTCCTAATATATCACAGTACTCTCCCATCACAGCTGCAGCTTCTCTAATATGCTCTGCTGTATTTCCGTCCATCACTACGCCGTCTTTAGTCTCTAAAGCCCAACCGTCTGATGTCATATTCATCACCATTACATTCATCCCTAAGTTAGCAGCAGCCTTCTGAGTACTCATCCTTGTACGCAAACTTGGATTTAAGAATACTAAACCTATTGTTTTGTGCTTGCCAAGAGTTTCTTCTGCAAAAGGGTTTGCCTTACACGCTAATGCGCTGTTTACTGCTTTAGATAGAGAAGGTATATCGTTAACGGAAAAAAATTGTTTCATTGTAATTGTCTTTTTAGAATTGTTGTAATCTGTTGTTGAATTTATCCAAGAATAAATCTGCATCAGCTTGAGTCAGATTTAATGCTGGTAACAACCGAATTACATTAGGGCTTGCATTACCCGTGAAGATGTGGTCTTTCACTAATAGTTCTTTACGAACCTCTTTTAACTCAGGAGCAAGGTCTATTCCAATCATCAGTCCTTTTCCTCTTACTTCCTGTATCTTGTCTAATTTCTTTAATTCATTGATTAAGTAATTTCCAACCTGTGCGGTATTTGCCATTAGGTTGTCTTGCTTCATTACTTCTAATACAGATAATGCTGCTGCACATGCTAAGTGATTTCCTCCAAAAGTAGTTCCTAACTGTCCATGCCAAGGCTTAAACTGCTCTCCTATCGCTATTGCTCCAATAGGGAATCCATTCCCCATTCCTTTCGCCATCGTATAGATATCAGCACTCACTCCACCGTCATTCACTGCGTAGAAAGCCCCTGTACGTCCATATCCACACTGTACTTCATCTGCGATAAATACTGCATCATATTGCGTAGTAAGACTTCTGATTTTCGCTAAGAAGCTATCTGTAGCTACCTTAATCCCACCTACACCTTGTATTCCTTCGATAATCACTGCTGTTACTTCATCACCGTAAGATGCGAAAGCTTGTTCAAGAGCTTGCTCATCGTTAAAAGGCAAGAACACAATGTTCTCTGTTTGATTGACTGGGGCAACTATCTTTGGGTTATCAGTAGCAGAAACAGCAAGAGAAGTTCTCCCATGAAAAGCTTTATCAAAAGCGATAACTTTCTTTTTACCATTATAAAAAGAAGCTAATTTTAAAGCATTTTCATTTGCTTCTGCTCCTGAATTACACAAAAACAATTGATAATTGTCCATCCCAGCTACTTCCCCTAATAAGGCAGCTAATTGCTGCTGAAGAGGGATTTCTATAGAATTAGAATAAAATCCGATTTTGTTTAATTGGTCCGTTAATCTCGCTACATAGTGCGGATGAGTATGTCCGATAGAGATCACAGCGTGCCCTCCATATAAGTCTAAATACTCTTGACCCGTGCTGTCATATACTCTACTCCCTAATCCTTTTACAATCTCGATAGGGTTAAGTGGGTATACATCATATAATTTCATCATAATTAATCGTTGTTAGAAAGCCGAAGCTTTTAGTTGTAAACCTGTTTTTTCGTCTAATCCGAATAGCAAGTTCATGTTTTGAACAGCTTGTCCGCTTGCTCCTTTCAGTAAGTTATCTATCGCACTAGTCACTAATACATCATTTTCATTCTTTACGATAGACACCAAGCATTTGTTCGTATTTACCACTTGCTTTAGGTCGATGCCCTTTTTACTTACGTGTGTAAATGGATGCGATGCATAATACGTATTGTACATGGTATAAAGCTCATCTTCTGTCAAAGTCGATTCAAACATCACACTTGCAAAAATCCCTCTAGCGAAGTCTCCTCTCTCTGGGATAAACTTAATGTTCTGTACATAGTCAGATTGTAGTTGTACAAGGCTTTCTCCTATCTCGCTAAGGTGTTGGTGAGTGAAGGCTTTATATACTGATATATTATTCGCTCTCCAACTAAAGTGAGATGTAGTAGATAAACTCTGTCCAGCTCCTGTAGACCCTGTCAAAGCATTGATATAAACAGACTCAGGCATCTTAGCTGCATGTGCTAAAGGCAACAAGGCTAACTGTAATGCTGTAGCAAAACAACCTGGATTAGCTATATAATTCGCTTTCTTTATCTTCTCTTTATTCAACTCTGGCAAGCCGTAAACGAACTCTCCTGCTGTATCTTTTAATCTAAAGTCTTGGCTGAGGTCTATAATCTTAATCTCCTTATCAATGTCATTCTCTGCTAAGAACACTTTAGAATCTCCATGCCCCATACACAAAAACAATACATCGATATCCTCCATCAACACATTCGTAAAATGTAAGTCTGTATCTCCGAATAGGTCACTGTGAATCTCATATACCGGCTTACCAGCGCTACTGTTAGAGTGTACAAAGGTGATCTCTACTGCGGGATGAGGTAAGAGAAGTCTCAACAACTCTCCTCCCGTATAGCCAGCACCTCCTACTATTCCTACTTTTATTGTCTGCATAATTCTATTGGTCTTGGTTATTAACTTTGTGCCAAATCATGACTTGGTTACCAAAGATCTTAGAGAACCCTTTTACATCTTCGCCTGTCCATGCATTGTTCATCTCTCCATAGCTACCAAACTTATTAGACATTAGGTCATGCGCTGACTCTATACCTATCACTACAAAACGGTGTGGGTGTAACTCTACGATTACCTTACCACTTACAGTCTGCTGTGTACTGCTCAAGAATGCTTCCATATCTCTCATTACTGGATCGTGGAACTGTCCTTCGTGTAAGTAGTTACCATAGAATGATGCTAACTGTTCTTTCCAGCTCAGTTGCCACTTCGTCAACGTATGTTTCTCTAAAGTGTGGTGTGCTTTTACCAAGATGATAGGTCCTGCTGCTTCAAAACCAACTCTCCCTTTAATCCCGATAATCGTGTCTCCTACGTGGATATCTCTACCGATACCGAATGGTTGAGCTAAGTCTTGTAACTGTTGGATAACCTCAGTAGGTTTTAGTTTCTTACCATTTAAAGCTACTGGCTCACCCTTCTCAAAAGTAATCTCCACTGTCTCAGGAGTTGCTTTAGTCACTGGTGTAGGCCATGCCTCTTCTGGTAAATATAGATTAGAGGTTAGGGTTTCTTTTCCACCTACTGAAGTTCCCCATAAACCTTTATTAATTGAATATTTTGCTTTCTCTGCATTGATTTCGACACCGTGTTTTTGTAAGAACTCGATCTCTTCTTCTCTGCTTAATTTTAGATCTCTAATTGGCGTAATAATCTGTACACTAGGCACCAATATATTAAAGATCATATCAAAACGCACTTGGTCATTCCCTGCCCCTGTACTACCGTGAGCTACCGCTTCGGCACCAATCTTCTTAGCGTAGTTAGCAATAGCTGTAGCCTGACACACACGCTCAGCACTTACTGATAATGGGTAAGTAGCATTCTTCAATACGTTACCAAATATCAAGTACTTCACACTGTCATTATAGTAGTCTTCTGTCTCATCGATAGTCGTGTGAGAAGCAACTCCTAAAGCATACGCTTTCTCTTCGATAGCCTTCACTTCTACTGCATCAAATCCACCTGTGTTTACCACTACAGAGTGTACTTCATACCCTAATTCTTCTTTTAAATAAATTACACAGAAGCTAGTGTCTAATCCTCCGCTAAATGCTAATACAACTTTCTTATTATTCATGATTGATGTGTTTTAAAATTAAAATAGATGTGTTTTTTTGACTGTTTTCTTCAATTGCATTTGCAATCGTTTCAGCAATGAGTACTTTTTCTGCATATTTTTAAGTCTCTCTTTTGCTTTGGTCTTTTGGTCTATTTTATTCCGAAGCTCTTTTTCTTTATCTTCTGGGTTCCAAAGCATGGCTGTACAAAGACAGTTCTTCTTCTCTTTACTCTGTAAGATTTGGAAGTTTACACAACTCTCACACCCTTTCCAGAACATCTCATCCTGAGTAAGTTCTGAGTAAGGCACAGGTTCATAGCCTAAATCTGAGTTGATCTTCATAACAGCAAACCCTGTAGTTAGACCGAATATTTTAGCCTTTGGATATTTCTTTCTAGATAATTCAAAAACACATTTTTTAATAGCTTTTGCCAGTCCCTCTTTTCTAAAAACAGGGTTCACAATCAGTCCAGAATTGGCTACATAATCACCGTGACTCCAAGTCTCTATGTAACAAAAACCAGCCCAAGTACCATCAACATGTAGGGCGATAACAGCCTTACCTTCAACCATTTTATTGGCAACGTACTCTGGTTTTCTTCTAGCAATACCAGTCCCTCTAGCAAGAGCTGACTGAGCCATTTCTTCACAAATTTGTTCCGCATATCCTACGTGTGTTTCATTCGCAGGAATTACGATAAACTGATTTGAATTCATTTCAAAACAAGTGATTAAGAATCAAACGAGCCAAGATATTGATACCGAATAGGTACAATAATCCTCAGACTGTCTGAAAAGCATTAAAAATCAATGATATATGTACAGATATAATGCCAAAAAAGGCATTATACTAAAAAAAGGCTAAAAAAGATTAAGCCCGGGCGCGAGATGACCGCGATGTAGACAATGAGAAAACCGCAACAGTTGCTAAGGCAATGTTGTTAGAGATAAAAGTAATATTTAAATCGGTTCTCTTCATAAGTTTTATAACTGCTTAAATAAGCATGAACAAAGTTTTCTAATTAAAATTGGATTATGCAAGGTTTTTATTAAAAAAATAAAACATCACTCAATACCTTATATACTAAGAGTTTGACAGTATTTGATTCAAAATATTTTTAGTTCATTTTACCTAATAGTTCATTTTGAACGTCATTTCTGCACTCTCCCTTTATTTAAAATAGGATATAAACCACCATTAAAAAGGGTATTTTATTCTCTAAATAAACGCTATAAAAATATCGTTTTTACCTCTAATATTCCACTCAATTAGCCTATAATAACGGTGATAAAATGGAATAAAAAAGAGGAATTATTCTCCAATAACACAATAAAAAAAGCCCTATTCAATGTCTCTTATAATAAGACACTGAATAGGGCTATAAGTATGTTTTTTATCGTATTAGTAGCTAATTAAGCTCTTCACGTCATAATTAGATAACTTATCTCTTCCGTGTAAGAATGATAGTTCCATTAAGAAGTTTACTTGTACTATCTCTCCTCCTAAACGCTCTACAAGCTTACATACAGCCTCTGCTGTACCTCCAGTAGCTAATACATCATCATGGATTAATACCTTCTCTCCTGGCTTAATCGAATCAGTATGTATCTCTAGGATATCTGTTCCGTACTCTAATCCATACGCTTCAGATATCGTGTCAAAAGGAAGTTTACCTGGTTTACGCACAGGAATAAATCCTGCTCCAAGCTTCTCTGCTAACAAAGTAGCAAAAAAGTAACCTCTACTCTCCATCCCTACTACTCTATCAATCTTCTTATCACCTACTAATGCTAATAACTGATTAGTAGCTTCTACCATAGCTGCATGGTCATTTAATAATGGAGTGATATCTTTAAAACCAATACCTTCCTTCGGAAAATCTTGAATATCTCTAATATAATCTGCTATGTTCATAGTCAATATTTTATACTGTAAAAATACAATTATTTATCTGATTTTATTACTTCTATAACCTTGTCACACACTACTTGTGGATCTATTGTATGCATCGCATTCTCATATCCTTCTACAATCTTATTTCCATACACAGACGTAGGTAATAATGGATACTGTGATCTATCTGCAGTGATACAATAGTCTGCTGGTTGATTAAACGGTGCAAACCCCGCATAAGGGTGTGTCGCTCCCCACAGAGTCACAACTTTCTTGCCAAGCATAGCCGCTATATGTGCATTTCCTGAATCCATAGATAGCATCACATCTAAATGCTGTATAAGATTAATCTCTATATCAAACTTCACCTTACCTGCCATCACGATTACATTATAGTTATCGCGCTTTAGCTGGTTCAATAAAGCTATTTCTTTCTCTCCTCCTCCAAATAAGAATATAATAGACTTCTCACGTTCTGCTAAAGAGTCTACCACTTGTTGCATCAAGTTAAGAGGATACACTTTCGTATCATACTGTGCGAAAGGAGCAATCCCAATCCATATGGTATCTTTCTCCTTTACATATTGTAATAACTCTGGGGCTAACTCTGGTACAGCAGGGAACTGAGGATTAGTTAAATCCACTTTAAAGCCAAGCTTAGCTAATGTATTCTGATGATTAGAAAACATCGTAGGCAACTGTTTAAAGACTTTGTTCTCTGCTCGAGTAAGTTCTTTCTTTCCTTCTCTTCCTTTATCTAATGCAGCTACTTTAGTACCACTTAAACTAAATAAGCTTCTGATAATCTGTGCTCGTAGTACATTGTGAAAATCAGCAAAATAATCAACCTTAAGCTTCTTTAAGTCACTAAATAATCTGATCAAACCCAAGAATCCTTTGTGTCGTTTCTTTACGTCAACTGCAAAGAAATCAACCCTGTCTATATCTTTAAAAAAAGGTTTGAAAAAAGGACGAGATACTACAGTCACCCGTACATCTGGATGCTGTGCTACTAAAGCACGCACTACAGGCACTGTCATAGCGACATCCCCCATAGCAGACAATCTAAATACCAATATATGTTTCAACTGTGCCACAACTAGTTAAATTAGGTTATGAACAAGAAAAGCGTGAATACTCACGCTTTCTATATTTTTTTATCAAAGATATGATTATTTCTTGTTTTGGTACAATACAGGGTTTAATTCCTCATCATTGTACATTTTCATTTGCTTGTATACTTTCATATACTTATCTCCGTTAGCGATATCATTTAATAAATCATCGATAGCAGTAGTTAAGTCTTTCTTTTGTTCTAAAAGTACATCCAATTTAGCTTGACATTTATCTCTGTGATCTTGAGTAGCTTCAGGTCTAGTAGCTTCTTCATTCATGTGATAAATCTTAAGAGCTAAGATAGATAATCTGTCAATAGCCCAAGCTGGACTCTCAGAGTTAATCTTAGCAGTAGCCTTTACTTGTACATCTTTATGTTTTTGTAAGAAATAGCTATCAATATATTCTACCATATCTGTACGCTCTTGATTCGAAGCATCAATTCTTCTTTTCAATGCTAATGCAGCTACAGGATCAATCTGTGGATCGCGAATAATATCTTCGAAATGCCATTGAACAGTGTCAATCCAGTTCTTTAAATACAATAAATGTTTGATATCATCTTTTGGATATGGGTTGTTGATTGGCTGGTCAACATTATCAAATTTATGATAGTCACGAATACTCTCTTCGAATATTGGAAATGCTAATTCTGAAAACATACTAATTATTTTATTTACAAATATAGTTTTTATACCTTTATCGTACTAATTATACCGAGATGAAAATTCATTATATTTCAGCAGAAAACAGTATCCTGAACCACTTTTTAGCACAACTTAGAGACGTTAATATCCAAAAAGATAGCATGCGATTTAGAAAAAATATCGAGCGAATCGGAGAGATTATGTCTTATGAATTAAGTAAGAAGTTACCTTATAAGGATATCGCTGTACAAACTCCTCTAGGAGTTAAACACACAACGTGCATTGAAGACAATGTAGTATTATGTTCTATCCTACGTGCTGGATTAGCGCTACACACAGGGTTTATGAACTTCTTTGACAACGCTGAGAATGGATTCGTATCTGCTTATCGCCGTCATGGAAAACACGGTGAGGCTAGTGAGATCTTAGTTGAGTATCAAGCGGCACCTTCATTCCAGGACAAAATATTGATCCTTATTGACCCTATGTTAGCTACAGGACAATCTCTAGTAGCCGTAATCAATAAGCTAATGGCTGAAGAAAAGCCAAAAGAACTACATATAGCTGTAGTTATCGCTGCTCCTGAAGGAGTACAATACTTAGAAGAAAACCTTCCTGATAATGTAAATCTATGGGTAGCTACTCTAGATGAGAAATTAGATGATCACAATTATATCGTACCAGGACTAGGTGATGCTGGAGATCTAGCATACGGACATAAACTATAATACTAACTGCATGAAGTAGAAGAATACCCCTAGTCCAAATACGCTGTATACTATGGCTTCTCTTCTCCACTTCTGTGGAATATCTTCTATATAATTAGCTCCTAATACAGCTAATGGGAAGAAAGTAAATATTAAAGTTCCGTTGTTTTTATCAGCAGAAATCACATAAATAGCAACGCCTATAAGGAAAGATAACAGTATTTTCTTATAGGTGCTTTGCATATTAAAAGGCTTCGAAGAAATACTCGCTGCTTGGCTAACAAAGAATAGTAAAGCAATAGGTACATAGACTGCCAAAGCAATATTCTGATATACGTTTTCAAAATACATAAAGTCAAAGCTCACTCTACACTTCTCCCAGAACCAGTCATAATAACTACCGTCTGTAATCACTAAGTACAATTCTAAAAATATAGAAACACAGAAAAAAGCAATAATTGGGATAAACCAGTTTCTATAATCTTTTGCTCCAAAATAAGTTATCGCAAAGAACAATAGAAGTAAAAATAATACACTCCAAAAGTGAAATAACCCTGCTACAAAAATCCATAAAGAGGTATCAAACATCTTCTCCTTAGACTGCTTCAATGAATGCAATGAGAATATTCTTCTCAGAGCCAACATGATAAAGTAGTTGGCTATAATAACCTTACTATGTACTAAAACAGTAGGGAATAGCATTAAAAAAGAGACGAATAAAAGAGGTACATAAGCATTGTCCCTTACTAATCGATTACGAGTAGCAATAAACTGTGATAAATACATCATCACCATTAGCAAAGCTAGTAAAACAGTTCTTTTACCAAACTCATAAGTAGTCCAAACCAACTGATCTTGGTCTATAAATAAGTACAAAACACTGATTAATAGAATTAAGATGGTCAGTATAATGTAATTAATTGGTTTTGTTTTACTAAAAATACTTGCTAACATTTATATATTTTATATTTTTGTACATATTAAGCCTATACTTCCATTTTATCGGTTGAATAAGTTTAGTAACGGATTAATAAAATAATTTTATTTAATTTAAAATAAAGTACAATGACTTCATTTTTTCTTGGATTAGGATTCCTTTTTGAAAAAGTTCTATTTATTCCAATGGATCTTTTTGCAAAATTAGAATTAACAAATTGGTGGACTGCAAATATTATTACTTGGGCGTTTATCCTTATTACTTGCTACTATTTTGCTTTTTGGTTAAAACAACTAAAAATCTTCAAAGCAAATAATGAAGATGACCAAGATACTACAGCCCACTCATTTTTAAAATAGTTTCGATTTTTACAAATCGAAACCTATATCTGAACGGTAATAAATCTTATCGAAATTTAGCTTAGCTATGTTTTGATAAGATTTTTTTAATGCTTCATCGTAACTGTTTCCATAAGATGTAACAGCTAATACACGACCACCATTAGTCACTACTTCTCCATCTTTTAGTGCTGTTCCAGCATGGAATACAATAGAGTCTGTTACGTCATCTATACCTGTAATTACTTTTCCTTTCTCATACTCTTCAGGATAACCACCCGATACTAACATTACTGTAGTAGCTGTGCGCTCATCTAACTCTATCTCTACTGTATCAAGTGTTTCGTTAGCCACTGCTTCAAAAAGATCTACTAAATCAGTCTTCACTCTAGGCATCACCACTTCTGTCTCAGGATCTCCCATACGTACATTATACTCGATCACGAATGGATCATCTCCAACCTTAATCAATCCAATGAATACGAAACCTTTAAAGTCTAAGTTGTCTTCTTGCAATCCTCTTACAGTAGGAATAACTACTCTCTCTTCTACTTTCTTTAAAAAGTCATCAGTAGCAAAAGGAACTGGAGAAACTGCTCCCATACCTCCTGTATTTAACCCTTTATCTCCTTCTCCTATTCTCTTGTAGTCTTTTGCAGTTGGTAATAACTTATATGATTTACCATCCGTTAATACAAAACAACTCAATTCTATACCAGACAAGAATTCTTCAATAACTACTTTAGAACTAGCATCACCAAACTTAGCATCTACTAACATATTCTCTAACTCCGCCTTAGCTTCATTGATGTCTTCTAAAATAACTACTCCTTTACCTGCTGCTAATCCATCTGCTTTCAATACATAAGGAGCTTTTACTGTATCTAAGAACTTCTTCCCTTCTTCTACTGTATCTTTTGTGAAAGTAGCATAACCAGCTGTCGGTATATTATGTTTAAATAAAAACTCTTTAGCGAAGTCTTTACTTCCTTCTAATTGTGCTCCTTTCATAGAAGGTCCTATTACAGGAATATGATTTACTAGATCATCTCCTTTAAAGAAATCTACAATTCCTTTTACAAGAGGATCTTCAGGTCCTACTACCACCATATCAATCTTATGCTCTAGAACAGTCTTCTTTACTGCTTCAAAATCATTTGGATTGACCGCTATATTCTTAGCAATTTTCGCTGTACCAGCATTTCCTGGTGCTACGAATAACTCTTCACATTTAGAACTTTGAAGCATTTTCCAAGCAAGTGCGTGCTCACGTCCTCCTGAACCTAATAGTAAAATTTTCATTAATTGTGTTGTTTGTTATTAAACACCAAAAATAAATATAAATAACACAATAACGAAAGTTACTCTAAAGAAAAAAGCATCTAATTTAGTTTAGATGCTTTCCTATTAATATGCTTTTTTTTCTCCTTTAAAAACATTGTAAACAGTAAGATACACAATCTTTAAATCTAAGAGTATAGACCAGTTCTCTAAATAAAACAAATCATACTTGAATCGATTAATAATATCTCTATCTGTTTCTATTTCTCCTCTATATCCATGTGTCTGTGCCATCCCTGTAATTCCAGGCTTGATAAGGTGACGTAGCATAAACTTGTTTACTCTCTTTGAATATAACTTCGTATGAACCACCATATGAGGTCTAGGCCCTACGATAGACATATCTCCTAAAAAGACATTGATAAACTGAGGGAATTCATCTAAGCTAGTTTTACGAATAAAAGCTCCTATCTTAGTTACACGCATATCATTCTTAGTCGCTTGCTTCTGATCACAATCATCATTAACAGCCATAGACCTGAACTTATAACATACAAACTCTTCATCATTGACTCCAGTTCTTTTTTGTTTAAAGAATACAGGTCCTTTAGATTCTCTTTTAATCAAAATAGCGAGTAAAGGAAATAACCAAGACAACACAAATACAATCACTAAAGAAGAGAATACAATATCAAATAACCTTTTTAATAACTTATTATAGGGCTTATCCAAAGGAATAACACGTCTAGGGACAATAGCTATCAAGTCATAATAGTCTACCTTCAGATTATGTGTAATAATCTGTTTTTGGGTAGGTACATACTTTAATGTTACTAAATTATTATCTGCCAACTCTAACAATCTATGATAATCCTCCCCTTGGATTATTGAAAACTGTATATAAATCTCATCTACCTTATTCTCCAAGATAAGTTGTTCTATCTCATCTACTTTTTCTAAACATAATACATCATCATAAGTAGCAACTATTCTATATCCAAGATCTCCTCTCTTTATAAACAGTTTATTTAATAAAGATATTTCCTTACTCTTTCCTATTAAAATGATATTTCTAGAGTTCCCCCCTAGTACTTTTCGAAAATACTTTAAAGAGAAAAAGATAAAAAACTTCACTCCTGTAATAATCCCAAAAGCATATACACAGTATAGGAATATATCTAAAGGTTCTGCAAACCTAGCTGCAATCCCGTTAAAAGAGGTAATCAATACTAAGATCAGAACAAACTGCTTTACTATTTTCTCTCCAATCTTAACTACTCGTGTATGGCGGAAGACTCCATAGAAGTCGCTCATCCATGCTGCAATAATCCAACCAATAGTAATGACTAAATGAAATAGATATACTCCTTTTAAACTAGAGAAGTATAAAGCTGCCATTGTATTGATTACAAACAAATCAATAGCTATAGTCAATGGTCTAATTAAATACGAATATCTACCTGAATTTTTACTCACTAATATATATACTTTGAAAAATCTTTATGTTCTTCTCTTAATAAATCCTCACTTGAATAAGCTTTAAAGTACTCATACGTCAACTTCATACCCTCACTTCTACCGACTTTTGGTTCCCAACCTAATATTTTCTTAGCCTTCTCAATACTAGGACAACGTTGTAAAGGGTCATTTATTGGTAAATCCTTATAAATAATCTTTTGTTCTGACTGAGTAAGGGCAATAATCTCTTTAGCAAAGTCTAATATTGTAATCTCATCTGGATTTCCAATATTAACTGGTAGGTGATAGTCTGATAACAGTAATCTATAGATACCTTCAACTTGATCATCTACATAACAGAAAGATCTAGTCTGACTACCATCACCAAAGACAGTTAAATCTTCTCCTCTTAATGCTTGCCCAATAAATGCAGGTATAACACGTCCATCATTAAGTCTCATACGAGGGCCATAAGTGTTGAAAATACGTACTATCCTTGTTTCTACATTATGAAATGTATGATATGCCATAGTAATAGATTCTTGGAATCGTTTAGCTTCATCATATACCCCTCTTGGTCCTATCGTATTTACATTTCCGTAATATTCTTCTGTCTGTGGATGTACTAATGGATCTCCATATATCTCTGATGTAGATGCTATCAAAATACGTGCTCCTTTTACACGAGCTAAGCCAAGTAGATTATGCGTTCCTAATGAACCTACTTTTAGCGTCTGAATAGGTATCTTTAAATAATCTATCGGACTCGCTGGTGATGCGAAATGAAGTATATAATCTAATTCTCCAGGTATATGCACAAACTTCGTTACATCATGATGATAAAACTCAAAGTTCTCTAATTGAAATAGGTGTTGGATATTCTTTAAATCACCTGTGATTAGATTATCCATTCCTATTACGTGAAAACCTTCAGCTATAAAACGATCACATAAATGCGAGCCTAAAAAACCTGCTGCTCCTGTTATTAATATTTTTTTCATCCTTTTCTAAACTTCTCTTTAACTACTAAAAAAATAAACTTACCATTGGTAATAAAGCTTCTTTTCCACATTCTCTTAGGTTCTTGAAGAAATCTATAAAACCATTCCATTCCACATTGTTGAACCCATAGAGGAGCGCGCTTTACCTTTCCTGAAACAACATCAAAACTTCCACCTACCCCCATAGTAAAACCTATTAAAGATAATTCCTCTTTGTATGTTGACAAGAATATTTCTTTTTTTGGAGAGCTAATTGCTACAAATAAATAAGTAGCTTTACTATTCACAATATCTTGTACAATACTGGGTTCCTCTTCTTTTGTAAAGTATCCATTACGATACCCTCCTATAACTTGATCACCATATTTTTCTTTAAACTTATCTGCTACCTTACTTACAACTTCTTCATTTGCACCTAACAAATAGACTGATTCTCCTCTATTTGCAGCATTTTCTACAAGTTTGACGAACAAATCAACTCCTGATACTCGTTCTTTCAATGATTTTTTTAAGAATTTAGAGGCCCATACCACAGCCATTCCGTCAGCATTAACTAGATCAGCATTCTTAATACTATCAAACAACTCTATATCACTTTGCATATTTACAAGTTTAGCAGCATTAACCACTATATGCATAATAGGTTCTTTAGTATCTATAGATTTATTAATAACATCTAATGTCTCATTCATAGACAAATTATCAATGGAAATATCAAAAATTTCTTCTTTCATTTTTCAAATTAATTAATGTAAAAATACTTGCATAAAAACTAAAAAATATAATAGCCATATTACGATATAAAATAGAATCAAATAAAGAACCAACACCTATAATTACAAATAAAAACAAGAAAGTAAAATTTTTTGCTCTAATATTATGTATTACATTAACTACAAGAAAATAGAAAAACAAAGCAACTCCTACTAAACCATATTCAATAAAAAAAGACAAATACTGATTATGAGGTCCGTACTTTTCTTTTACTGCATAAATTAATCCTTCTTGTTTATAAGCTTCCAGTGAAATTCTATCTTCACTTCCTGATCCAGAGCCTACAAAAGGATGTTCCATTCCTTTATAAAAAATAGCTTCCCATCTACTCCATCTGCTATCATTTTTAAACTCTCCACTATAAGATGTTCCCTTATTCTCAGTTAGCTCCCATACAACTTGGCTTGAAATTCTTTCATAAAGATATGTTCCTTTTAAAACCTGATTCAGCCCCAAAGAAGAGAATATTACCAAAGAGACCACTATCAATAGTTGTATCCCACCTTTGCGATACTTTACAAATAAAACAAATGCTCTTATTATACAAAATAATATATATAATGTTAATAGTAAAAAAGGGCTTCTACTATTTAAAAACAACAAACAAATTACTAAAACAAAAACTAATAGAACTCTTACAGTTTTATGAAATACAGTTTTATTTTCTAAAACAATTACCAATGCAAATACTACATAGAAACCATAGAAAACTGGATGAAAGTCAAGCAAAGAAGCAAATACGTGATAAGTAAAATCATAACTAAAAATATCTCTTTCTAAAACTATACTTTGCCCCTTAAATAAATAATAGTTATAGAAATTATTTAATATCAATATACAACTAGATACAAACGTTCCACCAACAAATGCCTTAAATGAAACATCCTTAATCTTCTGTAAAAAAACTAAAGGAAAAAAACTAAATATTATAGGTATAAGTAAATAAGAAGAAAACCTCTCAATCAATTTTATTGAATTCTTCAGATCTTCTGTATAAAGTAAACCTAAAATCAATAATACAAAAATAAAAACAGTCGTCTTAAAGCTATTTTTTACATATATTTTTAATCCATAAATCTCTAAATTCTTTCGATTCTTATAAATATAGAATAATACACTGACTACTAATAAGCCTAAACCTATATTAGCCAACTTTGTGTAAATAGGTATTAAAAAACAAAATAACGATGTCCCTAATAAAACTAATTTCCTTTCCATTTTAAATCTTTTTAAACATTATAGCAAACCCAAATCCTATATACACACCAGCTATTCCTGAATTTAATATATGTCCTGATAAGCACGATAGTAAAAGTAAAAAACATAAAAGAATTAAAGTTACTCGACCAAAAGGGAATTCCTGCTTTTTACTAAGCAAAATAGATTCTTTTAATAGACTTCCATAAAATTGAAAAAAAAGTAAAACCCCCATTATACCATAAGAGAAAAAAATATCTATCATATCTATTTCTACAAATTTAGATGCCCATTCATAATATTGCGTAGGCCCAACTCCTATAAAATAATTAATTAGATTATATTTCTCTTGTATAATCAACCAAGTCTCATGGAAATATAAATTCCTGCTTGACAAAACAAAAGTTACAAAATCTAACTTATCCCAAAATAAAGTATATCTATCAAATATTGATGTATTTGTTATAAAAAGAACAATTATAATTAATATGCTACTAATTCCTAATAATGCCTTACCAATTGTTGCTTTAGATATATTTTTAGAAAAATCATAAACACTTAAAAGAATTGCAATATAAACAAGAACAATTCCTAGCATCCCTGTTTTAGAGCTAATCAATAAACCTAAAACAAAACTAAAGGCTCCATAAAAAATAAAAGCTAACTTGTCCTTTTTAACAACCAAATAATAATAACCTATGATAGCAGATAGAACAATTAGTAATGCTGATATTTCATTACCTGCAATAAAATATCCTCTTGTCCCGATATTACCAAACTCATACATTGGATAACCTAAACCTACCAACTTACTCAATAAATTGGATGCTAAAATCCAAAATGAAAATTTTATCCACCTCCATAAAATAGTAAAACTATTATTATCAACTAGATAATATTTAAAATAATAAAAGGAGATAATAATAATTAGATACTTCGAAGTTCTAATAGTGTCCTGAAAAAGGAGGTTGAGGTCTGAATTATAAAAACAAAATTGAGTGATTGAAGGAATAAAAAGGATAAGCGTATATAATAAAATTTTTTGAAACACTTTAGGGTATAAAATAAGCCTAACACTTAATAATAAAATAAGAATAGACTTATACAATTGACTTAAAGAAAATATAAACTCAATCTTATTCTCATGTAATATACCATTTATCATGTCCAAAATCAATAATGGAAACAATAAATATCCTATAATAAAATCTAGCTTTTTTACATTATCATGTATTAATTTCATGTCACAATTTGTTTTAATAAGAAAAGTTCTTTTTCACCTTGTTTTCGCCAATTAATTTTCGTCATTCCACTCCTACCTTCTTTTACTATATTCTCCATCACATGAGAATCATTAGTAATCTCAATGATTCTCTGTGCAAGTTTCTCTAGATCATCATCAATTAAACCCCCTATTCTATCTTCAATAAATTCACTTATTGCAGAATTATTATTACTTATTGTTAACAATCTACTTGCCATAGCTTCGCACATAATAACTCCTTGAGAATCAAACAAAGTAAAAGCGCTAAAAATACCATAATTAGAAAACAACGTAGGCAAATCTTTTCTCTCTATAAAATCGTCTAT
Organism: Myroides odoratimimus; assembly: GCF_001485415.1. Lineage (GTDB taxonomy): Bacteria > Bacteroidota > Bacteroidia > Flavobacteriales > Flavobacteriaceae > Flavobacterium > Flavobacterium odoratimimum. The sequence continues at coordinate 59,661 of NZ_BCMQ01000002.1, forward strand.
TATCCTAACTCTATTCTCTAGATTATACTTCTTTATTAGCTGTTCATATTTATACTTCAAAAAACCTTTACCATAAATATCTAATGTAAATATATCCGGTAAAAATCTCATTAATTCTATAGACATATCAACTCCATATTTAACATCAGAGAGAGGTCTTATTGTAATAATCTTATGTCTATTTTGATAATTAAACGGAACATCAAACAACTCAGTATCAACCCCATTAGGAACTGCATAAAACTTTTCAAACTTTATAGCAAGAATCTTCTCAGTATGGTTTTTCATCCATAGTGAAGGCGTCATAATTAAGTACCTATTTGATAAACTTATTTGCCTTAAGAAGCGCTTCATCCAAAAATGATTCCAAGTATTAATATATAGATACTTCACAATACCTTTTATTGACCAAGTAAAATCATACAAATACTCAGGATACTTTAACACATCTGTTCCATGAATATAGATTGCTACAGGATATTTATTCTTTAAAATAGCATTGTATATACTAAAGCCACCATTCTTTAATGGATATTGATTAAGTAAATGCAGATATAATAGATCATACTTCCCTAATACATTAGCTATTTCACTTGACACATCCTCTATTACATGAATCCCTTGATAATTATATATACTTTTCTCCTTTGCTGGTACTAAAATAGTCACATCTACTCCTTGAGATTTAAAATACAATGCCCTAACATGAACAAACATATGATTGTATGGCTGATTTTCTTTAGGATATCTAGATGTTATAATTGCAATTTTCATTATTTATTAAATAAGTAATAAATCGATAGTAATGTAAAAATCTGTTTTTCTCTATTAAAGCCTTTTTTGTGTTGTTCAAAAATATCCAATACAGCCTTTTTATTAAACAATTCAAAATAAGGACTATCACTTTCTTTAATCATTTGTATATAATACTCGCCTAAATCCTCTCTAAACCACTTTTCAGTTGGAGACATAAAACCTTTCTTAGGTCTATTAATTATTTCCGTAGGTAAAATTTCTTCTGCAAATGCTCTATGTATTCTTTTTGTTTTTCCATCAGCTATTTTAAAATCATATGGTAAAGATTCTAAAAACTTAATTAATTCAACATCTAACATTGGAACCCTTGTTTCTATTGTAAAATTCATGGAAACTTTATCTGTATACATTAAGAGATCATCTGCTAAATTCATTCTCAAATCAACCGCCATCATTCCTTCAACACCTTTCTTGTCTTTACACTTTAATAATTCATAGTAATAACAGATTCTATCATAGCTTTTATAATCACTATGATTTATAAGTGTATTGATTTCGGTATCTGTAAATAGGGCATAGATGTTTTCCCAACGCTTTACATCATTCTTAATAGACAATGATTGAGCAGCTCTAATCCATCTCTCTTTTTTACTGTAATTAGCAATCGGCTTCATTAATTGAAACATAAAAGAAGGAAACTTATCTGCTAAGATTTCTCCTTTATAGCGAGTATATCCACCAAGTGGTTCATCTGCTCCCTGCCCTGTTAAAACTACTTTTAAATCTTTACTTACAGCCTCATTTAAATAGAACATTGGTAATATTGAAGTTGTTCCTAAGGGTTCTTCAACAATACGACATGTCTCTTCAAAAATCTCTTTAAAATTACTAGCTGATATAATAATATTATGATGATCTGTCTTTAAGAAATCAGCAGACCTTTGAGCATCTTCTATTTCATTAGCAAATTCATTCTCTTCAAACCCTACTGTATATGTTTTAAGCCTATTATCAGAATGTTTCTGAGCAAAATAAGTAACTAAAGCAGAGTCTATTCCTCCACTTAGTAAAGTACCTACTTCTACATCAGACATTAATTGTCTCTTAACAGCATCTTCAAAAAGTTGACCATATTTACCTACTGCCTTATTAAAGCTATAATTCTTAACTATTGCAACTGGGTTTATATAACTATAAATATCAATAGAGCTCTTCTCTAAGTCATACTCTAGAATATGTCCAGGACGCACTTTTAAAATACCTTGATAAATAGTATCTGGCGAAGGATTATATCTAAGTTTCAATAACTCAGCTACATTCTCTTGATCTATCTCTAATTTTCCCTTGTAATATCTTAAAGGTCTAATCTCTGAAGAGAAGAGTAATTTATTAGATTCTTCTAATAAATAGTATAAGGGTTTAACACCAAAGTGATCGCGAACCAAATACACTTTTTGACTCTTTTTATCTAGCAAACAAAAACTAAATATTCCATTAAAATCCTTTATCGCCTCAATACCAAATTTAGCTAAATAGTAAAGAATAGTTTCAGTATCAGAATTTCCTTTAAAACTAATCTCAGGCAATTTCTTTCGAAGCTCTAAATGATTGTATATCTCACCGTTAAAAACAATTACAAAATTTTGATCTATAGATGTCATAGGTTGATATCCTGCTTCTGTTAGTTCAACAATGGCTAATCGTCTATGTCCTAAAAAAACAGTACTATTCTCTATATCAAAACTTTCAATAGCTCCACTATCTGGACCTCTATGATATATTGTATTTAATGTTGCTTCACCAAATGGTAAATTTATACTTCCTAAAATTCCACACATAATTTAATATTTTTTTAATTGTTTCTCCCCACTCCACAGAATTAAAGCAAAAACAATAAATGTTGAAATCAAATTAGTTCCTATAGCTCCCACTACTCCATATTTGGGTAACAATGTGAATATGGTTATTAAATTAACTACAGCCCCAATAACCATAATTAAAAAACGTATTTTCTGTTTATTTAAAGCTACTAATAACATTTCGTACCCTGAATAAACAAAACTGAAAAATATAATCCCTAACACACCGATATACGCTTGATTAATTGTTTCTGTTAAAGCTAACTTGGCTATTTTTTCTAAAACAAATTCTCTAAAAACATACATTACTCCTAAAATCAATACTAGAATAGGAATAGCTATTTTTTGCAGAGAATGAAATACTATTCCTTTTTCTTCAACAGAAACATTTTTTATTTGATTTAATAATACTTGTGAAAACGCAAGATTTAATAGAGCAAATGGAGCCACAATTAATAACAACCCTCTATACGTTCCATAAATATCTCCTTGAACTAAAAGTGGCAATAGTAACATTCCTCCCTGAACAAAAGAAGCTGTAACTATATCCTGTAATCCATAATACTGTCTCGCTTTCCAAACAAGTAACAACTGTTTTTTAGTTAGAAGAACTGTAATATCTTTAAACAAAGAAATACCTTTAGATAAATTAAGAAAAGTAGCTGTCGTTAATAGATTAAATAAAATCAATAAGTAAAAAATTGTATTGATTTCTAATGTTTCAATATAAATTACATACCCCATTAGAGCAAAAATTAATAAAGAAAAAACAACATTTATCTTTAATTCAAAGCCAAACTGCCCTATTCCTTTTAAATAAGAAAAAAGAATATTATTAATACTAAAAACTACTCCTAAAATCCAACCTAAATATATTACATAACCATAACTATTAACTCCTAGAAAATCTAAAATCAAAATTACTCCAAATACTAAAAATGATAATATAGTAAGTATAAGAACTGATGCCTGTAACTCTTTACTATTATCCTTATCTATGTTTGTTTCTTTTATTAAATAAAACTGACTACCGAAGGGTAGAACTGATACCAAAATATTAGCCAACGAGTAAATAAATGAAAAAATTCCAAAAGGGATAATTCCTAATTTTGACAATAAAACAATACTAAGTAACCATCTTGATCCAAACTGTAATCCTAATGATAAATTATTAATAATAATATTTTTTATAAATTCCTTATTCATCAATCAATTACATTTTTTCTAATAGAATTTAAAATATACTCTACTTTATCATCTTGGTCAAATAACACATTTATTTCTCTCAAGCTCACGTTTCCTCTACTACCAACATCGAAACTTATCTTTAACTTATTGGTAGCAAATGATACAGGAAAGTAGTTTATATCAATAAATGTATCGAATCCTCCTGTTTTATAATACTTTCTATTTTTATTATAGATATCTTTATTGGTATATATTTTTTCCCAATTATCTTTTTCCCACACATAAATAGAATAATTGTGTGGTAAAGATTCTTCAGTAGGGCTATAAAAAACAATACCTTCTATATTTCTTCGATACTTATCAAACTCTATTATTAGTTCATTATCTTTATTTTTTGTACTCCAAAAATTCCCCCAACTCCACAACTCATCAGTTAACACATCTATATTTTCTTGTAATTTTAAAGAAGTTACTTTCTTAAATTTATCGAAATCATAATAACTATCAATTTTTCCAGTATCATACTTAATAAACTTATGTGCATATTCTCGTAATATTGATTCATTAGTCCAATAATATAGAGTCAAAAGTTGATAAATCTCTAATTCATGATAATGATCTGGATCTTCATTAATTGCTGAAGCATATGTCTCATTCTTCATTTCTTCTACTCGAAATTTATTGTAATTTGAAGTAAAGAAAGAATCATACACATGAATTTTTGCTTTTAAAGTATTTATACCTTGATCAAAAAGACGTTTTGCATCATTATTACCTGTAACTCGATAACTATAATACAATCCTGCTAGCGAAAACATATACCCATTCAAAACATGTGATTTAGGATCTGCATATTCTTCATAAAAAGGATAACCATCCCAAAAATTTAAAACTCCTCCTTTATCTATTGAATAATCAAATGATTTCAAGAACTTATTGGACATATCTAAATATCTATTATCTCTCGTTAAATTATAAGCTTGTAACATAATTACTACAGCGTATCCTTGTGACATAGCTGATGCCCATTTAGAAGGTAGTCGATAGTTTTCAACTTGTAGTTCCGTCTGTAAAACCGCAAAGTCTTCTATCAAAACTGCCTCGTTTAAGATATGTGAAGATATTTTTAAAAACTCTTCTTTACTATTCTCTGATTTAGTTTCTAAAAAATTAGCATGATATGCTAAAGCCACTTGACAAAAAGTAATTGGATAATAGTGATGCCCGCTATTATAATAAATTAGAGGAATTTCTGCTTCAGATCTTTCTAAATTATCATACATAGCTATATTTGAACCAGAAAAGGGAAACTTAGGGTACAGACTATCATTATTAAAAACCTTTTTGTCTAAAAAATCAACTGCATTGAATCCTACTTTAACTGTATCTTCAACATTAAAAACATTATTTTCGGTACTAATATAAGTACTCACTGTAACATCTCTTTTACATGAATAAAACAAAAGAGTTATTAATAAAATAAAATAAAAATCCTTCATATCTACATACCCAACACACTATACCTCGGTCTACTAGCCCTAGTAGGATATTCCTCAGTAGTGATTGGATTCACTTTTATATTAATATTATTCTCTTTAAATATGGATACCGCAAAGTCATACCAAGAGCAAATTACATCGCCTCTATAATGATAAACCCCATAATCATGATTTCCTTGCATCAGAGACATTAAAAAATGACATAATTCTATTGCATGAGTAGGACAACCTATTTGATCCATTACAACACTTACTTCACTTTTAGTCTCTGCTAATCTCAACATCGTCTTCTTAAAATTATGACCATAATCAGAGTACACCCATGAAGTACGCACGATATAGTAACGCTTCATATTCGCTTTTATGTATAATTCTCCCTTTAATTTAGAAGCACCATACACATTAATAGGATTTGGGATATCAGAGACAGTATAAGGAGTCTGTTTATGACCATCAAATACAAAGTCAGTAGACAGGTGCACTAACGTAGTATTGTATTGATTACATGCTCTTGTTAAGTGCATTACTCCTTCAGCATTTACTTTATACGCTAATTCTTCCTCATCCTCTGCTCTATCTACAGCAGTATAAGCAGCTAAATTAAAACAATAATCAGGGTACACTTTACTGAAAACCTCATCTATCGAAACTTCATTCGTTATATCTAACTGACTAGAATCAAAGAAAAAGAATTCCACTCCATCATATTCATGACTTATAGATTGTAAGCATTGTCCTACTTGTCCTTTAGCCCCTGTAACTAATATCTTGATCATATAGGTAAAGCATTTTCGAATAATGGTAATACCTTATCTTTATCAGAAACGATAACCTCATCAAGATTAAACTCCCAATCAATCCCTAAACTTGGATCATTATAGATGATACCCCCTTCAGATTCTTTATTATAAACGTTATCGCACTTATAAGCGAATATTGCCGTCTCACTCTTTACTAAAAAACCATGCGCGCACCCTCTAGGGATAAACACCTGTTTAAAATTATCTGCTGATAGCACTTGAGTGAACTGCTGTCCATATGTACTAGAGTCCTTGCGAAGATCCACTACTACATCTAATACCTCACCTTGTAATACTCTTACTAGCTTAGCTTGCTGATAAGCTCCTCTTTGGTAATGAAGCCCTCTTAGAACGCCCTTAGAAGACTTAGATTGGTTGTCTTGAATAAAACGTACAGCTAACCCTGTTTCTTTCGCAAAAACAGCCTCATTAAAGCTCTCTAAGAAATATCCTCGCTCATCGAAGAATACCTTTGGTTCTATGATAACACAATCTTGTATAGGAGTAGTAAATACCTTCATCTTTTCAACTAAATTCTAAGACTATAAAATTACACTTAAATTCACAATTTAACATATAAATCAAAATAAAAAGCCACCACATATATTCTGTGATGGCTCATTTATCTTAAACTATTTAGAATTTAATTACTTAATATTAAATATCTGCTCTAGTATTTTAATGGTAATTAAGTAAGTAGGCTTTACTCCTGTTGTACCTAACCCTCCTGAAGCTAATGTACTACCTGTCTCTAATGGGTTATCAGAAGCATAGTAAGCATATCTTACTTTCACATCAGGATTAATACTTTTTCTGATCTTAGAAGCAGACTGTATTGCTTTTTGGTAGTGAGCACCTTCCATCTCTAGACCGATTACACCCCATGTAGAATCGTGGAAGAACTTTAATAAATCCTTATTTTGAAGTGATGTCCCTAATACAGTTACCATTGTTCCTCCAAATACAGGGATATCATCATTCTTAAACATATCTACTGTCAATTCATTGTCAAAAGGATAATTATCCCCTGTTCCCTCATTAATATGAGCGAATGGAATCATGATATCTCCTTTACCTCCCACTAAGATACCTGCTTTACCCATGATAGATACAGATTCCACATCTATCATCGTTGTCTTTTTATAAGGCTTTAAAAGCTCATCAATCGTCTCATAAGCCTGCTCACCGAAAGCGTAATCCATAACGATAATCACAGGATACTCTCCTTCTATTTGCTGAGCCTTAAAGTTTGTAGTAGCGAAATCTATCTTAGCAGTATCGAAGATTTGTACGTCAATGTTCGTTCCTGACTCATCTCTTAAGAAAGTCATTCCTTCATTTTCAGCGCGTTCATTAACCAAATCTCTAAGGTGTTTGTTCTCAGGCTTGCTAAGCTCTTCGTATACCTCTAGCTCAGAACTTACCTCTACTTCACTCTTTACAACTGAAGGAGCAAAGATAGAATTCATAACACTGTGCATATTCGCACTGATGATATGGATTGGACGTTCTAATAATCCTTTAGCTGTGAGCACCTCTTTAATTCTATCAGACCACATTTCTCCATAGATATGGTGTCCTAGACGTTCTCTAAGTAGTGGGCTAAAAGTGATTGTACGTTTATCGTTATACACATCCTCTTCTATCGCTAACTTTCCTAACCAGTAAATCACGTCTAAGAAACGGTCTGGATTCTCAGGAATAGCGAATTTCTCATATACATCTAGAACCTCAGCAAAAGAACGTCCTAATACATTAGCTAGGTGAGACATGATTACCTCTTTCTCCTCTAATTCTAAAAACTCTTCTTTTTTAGCTGCAGTTTCTATCTTTTTCCAATCGCGAGTTACCTTACCATCTTCTCCTATCAATACACGATCTTTAATTTTATGCGATTCGATGAATATAAATGTCAAGTGAGTCAAAACATCATAGATATCAGATCTACCTCTAGTGATCTCGATATTCATCTGTTCCTCATCTATTCGATAACAGTTTCTTCTTCTCTTAGGTGGTACTATAGCTGTAAAGTGAGAGAATGAATACCCCTCATCAGATGTCAAGTTAATATAACGACACTCCTCTATTCCAATCGGAAGGCGTTCGATAACATATAACAATCCGTTTAACTCTACTTTTTCTTCTGCGATAGTACCATATATTTCTGGACGCAATTCTAATAGCGCTTCTCTTAATGTATCTCCTGACACTCCCATCGGTTTATAAAAACCTCTGTTAAACAAATGGCGCATTGTAATATACATACGCTCCACAGCTGCAGACGACACTTGCGCTCTCGTTCTAGATATATTCTTTATCTCTTTCATATACTTCTCCTTTTTACGTCTTATTATTTCTTTTTACTAATATAATTTTAATTGATCAGCGATGATTCTATCATTGCTTAATCTAGGCAACTTATTTTGCCCTCCTAGCTTTCCTATACTTTTCATATAATTATTAAAGCCTTCTTGTTTTACTTTAGAGATGACTAATGTCTTCAACACCTTTCCTACAATTAGATCATCATAATACATATTCTGCTTTCTTAGAGCATTATCTATCTTTAAAGCAAAAGCTTCTAAATCCTCAGGTTCATTGCCGAACTCTATCAACCATTCATGGTAAGGCAATCCCTCTTCTGGACTAATCTGTGGTGCTACAGTAAACTCATTAACCGTTACTGACGTACCCTCCATAGCTTCTTGTATAGCAGACTCTACCTCCTTACCGATCACATGTTCTCCGAATGCAGAGATAAAATGCTTTATACGCCCAGATACCACTACTCTATAAGGTTTCAGGTTAACGAACTGTACCGTATCACCGATATTATATCCCCATAGTCCAGCGTTGGTAGAGATAATTAATACATAATTCACACCTAGCTCTACCTCTCCTATCGTATATCTTCTAGCATTCTCATTAAAGAACTCCTCTACTTTTATAAACTCATAGAAGATACCTGCATTTAGCAACAATAACATCCCTTTCTCTGTCTGTGTATCTTGATAAGCGAAGAATCCTTCAGAAGCAGGGAACAACTCTATAGATGGTACCTTACGTCCGATCATTTGTTCAAATTTACCTCTATAAGGCTCATAGTTTACACCTCCATAAATGAACAAATTAAAGTTAGGAAATATATCCCCTACAGGTTTACCTTTTTTCTCCTTTAGTTTTTCGAAGTACATCTGTACCCAGCTCGGAATACCAGAGATCACACTCATATTCTGATCTACTGTCTCTTCCACGATAGCATCTACTTTAGTCTCCCAGTCCTCTATACAGTTTGTTTCTAGACTAGGCAGTCTATTCTTCTGTAAATAAGCAGGAACATAGTGAGCTACTATCCCTGATAATCTACCTAATTTTATACCATTTTTCTCATCTAGTATAGGGCTCCCTTGTAAGAAGATCATTTTACCATTTACGAAGTCCGCTTTACCTGTCTCATATACATAAGCTAATATTGCATTACGAGCAGCTTCTATATGATACGGCATAGACTCTTTGGTTAATGGGATATACTTAGCCCCCGAAGTTGTACCCGAAGTCTTTGCGAAATATAAAGGTTTACCTTTCCACAACACATCACTCTCACCAGCTACTACTCTATCTACATAAGGTCTTAATCCTTCATAATCTCTGATGGGTACATGTTTTACGAAATCTTCGTAGCTATTAATATAAGCAAAATTATGGTCTTTTCCAAATGCCGTATGCTTAGCATCCTCTAACAATTGTTCAAAAACCTTCTTTTGCGTATTAATAGGATCATTGACCCACTTCTGTGTTTTCTTATGTATAATTGAAGCAAATACTTTAGCCCCAAATGATTTTATTGACATATTCTCTTATTCTAAATCTATAAATAATGAGCTATCTAATGGATAGGCATCTTTCCATAATTCGAAGTGGAAGTATTTTGTAGAAGCATTTAATGCGGTAGCCTCACTACTTCCATCAAAAAGACCGATTACTTCTCCTGACCTTACACTTTCATATTCTCCTTTAGTAAGAGAAGTTAAGTGTTTATATACAGATATTAAACCTTCATCGTGTAGCAAGATGATTGTATAACCATCTTTTATAGTCCAGTCTACGAATAACACTGTGCCTTTACTAATCGCTTTTACAGGTGTATTAGCAGGGGCTCTAAAGTCCACACCGAAGTGCATTGCTCTACTATCGTATTTTCTAACTATTTCTGCATTAATTGGGCTAAACAGGACTTGGCTAACTTTAGGTTTACTCTCTTCGAAGAGATTATACTTATCCTCTAGTCGAACCATTTCTCTTAGCTTCATATCTGTTTCACTAGGATCTTTATGCTCGATTTGATTTAATGGTTTCTGAGTTAACTTTAAAGAGTCTATACTAGCCTCTGTCACCTGTATTTCTCCTAACAAGGCACTTTTGATTGCACTTAGATACTGTTGATTCTGTCTAGACTCATTCTCTAGCGAATCTACTTTCAGAGCTAATTCGACTGCCTTTTGTTTTAGCTCAGCAGAAGAATACCCAGGTATATATTCCTTTAACGGAGTTAATACCAACATCAAAACAGTTGATAGAATAAATAAAAATACCAATGTAGTACTGGCACCAAAAACATTAAGTAAATTAAGCTTAAAAGACTTTACATCTTCGAACGTCTTATCATTAACGATAACAATACGGTATTTACTTAAAAGTGTATTTTTCCACTTTTTTCTTTTATGTCCCTTTCCTAACATCTGTACCTATTTTACTACACAAATATAATAATTATAAAATTTGACTCTATCACTTTACCTAAATATTCACAGTTTAAAAGAAAATTCCTTACTACATAAACGTTAAAAGTTAAATAAAACCTATTACGAATAAACGTTTTACATTTTTCTTACTATATTTGTCGCTACTTAATGTTTCAAAAAGATTATTATGAACTCATTACACATATTTTTAGGAATGGTTGGGCCATGGCAAATTATAGTTATTGTAGCTATCATTCTATTGTTATTCGGAGGTAAAAAAATCCCTGAATTAATGAGAGGACTTGGTTCTGGTATCAAAGAATTTAAAGATGCTACTAGAGACGAAAACGCTCAACAGACAACTAAAAAAGAGAATACACAAGATAACTCTAAGACAGAATAATTCTGTTCTAAACTTATATATTTTACGCGTTATATGGCTTGCCGTATAACGCTTTTTTTGTTTCTATACATCACTATAGCTCAAAAAAAAGTACCTATCTTGACAATAAAAGATAGGCACTTCACTTATAAAACATAATAAAAACACTACTTACCTGCTTGTTTTCTTTTTCAATAACAACATTATTGTTTTCAAACTCAAGTACCAATTTAAAAACAAGTATCGTGCCAAAAACAAGATTTAGAAATGTTTTTTTATTTATTTTTTCAGCCTAGAATACGCGATAGAGTAAATTCTACAAAAACAGCTCTCAACTTATCAAAAAAGCATACTATAGTATAGTTTTAGAAGAAATGAAAGAGATGTGAAGTAGTATTTATCGTAGTATTAAGCGAATGCGGAATCTAGGTTTAATCTAATATCATAGACAGCTGTATTCTCTTTTTAGCAACATCTACATCCGTCACCTTCACTTGTACATGCTGGTGTAACTTCACTACTTCATTCACGTCTGATACAAAGCCTGCCTTAAGTTGAGAGATATGCACTAGACCACTCTCCTTAATCCCTACATCAACGAAACAACCAAAGTTGGTAATATTATTGATAATACCAGGTAATACTTGACCTATTTTTAAGTCTGTAATTTGTTTCACACTAGGATCAAACTCAAATACCTTAGCACTACGTCTAGGATCTAGACCAGGCTTCTCTAATTCTTTTAAGATATCTTGAAGCGCTAATGCTCCTACCTCACCCGTAGTATATTTATTAGCATCTACTTTAGCGATAAGCTCTTTATTAGAGATCATATCCCCTATAGACACCTTCATATCTTTAGCGATCTTCTCTACTACACCATAAGCCTCTGGATGTACAGCAGAGTCGTCTAATGGATTCTTAGCGTTCTTAATACGCACAAATGCAGCTGCCTGTTGGAAGGCTTTATCTCCTAGTCGAGGTACTTTCTTAAGTTCTGTTCTGCTCTCAAATGGTCCATTCTCAGTTCTGTATTGCACTATATTCTCAGCCATCTTCTCACCTATCCCAGACACATAGCTCAATAACGATTTACTAGCAGTATTTAGGTTAACTCCTACTGAGTTCACACACTTCATCACCACATTATCTAGCTCTTTTTTAAGCATAGACTGATCTACATCGTGCTGATACTGTCCTACTCCGATAGACTTAGGATCTATCTTCACTAGCTCTGCTAATGGATCAGACAGACGACGCCCGATAGACACAGCACCTCTCACTGTCACATCATAAGTAGGAAACTCTTCTCTCGCTATCTTAGACGCAGAGTACACAGATGCTCCAGCCTCATTCACTACGAATACTTGTACAGGCTTATCAAAAGCTATTTTCTTAATAAAGAACTCCGTCTCTCTAGAGGCTGTACCATTACCGATAGCGATAGCTTCTACATTGTATGCATTGACCATAGAGCGAATCTTCTTCATCGCCATAGTAGTATCCTTCTGAGGAGCATGAGGAAATATAGTCTCGTTGTATAACAAATCACCTTGCTCATCTAAACAAACCACCTTACACCCAGTCTTAAACCCTGGGTCGATAGCTAATATGCGTTTCTCTCCTAATGGCGAACCTAATAACAACTGAGTAAGGTTATCCGCAAATACCTGTATAGAGTTTAAATCTGCCTTCTCCTTCGCTTCTACCAAGGCCTCATTAGACAATGCAGGTTCTAACAGACGTTTATAACTATCCGCTACTGCCTTCTCTACTATCTTACCACACTCATTCTTACCTTTAACTACATTATCTTCTATGAAGCTAATAGCCTCACTCTTATCAATACCTACATTAAACTTGATAAAACCTTCTTTCTCTGCTCTTAGAATAGCTAATAATCGATGTGCAGGTATCTTATACACAGGTTCTGCCCAATCAAAATATTGCTCAAACTTCTGCGCATGCTCTTCTTCTTTTTTTGCCTTTACTACCTTAGTACTGATCACCCCACTGCGTTGGAACTTTCTTCTCAGTGATTTTCTCACATACATATTTTCATTAATCCATTCAGCAATGATATCAGATGCCCCCTGTATAGCCTCTTCTTCACTTCCTACCTTATCATTAAGATATTTAGCAGCGATAGACTCTATATCATGAGCATTCTGAGCCATAATCACTTTAGCCAATGGTTCTAAACCATTCTCTCTAGCCGTATCAGCCTTCGTCTTACGAGTCTTCTTATAGGGCAAGTATAAATCCTCTATCTCTATTAGATCAAAGCTATTTGTAATCTTATTGCGCAATTCATCTGTTAGCTTCCCCTGTTCTTCTATAGAACCTAATATAGACTCCTTTCTCTTCACTATCCCTTCGTACAGCTCGCTATACTTTGCTATTTTTTCGATAATCACCTCATCTAGATTACCAGTTCTATCTTTTCTATATCTAGCGATAAACGGTATAGTACATCCCTCTCCTAACAGAGACAGCGTATTCTCTATACTTTTTGCACTAGCACTCACAGCCTGTTGAATAAACTCTATCAACGTCATATTTTATTATTTTAAGAATAGCTAAAATACTACCTTTGTCACAATAAATAAATCTCATGAAGTTTTTATTCCTATATCTACTTATAATAAACTATTTAGCTTTCTCCATGTTTGCCTTTGACAAAGAACAAGCGATTAAAAACAAAAGACGTGTTTCTGAGAAGAACCTCCTGTCTCTTTGCTTTTTTGGAGGAACACTAGGTGCATGGATTGCGATGAAGAAACTTAGACATAAAATCTCTAAAGACTCTTTTAAACTAAAGTTTTATGCCATCCTAGCCATACAGGTAGCCTTATTCTTTATCGTCTTTAAACGATAATATCCATAAAAAAAGACCTATAACCGCAGTCATAAGTCTCTTGTATATTACTCTTCTGCAGTTTTAAGCCAAAGCAACTTCATATTGAGTCTTCTCTCAATTGAAAAACTATACCTCCAAATCTAGCAGGCTGTGCTGTAAATATTTTTCCATCTAAATGACAATCATCAAAATAAAAAGTAGTCTCTGTTTTCTCAACTACATTATTACTCTTTAAATGTTTTACTTCTATTCCATCATATCCTAAATAAACAATGTCTAAAAGTAATCCATCCTTATCATACATCTTTTTATCTGAACATTCTCTACAGATATGTTTAGGATACCTACTATAAAACTTAACTAAACTATGACAGTTAGAGCACCACTGTTTTATTTCTTCTCCTCTATATTCATCACTATAAACTAAATTTATCCAACTGTTTATTTGTTCATATTCTTTAAAGGTAAAACTTTGTTGCCTATGTAGTTCATTTATAGTCCCCAACACAACACTCGCTAAAGCAAATGGACTTGTTTTAATATTATAACATCGAATATACTTTAGGTACCAATCTTCATCTTGTACAAAAGATTCCCATAAGTTCTTAATACTTGAAAATTCAATAATAGGACTTATTGTTCCAGCTCTCACTAACTCTCTAAAATCAAATTGTTTCGATTTATTTAATTCATAAACCTTATAAACGCCCTTATCAAAAATATTCAGAACAACATTAGTCTGCTTATAATAAGCAAATAATATGTCATAATCCTCTAACTTATCCTAATATCCCTTACTAAAATCAACTATAGATGGTCTATTAGCATACTCCTGTTTAATTCTAATTCGTTCCTCTATTTCTTTAATTGTACTTTCTAATAAACCACTATGGACTGAAAGTCCATAGTTTGTTAAAGCAGACTAAAGTCTGCCTGTGTGGAAATACAGAACTTAGTAGTTTTACTTAAAACTAACTTTTAAAATATCTTAGTTTCAAAATGCACTAGATAACCAATTCACAAGTAACAACAACCAATATTGTGAAAGGTTTTTAGAAGCTGAAAGCTAAATGCACTAAAGTGCATAGTTTTAACTACCGTCTGCGACCAATAAAGTATCCTTTTTTTCTCCATAAAAAGCAACACCTTGACTTGTAGTTATATGATCTCCTTTTAAAAAGACTAACGTTTCATCTATATAATCACAATCTACTTTATCATCATATTTACGCTGTCTTGTGTATTTAAACATCCCGTCTTCAGTATAAATAGTTTGCATATCATAATTAAAGAAAGCCTTCCATTCTTTATATGTCATTATTTTACCATACTCTGGTTCAAGGATATAACTCTTTTATGGTTGTCTAATCATACCTGCACCAGATACCCATCTATCTTCATTTTGATCTACTGTATGTACATATATTAAACCTGATTCAAAATCTTTAAAACTATAGCTTACTTCCCAGCTCCAATCTAACTCAATATAATATCCCCTATTTGCACAAACAAAGTAATTTAACTTCTTCATATTTAAAAACCTTCTATTTTTCTTATCATCTAATCACTTCTAAAGCACCTCCTTCTTTCGGTCTATGCAAATTAATCTCATAAAAACTAGTTCCACCACCTTGACGAGTTACCAGTATCAAGGGCGATTTATTATAATTCTCCTTATCTATCCTTACTAACTTTACTATACGACCATTGGCATAGAACCTCATTTCATAATCTTTTAAAGGCTCTATCTCTTTGGTTTTATAGCTATTTTTCCAAAAATCAATTAAGAAATTAGCATAACTACCACTTTTTAGATAAGAATAGCGATGATAATCCAGCTGGCTTTGATAGGCAATACGCGCCAAATGCTCCGCTTCCGCTTTATTAAGAAATTCTATAGTCTCGTTATAAAACATTTCTACCTCCTTTAATAACTTAACCCTATCCTCTGTCTGAAGATCAACACTATTCATCCAATGTTGTACATCGTGTTCGTAATAAACATAAGGAGCATCAAAAACAAAATTGTCTTCAAATGCCATTAAAGAGCTTTCATCTTTGGGTAAAGAATAGGTATGAACAGTAGTAGATTCTCTATTCTTATTTTGACAGACAATACTAAAATCAAATTTAGCCTTACTTAGATCTAAGCTCTTCTCACTAACATAGTTTACATCTACAGATGGAGTGACTATTAATTCTACTTGCTGTACACCACTCTTTACTATAGCTTGATTAATAGGAATATTACCAGTGAAATCTCCTGATACATAATGACTCAAAACAGGAAAACCACTCACTAATACTTCATAAGTACAACCATGTGATTCTTTAACCTCAAGAGTGTACTCTAGCTCTTCGTCATATACTTTTACTTGTTTAAACAGCTCTTTTGTCTTCTCTACAAAGCTTGGATTCAATTTATCTTGAGCCTTATTTGGCTGTTGTCCACAAGCATTCAAGCTGAAAACTAGTATCAGTATAACTATTAGTCTATTCATGACTTACTCTTTTATTTTTAGGTACTATTCTAATAAACCATTTATTATCAAAACAATTACCATAAATATACAGTAAATTTTCATTCAATAATCACCTCCCCACATACACCACCACACTAGGATTAAAAGCCTTAGTGTTATACAGTGTCAGTTGATTAGGATTGTTATTAATCGGGTAGAAGAACTGTATCTCTGCCACCACCATCTTAAGACAATCTCGATGAGGTATCAGGACAGATAGCGGTTGAGGACTGACCACCTCATCACTCTTTTTGAAATCAATAGATAATGCACTTGTTTGCTTACCGAGCATCTCATCTGTATCCGTCATAAAGAAACCTTCTATGCGCAAACTAGCATGTGTACACATAGGAGGGAAGTCTACCTGTTCTATCGGGATAAAAGGTGCCACTGATACAATTATCTCCTTATTTTCCAACTCATCTACAGCTATATCTACCAAGAAGGTATCTGTAAATAGTTTGGTTGTATTCCATTCAAATCCGACTACCTCAGCGATAGAAGTATTGTACAGTGTAGTCTCTGCTATCGGCAGTACAGTATTCTTGCGCAAGGCCGTCATCACGAGTCCCATCAATCGCAGATGAGCAGTAGACTCATACCTCATCCCTAAGAAGTATTCGACATGCTTACGTATATGTCTCAGGCTCTGCGCAGTATGCTTAAACAGCTTAGCAGAAGGGTTCTTGCCCTTGTCTTGTTTTGAGCGATTAGGCCTGCTTTGTACGATCTGTACATTGTTTAAAGACCTAAAATACACAGGCCCACTTACTCCTGTAATTTTTCCTTTTGGTGACATCTTTGCCATAACTTTTAATTTTATAGGTTGGTATTCTAAAATTGCACAAAGACTATTCCACCTTATCGGTATATGATCAGTAGGTGATAGGGTAGTGATAGGCTATTTTGCGATGTTTTAAGCCGATCAAATGCCCATCACTAGCCGACCAAAAGCCGACCACCCAAATAATAGTAGCACAAAAAAGAGAGGTAACCCCTAATTTAAGACAATCTGTACCTGTACAATTACTGAACACATCTGTTCAGTTTAGTTGCTATTGAACTGATATTGACAGTGACAACCTCATTTAGTCAGCGACAGTTAAATAGCTCAATGTCAGTCAATATTCAAATATTGAATCACTTTTAATTTACTTATCCGACCACATACCAAAAACCTAAATGCATACTACTCTCGTCGATTAAACCAAGAAGAGAAAGACAAGCTTCATTCCCAAAATAACCATAGCAAATCTCCTTCGTATTGCCTAAGGTTTGACCTAATACGATTTCGGCATATTGGTTATCGCCACGAGTGGAGATAAAGTGCCCTTTTGTGTTCTCGAAAGCATTGAGATAAGATTCTTCTACAGCATCCGAAGCAGATAATAGAGTAGAGGCTTGGGCAGTATCTTTAAGAGAAAACTTACCATTCTCTATACAACCAAAGTAGGAAGGCACTGTGAAGTTAGGTTTGCTTATCTCGTGATACTCTACCTGCACTGTACTTATATCTACCATACTGAAGAAGTCTTGGGTTTCTTTTGTGTTTCCTATCACTGCTTCTAATGTCTTAATCACCTCCATAGAATTAGCAAACAGCACATTAGCATACTCGTTATCATAGTTGCGCACTAAGCAATGATATACTAGCCCTTCTACTTGGGTCAGCTGTCGCTCAAATCGAGCTACTGCAAATAATAATTCGTCATCACTTACTGTGGTTTTCTTTCTAAAACTGGTGAACTCCATCGCACACACTGGTGCATTGCTTACTCGTATCATTCTGTATCTTGTTAAAATTATGGAGTAAAAGTAGAGCAGAGCAGTGACAACCTTTTGTCAGGGGTGTATACGCTTATTTTTTAATTTTAGGATATACTTTCATGATATCAAAGTAGGAGTTTCTAAAGGCAACTAAGCTCTTATAACCTACTTTAAAAGCGATTTCGCTCAAGGTAAATTCTCTTGTATCTACTAGTTCTATACTCTTCAAGATACGGATGATCTGAAGGTACTTCTGTAGAGTGATACCCGTCTCTAGTTTGAACAGGCGCTGTAGATTGCGCACAGACATAGTAGAGATACTGGCTAGTTCATTTAAGTCTAGCGTTGAGGTAAAATGCTCATTGATATAAGCACATACAGGTATTAACCTATGATCTGTAGGGATAGGTAATTGAAGAGATTGATTCTCTTCACAGAACGATTTTAAACTCATCAGAATAGCCTGTAAGAACTGTTCTTTCTCTAACTCTGTATGGACTACTCTGTTCCACTTCGTTGCGTACTGTAGCATCTCTCTCAGCACAGTAGGCGCAGGGAATATATGTACTTGCTCATAGAATGAGTCAGCTGGTACATCTTTATACAACAGTACTTTTAAGTTGATATCCTTCGCTGTAGAAGTAGTAGCGTGCTGCTGTCCAGAAGGTATCCATGCTACGTGATACTGAGGCACTAGATAGATACAGTTATCTACGTGAAGGTACTGATAGCCCTGTTCTACATAGGTGAGTTGATATCGCTGATGAGCGTGCTGATACTCATCGTGAACGAAGTTGTCCTCATACCATACATACGCCTGTACCTCATTAGTATCATCATATACTCCTAAGAGTTTCTCAGTCAATCCACATTTGATATTGGCGTTTTGCATATATTTTTTGACAAATATAATATAAACTGCATACATACCTTTGTGATTATACTTAAAATAAATAATATGAAAACATTATATACTGCACTAATCACTTGTGCACTACTCTTCACAACATCACAGATCATGGCAAAAGATACCCTAACCAAGATATTAGTACTTATCCACTCTGATACAGGTGGTACGTATAAAATGGCGCAAGAAATCGCTAAAGGAATAGAAAACAATCCTCACACAGAGGCGACTATAAAACTAGTACAATCTTCAAAAAACGCACTGTTGCATGATCTACAGATAGCTACTCCTGAGGAGCTACCGACTTATGATGGAGTCGTATGGGGGTCTCCTGTATATTTTGGCAATATCAGTACTCCGATGAGTGCCTTTTTTGCGAAGACAGTAGATCTATGGACTACTCATGCTCTAGAGGGAATGCCTACGGCGGTATTTATGTCTGCTGGTAGTGGAGCAGGGAAGGAGCTAGCATTACAGTCGTTCTGGAACAGTCTAGCAGTACATGGGATGATACTCGTATCGAATGGCATCAGAGCTACGGAGAAGCTAGATAATAGCATCCCTCAAGGCACTAGTGTACTAGGAGCAAGTAGCCTTGCTTCAAACAAAACGGTGCAACGTCCTAGTGAAAGTGAACTGCTGATCGCTTATACGCAAGGTCAAAACTTCGCCAAAGTTGCCAAAGCTTTAAAAGGAACTTTTCAGAAGAAAGAGGAAAGTACACCTAAACAAGTAGTCACTGATGTAGAAACTACACTTAAACAAAAGAACATCATACTGCCTGTAGCACCAAATCCTGTGGGGAACTACACTCCTTACTCACGCAGTGGAAATCTAGTATTCATCAATCAGGTAGCCTTAAAAGATGGAAAAATATTATATCCTGGTAAGGTAGGTGTAGATATCACAGAAGAACAAGCAAAACAAGCTACTGAACAGACAATGCTGAATGTAATCGCAGTGCTTAAACTAGCTGTTGATGGTGACCTCAACAGAGTAAAGAAAACCGTACAGCTAACAGGTATATTCAACACGACTCCTGACTACTCTCAACACGCTAATCTAATGAATGTGGCATCAGATCTATCTGTAGCAATATTTGGAGAAAAAGGTAAACATGCTAGAGGTACTCTAGGTGCTACTTCTGTACCTGTCAACTCTGCGGTAGAGATACAAGCTATCTTCGAAATAGAGTAATCAAAAAAGGTATTTGAATACTGTTATTTCGTCTTATAGATAATCCCTAACTTGTCATTTCTAACATGCTAATAGGTTAGATATGCAGTATCCATCTTATTCATTTACAACAGATAGAGAAAACTCAGTCTACGAATTTACAAGCATAGGCAAAAACCAAGCTATCAAAAAATTAATTATCTTTACACCTGTTGAAGGTGAGTATAAAGTTTATAACTTAAGCTTTGGAGATAGAACCAATTACGATGGTGATTTATTGCGTATAAACGATAGAATTGTCAGTAATAATGGTGATATGAATAAAGTATTGGCTACTATATTTAGAGCTGTACTCAAATTTACGGAAGGCAAAGATTTTTATAAAATATACTTTACTGGTAGTACTCCTTCACGCACACGATTATACAGAATGGCTGTATCTAATAACTATGCTGAACTATCTAAACATTTCAGTATATACGGATTTGATATGGAAGGAAAAGTAGTGTTCTTTGCAAAGAATACAAACTATCAAGGTTTCTTAATCACACCAAATACAAACAGTATAAAATAAGGCATTATGAAAAAAAAGATTGATTCAAACGAAGTAAAGACTGATACTAAACCTAAAATTATTACTATTAATAACAACCTAAGAGTCATTGACGAATCAGGTAAAATAGAATATGCAAATAATCTATTTGCACAGCTAAGAGCTTCAGGGGAATTAGACATTTTCGAAGAAAGAGAAAGAATACGAAAAGAAGAATACGAAAAGGCACAAAAGGAATCTTAATATTCCTTCAACAATAACTAAGGACTTTTAGTTCTCACTATTTCGCCTAATAATACTTCTGATCACTAACGAATCTACTATCTATCTTCTCTGGATATACACAGTCTTTGAATACTGTTATTTCGTCTTATAGATAATCCCTAACTTGTCATTTCTAACACGCTAATAGGTTAGATATGCAGTATCCATCTTATTCACTTACAGCTTTTAACAGGAATTACAGTTATGAATTTACAAGTATCTCTGATACTCAAGTAATCGAAAAAATAATTAACTTTACACTATTAGATATAGAAGACGAATTATATAATCTAAGTTTTGGAGATAAGAACAAAGACCTAGTAAATAGTAATGCTATAGATGACAAAGTCGTTAGTAATAATGGTGATATGGTTAAGATATTAGCTACACTATTTCAAGCAATTTTACTATTCACGCAAGACAAAGAAGTTTATAAAATAGTCTTTAGAGGTAGTACCCCTTCACGAACACGATTATACAGAATAGCTATATCAAATAACTATGAGGAACTGTCTAAATATTTTAATATCTATGGATTTGATATAGAAGGAAAGTTAATATTCTTTGCTAAGAATAAAGAATATCAAGGCTTTCTAATCACACCTAATACGAACAGTATAAAGTAATGCATTATGAAAAAAGAAATTGATTTTAATAAAAACGAAGAACCTATCTTACATAAAGTTACATACTCTGATAGAGAAGAGGTTATTATTGATAATACAGGGAAGCTAGAAGGTACAATTGCTTTAATCAATGAACTAAAAGCTTCTGGAGAATGGCAACGTTTTAATGAAATGTTAGAAAGAAATAGAGCAGAAAAAAAAGCACAAGAATAGTTATTCAATAACTTACTACTGATAATAAAAAACAAGACTGTTATAAAATAAAAAAGCACGTAATCTAGAGACTACGTGCTTTTGTTCTTTTTACATTATAGTATTTACTTGTTTAGGCACAAGTAATCTTGTTCACTCTATTCTGGTGTCTTCCACCTTCGAAAGCTGTGTTTAAGAAAGTCTCTACCATCGCTACAGCTTGCTCTATAGAAGTATAACGAGCAGGTATACTGATCACATTAGCATCATTGTGCAGTCTTGCTAACTCAGCAATCTCTTTTGTCCAACAAAGGGCACAGCGCACACCTTGATGTTTATTAGCAGTCATCGCTATACCGTTTCCGCTTCCACAGATTACGATACCAAAATCAACTTTACCTTCTTCTACATCTGTAGCTACTTTATGTCCAAAATCTGGATAATCAACAGACGAAAAATCATCTGTCCCATAGTTAGTTACTGTAAATCCTTTTTCTTCTAGATACTTAACGATAGCCTTTTTGTATTCAGGTCCCGCGTGATCATTTCCGATTGCTATTTTCATTGTGTGTTGTGTTGAATAATTTTGTACAAAGTTAAGAATAAATCTTTTCTACAGCCCTAATTCTTCCACTGCTATTTGTCTCATCTCTACTTTTCTTACCTTACCTGATATGGTCATTGGGAATTCTGATACAAACTTCCAATACTTCGGTATTCTGAAGTGGGCTATCTTCTCTGTACAGAAGCCTTTTAATTCATCACCTGTCAAGGTTATTCCTGGTTTTAAGATTACCCAAGCCATAATCTCTTCTCCATATTTCTCATCTGGAACTCCAATAACCTGTACGTCTGCAATAGAGGGATGAGTGTATAAGAAGTCTTCTATCCACTTCGGAGATATATTCTCCCCTCCACGAATAATAAGGTCTTTAATACGCCCTGTAATCGAAATATACCCTTGATCATCCATAGTAGCCAAATCTCCTGTATGCATCCATCTATTCTCATCTAATACTTCAGAAGTCAGTGTGCGATTATTCCAATATTTCAACATCACTGAATACCCACGTGTACACAGTTCGCCTGCTTCTCCTCTAGGAACGATTCTACCTGTTTCTGGATCTATAATTTTGATTTCTAGATGGTCTTGTACAGTTCCAACTGTCGTGGTCTGTTTGACAATATCAATACCAATATGTGTTTGGGTAGATACAGGTGAAGTCTCTGTCATACCATAACAGATACTCACTTCCTCCATATTCATCTCTGTCTTCACACGGCGCATCACTTGCTCAGGACACAGTGAGCCAGCCATCACTCCCGTTCTCAAAGAGGTAAGGTCATACTCTTTAAAGTTAGGCAACTGTAGTTCTGCGATAAACATAGTAGGTACTCCATATAAGGAAGTACATTTCTCGTCTTGTACTACCTGAAGGGTCTTAGCAGGGTCAAATCCGTCATTTGGAATCACGATCGTAGCTCCATGAGAAGTACAACACAGATTGCCTATAACCATCCCAAAACAGTGATAAAAAGGCACAGGAATGCAGACTCTATCTGCAGTAGTGTACTTTAAACGCTTGCCGATAAAATAACCGTTATTAAGGATATTGTGATGTGTAAGGGTTACTCCTTTAGGAAAACCTGTCGTCCCTGAAGTATATTGTATATTAACAGCTTCTCCGAACTGTACAGAGTCTTCTATAATGGCTAGTTCTCCATCTGTTATCTGATCGCTATCTGATAAGAAAGTATCCCATTCTTCTCCTAAGAAAACAACTTCTTTTAACGAAGGACAATCTTCAAAAATCAAGGAGATGATCTTCTTGTAATCACTACTTTTAAAACTTGGAGCAGATACGATAAGGGATATTTCAGATTGATTAACCGCAAACTCAATCTCATGTGCTCGATAAGCAGGGTTAATATTAACTAATATCACACCTATACGAGCTGTAGCGTACTGCATAAGTACCCACTCATAACAGTTGGGCGCCCATATCCCTACGCGATCTCCTTTCTGTATATTATGCGCTAATAATGATTTTGCAACTTGAGTCGTCAAGTTATAGAACTCTTGATACGTTGCTCTGAATCCTTGATGAACACTGACTAATGCCTCGTTATTGGGGTATTGATCTGTTATCTTTTTTAGATTCTGTCCTATGGTTTCTCCTAACAATGGTGTATCAGATGCACCATGCACATAAGAAATAGTATTCATAAATATAGTTTTTTGTTGGTTTTTCTAAAGTACGAAATTTTAAATACAATTCACTTTATATAATTAATTGCTATAAAGAATCTTAGCTATACTAGATAAAAGACATCATTATCCTCAAAAAATTATCCTATTCTCTAACTCCCTTCTTTTAGTCAAACAAACAAGTAATTACTACCATAAATAGAGGCATCGCTAAAACGACTAATAGACTATAAATCAGTAACTTTATAATACACCTATATGTATAATTAAAACAGCTGAATATGAGACCTCTTAAATTAATAGCAATACTATGCACAGTCTTCTGTTCTATAAGTATATATGCACAAATAGACGATGGTACTTACAAATATGCAGATACAAATAAGCCCTTAAATGGGAAACTAAAATGCTTTTATGCCAACAACCAATTAGCGGAAGAAGCAACCTTAGTAAATGGTAAAAAAGAAGGTATTAATAAAAGTTACTACGATAATGGAAAGCTAAAAAAAGAATGTACCTACAAAGACAATAAGCTAAACGGAACTTTTAAAGAATACTATACTAATGGAAAACTAACCTATTCTGCAACCTACGTTAATGGAGATAGAGAAGGTTTAGCTCAGTCTTACTCAGAAAATGGAATGCTAGAAGATGAGTACAATTATAAAAACGGAGTACTTAATGGTATCTCTAAAGATTACTTAGATGGTAAACTTCTTCAGAAATCTACCTATATCCAGAATAAGCTCGATGGAGAATTCTTCTATTATCACCCTAATGGCAAAGTAAAGATTAAAACACTTTATAAGAATGATAAAAAAGATGGACCTGAGAAGATATACGCTCCAGCAGGAACGTTACTAGAAGACAATTATTATCTAAATGGTAAGAGGAGTGGTTTAAGAAAAGTGACAGATACTAAAGGTAATCCTGTCAAAGAAATGAACTATATCAACGGTCTGCTAGATGGGGAGTACAAACAATATGTTGCTGCTGATCTATACATTAGAAGAACATTCCAAAACGGATATGAAGTAGATAGACCTACTCTACACAATGGGAAAGGTAAGCTAATAGATCAATCTGATATCATCTATAAGAAGGTATATGAACCACTAGTTATAAAAGCAATGCAAACCTTTAATCCTGATGAAGATGAATAATAAAGCTCTATTTTCAATTTTATGTACTTTGCTTACTTGCTCAATAACAACTGTATATGGACAAGAAGAAGCTGTATTGTATCAACTAGATGGTAAACCACTAGATGGCAGAATACAACAATACAATGATTATGATATAAAAGTAGAGGATGTCACTTATAAAGGAGGCATGCGTACTGGGATTAGAAAAACTTACTATCGCAATGGAGTGCTTTTTTCTGAAGGCAAATATGTACTAGGTAAGCTAGAAGGAGAATACAGAACCTATTATGAGAATGGTAAAACAAAGGGAATATATGCCTATCAAGAAGGATTAAAAGAGGGGATAAGTAAGTTCTATGATGATGATGGAAAGATAGAATATGAGACATTATTCAGAAACGATAAGAAAGAATTACACCACCGCTTTTATGACAACGGTAAAATAAAATATACAACAACCTATGTAGAAGGTATTATTACACAAGAAGATAAGTTTACAACTAGAGGAAAACTTGATCAAAGAAGTTACTATAAAAATAGAAAAGTAATCAAAATAGACTATTACGAAAATGGGAAGTTCTCACATGGGTTAAACTTTGACTAATCCACTTTTACACTACGTTAAAGGAATAA
The DNA here is from genome assembly GCF_001485415.1 of Myroides odoratimimus. Lineage (GTDB taxonomy): Bacteria > Bacteroidota > Bacteroidia > Flavobacteriales > Flavobacteriaceae > Flavobacterium > Flavobacterium odoratimimum. The sequence goes on from NZ_BCMQ01000002.1 coordinate 85,741, forward strand.
ATTGTAAAGCAAGAATAGGATATTGAGGTACCTTATTCTTGCTTTTTGTATTATTTTATCTCTCTTTTTAGGGAGTTTTTGGAAAATAAACTAGAACATTATAAATTTGCAGAATCAAACGTACTTCAAGAAATGAAAGTACAGTGCACTAATCAACGATAAAATATAAGTATTAAATAACTCTACCTTCCTTTCTCTAAAAGAGTTATTTCTCGACCTATTTCTTCAAAAACTTAGCTACAAAAGAAGAAATACTATCGCTGATTAAAACAATCAAATTAAAATATTACTAAAAAATAGGATAAAACAGTTAGTAATTCGTACATTTAAGGATAATTACCAACCCTATTTTAGGTAAACATAATGAATTAGAAAATGGCAAAAAAAATTAAACATAAAAAGAGTAAAGCATTTGACTTTGCTCCAAAAATATTAAAATTCTTATCTAAGAATACGACTAAAACGTATAACTATAAACAGATCGCTGCCCAATTAGAAATAAACGATACTCAAGGTAGAAATGAGATTATCAAAGAGCTTAAACACCTTATCTCAAAAGGAAAAATAGAAGAGATCGAAACTGGTAAATACAAATTCATTCCTAAAGCAAACTATGTAGAAGGTTATATCGATATGACTTCTCGTAAGACTGCTTATCTAGTAGTAGAAGGAGTAGAGGATGATGTGTTTATTCCAACAAATAACCTAAACAAGGCTTTAGATGGTGACTTCGTTAAAGCATATATCTACAACAAACGAAAAGGTAAAAAACCTGAAGGAGAAGTAGTAGAAATCTTAGAAAGACACAAAAAACAATTTGTGGGAGTTATCGAGATTCAAAAAAACTTTGCTTTCGTATCTACTGCAGATGCTAAGATGTACACAGATATATTCGTTCCTAAAGAAAAAGTAGGAGAGGCACGCGATGGAGATGTAGTCGTAGTAGAAATAGAAGATTGGCCAGAGAAAGCAGATAGCCCATTCGGTAAAGTGATGAAAGTACTTGGTAAACAAGGAGAGCACAATACTGAAATACACGCTATTTTAGCTGAATATGGATTAACAGCTGAATTCCCTAAAGAAGTAGATGAATATGCTAATCACTTAGATACTTCTATCACTGAAGAGGAAATAGCGAAGCGTAGAGATATGCGTGATATTCTTACGTTCACGATTGACCCTAAAGATGCAAAAGACTTCGATGATGCCTTATCATTCCGTCAGTTAGAAAATGGATTCTACGAAATAGGTATTCACATCGCTGACGTATCTCACTATGTAAAAGAAGGAACTATCCTAGATGAAGAGGCTTATAACAGAGCTACTTCTGTATATCTAGTGGATAGAACTGTACCTATGCTACCTGAGGTGTTATCTAACTTTGCTTGTTCGTTAAGACCTAATGAAGATAAATATACTTTCTCTGCTGTATTTGAATTAGACGATAAAGCAGAAATCAGAAACAAATGGTTTGGTCGTACTGTAACGCATTCTGACCAACGTATGGCTTACGAAGAAGCTCAGTATATCATTGACTCTAAAGACAGAGTTATTCCTGCTGATATCTCGCTTACAGGAGAAGATCAAGAAGTAAGTGAAGAAGTAGCTGATGCAGTATTAAAGCTAAATGAATTAGCAATGATCATGCGTAAGAACCGTATGTCAGATGGTGCTATTTCTTTTGATAAAGTAGAGGTTAAGTTTAACCTAAACGAAGCAGCTGAACCAGTAGGTGTGTTCTTCAAACAATCAAAAGAAGCTAATCATTTGATTGAGGAATTCATGTTATTAGCAAATAGAAAAGTATCTGAGTTTATTGGTAAACAAAAGAAAACATTCGTATATCGTATACACGACGAGCCAGATCAAGAGAAGTTATTTGGTCTACAGACTGTGATTGCACGCTTTGGACATAATATTAACTTCAAGTCTAAGTCTAGTATCTCTAAGTCTATCAACAAACTTCTAAAAGATGTAGAAGGTAAAAAAGAACAAAACTTAGTAGATACTCTAGCGATTAGATGTATGAGTAAAGCGAGTTATTCTACGAATAATATCGGGCACTATGGATTAGCGTTTGATTACTATTCTCACTTTACTTCACCTATTCGTCGTTATCCTGACGTAATGGCTCATAGATTATTACAACACTATTTAGACCATGGTGATAATGTAAATCCGGAGTTATATGAAGTAAAATGTTCACACTGTTCTTCTAGAGAGAACCTAGCTGCCAATGCAGAAAGAGATAGTATCAAATACATGCAAGTGAAATATATGCAAGATCAACAAGGTACAGAGTTCTTGGGTGTTATCTCAGGTGTTACTGAATGGGGTATCTATGTAGAAATAGTAGATAACAAGTGTGAAGGTATGGTGCGTATTAGAGAAATAAAAGAAGACTATTACGTATTCGAAGAGAAACAATATGCATTAGTAGGACAAGCAACGAAAAAGATGCTTCAGCTAGGTGATGAGGTTATCGTTACTGTTAAGAATGCAGATCTTGTAAAAAAACAATTAGATTTCAACTATATTAAAAAGGTAAACTAAGATGAAAAAAATCGTTTTATTCATTGCCGTAATGGCAAGTACAATTTCTTTTGCACAAAAAACGAAATCAATAGGAGACTTTTCAAAAGTTAATGTTTTTGATCAAATTGCAGTAACTTTAGTTCCTGGAGAAGAAGGTAAAATAGAAATTGAAGGAGATAAAGAAGACTATGTAAACGTAGTAAACAAGAACGGAGTTCTAAAAATAAAGATGAACTTCATTAATAGTTTTCAAGGAGATGATATCAAAGTAAAACTATACTACAATAAGCTATCTGAAGTAGTAGCAGGTGAAGGTGCTAGCATAAAAGGAGAAACTCCTATAAAAGCAACTACGCTAACTATAAATGCGAAGACTGGTGGAATGATTAATCTAAATATAGATGTAGACAAAGCAATTGTTAAGTCAAGTGCGGGTTCAGTTATTACACTAAAAGGAAAAGCAAATGTACAAGATGTACTGAATAGTTCTGGTGCTAAAGTAAAGAGTCAAGACTTAGAAACAAATCAAACTATCGTTACCGTGAATGCTGGTGGTGTCGCAGAAGTAAGAGCTACTGAACTAGTAGAAGCAAAGGTGAGAGCAGGTGGAGAAATTAGAGTTCATGGAAACCCTAAAACAATTAATGAAAAGAATGTTCTAGGTGGAGTAATTAAAAAAGTAGATTAGTAATAATACGTTTTTATACAAAAAAATGTATCTTGCAAAAGATTATGAATAAATGCCAATTCTAGAATTGGCATTTTTTAATTATATAAGATGTTTGATGATTTATTAACAGGTGTCACTCTTGGATTCTTTCTGAGTTTTATGATCGGACCTGTTTTTTTTATTCTTATTGAGACAAGTATTACAAGAGGGTTTAAGGCAGCTATAGCCTTCGATATAGGTGTTATATTAGCTGATGCGGTATTCTTCGCTATAGCGTTCTTTAGTAGCTTTAAATTAATCAATGCGATAAAGGATGACCCTGCACTATTCCTCTTTGGGGGAATGATTATGCTTACTTATGGGATTATCTCTTTTATCAAACTAAAAAAGGTACAAGTACAAACCTTACAAATAGCCCCACCTAATCTAAGACGAGAATACTTAAACTTATTTGCAAAAGGGTTCCTACTTAATTTTATCAATGTAGGAGTACTCGGTTTTTGGTTAGGGATTATTATAACATTAGGCCCGCAGATGGATATGAATCCTAATAAGATGTTTACCTTCTTTGGGTTCACTATTCTAGCGTACTTCGTTACAGATCTTTTCAAAATATTCTTAGCAAAGAAACTACGCGAAAAGCTCACAGCAACCAATATCTTAAAGATAAAAAAAATAAGCAGTATCGTTATTATGGTATTCGGGCTAGTCATTATGATTAAAGGAATACTTCCAAAATCTGCAGATAATCATATTAATCTCCCTCTCCCTAATCTAGAGAGTAAGAGATAAAGCAAAGGGCTTAGTGAATTACTAATCCCTTTGTTTTTATAATAAGATATAACGTTAACTATAATGCATAAAAAAAGGATAGTGAAATCACTATCCTTTAGTTGAGGCTTCGAGCGGATTCGAACCGCTGTAGACGGTTTTGCAGACCGCTTCCTAGCCACTCGGACACGAAGCCTTGTCCTTGAATTGGATTGCAAACTTACTAAATATTTTGATATTTCAAAACCAATTAATGTACTTTTTTACAACAATTCAAGACGATATTATCTAACTCCTTGCATTTCAACCGTTACATATTCTACATCACCACCTACAGGAGGGTTTATTTTAGAAACTAATACTGTTATTTCTTCTACCATTCTTATTTCTAGGATTACTCTATCGATGATTCGTTGTGCTACATGCTCTAATAACTTAGATCGAATAGCCATCTCTTCCTTCACGATTGTATTTAAGTGAACATAGTCTATAGAATGTTTCAAATCATCTGTAGAAGCAGCCATCGTAAAATCTCCTTTCGCAATTAAATCTACTCGGTAATCCGAACCTATTTTTGCCTCTTCATCCATACATCCATGAAAAGAAAACGTTCTAATATTGTTTAATCTAATTATTCCCATAACACATTTGTTTGTTTAATAATGGCTAAAAGTACAAATTATTTGCCTCCTATAATTCATAATATGCTAAAAGACTATCAGCTTTTGATTAGTTTTTTGATACCTTTGTAGTTATAATAATTATTTCCATGTCAACAAAAGAGAAATCATTAAACTTTATTGAGCAAATCATTGAAGAAGATATCAAGAATGGTTTGCCAACAGAAAAACTTCATTTCCGTTTTCCGCCTGAGCCTAATGGTTATTTGCATTTAGGTCACGCGAGTTCTATTTGTTTAAACTTTGGATTAGGTCTTAAATACAATGCGCCTGTGAACTTGCGCTTTGATGATACCAATCCTTCTAAAGAAGAACAGGAGTTTGTTGACGCAATCAAGCAAGACGTAGAGTGGCTAGGGTACAAATGGGCAAATGAAGTTTATGCATCTGACTATTTCCAACAGCTATACGACTGGGCTGTCCAAATGATTAAGGACGGTAAAGCTTATGTTGATAGCCAAACTTCAGAAGAAATGGCTCAGCAAAAAGGTACTCCATCTACAGTAGGTGTAGATAGTCCATATAGAAATAGATCTGTAGAAGAGAACCTTGATTTATTCGAGAGAATGAAGAATGGCGAATTTGAAGAAGGAACTCATATTTTACGTGCTAAGATAGACATGGCACATACGAATATGCTTATGCGTGATCCTATCATGTATAGAATCATGAAAAAAGCACACCACAGAACGAATAATGACTGGTGTATATACCCTATGTATGACTGGGCTCACGGAGAGAGTGATTACTTAGAGAGCATCTCACATTCATTCTGTACATTAGAGTTCTTACCTCATAGAGAGTTATATGATTGGTTCTTAGATCAAGTGGTAGATGAGAATAATATCAGACCTAAACAACGCGAATTCGCTAGAAGAAACTTATCACATACAGTAGTAAGTAAGCGTAAGCTAGCTCGTCTAGTAAGCGAAGGACACGTGACAGGATGGGATGACCCACGTATGTCTACGATATCAGGACTGAGAAGAAGAGGATACACAGCAGCTTCTATTAGAAACTACGCTGATACGATAGGTATCGCTAAGCGTGATAACCTTATCGATGTATCTCTATTAGAATTCTGCATTAGAGAAGACCTTAATAAGATAGCTCCTCGTGTGATGGCAGTATTAGATCCTGTAAAACTAGTAATCACTAACTATCCTGAAGGACAAGAAGAGTGGCTAGATGCAGAGAATAATCCTGAAGAAGAAGTAATGACTTTCCGTAAAGTGCCTTTCTCTAAAGAGCTTTATATCGAAAGAGAAGACTTCAAAGAAGAAGCGAATAGCAAATTCTTTAGATTGACTTTAGGAAAAGAAGTACGCCTTAAAAATGCTTATATCATCAAAGGTGAAAGCGTAGTAAAAGATGAGAATGGCAACATTACTGAGATACACGCTACTTATGATGCTGACAGTAGAAGTGGTAGTGGATCTGAAGCGAGCAAACGTAAAGTAAAAGGAACTATACACTGGGTATCTGTACCTCATGCAGTAGAAGCAGAAGTGCGTATCTATGACCGTCTATTCGTAGATGAGAACCCAGATGGTAATAAAGAGGTAGACTTCTTAGATTTTATCAATCCTAACTCATTAGAGGTAGTGAAAGGATATCTAGAACCAAGTCTAAGTACAGCGGTAGAAGGAGATAAATTCCAATTCCAACGTTTAGGCTATTTCTGTGTAGATAAAAACAGTACTCCAGAAGCGCTAGTATTCAATAAAACCGTAGGTTTAAGAGATACTTGGGCAAAAGTAGAACAAAAGTAATACTTCTATAAAAATTACACAAAAGCAGTGTTTTAACTAAAAATTAACGGTTAAAACACTGCTTTTTTTATACCTTAGAGTATTAATCATTTTAAAAATTAAAAGCTATGTCAAATCATTTAGGAAATACAACTATCGCAGTATTAGCTGGAGTAGTAGTAGGAGCAGGTCTAGGAATATTATTTGCACCTGACGAAGGAAAAAAAACACGTAAAAAAATCAAAAAAACATTTAATGAGTCAAAAGATGATTTAAGTGATAAAATTGATGAATTAAAAAAACAAGTACGTCAAACTGTAGCAAAAAAGAAACAAGATTTCGAAGCTGGATTTGATGAGTTTTTAGCTCATACAGAAGACAAAAAAGATGATGTTATCGCTGCTTTAGAAAAAAAATTAGCAGAGTTAAAGTCTAAAGGAAACAGTATAGCTGAAAACGCTAAGAAGTAATCAAGTAGTATATAAGAAATGGCATTTAAGGATATAAAAGAGAATCTAGACGACATTAAGACTAACTCTGAAGAGTTTATCAATACAAGTTTAGATTACTATCGCTTATGGGGGTTTAAAATTACAGCCAAAGCTGGGAGCAAGTTTATGACTTTACTTCTAGTATGTCTGTTTGTTATGATGTCTCTACTTTTCTTATCTTTATTTGCAGCTTATGCTTTAGCAGCTTGTCTTGAGAGTACAGCTCTAGGTTTTTTAATAGTAGCAGCATTCTATATGCTGATAGCTGTATTAGCTTATCTATTTAGAAAACCTCTAGTAGAGAAACCATTTCTTAGAAAGTTATCTGAGATAATATTTAACGATTAAAACTGGTACGATGAGAAAGTCTTATTCTTCTTTTGAAGAAATCAAATATGATCTAGAAGTTCTAAAACTGAAAAAAGATATACACTATCACAAAGTCTTTAGAGCAGTAGATAATATAAAAACAGAATTATCACCTGATAGAGTCGTTAGAAATACATTAGGCTCAGTTACATCTTATGTAAAAGGTTCGAGTAATATTCAAGCGTTTTTAATAACAACTGCTTTAAAATACTTCTTTAAGAATAGAACTAAAAACAAATAGTTTTTTAATAAGAAAGGGCTCCATCTATATGGAGCCCTTTTTGTATTTATTCATCTTCTAAGCCATCTTCATAGCTTGATGAGTAATCATTATATTCTTTAGAAGAAAAGTCCTCAGAACGCTTAGAAACACCTTCTACAGTACTCATTTCTTTTATCTTGCTACTAGCTGCAAATGAAGCTACCATATTCGTAAGCATATCGCTCGCTGCTGATGGTGCATTTGGTAATAGGATCAAGTTAGAACGGCTATCTGCTCCTACAGACTGTAACGTATCATAGTGCTGTGTAACCACGATTAGGGCAGAAGCTTCTTGTGAGTTAATACCTACTTTATTTAATACATCCACACTCTCTACTAGCCCTTGTGCGATCTCTCTACGTTGATCAGCGATACCTTGTCCTTGTAAGCGCTTAGATTCAGCCTCAGCTTTTGCTTTTGCTACGATGCGGATTCTACTTGCTTCTGCTTCATATTCAGCAGCTACTTTCTCTCTATCCGCCGCATTAATACGGTTCATCGCATTTTTTACCTGGATATCAGGATCGATATCCGTGATTAGTGTATTGATGATATCATATCCGTACGTTGTCATCGCCTCATTTAATTCGCGTTTCACCGCGATAGCGATATTATCTTTTCGCTCGAACACATCATCTAAGATCAGCTTAGGTACTTCTGCACGCACTACGTCGAATACATACGAAGTAATCTGATCATGAGGATATTCTAGCTTATAGAACGCATCTTCTACTCTATCTTGGATAACCTTAAACTGAATAGAAACTTTCAGTTTAACGAATACGTTATCTTTCGTTTTAGTCTCGATTAATACATCTAATTGTTGGATACGAAGATTTACTACTCCTGCCTTTCTATCCACAAAAGGTATTTTAATTTGTAATCCAGAATGTCTAATACTATTAAATCTTCCGAATCGTTCAATGATCACAGCTGACTGCTGCTTCACCGTAAAAAAGCCAAGAAGTAATAGTATAATTACCGCTCCGACTATAAAGTACATTGGTGTCATAGTGCAATTTTTATGAATTATTCTGTTAAAATAAATATTTATATCCTTATTTAAAAGAATAATTCATTATTTATTACTTTGTCAGTATAATATTAGCAAAAAGCAGGTTCAATTGACTATCCTCTATATACTCTATGTCTGGAAATAAAGGGATAAGATACTCTTTTACAGCCTTAGCTGGAACTGCAAGTACGAGAGCCTTCTCTGACTTTTTTAATAAGATCATCGGTATCTCACTACCATTCTCTAGTGTAAAGCTCAGTTCGCCTAATCTGTGATTCCATTTGAAGTTGGTTTTGCTCACCTGACAGCCCTGTACATAGTGATCGAAGTTACCTGTAAAGTCCTTTTGAAGGACTAATAGATCTTTGTTACAGTTAGGAGTATGAGGATAAGGAGAGCTAAATACTGCCTGTCCTATAATGGGTTTTACCTCTATCTGCTGAGGTGTCCATTCCCCAATCAAGTGCTTTTGAACAAATTTTATCCACTCGCTCTCAGCGCTAGAGCCACCATTATCATCACTAGAACATCCATTAAATACTAAACCTGTGAATAGAAATAAAATAATATAACCGACCTTTTTCATAGCATTACGTTTTAATACACACCTAAATTTAGGCATTTATATCCAAAATATCACAGAATATGTAATAATAAAAAAGAGGTATAAACGATGTTCATACCTCTTCTATATCTTATTTATTCGCTTCTACAGCGATAGCTATTCTCTCTATAGTCTCCTCTTTACCGATCATCTCGATGATGTCAAATAAGTCTGGTCCCTTCACAGCACCTACTAGACTAAGGCGAAGTGGTTGCATCACTTTCCCCATTCCGATACCTTGCTCATTGATCCAATCCTTCACGATAGACTCTATATTCTTCGCTTCGAATGTCTCGATACCTTTTATTACTTCAGACACTTGTGTCATAATATCAGATGTATCTTCTTTCCAATTCTTTAATGCCTTAGCATCGTATTCTGTTGGTTTTACAAAGAAGAAATCACTCAGCTCATAGAAATCAGCTACGAATGTTGCTCTCTCTTTGATTAATCCTACTACTTTCTCTACATAAGCATCTGTAGCTTCGATACCATTATCTTTTAAGATTACTTGATATGCCTTAGCTAAGTCAGCATCGCTCTGTAGCTTCAGATAGTGTTGGTTAAACCATTTGTTCTTCTCTGGGTCAAACTTAGCACCTGCCTTGTGTACACGTGTTAAATCGAACTTCTCTACTAACTCTTCTAAAGAGAAAATCTCTTGATCTGTACCATCATTCCATCCTAATAAAGCAAGGAAGTTCACCACAGTCTCAGGGTAGAATCCTCTCTCTCTATATCCAGAAGACTTCTCTCCAGATGTAGGATCTTGCCAATCTAATGGGAACACAGGGAATCCTAGTTTATCTCCATCACGCTTAGATAACTTACCGTTACCAACTGGCTTAAGGATTAGAGGAAGGTGAGCGAACTCAGGAGCTTCCCATCCGAATGCTTTGTATAACAACTCGTGTAGTGGAAGAGAAGGTAACCACTCTTCACCTCTAATCACGTGTGATGTCTCCATTAGGTGGTCATCCACGATATTAGCTAAGTGATATGTTGGCATTCCGTCACTTTTATACAATACCTTATCATCTAATAAGCTCGTTTCGAACTTGATATCACCTCTGATAATATCTTTTAGATGTAAAGTCTCACCTACAGGAGTTTTAAAGCGGATAACATAAGCCTCACCATTAGCTATCTTAGCATCCACTTCTTCTTTACTTAATTTAAGAGAAGTACTCAGCTGCTCTCTATTCGTATGATTATATATAAATGTCTTTCCTTCAGCTTCAGCTACTTTTCTTAATTCGTCTAATTCTTCAGCAGTATCAAAAGCGTAGTATGCCCATCCACTCTCGATTAGTTGATCAGCATATTGTTTGTACAATTCCTTGCGTTCACTCTGTCTATAAGGTCCGAACTTTTCATTCTTACCGATAGTCTCATCAGGTGAAATCCCTAACCATTCTAAAGCTTCTAATATATAAGCCTCAGCTCCTGGTACAAAACGATTTTGGTCAGTATCCTCTATTCTGATATAGAATACTCCGTTGTGCTTTTTAGCGAATAAATAATTGAATAATGCGGTTCTTACGCCACCAATGTGTAATGGTCCAGTTGGACTTGGTGCAAAACGCACGCGAACTTGCTTAGCCATTTTGTTTAAAATTTTTTACAAAGATAAATACTAAGGCCATTTATCTACTGATATTTAATATAATATTTTACTACTCTATCTATTTCTAAATAGATCAAACGCGTTTATCAATAAATGTAATAGGTTTACGACTCATTGGATTAAACACGATAGGTTGCAGTGTATCAAATGCTTCAAAGACTACTTTAGGCGCTACACGTAGTTTAGCTCTAAAGGTATCTTTGATATTCTTAGAGAATTCTTGACTCGTATCTTCAGTCACAATGCGAATTACTATCTCATCTGTTCCGATATCATTTGTAGAAACTTCTATAAGATGTAACTTAATCTGAGGAAAAGAATTCAACAAATCTACTATTGCAGGTGGATATAATGTCGTCCCTTTATATTTTATCATATGTCTCTTGCGTCCTTCTACAGGTCCTAAGCGATAAGTATGTCTACCACAACGACAAGGAGATACATGTTTACGCACCATGTCACCTGTCTTAAAACGGATTAAAGGCAGCGCCTCAACCCCCAATGTAGTCACCGTCAACTCTCCTAATTCTCCATCTGCTACTACATGATTCTCGTCATCTAATACTTCAGTGATAATCAACTCCGGATTCACATGTCCTCCTTGTGTAAACTCACATTCTGTAAATGCCGCTCCCATCTCTGTAGAAGCATATGTTGAATATAATTTAATATCCCACTTCTCTGTGATTCGCTGAGCCAGAACAGAAGGTGTCAAATCATCCTTACGAAGCGCTTCTCCAATACAGATTACGCCTTTTACACTACTGTTATTATAGTCTATGTCATTCTTCTCGGCATAGTCTATCAACTTCAATAAAAATGAAGGAACAGCTATTAGATACTTTGGTTGATATTGTAAGATAGAGTCCCATTGCAACTGTGGTATTCCAGCACCTACACGAATAACACCTGCACCCAACTTTCTCAACCCTAAGAAATAAGCCAAACCGGCCATAAATCGTCTATCTATGGTAGTCATTAGTTGTACCACATCCCCCTGTTGTACCCCAGCACATTTGAAGGATTGATACTCATTCTCTGCTAATCGCTCCAAGTCACCATCGGTCAACCCAAATGTAACAGGGTCTCCCAATGTTCCCGAAGTAGTGGCATAATCAATAATAGAAGTTTTAGGTACACAGAAGAAAGCATCATTCTGTCTCTGCAAATCATCTTTAGTTGTCAAAGGTAATTGCTGTAAATCTTCTATTGTTTTAATAGTAGCTATATCAATACCTTTCTCTTTAAACAAAGTTTTATAGAAAGGAGAGTATTCATTGACATAAGCTAAGACTTCTTGTAGCCTTTGCTCTTGATATTTCAGAATATCTTCTTTAGATTGATAATCTATACGAGAACTTTCCATTACTTATTTCTTATTTTCTTTAAATACTTCTTTATTTTTTGTTCGGCAGGTAAGGTTGTCACTTCTTTAGTCAGCGCTGTATTAAACTCCTCACGAGCTAAAGAATACTGCTTCTTTTGCATATAATACAATGCTGTACGGTAATACACTAACCAATACTCAGGATTCAACGCCTGATACGTTTTAATGTATTCCTCTGAGACTTCTTGTTTCTCTTTGATCACTTTCTGAAAGACGTGGTCTTCCACTCTAAAGCGTTCATAATCTCTAAATGCTTTACTATCGATAAACTGGTCTTTCGCTATCGTTAAACTATCTACACCTAAGTGATAATCCTTATTTTCTTTACTAAAGATCTTGTTTAAATCATAAGCCACGAACTCTCCCAGTTGATAAGGATTAGACGACACCCATACCAGTCTTTTCTCTGGTTGAAAGACAATGCCATGGTGTGCTAATAGTTGGTTTAACGCCTTCTCGTTTCCATACCCTATTTCCTTTCCATTCAGTCCTTTTGTATCTCTTAGTATATCAACCATCTTCTGAGGAGTCAACACCTCAGCATTATGTACATACTCGTTGACCTTATCCCATCTGTATTGCGAGTGACTCTCTTCGATTTGTTTTTTATTTCGCTTATCTTTTTTAAAGGCATCGCTTTGAAAGTGATTCGAGCAGATTAATGCACTGCTATTAGGCACTTCATATACCCCAAAGTTCTTTGGTGCTATCTCTATCAATATTGCCTTCCTATCTGCTGCACTCCCCACCATGATAGACTCAGATACAAATACTTTCTTCGTTTTAGCAATGGCGATAGCTTGTTCTATATTGTCAGCATATTGTAGTATCTCACGAGCAACTACAGAGATAGGTGTTTTTGCCTTCAGTGGGATAGAAGACTTTCCTGCATTTAGTGTTACAGTCAGTCCCTTTTCATTCATTCCTGATACCACACCTGTCATACCTCCCCACGTCACAGACATAAACGCATTTCCCTTTTCAGGTTGTATAAAAGCGATTATTTTATTCTCCGCAAAATCATCTCCTACATAAAAGTCAAAGTTTCTCCCTATCAACAAACCACCATCAGCAGAGTTCTCATCCCATACTGCAAGAGATGTACATCCTACTAAAGCTAGATCCTGAAAAGCATGTCCTATGTCATGCGCTCCGTGAAGATAAAGATTGCGCTGGTAAGCTGGTCCTAAGAAATCAAATCGGGTAGTAGCATAGTTACTTAGTCCGTATATCTCAGCTTTGTATTCATTCGGAATATATTGATATAAGTCTCTATTGTAATACTTCAATAGTTTAATCAACATCTTTTGCTTAAATCCTGCTGGTACAAACTCCTCTACTTTTGAGAAGAAGATTGTTTCTTGCTTTTGATACAAATCCTTTGTTAGAGCTCCTGTATTTAATCCAATTTGATAAGGATCACCACTAACATACAATTCCCATAATTGTTGTTTATTCTTACTTAAAAAGCCTTTATCAGTTATGCGAATACTATCCTGTATGATACTAACTTCTGGCGTAGCGGCATCCCATCCTTCAAGAATAGGAATATCTTTCAATCCTTTCTTTACACCACAACTTCCTAATAAGGCACATATAATTAGAGTCCCAATATATCTATACCAATGCTTCATCATCTCTATACTTATTGAGTTTCGTTAGCAAAGAATCTTTATCTACCATCTCTAGACAAGTTACAAATGCACCTATAGTCACTCCCATTACTCCGTGCATACGCACATTCTGCCCTGAGAAGAATAAGTTGCCTATCTTCGATCTCGGAGAGATAAATGTCTTCATAGGGATATTAGCATCCTTGATAAATCCGTACATATTTCCTCGTTCTGACCCTATAAAATCTCTATAAGTCAAGGGCGAAGAGGAATGAACACTCTTTATAGCCCTGCAGATACCAGGATATTTAGACTCTAACTTAGCTAATAGAAGTTGCTCTTTTTCTCGTTTGAAATCCTCATAGCTATTTCCTCTAGTTCCTAGATTCTTAATAGTCGATACATTGTATGTCTCTCCCCATTGTTTGACTTCCTCGAAATCCATATAGGTCATCACTGTCATACTATCTGCCCATTCTTGTGCAGGAGAAGTACAGTTCATAGAAGCTACTAACAAATTAGGCCATCTACCTTCAGCTTTTTGATGTGTATCCCATACATCATCTATACTGTTATAATAGTATATGTTGCTATTCTGATAAGGATAGCACTCTTTTTTAAATACAATATAAAGTGAGAATACCGAAGGTACCTCCTCTAGACTCATAATACGCTTTACAAATGGTTTAGAGAAACTCTCTGTCCCTACCATGCGTATCGTGTGCTTCAAGTTAATATTAGAAACAAACTGATCTGCCGTATACTGCATCCCATCTGCTGTCTTACATGATGCCAATTGTTGGTTGTCAAAAACAAAACCTACAACTTCTTTATTCTTGTAGATCTCTCCTCCATAACTCTTCAGTACTTTGATAAGTGCTCTACTGATTTGACTTCCTCCATTGACACATCTCCAAGCACTCTGTATGTAAGAATTGACTGTCAAGGCATGTACATATAAGGGGGTCTTCTCCTTATCTGCTACGTATAAAAAGTTAGAACCTATAAGCACTGCTTTTAACTTTTCATTACTTGTTATTTCATCTAAGAAATCGATCAACTTAATACTTACGATATTCTCGTCATATCCTTTCCCCCCTTCGAGGTAATACATCGGGAAGCGGTGACAGATATCATTGATAGTATCACAATACTTGCGCAGTGCGACCTCTTCTTCAGGGAAGAACACAAGTAATTGTTGCACAAAGTTTTCATACCCTTGTGCATGTGGATAATCAATCATTTCGTCTTCAAAGGAGATAAAGTCATATCCATTCTCATCTAAGCGATATAGTTTCAACTTATCCATAATCTCTAGATAAGAGAAATACTTATACAGATTCTCACCGACATCTAGACCTCCGATATAGTGTACCCCTGTATCGAACACAGACTTATCACGAGCGAACGTCTGTAGGTTACCTCCATACTGTGTGTTCTTCTCCAGTACGCAGACTTTCTTTCCTTCTTTTGCTAATATTACAGCAGAAGCTAATCCCCCAAGACCGCTTCCTATCACAACTACATCATACTTCTTCTCCATAACTTTTATTCTCTTAGATACACACTGATATATTCATTCTGTACAGATAATTTGAAACTTCTATCAGGTACATACTCCTTTACTTTTCTATGTAACACTACTATCTTATGGATAGTAGTAGGTACTTCACCACTTACTATTGTAGATACTAACAGCGTATTGACACTACCATCTATTTCAAATACATCAGTTATATATTCTACCGTTCTACACTTTGTTACATAATTGGTTTGTGCTACGCTACGCTTGTAATCATCTTGAATATAAGCATACACTTTGCGCTTGCTCTGTTGTAAAGTTAACAAGAAATTAATCTGTCCATAGTCCTCTCCTACATGCAATATCTTCTCTTTGTCAGACAAGTGATTATCCAATTCATAATAGTCCTCTGCATAATGCTTAAAATCATCTTTCACCTCTTTCAAGATACTGCCTTCTTTATAAAAATATCCTAAGAACAATTTACGTCTAAAGTAATTCTTATCCTCTAGTTGTCTTCTAATAGCTCTAAACTGTTCTTTGTAGAATTTACTTATCTTCTTTGTTCGCTCTGAGTAATCCTCACCATACGATCTATCTTCATAAGTAATGCGTTCTCCTACTGTAGTAATAATGTGCCCTCCATATATGATATAATCTCTCTTTCCATTAACCTCAGCATTCCCATGTATATACATAGGTATAATATCTAACTTCAAGGTCTCTGCTAAGAAGAAAGCTCCTTTGTGGAAGCGCTGTACATCATTGGTCAATGAGCGTGTTCCTTCAGGAAATATCATCAACGAGAATCCTTGTTTCACACGTTCCTCTAAGTGCTCTACACTGTTATCTACCCCATTAGATACAGGATAGAACCCAGCCATCTGTACCGCTCTACCAAAGATAGGTGACTTATACACCCAGTCATTCACTAGATAGACTATATTTGAGTTAACCATTCCTATCGTCAATGAATCTAAGAATGACGTATGATTAGCTATAATAACTGCTGGCTTCTTGAAGTCTTCTTTTTGCTTATTGATAATCCCTTTTTTCACAAATGGGTTTAAGTATAATACAGAAGCCATATACAAAGACATTCCCTTGCCAAACAACCTCAACTTAACTACTTTTCGCATAGGCAATATGAACATCAATATCCTTGCAATAAAAGAGTACAATACACCACATACCCCAAAATAGGTAAATGATACAATACTAAACAATAATAAACGCAACGTAATAGGTGACTTTCCTTTCTGCTGTCTATTTGTAAAACAGAAGCGATATAAACGAGGATATAATACAAATGCCGAAATAGCCGATACAGACAATCCTATCAAAGACACTACAGAGATAGAACGCAAGGCTGGATGTTTCGCAAATATCAGTGTACCTATAGCTAATAGTGTTGTCAATACAGCCAAGATAATAGACGAACGATACATCACACTCTCATTCTTACCCGTTGTATATTCTTTCTGTAGGGCACTGGTCATAAATATAGTGAAGTCCACTCCCTGACCGAATATCAAGGTACACACGATCGAACTAAAGATATTAAACTCTATGTGAAACAGTCCCATCAGACCTGTAGTAATAAATCCGGTAATAATGATCGGTACCATACTCACTAGTACCATCTCTATACGTCTAAAGAAAAACCATAGAATCAACAATACAGCAATCAAAGAATAATTGACCAAACTCGTAAAGTCTTTCACCAGATTACTCAAGAAAGTCTCATTAATAGCCTTCCTATCAATCACCAAATACTCTTCTGGCCCTTTTAACTCATCGACAAATGCAACTCTATTGTTTTCTTGTACTTTGACCAACGTATTAATTGTATAGAATCCATCCTTCTCTATGAAGAACTCATCCATAATCTGAGGATTCAACTTTGTATATTCTTGAATTGGAATAACACCAAAGCTCGTATCTAATAAATCATAGAACCCCTCATACGTACTTTCCATAAAGTCATATCGCTGTCCTTCTCTGATCAGTGTATGCTTTATACTTGATATATTTTGCTTTGCCCAGAATGTGTCCCAAAGCTTAATCTTCTGCTCTTGTTGACTCTTAGATAATACAATATTGCCTAGTGAACTATACTGCAAGATATGTCCATCTGCTTTCTCACTCTTTAAGTGCTGAGCTAGTCGTGCATTATCTTCTACCACATCATCTACAGATTCTCCATAGCACGTTATATACAAGGATTTACTATTGCTATCTAAGGTACTATTGAGCTTTTCTTCTGCTTGTTTTAATTCTTCTGGAAAGTAGTTCATCGAAGACAAATCCTTATCGAAAGTAGTCTTGTCAAAAGTAAAACAACTTACTACAATCGCTAAAAGACATAGTCCAAACAACCACTTACTCTTATCAAAGGGAAACTTAGCTACTTTATCTATTAGTGTATTCGACTTGCCTACCAAATCTTTCTCAGACGGTTTATACAGATGAGGTATGAATAGCAAGGAGAATAGACCTGCTGCCATCACTGTAATAGACGCAAATATTCCCAAGTCTTTTAAGGCTTCTGAATGCACAAATACTAGACATAAAAAGGCAATGGCTGTCGTAGCACAACTCATTATGATAGGTCTAGTGATCTCTCTATACACTTCTTTTATATCTCCACTATGCTTGTAGTGTGTCATAATATGCAGGGCGTAGTCTATCGTAATTCCTATCAATATAGCCCCTACACTCAACGATATAGCAGATATAGAATCCTTGATAAAATACAAGACAAACAAGGCTACTAATGCAGCACATATAGTCGGTATAAACAGTATGACTGGAATAAATAGTTTGCGATAAAAGGCTACTAATAGAACCATGAGCACTGTCACAGATATAGCTACGGTCTTCTGTATATCACTCTTGATCTGCTTAGCATTAGCTACAGCTACAAAAGAAGCTCCGAAATAATCTACACTTACTTTATCAGCATACGTTCCATTCAAGCTCTCTTTTACCTCTTCTAAATAGTTGATAAAAATAGTATTGTGCTCCGTCTCTGTACCGTCATATACAGGATCAATGAACAAGAGTAGCTTATCCTCATCTTTGTTCATGATATACCCATCCACAAGGTGGAAGTCATCACCGATATTGAGTTGTTGCAGCTTCTGTAGTGCCATAAAGCCTATCCCCATTGGGTCTCGCTGTATGAACTGCTTCGCTACCATTCCCGTAGGAGAGATTAGCGTCTTATAGTTGGCTTCTACGACTTGCTTTAAACTATCATTATTCAGTTTGACAGCTATTTTTTCATAGTCACTTTCTTCTAAAAACAGGGGCAAGTGTGCATAGACAAAGTTAATTGCTTCATTGATATTCTCATCATCTACCTTGCCTTGTATAGACTTGACATATTCGTTCTTCACCGCTAGAGAATCTAAGAACTGATCAGCTAACGTCACTAAGTCTTCTGTAGTTCCCTCTTGTTGTTTCTCTATGATAACTGATATCTTATCTGAGAAACGCAGCTGACTAAGTACTTTCGAAGTGATACTTGTCTTTTCATTCTTTGGTAATATACGAGTGATATCCTCTTCAAACTTAATATTTAAAGCCCCATAAGCTGTTAATACCACAAAAAGTAAGGATAGTATAAAGAACATTACTTTGTTCTTCTCTCCCCATTTATAAATATGATAAAATACACTTGACATTACTTCCTTTTTTTATTGAATACAGATAATAATACATAACTCACTGTTCCGAACAGTACACTCATTACACTTGCTAGGACGATACTTCCCACTAGATACTGTACTAAGTGTGCAGACATAGAGGTTATAGAATACTCATCTAAGATAATATCTTTCGTCCCATGTGGAACCAAATAATATCCTAGCTGCAAAGATGCAAATACGATAATAGGTATCATCGGTGGTATACTCACATTCGAAAACGTAAATGCCAACACTTTATTCAACCTGAATGTGATAGCTAAAAAAATAGATAAGAACGACTGTAGTCCCCACAGTGGCGCTATACCGATAAATACCCCTAGTCCTATAGATATCGCTTTGACCCTATTCGAATCATCACTTCCTAGTATATCTTCTCTCAAAAAATCTTTAAACCTTTTTTTTTTGAAACGTCTAAAAAAATTCCTTGGGATAATATAGACCAACAGTAAGGTTACCAAAACTGTATTCAGTATACTAATACGCGTAAAGTCCTTAAATGGTCTAAAGTGAGATACCCGCTCAGACTCATCATAGAGTACTTGTACAGGTACATTGCGCACAGCTACATCATTCCATGCTGCTCGCACAATAACCTCTATTTCGAATTCAAATTTATTTGTGTAATATTTCTTTGCCAAAGACTGCAAAGGATATAAGCGATACCCTGATTGAGTATCTGTCAAAGTAATACCCGTCTCAAACCAAAACCAAAAGTTAGAAAATCGGTTGCCAAAGCTACTCTTCTTCGGTACACCCTCTTGCTCCATATTGCGAGAACCAATAAGCAATAGGTTCTTCTCTTCACTCTCCATCAACGCCTGGACAAACACAGGAATATCACTCGGATAATGTTGTCCATCACTATCTATTGTGATAGCATATTGATACCCTTGGCGTATAGCTTCTCTAAACCCAACAGTCAGTGCATTTCCTTTCCCCTTATTCTCTGGTAAATGAATAGTATGCAACTCTCTGTTATAATCTGCTAAAATAGCTGAGGTATCATCTGTAGAGCCATCGTTAATGACAATTATCTTATTCGTATAAGACAATACTCCATCGATAACACGCCGTAAAGTCTTGTGGTTATTATAAGTGGGAATCAAGACACAAATGCCCAATTCGCCTATGGTATTATGTATGTTAGGTAAGGTAAGGTCTTCTTTCATTTATTCATCTTCCATTACAGAAGTTTATTTCTGTCATCAGTAGTAAATGCTTTTGATTGTTTCGCATAACTACTAATCCATTTCTTTACATCAGCAGACTGATTGCTATAGTTCTCTAGTATTACCAGTTTATCTTCTTGTATATTCGCTTTATACTTCACGATATTCGGTACGTGTTCTTGTATGATGAGCCTGATTAATCTTATTTCTACATCCTTTGGCTTACTAGCTACTGCTCCATCTAGCAGTGCAGCCCCCTGTACGATTAGCGCTTTTTTATTCTTAATACCTTTCTCGAATTTAGCTTTCGTGATTAGCGCACTTCCTTTGTAAGCATTGCCCAAATCTGTGTTATCTAATTTTAGAGTCTGATTATAGAACGCTTCTGCTAGTTCTACAGACTCTCCCGCGTGTTCAAAACGTTCTCTGATACTAGTCGTCGAAGTCTGAAACAGCATCATTGCACTAATGAAAATAACAGTTAAGAATTTCATATCTATTTCTTGCTATAAGTACTACTCATTTTTAAAGCGATAGTACCTACAAAGTCGATAGTACTCTTCACCTTTACGATTTCGTCTACCTCATCTACCTGTAGCGAAAACGTTAGTTCATTACACTTCTCAGGATTAATCAAGGCCATAAACTTCACATTGATTACCTGTTCCATAAAAAGTTCACACTTCGAGATTGATTCAGACAATTCTTTAATGATCTGCATCATACATATACCAGGCATTACAGGATTATTTGGAAAATGTCCTTTAAATACATCATGCGTGGTATTTAATCGTACTAAGGCAGTATATTGATTCGCTGTAGTCTCTTCTAAATTAACTACTTCATAAAAATTGTCGATAAGCATAAATACCTATATTATTTCTTAAAAAAACTTTAATGCAAAACTAATTAAAAAAAACATACTGTTATTTAAACGCCATTTAACTTCTTCACAAAAAAAACAGAAGTTCTAGCATTTATTTTCTTATTTAATCTATATTCTTCAGCAAATAACAATAAAATTTCCCTGCATATTAGGTTAATTTTTAATTATACACAAAAGAAATAAATATATAATAGAAACTCATTATATCACCTCTATTCATCCTTTCACCACTCCTATACAGAATATAACACATTAATTACAAAACGATTAACACACTAAAACTCCTCCTTTCAAAACAATACGTAGCTACTTCTCTACTGACTGCATCACCCAATATTCATCACAGAAATAACAACACTCCACAATGCAGACTAGAAACACAAAGGTAAAAAACAGACTAAAATTCATATTTCGCCCTAATTTCTCTATTTTTCCGAGTATACAAAATCGGGGTGGTCGGCTTGTGGTCGGCATATGATAGGCATTTGGTCGGCTTAAAAATATTGTTTTAAGCCGACCACATACCCAGCACTAGCCTAGCATACTGGAAACATAGTGAGCTAAACATATCGTATTTTACACCTATTGTATCTTAAATAGCACACATTGCACTACTTATCTGTAAATAAAAAGTAGGTAATCAAGAAAATTATATACTTAAAAAAGGGATAAAATTGACACGCTAAACTGTCTAGAAAGGAGGCAAACACTAAAATAATGTAATACTAGTATCTGTCTGAATAAAACGATTTTATGATCTGTTCTCCTAATTTTAGGATGTGATCCTCCCTTATACAATGTCACACTAGGCTTCCTAATACGAACGAAATTTCAAAAACTACAAATACTATTAGCTCTGTATATCGAGTAAATAATCATGAAAAAACAGCCATAAAAAAAGTCGATTAAACGCAATGTTATTGCGTTTAATCGACTTTGAATATATTTATATACTGTGTACTAGAACTTCAAATAGGCTCCTATCTGAAATGTATTATTACGCATATAATCCGAATCATCATATCGACTACTATAGTGATACTCATCAGCAGATGCATTAATACTCACTATACCAGGCATCCAGCGAGCTTCTATCCCGATGCGCTTGGTAATATCGATACCGATACCGAGGTTAAGTGTTAAGTCAATAGGAGTGACATTATACTTACTGCTATTCGTTGCTATAGCTAAACCAGGTCCTGCTTGTAAATTAATCTTACCAAAATAGAATTTATTAATCACGTTAATGTCTATGTAACTAAGTTTTAATTCATCTGCATCTCGCTGATACGGATCATAATGTGGATTATTATTTGTTCCTTTCACTCCTTGACGTGAGTATATCAGCTCAGGTTGTAATTCATAAAATCTAGCAAAACGAATAGGCAATTGTATCCCTGCGTAAAAATCAGTGCGATAATCTCCACCTATATTAGTTACATTACTAATACTCCAACCACCGCGTATACCGGGATTAAGTATCTTTCTCTTCTCTTTAGCATAAGACTGACTTACCCCCATGACTATTAAAAGTGTAAGTAATAGTTTTTTCATAATTATAGTGTGTTTATAGTAGCCAAAAGAGATTAGAATCTAAAGTAAGTTCCTACTTGAAGTATATTGTTGCGCATTTCGCCATTATCACTATCATAGTAATAATCATTAATACCAATCAGACCAGGCATCCAGCGAGCTTCTATCCCGATGCGCTTGGTAATATCAATACCGACACCTAAATTAATAGTTAGGTCTACTGGGGTCATTTCTGATACGTTATTATGAGCTTGGATGGCAATACCTGGTCCTACCTGAAGATTCAATCGACCAAAGTGAAACTTATTAATCACATTGATATCAATATACCCCATTTTTAAATCAACTGAACGACCATGTCCATTCTCATAATAGATTCTGTCAACGATATTATCTGCCCCTTGACGAGAGTACACTAATTCTGGTTGAAGCGAATAAAACTTAGCTAAGCGTATAGGAAGTTGCACCCCTACATAGAAGTTTGTACGGGAGTCCCCCCCAGAGTTTACAACACTGCTAAAGTTCCATCCTCCACGAACACCAGGCGTTAGTATTCTTTGTTTCTTTTGTGCATAAGACTGACTTATACCCATGATTAATAAAAGTGTAAGTAATAGTTTTTTCATAATTATAGTATCTGTGTGGTTCATACTTCTTATTTACTCATCAGTCATAGGGGTAAGTATTATACGCATCGGAAAATTGTAATGTTCTATCGATAAGATAGGCTTATCATTCTCTGATTGTACATAATTATATGATACTTTAGCTTTCTTCGGTGTACCATAGACTAGGCGAGAAACTCTGCCTAAGGCATTGTCCCAAAACACGACAGTCTCTAACTTATTATACCTTCCTAAGAAGACTGTATCGTCTTCTCTTAGACTAAGTTTCTTCACAGGTAACTGAACAGCAGTAAACAACTGAAAATCTTTAGCTAAGATATTTAATATTAGCTTCTTATTTATATCACTCATCACATAATTAACAGCATATTTATCCGAATAAATAGAAAAATCAAATAATGTGTTTCCAAAATCAGAAGTCATAACCACTCTGTGCTGATTCTCATCCATGCGCTTAACCACTAAGAGCCCACTTAGTTCGTGTTTAAACACTGTCATATTTGCCCTAAAGATGTGTTCTTCACCTAGGGTAGCAAAATAGTTATTCTCGATAACACTCTCCTGAGTAATAAAGCTATCTGTATAAATACCATCGAGCTTAATACTCTTACACGATACCGCTAAAAGGCTACACAGACTAATTAGTAAAACTCGAATCATTTAGTTTGATATTCGTTTTCTTATTCTTAAATACGATGCGTGTGTAGTCATCCGAAGGCTCCACTAACTTCACTTCAGATACAGTACTCTGCCCTTCATCGAAGTATAAAACGATTTGTGAGATATACTGAGATATATCTTTACTTAGAGGGATAAGCTTCGCTATACTGCGTTTATTATCTCTGAAATAAGAAATTTTAAACTCCTTTTCATCAAACATATTCCCACTGATACTGCCTACAATAAGGTTATTGATCTTAGCGAACTTCTTATTATTTCCTATATCTACCTTGTTTTTCTTGCCTTGATCATTGATACTTATTTTATTGTCTTTAAAGGCAATGCTGTACTCAAACGGCGTACTGTATTTCCACAGTAGCTTATTAGGCACTTGTAGTAGCATTTCACCTTTTGACTCGATATCTTTTGACATAAAGCTCATATGCTTATACTGCGTAAAGTCTGTAGATAAACTTGTTATTTCTTTGGTTTTAGAGACAACCTCTTTCTTAAATGAAGCAATCTCAGCTTGACTCATTGCTTTTTCTTGTGCCAATGAGACTGTTGTCATCACCAGTAAAAACAATGTACTTAATACCTTTTTCATACGTTTAATCATTTAATAATTGGTCTAGAGTGACCATCTCATATCCCTGTTTAGTCAGTTCGATAAGCAGTAGCTCTAGCGCCTGCACACTCTTATCTGTCGTATCGTGTAGTAAGATAATAGCTCCAGGTCTAATCTTGTGTTTTATACGTTCAAAAATACGTTGTTCTGTTTCAATAACAGTATCTAAAGACCGAATATTCCATCCTGCTATCTTATAAGTTGTTCTAGCCAAGGCTTTAGCGATATTAGGATTAGTCACCCCAAAAGGAGGTCTGTACCACCTCGGTCTAATACCGGTGGTATCTACTATCGTCTGTTCTGCTGTTATTATCTCTTGATAAACCTCATCTGCTGAGAGAAACCCCATACGTGTAGTGTGTGTCTGGGTATGGTTGCCAATAAGATGACCTTGTGCTAACACCTGTAGAAGAATGTCAGGATGCTGTGCTACTTGATTGCCAATGCAAAAGAAAGTTGCTTTTGCCTTATACTGTGCCAATAATTCAAGTACTTTAGGAGTGAATAGGGTAGGACCATCATCAAAGGTAAGGGCTATACGCTTGCGCTTCTCCTGTTTTTGATGAGATACAGCCTTTGTAAACACGTTTAATCTCATATCAAATGCACCCCAAGCAAGTAAGCCTATCCAAAGCACTCCACCTAAGATAAACCACCAACTGCGAACTGAATCTGTAAAAATAAGAATAACAACTACTGTTGAATACAAGATTCCAAAGAAGTTGATACGTTTAAATCTCAGCATTTTCTAAGTAAAGTTAAACTGTGGTCTTTTCCGTCAAACTGATTATACACTAAAACATACGTTACCGACTTGGACTCACCTGTGCTAAATAGTTGTTGGTATTTAAGCATTTCGCAGGCATTTAAAAGACCAAATGCCGAAGCAGTATGATACTCTCCACTAAACTCTTTGAACATCTCTACGGCACTATTTGCACACGTAGTTTGCGCATGTAAGTAATAATCTCCATCGTTCGAAGTCAGATTACTACCCAGTACTAAAACGTCAATCTGCTCAGTAGTTAAGTTATTTCGAGACAAGAAGCTTTCGATAAAGTCTTGTACTGAATCTATTCTGTTGCAAATATCTGTGTCGACAATCTCCGCATAAGACTGCTCAGACTGCTGCTTATTTAATACTAAGAAAGTAGCTCCCTCCCCATAGTTAACCCCTTTAGAGAATATCTCTTCTGGTGTATTTATCTTCTTCGCCAATTGAAGAAATCTCATCGTAATATCTCCTATCTCATCTACACCTCCGATTAAAGCATTGTTTAACTCACCTGACTGTATCTGTAAAATACCGTCCAAAAGAGCAGACTCAAAAGAAGTATTTTGATGTACATAAGTAAAGTTATATCCCATACACTGTAGCTGTAGAGCTATCTGCCCACCTACTGTATTATGGGTAGATTGAATAAACGAAGTAGGAGTAAGGTAACTCTCGTTGTTCTCTAACATCGTAGATAAAAACTTCTCAGAGTCTATCAGACACCCTAATCCTGTGCCAGTAATCACAGCGTCAGGTATCGTTATATTAGCCTCTTCTAATGCGGTATGTGAAGCGAATATCCCCATCTTCACCCCCTTAGCCATACGTCTAATCATCCCAGCAGGGATAAGATCTCTATAAGAAGGTTGTTTCGCTAGATTAATACCCTGAGACACCTGTGTTAAAGATGTAGCTTTAAAGTTTCTAGATCCCTCTTGACAAGAGACAGACCCTAGTCCATTTACATACACTTTCATAGCTTAGATTTTAGAGAAGATAACAGTCGAACAATTACCTCCAAAACCAAAAGAATTTGATAATACAGTATTAATCTCTTTGTGCATTAGAGTAGTCTGTGGTCTTATCGAAAGTTCTTCCATTGGAGTAACGAAGTTTTGGTTCGGAAATACTACACCATGTGTCATTGCAAGTATACTATATACCGATTCTATAGCTCCTGCTGCTGCAAGAGTATGCCCTGTATAGGGCTTTGTAGAGCTAAACACAGGCATAGCATCTTCGAATATGCGTTGCATCGCTCTTCCTTCTGATAAATCGTTGTTCGGAGTAGCCGTACCATGTGCATTGACATAATCGATTTGATTAGGAGATAGATTAGCCATTTTTAATGCCTTTTGCATCGCTAAGTAAGCACCTTCACCATTCTCTGATGAGGCTGTCTGATGGTATGCATCATTGGCATTAGCATATCCACTTACTACACCTAGTATAGTTCTACCGTCTGCTATAGCGATATCTTCACGCTCTAGTACTAAATAAGCAGCAGCTTCTCCTAGATTTAATCCTTTGCGATTGTGATCAAATGGCGTATTATATCCATCTGTAAGAATCATCAAGGTATTAAACCCATTAACGGTAAACTTAGACAATGCATCAGTACCTCCTACGATAACACGGTCTAACTTACCCACTCTAAGCAATCTAGATCCTTGCATAATCGCATTCGCAGCAGAAGAACACGCAGTACTAATCGTAGTCACTAATCCGTGAAGTCCTAAATAATCTGCTATCTTCTCTGTAGAGTCACCAGCTCCCTGTGTATCAATATACTTTCTGCTCTCTACGCTAGTCTCAAACTCATAAAAGAACTTCTCAGTATAATCCATTCCACCTACAGAAGTAGAAGATATCAATCCCGTCTTACGGTCATTGATATCTTGTATTCCTGCATTTGTAACAGCCTCTCTAGCTGCATATGCTCCTAGTAAAGCTGTACGCGTATAATTATTATCACTGCTCAATCCTAGTGCTGTAATTAACTCCTCAGTAGTCATTTTGACTTCACCTACTTTAATTACTCCACGGTGAATAGACTCGAATAAAGTCAGTTCATCTATACCAGATTGACCTGAAATAAGGGCATTGTAGTTCTCTTCGACAGTATTACCTATCGCAGAGATAATCCCCATACCTGTAATAACGATACGCTTCTGCATAGCAAATTATTTAGTTCTGTTAGCAGCAATATAAGTTGCCATTGTTTCAACTGACTGAAAGATACTACGTCCTTCTTTTGGATCACTTAACTTAATCCCGTAATCTTTGTCCATTAATACAATTAACTCTAAAGCATCAATAGAGTCTAATCCTAGACCATCGCCGAATAGTGGATCGTTATCTTGGATATCTTCCACTGCAATATCTTCTAAGTTTAATACTTCAATGATTTTTCCTTTTAATTCAATCTTTAAATCTTCCATTATATCTTATGTATTTCTTTAATATTCTCTTTTGTGTGTTCTATTTTTCCTTGTTGTTGAGGTTCTACGACATACCCAAAGAACTGATACGTTCCTTCTAAATACTCTACCCAAGCACAGACAACCTTCTTCGCTCTATTAGTCTCTAGTAAATACGATGCTTGTGCATACATCAAATCAATATCGAAACGAGGCGAAATAAAAAACGTGTTCTCTGACTGTAGTTTATGTCTTATACTAACCTCTGCCAAACATATATTAGCCAATGTATAGACAAATACGGCAGGGCTAGGATAGAAGTTATCTCTGTCCACTATCGTCTCACTGTGTTTCAAGTCTGTATCTAGACTAGAACTAGCATTGCTAAACAACAGTGCAATATCATGGGTCGGTTTTTCAAATACCTCATCCATCAATAAACATTCTGCTCCAATAAACGCTAGCTTACTCATCGGATCCATTTTGAAAAACTTCGAATAATCTATTTCATTTGCTTTATAATATGCCTTAACAAAGGCAGCAAAGTCACCTTTATCTCCAGTAAATACGACTTTATCATTAAGGCTAACTACTTCGTCTGATACAGTACACCATTTGCTGATGCTATATTTATATTGTTCAGTCATATTTAATTTCGTTTAGCAATTAATAAAGCAGTATTAGACCCCCCAAAACCAGACGCTGTCTTCAAGGCAATATTTAAAGGTAATGTACTCTTCGTCGTAATCATATTCAAGACTCTAGATACACCTGATACTTCATAACCTCTAGAGACAACCAATTGATTGTGCAGCATACTTTCTATCACCATCACAAGTTCTAACAGTCCTGCAGCTCCTAGTGTATGTCCAAAATACCCTTTCAGACTATGAATAGGTGTAGTAGCCAAAGCACATCTATCAAAAGCGATAGACTCCATCTCATCGTTATAGTTAGTCGCTGTACCATGAGCAGATACTAAATCAACTTGCTCAGCTGTAATACCCGCTTCTCGCAATGCTCCTTGTATACTTAGATACAGTCCTTCTCCTGTACGTGAAGGGCCTGATATATGGTTTGCATCTGCTATAGAAGCTTCTCCTATCACTTCGAATGCTACTGTGTGCTCCTTGTGCTCTGATGATAAATGTATCGCTGCTGTAGCTTCACCTAGTGTAACTCCTTTTCGAGTAACATCAAAAGGTCTACATGGCTCATCACTCATCGCCTGAAAACTATTGAAGCCAGATACTACAAATGGCGTTAATTCATCCCCTGCTAGAATATAAGCATCGTCGCATTCTCCCATCTGTATCATTCTCTTACCGACTGACACTGCCAAGATACCCGATACACAAGCATTACAAACGACAATAGGTAGTGTACTAAATCCAAACAAATCTGCTATGCGCTGTATCATCACATTGATATCTGCACCTGTAGCACCTGTATGAGCTAGGTCGCTAATATTACCTTTAGTCGTAGCTAGAATCAGCTGTGACTTAACAGAAGGTTTTTTTTTGTCTATAATAGGCTTAAGTGCAAGGATAAGCATCTTCTCTAAGCGTGTATATACACCTGATATATTCAGCTTACTCCACTGTACTTCTATACTAGTATCCTCTATCTGACCTGCATAGATATCCTCTATAAAGCCAAGTTGTTTGACTTTCTTTATTCCTGATCGACCTTCTTGTATTCCTTGCCATGTTAGTTGCTTATCAGCACCTACACTACTCAGACAAGAAGTAGATGTGATATATACTTTCTTCATATTACAACAAACCTACTGTTCTTTTCCACTCCTCATAAAAAGCAGGCAACTGCAAAGACAAGTTCCCTTCTTTATCTAAAAATACCTGTACGGTTTCGCCTGTACAGACTATTTCATCCTTCTGATTAAATATCTTAAATCTGAATATAATCTTAGCCGCCTGTGTATTGATATAACTCGTTTCTATACGCAATACATCCCCATACTTTACTGTTAGCTTATGTGAACAAGATGAAGATACAATAGGTGTCACATACCCATTATCAATAGCGTCTAAGTACGATATCTTATACTTGCGACCGAATGCTTCTCGACCATCCTCAAAATAGGTTAGATAGTTTCCATGCCACACAATACCTAAAGCATCCGTCTCATTAAAACGAACCCTTACTTCTGTTATCTCCACTAACGGAGATACTTCGTTATAAAGATCTTTTTTTCTTATCATAAAACAGAGCAATTAAAAGTATTAATAATGAGAACAAAAGTAGCAAAATAATCATATAGCGTGCTTGCCATAAGCCTCCATCCCTTAGTAGGATAGTATAGTACCCTTCTAATGCCCAATTCATAGGTGAGGCACTAGCGATATACTGCATAAAACTTGGCATCGCAAATGTAGGTACCCATACACCACTCACTGCTGCAAGTATAACTACAAACGTAGCTCCAAAAGGAGAGGACTGCTCTTGTGTCTTAGCTATTGTCCCTAACAATACACCTAGGGACACTGCAGCTAATCCTGAAAACAGTGTAACAATAGTAAGTCCAAATAGAGTATTACTAAACTCAAATGAAGCTAAACCTATCATTGGGAAGAGATACTTTCCTACTAAAATGATGAGGTAAAACTGCAATAAACATATCGTTAAATAAGTAAATACCTTCCCCCCTAAAGTAATCATAGACGAGGTAGGCATTGTATATAATCTAATATTTGTTCCTTGATTTTTTTCTTTGACAATATTCATCGCTAAGGGTACGATGATAAAGAAAATAGCAAATAGACTCCATGCAGGTACATTGTGTTGTACTGCATTTGGGATTTTATTAAACTCCTCATCTTTAGGCGCTATCTCTTTGAAGCTAATTAAGCTCTCCTGAGCGAATAATTCTTGTGGTTCTGAACTCTCGCTCAACTGAGTTGCAAAAGCACTGTATATCGTCTTATTCTCTATCGTAGCAACTATCTTATCTATTGCTCCTTTAATCCCTTCCTTAAAAGAAGTCTGTAGAGCAGGGTCAAAGTATAATTTAACTTCCTTCGGTGTGAATGTCTCTTGCGTACTAAGCGAATCTCCATCCATAAAGTGTGCGACTACACGATTAACATTACTATCTATGCGTTCTGTTAAACTACTACTTAGATGCTCAGGAATTACGATAGCCAACTGATATTGCCCTTTAAGTACAGCTTCTCTTGCTCCTTGTTCTGTCAAAGGGCTATTGTTCATCTCACTAATAAACTCAAATGTACCAGACTGTTTTACTTCAGTGATTAGCTTATTAGATATCTCGCCTTTATCATTATCAACCAATAGAATTTCCATCTTTTGGTTAGTGATGTTCTCATAGGTGTTATTCTGAATTAAGGTAACTGTAATTACTAAAAATACAGGCATCACAAAGAGTATTGCCAATCCACCAAAGTCGCGAATCAACAACAAGAATTCCTTGCGTATGGTCATCCACAGTTTATACATCATCTCTTAAATTCGTTCCTGTTAGAGATAAAAAAGCTTGCTCTAAAGTCTCTGTATTGGTTTGTTCTTTTAATTCTTCACTGGTACCTAGTGCATAGATAGTTCCCTTGTCAATAATAGCAATCTCTGTACACAATTCTTCTACCTCAGCCAGGTGATGTGAAGTATATAATATTGTCGTTCCTCCTTGGTGCAATTGCTTTAAGAAGTCAACAATAACGAGTCTTGATTGTAAGTCTACACCTACTGTTGGTTCATCCAAAAACAAGATACTCGGTTTATGCAATATTCCTGCTATTAGATTAACACGTCGCTTCATTCCACCAGAGAATGTATCAACTCTTTTGTGTTTAAAAGCTTCTAGTCCTAAATAATCAAAGTAGTAATTAATTCTTTCTTTGAGTGCCTTCCCTTTAAGTCCGTACATACTCCCCAAGAAACACAAGTTCTCGTAAGCAGTGAGGGTAGGGTATAAGGCATACTCCTGAGGGACTACACCTATCTGTTGTTTGATAATACTAGCATGTGTACGATATGACAATTCATTAACTAGTAACTTACCTGATGTAGGTTTAATCAAACCACATAACATAGATATCAATGTGGTCTTCCCAGCACCATTAGGCCCTAAGAAACCAAAGAATGTTCCTTTATCAATACAAAGTGTCAAGTCCTTTACAGAAAAGAACTCACTCCCTTCATATTTCTTATAGAGGCATTCGATATCTATTATCTTCTGTTGCATTATATTGCTTTTTTCAATTTTTTAAAGAATTGTTCTTCTCTATCTGCTAAACTTAATAGTTCTTTAGATAGCGCGATATATACATCATCTCCATTCTTTCTCTTCTTGTATACCCGAGCAGCATTAACTGCAAAGTCACGCCAACTATCACCGATAGCAGTCATCTCTTGAGACAATTCTATTAATCTAGTATTGCTTATTTTGTTCCCTGCTTCTTGTAAAAAGGCAGCATAGATAAATCTAAAACCTCCTCCTCCAGTACCAATTTCTTCTTGCATACGCACCATTTGCGCTAAGTAATGATTTGCTTTAGCTCCACCGACCTTCTTAGGCCACTTCACAATAGCTCTTGCTACCATACGCATTCCCTTTACACCAACAATAGGTACAGGAGCAAGCATATCTGTACAAGTCTTTCTGATCGCTTTTTTGATTGCTTTTTCCCAATCTATGGATTGAGGTATTTCTATAGGATAATAGATTTGTCCTTTAGGAGCAAAAGCCCCTTGTGCAAAACGTACACGCTCTAACTCTTGTGGAGTTAACACTGTCGTACTTTCCATCACAGGGTCACTTACTAAGAACCTTTCATCCTCTTTGCCATAAACAACTAAGTTATGTGCATTAAAATGGAATCTATATTCATCAGGAAAATAAGGTAAGTGATATACACCTACTTGTAATCCACATGGAATCCCTTCTGTTATCTTTTGTTCTAAGACTTGTTGTGCCTTAGCTTTATTAGAAAACTTAATACGCTTTACCTTTAGCCCTAATCGCTTTGCCAAACGATTAAAGATTAGCCCTGGTAAAGGGCGATAACTAATTGCAGGTGCATGATTTACTTTGATAAAAGGTAAATACACATAAAACAGACCAGAACCTAAACCAAAAGCCATTGGTTCGCTAATCTTTATCCCTTGATTAGTTAACAAATTTGAAGCAACACCGTTTTCACAGTGTGCTGATTGATGATGTATAAAATCTACAGTCATAACTTATTCCTTTCCCTTAAATGCTTTTAATTCAGCTACTGTGATACCAAAAGCATCTGCATATCTCTGTAATATCGTATTGCTTAATTTATTAAACACAGTTGGTTTAAAATGTCTTTTGACTCTCCACTTCCACATTGATACATAAGCACATAATGTTTGCATATCCATTCTATTCACTTCCATGTAGTACACAATAGGACTGTAAACACCATCTATCACTTGATGTCTCGCTTCATTCACTCTTTCTTCTATTTGAGACAGGGTAGCTTCTTGTACTATTGTTTTAGTTTCCCAACCTGAGCTTAATGCTGTCACATATTCTCCATCATCATTCACAGCATAGCACAGCTCCTTAATATCATTTTCTTTTAGACTACTCTTGTCTTGTGGTACATCAGACTCTTTCATAAGCTATTGTTTTTGTAGAAATAGATTGAGTTCAGCACTCATAATCTCATCCTCTCCTAATAAAGTACTAACCTGCATCACACAGATGACAGTATCTCCTCCATCTATTTTAGAAACCAAAGATCCCTTAGTAATAATCATTTCTCCGACCTTAGGTAGTTTATCTATCTTCACTTTTTTTATCGAACTAATAAAGCCTAGTACACTGACGTTCTCTCTTTCATTATCATTCTCATCAAAGAAAAATGACTGACCAACTATAGCAGCGCAAGTCTGAGCTGCATTCTCTATTAGTGCTACCTCTTGGAGTTCTCCTTTAGTGACGAATAAGTTATCTTCCTTTATTAAAAAAGTAGTACTTACCGTTTTACTCCCTATTTCACTAATGATATCTACCATAAGCATCGGTTCGCGATGAGGTAGATAATTTTGAATACTTACAGATCGAGTAGAACGTCCCATCTATTCTTCTTTAGCTAATACAGTCTTCATCGAACCTGAAGCAATTACTACTCCTTCACAATACGTAACTAATTCTACTAAGGTCACTCCCATAAATTCTTGTAGAATATCAACCTTTGTATATATTGTATCACCTACTTTAGGTAAGTTATGTATATCTATCTTCTTGATAGACCCAATATAGCCAACTGGTGCAGGCTCATTACGCAAATGAAACTGATACCCTGTATGCAGTGCTACAGACTGAGCCATATGTTCAATTATTCCTACCTCTCTCAGCACATCGCTATTTACACACAGATTATGTTCATCTATTGTTAGTCCAGCAGTTATACTAGTCTCAGTATATTCATACAAAGCATCTACCATAACTATTGGTTCACGTTGAGGTATCAACTGTTTGACTAAGTTGCGATCTATTATATCTACTAATTTATCCATCTATACCACTTTTAGATAAGCATATGCATAAGAGAATCTTCCACTCTCTGGAACGGACAACATAATGCGATCACCTGATTTTAATTTACCTGAATTCATCAGTTCTTCTAACATTAGATAAATCGAAGCTGACCCAACGTTACCAACACGCTTAAGGTTCATAAACCATTTGTCTTTTGTTATTTCTATACCTGCTTCAACAAATTTAGTATATAAATTATCTACAAAATAATGTGATGACACATGTGGCAAAAAATAGTCTATTTCGCCTGTTTTGACATCATATTTTTCCATTGCACGTTTCATACTATCCACACCTCTTTCCAATATATTGTCATTTAGTATCTTCACATCTTGTTTTAAAGAGAATACAGATTCAGTCAACCATTCACTAGAAGAATAATCACTCCAAGGTTTGATAGAACCATCTTCTTGTTTATCTCCTCCAGCATACATACACGCTTCTAATTCATAAGCGTATGAGTAAGCATCCATCCACAATACTTCTAGAGAAGTAGTATCTCTAGGCTTATCCTCTAATAATAAAGCTGCCGCTCCATCAGATAACATCCAGCGCAAAAAGTCTTTTTTAAATGCGATAATAGGAGTCTGTTCCAGTTCCTTTAGATTGTCTATCTCAGCTTCAAAGCGGTCTGCTTTCATCCATGAAGACACACGTTCAGATCCTGTACAAACAGCATTCTTAGAATTACCAGACTTCACTGACATATAACCAAATTTCAATGCACTCATCCCAGAACAACACACCCCAGAAGCAGAGTTTAGTTCTACTGATTTTGTTTTCATTAGACCATGTACCATAGCTGCATGAGAAGGCAACAAATGATCAGGTGTAGAAGTACCACATGACAATACCTCAATATCCCTTAAGGTAAATTGATTATCACATAATCCTTTTATTGATTCAAATGTCAAATCACTATTGTTATGTGTTACATAGCCATTACTATCAATAGCATAATAACGTTGTTCAATTCCATTGTTACGCAATACAATACGTCTCGCTTTTGATTCTTTATTGTCTATCTTACCTAATTTGGCTTCCATCTGATCATTATCAACAGCTTCATTAGGCAAAAACTTTGCACTTTTTGTTATATATACTTTATTCATAATAGTAACTAATCTATTCCTTGAAAATACTTTTCGTCCTTTTTTATCTTCCAATATTTCAATGGATATAACAAGAGGTGAATCATATGCACGATAGGTGAAATCAACCATATCGCGATAAATAAATAATAATTAAATATCTTTAATAATGTCTTTCTATTTTTACTCTTATAGATTAACGCTGACCATACCTTAAATATTCTATTGGCTTTCTTATCCATAGATACTAAAAAATGCCTAACTTCTACAGCCCCTATATTTACTAGCTCTGTCTGCATACCTTGATAATTTTCTTTAAAAAGATAATTTTTTATAACCGTTCCAAAACGGTTGCTATTCATTATCTCTTCATTTGATATACCTGGTTTAGGCAAAAAGCCCCAGACTCTGCGTTGCTTACCACTAAACATCCAATCGACAATCGTAATAACACTTACCAAATTAATATGTCTATCTACAAGTGCTATATTACCAACCAACTGTCCATTGACATCCTTCAATAGTTTTTTCATCTTTTCTTGTGCCATAACCCACATATTACGGCTACCACTCACTGTCACTACAGGAGTATTAGCAAAAATATGCTGTGCATATTCACTCTTTAAAAATGAATTAATCGGAATAGATGGGGAGAGATACCACACTTGATACCCTAATATGATTAAATCATACTTAGTGTTTAATATTTCATCAACAGGAGCAATTACAGGTTGTGCTATCTGTCTAAAAGATTCTGGAAAAACATTAAAGAAATCTTCTTTGTTCCAAGGAAATAAAAAGTCTTGTTCTAACTGTATTTTACAATACGTAATTTCTACATTATCATCTAACTGAATAGGCTCAGTAAGTCTGTCTAAGACACGCTTAAGCTGTCCTGACTGAGAATAATATAAAACAAGTACTTTTTTTTTCATTATTTCTTACTATCTGTATCCCAAAAATCATAGTAATTAAACCACTGTAATGGATACTTCTTTACAATCTGAGTAACACTGTCACAATATGATTTTAATAGATGCTGCGCATCTCTATGTTTTACCTCTGCACGTCTAGTGTACAAATGGTAGTGTAAATTAGCTTCCTTCATCACATATACATACGCAACAGGTACCTTCATACGAGAAGCTATACTAAATGGACCAGCTGGAAATACAGCTTGTTCACCTAAGAATTCCTCTGTCAAGACCTTTGTCCCTGGAAAATATCTATCTCCAGTAAAACAAATAATCTCGTTATTAGACAAACAATTATTAATCTCAAAAATGTGAGACATATCATCTTTGACAATAATAAAATTAAGGTTTGTCTTAATAGATATACTCTCAAAATACTCTTTGATAAATGAGTGCTCTCTATCCGTTGTTACCAAATTTATTTGACATTCAAAATCTATATCTGCAAAGAAATATTCTGCAACCTCAAAATTCCCCACATGAGCACTAATCAGAATTGCCCCTTTTTTTTCTTCTAATAATTGCTTTAATATTTCTATGCCATCAAATTCGTAAGTAAAACGGTTGCGTAAACCTAAAGAGATAGCTGTTTTATCAATAAGTACCTGTCCAAATCTAAAATAACTCATATACATCATCATTACAGATTTCACTATTGAATATCTATGCCTATGATGTAAATAATAGTATAATGACTTATTTGACTTCCATGCTGTTATTAAATAATAAAAAGCTACAAATACTAGAACACTATAAGCTGTTCTAATACCGAGCTTCTTTATACAAAAAACAAATATTCTATATCCTAAAAGTGTCCCTTTAGATTTACCTTGCCATTGTGTCATTTTAATTACTTAGCTGCAACTTTTGTTTCTATAAGTGTATAAAAATCTTGAAATGTTACAATATTTGCAAAATCAGCTTCTACTAACTTTACCCCAAAATTTGACTCTATTAACACAACTAAGTCTACGTAATCTAAACTATCTAAATCAAGACTTTCTTTCAAGTTATTAT
The DNA here is from genome assembly GCF_001485415.1 of Myroides odoratimimus. Classification (GTDB taxonomy): domain Bacteria; phylum Bacteroidota; class Bacteroidia; order Flavobacteriales; family Flavobacteriaceae; genus Flavobacterium; species Flavobacterium odoratimimum. Next base: position 123,083 of record NZ_BCMQ01000002.1, read on the forward strand.
CATTTGCAATAACATCCTCATCTACTTCAAATTCTTCTATTAAAATTTGATTAATCTTTTCTAAAATCTCTTCGTGATTCATTTCTTACTTTATATTTTTTTAACTACTAATGCTGAATTTGTTCCACCAAATCCAAAAGAATTAGACAAATATATATCAAATTTTTTATCTAAAGTTTGGTTAATTATATTTAATCTACTCGAGTCTTCATCTGGATTTTTAAAATTCAGGTTAGGAGCAATAAAATCGTTATTCATCATTAACGTAGAATACACAATTTCTGAAGCACCTGCCATCCAACATTCATGTCCTGTAAGAGACTTTGTAGAACTCACAGCAGGAGAATATCCTTTAAATACTTCATGGATTGCTTTAGCCTCATTAGCATCTCCTAGTGGAGTAGAAGTAGCATGTGCATTCACATATCCTATTTCATCTATAGCAACTCCTGATTGTACTATAGCTCTATGCATAGCTGTAGCTGGTCCTTCTACGTTAGGTGTAGAAATATGACCTCCATTAGAAGAAAAGCTATATCCCATAACCTCTCCTAGAATAGTAGCTCCTCGCTTCATAGCTGATTCATAACTTTCTAAAATTACTGTCGCACCACCACCACTAGGTACCAAACCATTACGACTACTATCAAATGGTCTAGAAGCCTTATCTGGTGCTACTCCTTCTTCTGCAAACACTCCTAATCCATCAAAACTAGCCATAGCATAAGGGTTAATCTCCTGTGCACCTCCACATATAACGATGTCTTGTAGCCCTCCTTTGATCATTAAGTATCCTAAACCAATAGCATGTGATCCACTAGCACATGCTGCACTAATAGTCATGTTAATACCTTTTAGTTTAAAGATAGTTGATAGATTCATTGTCACTGTAGAATTCATAGATTTGAATATAGCGCCAGAACCTATTAAGGCAGTATCTTTCTTCTCTCTAAAAATATCTGTTGCTTCTATAACAGCCCTAGATACACTGTCATTTCCATAAAGAATACCTACCTCATTCTGCTCTAAATACGCATCTGTAATACCTGCATTCTTCAGTGCTTCCACTGTAGCTACATAAGCATACTCTGTCTCTTCTCCAATAGAAATACGCTGTCTCCTACTCAATTCATTCTTAAGATCTGGACGAGGCACCATACCTGTATAGGCAGATCTAAATCCCTTATTATGACGCTCCTGATCATAAATAATACCTGACTTACCTGTATACAATGATTGCTTTACTTCATCTAAGTTTAATCCTAGACAAGAGTAAATTCCCATACCTGTAATTACTACTCTATTATCCATATACTAAGAATATATACCTCCATTAATATTAATCACTTCTCCTGTGATATAACCTGCCTTATCAGAAGCTAAAAAACCTACTAAATCAGCTACTTCCTCTGCTTTTCCGAAGCGATTAGCAGGAATCATCTTCACTAATTCCTTTTGATCTAATTCAGCAGTCATATCAGACTCTATAAACCCAGGTGCCACAGCATTCACAGTTATATTTCTCTTTGCTACCTCTTGTGCTAATGCTTTAGTAGCTCCTATCACACCAGCCTTAGCAGCAGAGTAGTTTGTCTGTCCTGCTGTACCTTTTACACCTGATACAGATACAATATTAATTACACGGCCATATCTATTGCGCAACATCTTTTGCATAAAGAATTGCGTTACATTATAGAATCCATTTAAACTTGTTTGCAGTACTTTATTCCAATCTTCTAAAGGCATCCACATAAATAGACCATCACTAGTAATCCCCGCATTATTAACAATAACTTCTATTACAGCTGCAGGATTAGCCTCTACCCATTGTGTTAATACACTAACTACATTCTCATGATTACTAACATCAAACTTAATAATCTCTCCTGTTGATCCTAATTTATTTACTTCAGCTAAGGTCTCTAATGCCTTTTCTTCATTAGACTGATAATTAATTAATATATGATACTTTTTATCTGCTGCTAGACGCAAACATATTGCTCTACCTATTCCTCTTGATCCACCTGTAACTATAGCAGTTTTCATACTTTTAATAACTTTTATTTACTAAATAATTCTAAGTTGTCATACCATTTATTGCCTAACAACTCTCCTTGGGTATTGATATAGCCCCATTTACCCTTATATTTTACACGAGCTAGTCCATTAATAAATCCACTACCTCTCTTTCGATAAACATAGTTTCTAGCATTTATCTCATATTTAAAAGGGATTAACTCTTTACCCTCTTTATCTATAAAGCCCCACTTTTTATTGTAGCGAGCAGCAGCTAATCCTTCTGTTCCAAAAGCTAATACATAATCATACTTAAATGGTATTACTACCTCATTTTTAGTATTAACATAGCCCCATTCACCATTTACTCTAGCAGAGATTAATCCTTCAGATAATTCCCCCATGTTTTCATACATAAATGGGATAACCTCATGTCCGAGACTATTTATCATACCTACTAACTTTTCTTTTTTAGCAATGATATAATCCATATTCTCTATCGAAATAATCTTAGTTACTTCAGGTAATTCTATCTTCTGTTCATTGTTCCACAAATAAAATATCTCATTTTCTTTTACCCAAGTTATCCCATTGTGATATTCACCAACAGCATCATACATACACGATACTATAATATTACCTTTTGCATCGATTATACCCCATTTACCTTGAGATAATGCTTTAAAATATTCATCATTTAAATACATTATTTTCTCATAAGTAGGCGGTACTATGACTACTCCTTCCTGATTAATTAACCCTACTTTTTCTCCTGGTTTATAAAACGCTACTCCACCTTTAAAGTTATAAGTCTTTCCTAACGTTTTAAATGGTTGATTCTTCTTATCGATATAAAACCAATCTTTGTCATTCAACACCATCGCTATTCCATAATTAAAGTCTTTTACCTTATCATAAGAAGGCGATATAACCCATTCCCCTTTTTCATTAATAAACCCCCATTTATTTTTTTCAAAAACAGCAGCAAGTCCTTCATTAAAGCTTCTAGCTTCTTTAAACCTTGGTGGGATAACATGTACTCCCTTTTCATTAAGAAAACCTATCTTCCCCTTCTCCTTAAACAAGGCTAATCCTTGACTAAAACTACATATAGTAAGTAGTGATATACAGCATGTCAAAATAAACCTATTCATAGACAGATATTATTGTTTTAAATAATCTTTCACTTTTTGTAGATATGGATACATTACTACATCCTCAGCAAATGTTGGGATGATGTTACGTACTTCTTTATACCACTCTTGTGTTGGTAAAGATAAGTTATCTTTACAATTCAATGCATCTATTGCTTGAGCCAAAGTAATCATTTGAATAGATAATACTTCGAAGCTATTTTCTATCACCTTATCACATAATACAGCTGCATTAGTCCCCATACTTACGATATCCTGATTATCATTATTATTAGGAATACTGTGTACATACATAGAGGTAGATAATGTCTGACACTCTGCTGTAGTAGAAGTAGCAGTAAACTGTACTCCCTGCATCCCGAAGTTAAACCCAAGTTTACCCAGGTTTACGAATGGTGGTAACAGCTCATTAATCTTAGCATTCAAAAGATAGTTAAGTTGTCTCTCTGATAACATTGTCAATCTCGTCATCACTAACTTTAGTTTATCCATCTCTAACGAGACATAATCTCCGTGGAAGTTTCCTCCGTGATATACTTGTTTAGTCTCCATATCTACGATAGGATTATCATTAGCAGAGTTTATCTCGTTCTCTAATACTTTTTTTACCTCTTGTATGGTATCATACACAGGACCTAAGATCTGTGGTACACATCGGATAGAGTAGTACTCTTGTACTTTATCCTTGAAGATACTTTCTTGATTCTCTCCAGTATATAAATGTTCGGCTCTTTTTCGCGCCATTTTACTACTCACTAATGTATCTCGCATTGCCTTTGCGATATACTGTTGACCTTTGTGCTTTTTAGCTTGGTTAAGTTCTACAGAATAGTGGTCATCATACGCACTTACAAGCTCATTAATAGCACAAGACATCTTAATAGACCAATCTAATAATCTATTTGCATTTTGCCAATTCAGAATACCTATACCAGTCATAACAGAAGTACCATTCATAAGTGATATCCCTTCTCTAATGCGTATCTCTATTGGTTGTAGTCCTTCTAGTTCAAAGACTTCTTTTGTATCTCTTCTCTCTCCTTTATAGAATACTTCCCCTTCTCCAATTAATACTAATGCTAAATGCGCCAACTGTACCAAATCTCCACTAGCACCTACGCTACCATGAGCGAAAATCAATGGTGTAATATGACGATCTAATAACTCCTTCATCAAGGTAATAACAGTCAGGTTAACTCCTGAATATCCTAATGACAATGTATTCAAACGAGCTAATATAGCCGCTCTAACTTGTGCTACTGATAATGGTGTTCCGATACCTGAAGCATGACTTCTTATTAAATTATACTGTAGCTGAATACATTCCTCCTCTTGTATTCTATATTGAGCCATAGGGCCAAAACCAGTATTCACGCCATAGATTACTTTATTCTTTGAATAATCAAGTAAAAACGAGAAACTATTCTCTACACGTGTTACTAACTCTTTAGATAAAACTATTTCATTTTTATCATTTAGTATAGTTATAAAATTTTCTAAGGTTAAGAAGTCTTTTAAGATATTCATTATAAGTCTATTAATATTTTTTAATTAAATGCTTTCAAGAATTGAATATTGTCAATAACTTTGATAGTCATAATTTTAAGGCAAATTTAATACTATTAACAAAATAACAATATAAAATGTTAATTGAAAATGTAGATGTTCTAGTTATCGGTGCTGGACCATCTGGTAGTGTAGCTGCAAGTTACCTTCACAAGATGGGTATTAGTGTGAAAGTAGTAGAGAAAACTAAGTTTCCTCGAATAGTTGTAGGAGAGAGCCTTATCCCCAGAGTGATGGATCACTTCGCAGAAGCAGATCTATTCCCTTCTCTAGACAGTATGGGGTTCCAAAAAAAACCTGGTGCTCGTTTTATACGTGGTAAGGAGATTTGTATTTTTGACTTTAGCGATAAGTTTTCAGAAGGATGGGACTGGACTTGGCAAATCCCTCGTGCTGATTTTGACTTGGCTATTGCTAACGAAATGATTAAAAAAGGGGTTGATCTTGAATTCGAATCTGAAGTAACCCATATAGAATTTAAAGGCACAGACTCTATCACTACAGTGATTGACAAAAACAAACAAGAAAAACAAATACATGCCAAATTCTTAATTGATGCTAGTGGTTATGGTCGTGTATTACCACGTTTACTCAAGTTAGATGCGGCTTCGAAACTGAGCCCACATTCTGCAATATTTAGCCATATCAGAGATGTGAGGAGACCGGAAGGAGTAGAGGGTACACAAATCTCTTTTGACATTCTAGAAACAAAAGTGTGGCTATGGGTAATTCCATTCTCAAATGGTAATACTAGTGTAGGTATCGTAGGCCCTACAGACTTCATAGAATCATTATCGAATAACAATTCGACTAAAGAAGCACTAGAAAAAGCAATCACATTATCTGATTTCTATATAAAACGCTTTGGTGATTTACCATTCGAATTCGATCCAATTAAATTAGCCAACTATTCTATCAGTGTACAAAAAATGTTTGATGATGGCTATGTATTGACTGGTAATAGTACAGAATTCTTAGATCCTGTATTCTCTTCAGGAGTGTGTTTTGCAACAGAATCTGGTATGTTAGCAGCCAAACTAGCTATAAGACAAATCAAAGGAGAAAAAGTAGATTGGCAAGCTGAATATAGCGACCACATGAATAAAGGTATAGATGTATTCACAACCTATATTCAAGAATGGTATACGGGTAATCTACAAGAACTATTCTTCCACCAACCCGAAAATCCAGATGTAAAAAGGAAGATATGCTCTGTACTAGCAGGGTATGTATGGGATGATCAAAACCCTTTCGTTAAGAAACACAACAGTGTAATACGCAATATGGCACACCTTATCAAAATGGAAAAGGAAAGCAAAAACGTTTAAAATAATAGATAAAAAATAGCCGCTCTGTACAGAGTGGCTATTTTTTTGTGCCTATATATAGGTACACTAGAATCATTATTATAATCATATTTGATCAAAATGCCCTCTAATGGAGTGAATAGCGCTAATTGGTCAAAATGACTCTAAATGAAGTATATAAATAGTTATAACTAACTAAAACATAATAATATACACATTATCTTTTTTATTTTGTTCGGATAGTGTTCGGTAGTACCCAGTATTTACTTGGGATAGGAGGTGTTTTACCGAATCGTACTAAATCTCTACCCGAACAATCTACTAACTAAATACACTACATTTTCATCTACTAGAATTTAAAAAATCAAGAATATTCTTAATCCTAAATAGGCAAAATAATACCTTATTTTAAGGTCAAAAAAATGCGTTTTTTACTCTCAAAAAACACATCAAAAACTAGATCAAAATACAGTACCGAAATCTCTAAAAAAAGAGCAAAAAATACAGCTATAAAAGCTTGCTTAAAACTCAAAATAGAGAGCATATTTCAATAAAAAAATTATCTATTCGATAAAGAAATAAGAGGTAAAAACAATACAAAAATCTTAAAAAGACACTTCATTCTACCCCCCGTCATGGCTAAAAAAACTCCTGTCCATACCTCAAAAATGAGTACGTAATCTCTCCAATCTTACCCCAAATTCCACTAACCAACTAACCCAAATAATAACCTCGGGACACTTAATTTTGAACTCAAAAATACAATCGAAACTCTGTTTACATCCTCAATTAGGGGTATAAAAGGTGCTAAAACTCAGATAGTAACTAAGTTTACTATATTTCCTAATGTATTATAATACAGCGATTTATCTTCATACACCCCATTGTTAATAAGAAACAGTATAACACTGATATTAAACAAAGTAAGAACTAACAATTTGTGTTGATAACTGTAAAAAGTTTGAAAAAAGTATTTTTTGTTTATTTCAAAAAAATTACAATACAGCTCATGCACACATATTTGCAAATTTATTTTCTAAAACATATTGTGTGGATATTAAGATCAAAAGTATAGGTTGTGAACAGTTTTACACACCCTCATTTATCTAAAAATAACTGTTGATAACGAAAAAGTCTCTTGTTAATAACCAATCTAAACTATTTGTTTTAAATGATTTGGGAATTAACAACCTGTTGATAAGTATTAATAATTGATTTTATAGAATTTATAGAGAAAAGTTATTGTACATATTAACAGACAATACTATACTATTAGTTTATTTTAAAATTTTAAAAAATCTATTTCTATATATTATAGTTGTTAATAACGTTGATAAGTGTTTTTGTTTTTCATATTTGGTGTTATGTATTGTTGAGTGTGAAATATTGAAATTATAAGGCGTTGTTTTTTAAAGGAGACTTTAGAAGGATGACGGTTAAAATTTTCGAAGCCTCTGAGGTTTGCTTATAAATTTTTGATAGGGTAGTAGGTCGCTATATGAAAAATATAGACGGTTGGTTTTTTTGAAAAGTAGAAATGTTCCACGAGGAACATTCCGAAACATCGCCTTGTATTTTGCGTATATTTTCTGACAGTGGAAGTGAGGTAAAATATCTAAATTATGAGAGGTTGTTTTTAGTAAAATTTGGCTCTGATTTTTTAGTGTTTTTTGTATCGTTTTTAAGACTGTTTCTTGCCTATTTTTTTGCTGTGATTTTTAGGTTCGATTAGAGGGATTATTTTAGAATTTTATTTCTCTATTTTTTATTAGCAGGATCATATTTTTTGACTGAGAAATTTAAGAGGTAGGTTGTTTTCATATTGTTTAAAATCTCTGGTGATGTAATCCGATTTATTGATCCAGGTGATATTTATATTTTTCTTTAAAAGAGAAAATCTTAGTCTTTTTTGATTTTGTGTTTTTTTCTCCTTGAGTCTTTATTGATGAAATGCTAATTGTTCCTCGTGGAACATTTTTGAAGGTTTTTATATTTTTCTTTTTTCATTGGATTGATTTTAGACTTTACTCATTTTTTCTCATTGGTTGAGAAAAATTTGTCAAGTAGTATTTTTTTGTTTTTGCTAGTTAATAAAAATGCTTCTAGATTTTGATATTTGAGCTTGAGATTATTTTTCTTCAAAATATGAGTTTGTGGGGAGTATATTTTTTAAGAGAATTAAATTTCGTTGTTTTTGGTACATTTTTTCAACGCGCTGAGAATCGCGTATATTTTTTTTTCTGACGATTGGTACGTTTTATCGAAAATATGGAAAGGAGAGATTTTGAGCTTTTTTATTATTTTAGTTTCCTCATTGTTCTTCTTTTTTATTTTGACCTTGGATAAAAAAAGTGAAGCGTTGAGATTGTCATATTTTGTTTTTTGTTTCAAGTGAAAAAAAATAGAGTAGTGGTAGTGTGTTGTTTTTGTATCACTAGATATTTTTTCTAATTGTTATAGATCTAAGTAGGTGTTTCGTTTTCTATTTGCGTAACTTTGGAACTTGATAAGTCTGTATATTTTATACAGATCTTTTTTTACAAGAAAACAACGCTGTATAATTTCGATATATTATTTTATTGAAGTGTTAGTATTAAATATCAAAAGCTAAGCGGGTTGTTTTAGAATGGAGAAGGCTTTTTAAGTCTATTTTTAGGCATTAAAGCCTAAAGGATTAACTATCTGTGTTTTTAGTTTGTAAAATTGATATTTTAAGGGCTTTTTAAGTCTATTTTTTATTTTTCCGTGTACCTTTGCAACAATTATTTTTTAATAGAGAAAAAGAATGATATTTTTTAACTATGAAACTGATTTTCAATTAGTTGATGAGACTAAATACGAAGATTGGATTGAAGAGATAGTGACTTCAGAAGGATTGATCCCTGGGGATATCAGTTATATATTTTGTGACGATGCTTACTTACATGAGATTAATGTTAAGTATTTAGATCATGATACTTTGACAGATATTATCAGTTTTGATTATTGTGAAGGAAAGATTGTCTCAGGTGACATCTTTTTATCTATAGAGAGAGTACGTGATAATGCTAAGGACTTTAATGTTGATTTTGACGTTGAGTTACTAAGAGTTATGTCTCATGGTGTCTTACATTATTGTGGTTATAAGGATAAATCTCCTGAGGATGAACGCTTAATGCGTAGTAAAGAAGAAGAGAAAATGACTATGTTCCACGTGGAACAATAGTGTTTTTTCAAGTATTTTAATTTAAATGTTTCACGTGGAACAATGAGTATATTCGCTGATAAATATGATGTAATAGTAGTAGGTGGTGGGCACGCTGGTTCAGAAGCTGCTGCTGCTGCTGCAAATATGGGTTCTAAAACTTTATTGATTACAATGAGTTTGCAGAACATCGCTCAGATGTCTTGTAATCCTGCAATGGGAGGTATCGCAAAAGGGCAAATCGTAAGAGAGATAGATGCATTAGGAGGTTACTCTGGTATTGTATCTGATAAGACTGCGATCCAGTTTAAGATGCTTAATAAGTCTAAAGGACCTGCTATGTGGTCTCCTCGAGTGCAGTCTGACCGTATGCGTTTCTCTGAGACTTGGAGGCTTATGTTAGAGGGAACACCTAACCTTGATTTTTATCAAGATATGGTGAAATCTTTGATTATTAAGAATCATAAGATTGAAGGTGTAGTAACTAATCTTGGGTTAGAAATAAAGGCTAAGACTGTTATCTTAACTAATGGTACCTTCTTAAATGGGCTTATCCACATCGGAGAAAAACAGTTCGGTGGTGGTAGAGCTGGAGAGGGGGCTGCTTATGGAATAACAGAAGACCTAGTGAAAGCTGGTTTTACTTCTGGCAGAATGAAAACAGGTACACCTCCTAGGGTAGATGGTCGATCATTAGACTATAGTAAGATGGAAGTACAAGGTGGAGATATTAACCCTTCTAAGTTTTCTTACCTAGATGTGACACAACCATTAGTTCAACAAAGAGACTGTTTTATGACGTATACTTCTCCTGAAGTACACGATTTATTAAGAGAAGGATTTGATCGTTCTCCGATGTTTACAGGTAGAATTAAGAGTATAGGACCACGTTATTGTCCATCTATAGAAGATAAGATTAACCGTTTTGCTGATAAAGATAGACACCAAATATTCGTAGAACCTGAGGGGTGGAATACTTGTGAGATCTATGTAAATGGATTCTCTACTTCACTACCAGAAGACGTACAGTTTAAAGCTCTTCGTTCGGTAGCTGGGTTTGAGAATGCTAAGATATTTAGACCTGGGTATGCTATCGAGTACGATTATTTTCCACCTACGCAGTTAAAGCATACGCTTGAAACTAAGCTTGTAGAAGGACTATATTTCGCTGGGCAAATCAATGGTACTACAGGTTATGAAGAGGCAGCTGCACAAGGGCTAATGGCTGGTATGAATGCTGCTTTAAAAGTAAGAGAAGAAGGAGAATTAATCCTTAGAAGAGATGAAGCATATATAGGTGTATTGATAGATGATTTGATCACGAAGGGGACAGAAGAGCCTTATAGAATGTTTACATCTCGTGCGGAATACCGTACTTTATTACGTCAAGATAATGCTGATTTTAGATTAACACCGAAGTCTTATGAACTAGGCTTAGCGTCTGAAGAACGTATGAGAAGAATGGAACATAAGCAGACTGAAGCAGAAAACTTCGTTCAATTCTTTAAAGAAACAAGTGTGAAAACAGAGGAGGCTAATCCTATTTTAGAAGAGAAAGGATCGTCTCTAATGAGTCAACCTGATAAGATGTTTAAGGTATTCTCTCGTCCACAAATCGAGTTAGAAGATATCCTTAAATTCGAAAAGGTAAAAACTTATATAGACGAGCATGATCTAGATCAGGAGATCATAGAGCAAGCTGAAATCCAAGTGAAATACTCAGGGTATATAGAGAAAGAAAAGAACAATGCTGATAAACTTAATAGGTTAGAGGATGTAAGAATCCCTGCTAATTTCGATTATGATAAGATAGTATCTCTATCGTTTGAGTCACGTGAGAAGCTTAAAAATATTAAGCCTATTACGATATCTCAAGCTTCTCGTATCAGTGGTGTAACGCCTACAGATATCTCTATCTTGTTAATCCATATGGGTAGATAAGCAGGTTTAGCAGGCTTGAAAAAATATAGAAGGCTGGTATGTTCCACGTGGAACATACCAGCCTTTTTTTATGGATGGAACTGTATAGAATAATATAGAAGTAGTGTAGTAGGTACATATATTAGAGCATAGAGTAGGTAGACGTATAGTGTATCATATGTAAAGTTCAGAGTACTTATTTTGGCGTTATTATTAGCGGTTAAGGATATGGTATCCTCTCTATAGTTATTGTGTTTTGTATTGTAAAGGATAGTCTAATACTCTTGAATTTTTACTTTATAAGAGGTATTGAGTAGATAGTATTTGATGCTTTAGTTTTTACTTTCTTTTAAAGGAGAGGATGAGTTTATACCTTAATACTATATTAGAAAGTACTCTTATCTATATGCTTATTTACTTTCATAGTGATTATATAATTTTACTACACAGTACTAATTTGAGTAGATAAAAGAAAGTAGAATATTCGTAAGAGTTTATATTTATGTATAGTTATCTGGGTTGTCTTCTATCATTTTTTATTTAGAGAATAGGGGATAATATTATGTAATGAGTTAGTACTTTATGGGGGTATTATGATTGGCTATTTTAAAGAAGAAAAATGAAGTTTAATGAAAGGAAGGAACGAAGCTTTCTAGTTATCTACTTTATATTTTTAGTTAGAGTAATTGTTTAGGTTATCTATTTTAGTTTAGTACTTTTTGTTTTTTAAGTGAATTTTTAAGGGTTGTTATTCGACGTTAAATAATAACTTTAAGTAACATTTTTAGACTTAGGTTTTCTCTCTTTTTATTTTAAAATTCCCCTTAACTAAGTCATTATTTTTTTGTGGTTTTAGAATCATACCCGATATATGTTGTTTATATTTGTGTGGCTTTTAAAACTTCATTGATGGAAATTAATGCAACTATTAAATATATAGAAGTAGAAGATCATTCTGTTTCTAAAGAGAAATTTGAACTTTATTTAGATGAGAAGTTTCAGTTATTAAAAACTGAACCAGTTCCTGATTTGGATAAATTAGATAGTTATTATGAAAGCCCTGAATACATTTCTCATACAGATAGTAAAAAGACTTTCTTCGATAAAGTATATCAAACGATCAAATCAAAAGCTATACAGAATAAGTACAAAATACTTGAAGATATTAAAAGTGATCAAGGTGTACTTTTAGACATAGGATGTGGAACAGGGGAGTTTCTATTAGAAGGGAAAAGTAGAGGTTGGTCTGTTTTGGGCTTTGAACCAAATAATGGAGCTCGACAATTAAGCTTAAATAAAGGAATCACCTTAGTAGATTCTCTAGATGATATAGAAGATCATTCTGTAGATGTTATTACGATGTGGCATGTGTTAGAACATATACCTGATTTAGATAAACAGATAATGATGCTTCAACGTATATTAAAAAAAGAAGGAACACTGATTGTCGCTGTACCTAATTATAATTCTTACGACGCTAAGTATTATGGTGAATATTGGGCAGCTTATGATGTACCTCGTCACCTTTGGCATTTTTCTCAAAAGTCAATTCCATTACTTTTTAATCTTTACCAATTTGAATTAGTAGAAACATATCCAATGTTGTTCGATAGTTTTTATGTTTCACTTTTATCTGAACAATATAAAACAGGAAAGAAGAATTGGTTTAAAGCTTTTCGTGTTGGATTAAAATCAAATATTGAAGCAAGAGCAAATTTAGAGTACTCTTCACTGATTTATTACTTAAAAAAGAACTAAGCTACTTTTTAGTAGGATAAGATGTTTTTTTAGCTCTTTAGAAGTACTATTTCTTATTTTAAAGCGATTTAAGCGAGTTTCTACTTAGTAGTGATGTCTTTGTATTCCTTTTTTGAGATAATAGTTATTTTAGTGGTTTAAAAAAGGTGTTATGTATTAGGTTTATCTATATAGTTGAATGTATTTGATAGATTTTTATTATATCTTAATTATTTTTATTTAACTGTAAAAAGTTTATTACATTTACAACAGGTTTAAAAAAGCGAAAATGAAAAAAACTATTTTAATGCTAGGTATAGCTGGATTATTATTTTCATGTAATAATAATGCAACTCCTGCTACTGAATTCAAAACTGCTTATGTAGATTCTGCTAAGTTGATGAAGGAGTATGAAGAGATGAAGGATATGGAATCAAAATATAAGATCCAATCTGAAGAAAAAGGAAAAAGCTTAGAAGCTGAAGTTGCTAAGTTCCAACAAGAGGTTCAAAACTTCCAAGCTAATGCTCGTCAAAAAGGACAAGCATGGGCTGAGCAAACTGCTGCTAACCTTCAAAGAAAAGAGCAAGAATTACAGTTTAAACAACAAACTTTAATGCAAGCTTTACAAAAAGAGAGCGGTGAGGAAATGGAAGCTGTAGTGAAAAAAGTAAAAGAACATATCGCTGAGTATGCTAAAAAGAATAACTTAGACTATGTATTCAATACTGAGGATGCATCTACTGTTATCTATAGTAAAGACGGTAATGATGTTACTGAAATCATGATCAAAGAATTAAATGCTAAATATAAAGGTAGTGCTACTCCTGCTAAATTAGAGGAAACAAAACCTGCAGAAAGCAAAGAAGATAAAAAGTAATATCTTTGAATTACTTTAGAGAAAGCCCTTGTTTTAACAGGGGCTTTTTTCGTTTAGTACAGTTTTATTATCGTATTTTGTAAAAAAAAAGGAATGACTAATTTTTCAGAAGAAGCAGAATACGTTTTAAAGTTTATCAATGAGACGAATAGATCTCTTTTTTTGACAGGAAAGGCTGGTACTGGTAAAACTACCTTGTTAAAAGAAATTATTAATACTACACATAAGAATGCAGTAATAGTAGCTCCTACTGGGATAGCGGCTTTGAACGCAGGTGGAGTGACTATACATTCTTTTTTTCATTTGCCTTTTGCTGCTTTTGTTCCTGATACTAAGAATCCTCCTATTTTTACTGATACAATCAAGTTTGAAAATCGCGTATCGCTAAGGCGTCATATGCTGATGAGTAATGCTCGTAGAGCGTTGTTCTTAAACATGGATTTGTTGATTATAGACGAGGTCAGTATGTTGCGTGCAGATGTACTAGATGCGATGAACTTTATGTTACAGACTGTGCGTAAAAGTCAACAACCTTTTGGTGGAGTACAGGTTCTTTTTATAGGAGATTTATTACAGTTGCCACCCGTAGTCAAGAACCAAGAATGGGATGTGTTGAAGCGCTATTATGACGGGGTATATTTCTTCCATTCAGAAGTTGTTAGACAGTATCCTCCCTTGTATATCGAGTTAGAGAAAGTGTATAGACAGTCGGATCAAGTGTTTATTAACTTGCTAAATAATCTTCGCAATAATCGTGTATCTAGAGAGGATCTGGCACTCTTAAATCAGTATACCAACCCTAACTTTAATATAAAAGATAATCCTGGTTATATCACTCTAAGTACACATAATGCTAAGGCGGACAAGATTAATGAAGACGCACTTAGAGGATTGTTTACGAAGGAGTTTAGTTTTATGCCTGAAGTCGTGGGAGATTTTCCTGAAAAGATATATCCTATCGAGGCTAAAATGACGCTTAAAGAAGGTGCTCAGGTTATTTTTATTAAGAATGATATCTCTCCTGAGAAGCGATTCTACAACGGTAAAATGGGAATGGTGAAGACCTTGACTAAGCATGAGATATTCATAGAGTTTGAAAATAAAGAAGTCATTGAAGTAGAACGATACGAGTGGCAGAATATAAAATATACGGTTGACCCTAATACTAAGGAAATCGTAGAAGAGGTCTTAGGTACCTTTAGTCATTATCCGCTTAAGCTAGCATGGGCTATTACAGTGCATAAGAGTCAAGGGCTTACCTTTGATAAAGCTGTTTTAGACGTATCTAAGGTGTTTTTACCTGGGCAGGCTTATGTTGCCTTATCTAGACTTCGTTCGTTAGAAGGATTAGTTTTATTATCACCTATACAGATGAACGGCTTAGTCAATGATGAGGATGTAATGAGCTATGCAGAGAATAAGGCTGGTGCAGAAGAATTAAATCTGCAATTAAAGATAGAGACAAAGAACTTTCTTCGAAACTATCTGATACAGACCTATTCTTGGTTTAACCTTAGTACACAATGGCATACGCACCTTTATAGTTATAATGCCGAGGCGGAGAGAAGTAAGAAAAGTGCATTTATGGGCTGGGCTCAGCGTATGACAAATCACTTAGATGAAATGGTTGTTCACTCAGAGAAATTTGTCAATCAGTTAAGAGCGTTGTTTGAAGAAGAACCTTTCAGATTTGAGTTTACTAAAGAACGTGTACTTAAAGCGTATGATTACTTTTTCCCTCGTTTAGATCATATGGTTTTTGAGTTATTGTTCACTATAGCACAGGTAAAAACTGCGAAGAAATCAAAGGCGTTCTATGAAGAATTAGTACCGTTAGAAGAGTCGTTATTGAAGACGGTTATTCAGATGAAGAAGGCTTCTATTATGTTGAAGTTAATAGAAGAGGATAAGAAGATATGTAAGGAGAATCTGCGCTCACTAGAGATCAGCGAGTATAAGATTAACCATTTAGTCAATATCGCTAATCTGATAAGAAGTACTAAACTAGGAGTAGAAGAGGAGGAAGATATAGAAGTGTATTCTTCTAGTCCGAAGACGAAGTCGAAAGAGAAAAAGAAGTCTACGTTTGTCATTACCCTAGAGATGTGGAAAGAGAAGATGAGTATAGAAGATATTGCATTAACTAGAAAACTGACTACGACTACGATTTATTCTCATATCGGTAAGTTGATTATGGATGGGCATATTACCTTAGAGGAAGTATTGCCAAAAGAACGTATAGAGGAGTTAACCGCTTTATTTGAAAAGAGTAAGGGAATGACATTATCTGAGATTAAAGTGAATGCAGAAGAGGACTTCTCATGGGAAGAATTAAAGTTGTATCAACGTGCAATGGCTCAGAAAGAGGAGTAAGGTATATACTGAAGTAAACATACTGTCATTAGAGAATGAATCAAGTGTGGGGCTTATTTGCTTTTGCTTTGCTAGGGGAGTGCTTGCAGTATTCTAGCACATTCCTTCGACAAAACACCTGTTTTGCCTAGGATTCTCCAAGGAAAGTCCTAGGAATCTGCAAGAAAGTGCAAGCTAAAGCTATACTCTTCTAAATAGAAACAATAAAAAAACGGTCGTATTCATCGAATGCGACCGTTTTTATTACTTCTTATGTATTAACCGTGTTAGCTTTATAGATAGATCTGTGAAGATCATTTTAGCATTACCATTTCGTTCTATATGGTAGATAGCATCACCTAGCTCTTGGTATATTTCATTTATATTTTCTCCGTTGACAAAGGGAGCAAAGTTTTCTAGTTTAAACTTATCTACTGTCGTTTTATAATACACTAGTTCTGGAGTTTGATAGTTTAACAGCAGAGCCTGTCTGAATAGTTCTATACAGAACTCTATAAACTGTTTTTGCTGTTCACGCCCTAAAGCAGCTAGTTCCTCACTCCATTCTATTAATTCTTGAATTACTGCAGCATTTCCCTTGGCTCTAAAGGCTGCTCGTACCCATTGTACAAACCATTTCTCATAAGGTAAGGCATTCGCTTTATTATGCAGTAAGCTCAGTGCTTTATTATAACTTCCTTGCGATTGATTAGCGATCATGATGGCTTCCTGTGGATCACATTGCTCACGTTGTATTAAAGCTTCTTGTATTTCGATAGCGTTAAGCGGAGGAAACTTTAGTACTTGACATCTCGAGAGGATAGTCTGTAGAATATTCTTCTCGTTCTCTGCGATTAGGATAAACACTGTTTTAGCAGGTGGTTCTTCTAATAGCTTTAGTAGTTTATTAGAAGCCTCAGTATTTAGCTTATCTGCCATCCAAATGATCATAATCTTATAACCACCTTCAAAGGATTTTAAGGCAAGTTTCTTCAGTACTTCACTCGCTTCATCTACTCCTATTTGTCCTTGTTTATTCTGAATATCAATGTGGGTGTACCAATCGAAAAGGTTTCCGTATTTATTTGTTTTTAAAAAACTACGCCATTGTTCTGCGAATAGATCACTAGTAGCATTCCTTTTTACAGCTTCTGTCGTAGCTACAGGATACACAAAGTGTAAGTCTGGGTGAGCAAGATTGTTGAATTTGATATTACAGGCATCATTTCCTCCTGTGTTTTCATTACCCGTATTTTTGCATAGTAAATACTGTGCGTAGGCGATAGCCATAGGTAAAGTACCTGTACCTTCTCCACCAATAAATAACTGTGCATGAGGTACACGACCTGATGCAGCTGACTGTATCAAATGATTCTTTAAAAAGGATTGCCCTATAATATCTGAAAATTGCATAAGGCAAAGATAAATTAATTATCAAGTGTTTAAAATAATCAGATTCATAATTGTACAACTATTTTATTTCTGTTTAGAGAATATTTACCTTCACAAAATAAGGTTTGTTCTATAACAATGTATTGTAATGATACAGCTTATTATGGGGTACTAAATCTATGAAGTGATGATTAAGTCAATGTGTTTTGCGTTTAGTTTTGTGTTAGGAGTATCTATTTTGTTTGTTATTTAGAGTTTTTTAGACAAGTTCTAGTCTATAACTGTTCTAAAATTAAAAATAGTTTAAATATTTATTTGCCCTTATTATTTTGTATTTCTGTCTGTAAATACTATAATATTGAATAATAAATATATGTAAAGTGTAATATATTTATTAATAACTCTGTTTATTGGTGTATTTATAAAAGACTAATGAGTGTAATATGTTAAAATTTTCGTTTAACAATATAATAATCAGGTAGTCTGATATCGAAAAAGATTTATATTTGTGTAACTTATCGTAAAATATATAAAAAAGTAAAGATGAAATCTATTGATAGTTTTGATTTTAAAGATCAAAAGGTGTTGGTTAGAGTTGACTTTAATGTTCCCCTAGATGAGAATTTTAATGTTACAGATACAAATAGAATAGAGGCTGCAAAACCTACTATTGAAAAAATAGTAAAAGAGGGTGGTGTAGCTATCTTAATGTCTCACTTAGGAAGACCTAAGGGAGAGCGCAATGACAAGTATTCACTACGTCATATCGTTGCAAAAACAGAAGAGATTTTAGGACATAAAGTTACTTTTGTGAACGACTGTGTAGGAAGTACAGTTAAGGAAGCTATCGCAGCTAGTAAAGCTGGAGATATCATCTTATTAGAGAATCTACGTTTCTACGCAGAGGAAGAAAAAGGTGATGAAGGGTTCTCAAAACAATTAGCTGAGTTAGCTGATTTTTATGTGAATGATGCTTTTGGTACTGCACATAGAGCACATGCTTCTACTACTATCGTAGCGAAGTACTTTGCTGATAAAAAATGCTTTGGTTATTTATTAGCTAAAGAGATAGAGAGTTTAAATAAGGTATTGAATAGTACTGATAAGCCTGTTACAGCTGTATTAGGTGGTTCTAAAGTATCTTCTAAAATTACGATTATCGAGAATATCTTAGATAAGATAGATCACATGATTATCGGTGGAGGGATGACTTTTACGTTTATTAAAGCTCTAGGTGGTAAGATCGGTAATTCTATCTGCGAAGATGATAAGCTAGATTTAGCTTTAGATATTTTGAAAAAAGCGAAAGAGAAGAATGTACAAGTACACTTACCTGTGGATATTTTGGCTGCTGATGCATTCGCTGCTGATGCGAATGTACAAGTGGTAGCTGCTAATGAAATTCCTGAAGGATGGCAAGGTTTAGATGTAGGTCCTAAGACATTAGAGAGCTTAAAACCTGTGGTAGCTGAGTCAAAAATCATCTTGTGGAATGGTCCTTTAGGAGTATTCGAGATGGAGAAATTCGCGAATGGTACGATCGAGTTAGGTAACTTCATTGCTGAAGCTACTAAAAATGGTACTTTTTCATTAGTAGGAGGTGGAGACTCTGTAGCTGCTGTAAAACAGTTCGGTCTAGCGCCTAAGATGAGTTATGTTTCTACTGGAGGTGGAGCAATGTTGGAAATGTTGGAAGGTCAAGTATTACCAGGAATTAAAGCAATACAAGAATAATAGTAGGTCCCTATGTTTATATACCAAGCATAGGGATTTTATAATACATAGCGCGATGAATTACAAAGTATTAACTTTATTAGCATGCGGTCTTTTTTCGTACTCAGTCATGGGACAGAATGAGCCTAGTACGCTTACAGAAGTAGCAAAGAAAGAAATGAGCCCAGAGGTGTATCTGGACTCTATTAAAAAGACATTCGTTAACCATGCTAGTAGTGCCTCTATAGAGAAGCGCTGGTTGAATGAGTTATTGAACCAAGATTTATTTAATGAGCTAGAGAACGAGTTAGCTGATGCAAACTTTGACGAAGGAGATGTTCGTTTTGATGAATTACCTACTGAGCTTTTAAAAGAACGTTTAAAAAGATTAAATGAGAAAACACCTTTTAATGTTGAATACAATGAAACATTAGAGCGAGTGATTAAATCATTTTTAAAGAATAGAAAACGTTCTTTTGAGAGGTTATTAGGCTTATCAGAATACTATTTCCCGATGTTTGAGGAGCAATTAGCAAAACAAAATGTTCCTTTAGAGGTTAAGTATTTATCTATAGTAGAATCTGCACTTAATCCTGTAGCTCGTTCTAGAGTGGGAGCTACTGGTCTATGGCAATTCATGTATCCTACAGGTAAACAATATAATCTAGAAGTTACTTCTTATATAGACGATCGTATAGATCCATTAAAGTCATCTGAGGCAGCTGCTAAGTTTTTGTCAGACTTGTATGGTATGTTTGGTGATTGGGATTTAGTATTAGCATCATATAACGCTGGACCAGGTAACGTGAGTAAAGCGATTCGTCGTTCTAATGGATATACGAATTACTGGAATATTAGACCAAATCTTCCACGTGAAACACAAAACTATTTGCCTGCATTCTACGCTACTATGTATATTTTTGAATATGCAAAAGAGCATGGTATCACGTCTAAAAATGCACCTATAAAGGTAGTGGAGACTGATACAATAGCGATTAAGAAAACAATGTCTTTTGACCAAATCGCTAATTTATTAGATGTCTCTAAAGAAGAAATAGAGTTCTTAAACCCAACTTATAAGTTACAAGTGATTCCTTATGATAGTGGTAAGTTGAACTTCTTAAGACTACCTATAAAGAAAATAGGTTTAATGGCCTCTAATGAAGAAAAGATGTATGCTTATGTAGATTTTTTAGATTCTAAAAAGGAACAACCAAACTATGCTGTAGTTGCAGAATCTATAGTAGAAAGTAGCTCTGTTAATCCGCGTTATCACACGATACGCAAGGGTGAGAGTGTAGGTACTATTGCTAATAAATACGGTATTTCGGTTGCACAATTAAAGAAATTAAATAATCTAAAAGGAAATCTAATCTACCCTGGTAAGAAATTAGTAGTAGGTAAAAAAGCGGTGGCTCAAGCGTCAGGTGGTACTAAGAATAATTTCTATACTGTGCAGAGAGGAGATTCTTTATCCTCTATAAGTAAGAAGTTTGCTGGAGTGACTGTGTCTAAATTAAAGTCCTTAAATAATATGAAGGACTCAGATGACATTCGTCCAGGTATGAAGTTAAGACTTAATTAGAAGAAGATAAGAGTGAGGTATATTGG
The DNA here is from genome assembly GCF_001485415.1 of Myroides odoratimimus. Classification (GTDB taxonomy): domain Bacteria; phylum Bacteroidota; class Bacteroidia; order Flavobacteriales; family Flavobacteriaceae; genus Flavobacterium; species Flavobacterium odoratimimum. The sequence goes on from NZ_BCMQ01000002.1 coordinate 143,915, forward strand.
TTATGTATTGTTAGTATTGTTTGCACTCGTTGGGTGTAGAGACAGGTCTGCTAAGAATAGATCTAATAATCCTATGGATGAACCTCACCAGATACTTATAGTCATTAATGATAGACTATGGTATGGTAGTGTAGGGGATAGTATAAGAGAACATCTGGCTGTACCTATAGAAGGAATTACACCACCAGAGTCTACTTTTTCTTTAGAACAGATCTCACCTAATCTATTTTCTTCACGTACGAAGAATAGAAGAAATATAATCGTCTTTTCGGATAACTATAGTAACAATAGTTTTCTGTTTGAGAAAGATAAGTATACTGCTGGTCAGATGTACTTTACAGTAAGTGGAGATTCTAGAAAGGGACTAATAAGCGAGTTTAAGAAGAATTCAGACTCGATTGTGAGTTCTATTTTGCGCTCTGAGTTTGATGTCGTTGCAAAGCGTATTCTTGAAGGGAAGATAGTTGATATTGATTATTTTCAAGACAAGTTTCAAGTAAGCCTTAATTTGCCTACTACGTATAAGTTGGTTGGAAGTAATTACCACTTTGTATGGTTTAAAAAGAATATTGCTTCAGGTAATAGTAATATTCTGATTTACGATGTACCAATAGATAGAATTGAGAATACAGATGATACTATTCTAAATAACTTATTAGCAGTGAAGGATTCAGTGAATGGTAAGTACATACATTCTATAGAAGATAATTCGTATCTAAGGCTCAATGAAGGGTTTATTCCTAATAATAAAGAGTTTGTAAGACAAGGAAGAAAGGTCTATGAGTTCACTGGAGATTGGGACATGCATAATAGCTTTATGAGTGGTCCTTATATGAGTTATGTGTTCCGTGATGAATCAGCTAGTAGGTATCTGTTTATAGAAGGGTTAGTATATAATCCAGCTATGGGTAAGAGAGGTATCTTAATGGAAGTAGAATCAATCGTCAACTCATTAAAGTTTAATGAGAGCGAAACAAATTAAATAGAAGTAAAAAGGCGTTCATCACTGAACGCCTTTTTATGTTTTAATACCTTCTGTGTAGAGGTAATTCTTCTATAGGATTTATCACCATTGGGAATCGCTCTACGGTTACAGCACTACTGTCAAGCCCAAAGGCCTTTTCTTCTGACAAGGCTAACTTTTTAAGCCATTCATATAGTGTAAGTATGATTGTTTCATGAGCAGGTAGCTCATTATCATAAGACAGTTCTTTCTCTATCAATACATATTCAAAGTCTGTATAGATATTGTTTTTTTGTAAAGAGGTGTATTTACTGATTACATCTACTTCTCCTGTTTCTGTTAACTCTTTGAGTACTTGTTTCATGAGTACACTGATCTTTTGGTCATTTCTAAAACCTAGATAAAAGTCAACACGGATAATATTATCAGCACCTATCTTCTGTATTTTGTATTCTAAGTTATAAGGTTGATCACTTACATTGACATGTATAAACCAATAGTTATCTGCTCTTTTAGGTCTACGTTGTGTGATAGAATACAATGCTTTATATTCTATTTTAGAGCATGTATTGGAGTTGGTTAGATAGATTAGATTAGAAGCAAATTTAGGAATGCTTGTATCTCCACTGATATCTAGAAGAATGTCTTTATACTGTTCTATATTGACAAACTCAGTATAGTTCTTTCTTATCTTCTTCGCTAGGTAGTTTATAATCATCGTACCTGCTAGTAAAGACGCTATGATAACAGTAACATAACCACCATGAGTGAACTTCTGAACGTTAGCAATAAAGAATGAGACTTCTAAACTTAGGTATATTAATTCGACTAATACGATTACAACAATATGTACACGTTTTAGGTACATATAATAACCTAGTAAGATTGTAGTCATAATCATACATAAGGTAATCGCTAGTCCATATGCAGCTTCCATATTACCCGACTCTTCGAAGTGCAAGACTACGAATACACAGCCTAAGAATAGTAACCAGTTGATAGAAGGAATATATAGTTGACCTTTTACATTGGTTGGGAATTTTACTTTTACTTTTGGCCATAAGTTAAGTCTTATCGCTTCATTGATTAGTGTAAAGGATCCGCTTATTAGGGCTTGTGATGCGATTACAGCCGCTATTGTTGCAATGGCTATACCAAATGGTAAGAACCACTCAGGCATAACTAAAAAGAAAGGGTTTGCGGGGTTTTGATTATCTGGTGATAGTTGTAGTAGTGTTTGGTTAGAAAAGTTGATTAAATAAGCTCCTTGTCCAAAATAACACAACACTAGCATCGCTTTTACAAATGCCCAAGTGATGCGTATATTTTTTATCCCACAATGTCCTAGATCGCTATAAAGTGCTTCTGCACCTGTAGTACATAGAAAGACAAATCCCAATACAAAATATCCTTCTGAGTGTATAGAAAGTAAATGAACTGCATAATAAGGATTTAAAGCCTTTAGTACTGTAAGGTTATCCATTAAGTGAAATAGACCAATTATCCCTATCATTAAGAACCACAAAGTCATCATAGGGCCAAAGAATTTGCCAATAGCCTTGGTACCAAATTGTTGGATGACAAAGAGAATAAAGATAATCCCTATCACTATCGGAATAGTCTGTAGGTTTGGTTCATATATTCTAAGTCCTTCTATAGCTGATGATATTGAGATAGGAGGGGTGATAATACCATCGGCTAATAGTGCACTACCTCCAATAATAGCAGGAATGATTAACCAACGTTTCTTCAACCTCTTGACTAAAGTATAGAGTGAGAATATACCTCCTTCACCATTATTATCTGCCTTTAGGGTTAGAAAAACATACTTAATGGTCGTCTGTAAGGTTAAGGTCCAAAAAACGCATGAAATAGCTCCTAAGACAATATCCTCTCGGATAATCTCTTTTCCTATGATGGCTTTCATTACATAAAGTGGGGATGTACCAATGTCTCCATAGATAATACCTAAGGTCACCAGTAGTGTTCCTAAGGTTATTTTATTCAATTGAGAACTGTGGCCATGTGATGACTGTGCTTGCATAAAAGTGTCGGATTTAAACTTGTAATTTGTAACGATATGGTTACTAATAAGCTAATAGTCAGAATAGGAATATATACCACTCCATGGCTAGTCTTAGTTTAGTAAAGATATTTTGCTTTTAATAAAGCGATATCCACTTCTAATATTTCTGTTAGGTACTGTTCTACAGAATTATAATATTCTTCTATAGTATTCAATGCTTTTGCTAAGAATTGTTCTTGTACTGTGAATAGGGTTAGAAGTGTTTCGGCTTGTTGTGTTTCTAGATTAAATTGTTGTTGTATCTGTTGTATATCGAGATTGACATATTGATTAGTCAATAGGTAATCTTCTATCACTGTATGTTGATTCACGCCTAGAGCAGATAGGAGTAGAGCAGCAGCGAAGCCTGTTCTATCTTTACCTGCAGTACAGTTAAACATTAGTGGAGCCTCAGAACATTCTACCTCTCTAAAGAAAGCTTTGTATTGACTTTGGTTGTGGAGTACCAGTTGTTCATTGATATCCACTAAGAGTTTAGTAGCTAGGTTTATATCTCCCTTTTGTACGATCTGCATGACCTGATTCTTACTAAGATTACCAGGAGTGATCGGTAGAAGTACTTCATTAGTTACTGTTTTTGGTAACAGTGTTTTCTGCTCTTCACTTTCTTCTTCACTTCTAAAGTCTACTATTGTAGTCAGCGGAAGTGAGCTAAGGTAGTTTAAATCTACGTCAGTTAGGTTACTCAATTGTCCTGAGCGGAATAAGCACCCCCATTTGACTGTTTTGTTGTCCTCTGTTTGATATCCGCCTAGATCTCTGAAGTTAGACTGACCTTCTAAAGGTAGTTGGCGCAATCTGTTATTAGCTACTTCAAGAGCTTGGTGTGTAGTATTAAGGTCTAGAGTGCTTTTGTTAGGGGTAGAGATGTGTTCTACATCACTATCTGTTTCAATTAAACAATTTCCTTTTTCTAAATTTTGCATAGAGCTATCACTATTTTAAAGCCTGAACAAACTCAGGTATATTTATAACAATGCTTTTCTGAACTCTTACATGTAAGTAGCATTAGATGCTAGATATTGTAAAAATGATCAACTCAATCAAGAATAAATAATACCTTTAAACAATAAAAAGATACTTATTTATTAGTATTTAATGATTAATAATCAGAAAACTATTAAGTTAAGTGTATTTTTAATATAGTGCAAATATAAGGGGTAAAAAAGACAAACTATTAAGAGTTGTCTTCTTTTTTTTCTGTTGTAGCGTCTATGAATTTCTCGAAAAGCTTAATCATCTTCTCGTTTACATCTTTGAATGTTAATCTATCTTTAGATTGATAGAATAGCATCATTGCATAAGGCTTATCTATATTTTCTAGTAGTAAGTGTTTATTCTGCCTATATGCTTCGCGTAATAATCTTTTAAAATAGTTTCTATCTACCGCCTTTTTAAAATGGCGTTTAGATACAGACACTCCTACTTTTAGAGGGAGGTCTTCTTGATTAGCTATCTGTACGTATACCATTCTCAAAGGGTATTTACTCACAGTTTTGCCTGTTGTAAATAACTCTTCGATTACAGCCTTGCTTTTTAGCTTTTCCTTTTTAGGATAATTGTATTTTTTTTGTTCCATATAGCCTGCAAAGGTAGCAAAGGAATATGAAATATTTATAAATAAAATAGGCCGCTACTGCGGCCTATTTCTATTTTGTATAAATACTATTTTCTTGATTTACATCAGCCATAAACTGGCTTGGGTCGATTACTATTTTCTTAATAGCACCTTTTGGTTTATTGATTGTGAACTTATATTCTGGTTGAGCCCATCCCCATCCATCTAACACTGTTCTTTCGTATTGTACGTACTGGTTAGGTTTGATCCAGTGCATTGAAGTATAAGGAATGTAGAATGTTTCTATAGAACCATCTTCGTATTCTACTAAGATATCTAGAGGCATACCCATTCTTCCCATTCTACCTAAAGTAACTAAAGTTTGGTTTTTCTGTACCTCTTCTACGAATAGGATAGAGTAGTCTATCGTGTTGTTCGTCTGTGTCCAGTCGATTAAATATTGGTCTAATACAGCACCAGATACTTTCTCAGCTACACGCTTGAAGTCATTAGGAGTAGGGTGAGTGAACTTGTATTCATTATAGTACGTTCTCAGTGTAGTCATCATATTATCCCACCCGATTAAGTAAGCTAATTGAGTTAAGAAGATAGACCCTCTGCTGTATGCAGAAGTAGAATAAGCTCTATTGGTCAAGTAATGATCTGCATGTGTGCTTAATGGCTCTTGCATTCCCTTAGACACTAAGCTATAGTAGCTCTTATAAGTAGATCCGAACGGGTTCACATCTTCTTGTTGGTCTTTAGGTAAGATCTTTAGCATCGCTAGGTCAGAGATAAATGAAGTAAACCCTTCATCCATCCATTCGTGTTTCGTCTCATTAGTAGCTAAAGCATGTTGGAACCAACTGTGCGCTAACTCATGAGCTGTCACTCCTGCTAAGCTTGGGAATGATCTCTCGCCTGTGATTAGGGTACACATAGAGTATTCCATACCTCCATCACCACCTTGTATTACAGAGTATTGGTTATAAGGATAAGGACCTACATTCTCATTGAAGAATTTCATTAACTCTGCTGTTACAGGCTGTAGTTTTTTCCAGTTATCTATAATAGCAGGATTGTTTTTATATAAGAAGTGAAGTTTCACTCCATCAGGTCCATCATACGTATCGTGTATGAAGTTAGGGTCTGCTCCCCATGTAAAGTCTAGTACATTCTCAGCTTTAAAGTGCCATGTAAGCTCTTTACCTTTTTTGATAGAATTATCATCGATACCAGCATCTTGGTATCCATATCCTACCTCATTATTATTTACGATATTACCTGTACCACCCAAGATATAGTTTTTATCTAACGTAATTTTTACGTCGAAGTCACCCCATACACTGTGGAACTCTCTACCTAGATACTGCTCAGCATGCCATCCTTCGAAGTCATATTCAGCGATCTTAGGGAACCATTGAGACATAGACAGTGCTACACCCTCTTTAGAGTTTCTACCAGCTCTACGGATCATTACAGGAGCTTGTCCATCGAAGTTCATTGTGAATACAGTAGATGACTTAGGAGCGATAGGTTTTTTTAGAGTCACCTCTAGTATAGTACCTACTTCTTTCGTCTCTAAAGCCTCACCATCTTGCATCATTTTAGATACCTTTAAGTATCCTATTTCGTTGTCTTTTAGCTTTGTGATTCTACTTTCAAATACTTTTCTACCTCTCACTGTTTTAGTATCTACCATACGAGAGTCAGGATCAGCGATATTTGATAATAGCGCATCCATATCACTATTGGGTTGGAATGCGTTGTAGTAAAGGTGGAAGTATACTGCTTTTAAAGTATCAGGTGAATTGTTTGTGTAAGTTAACTTTTGAGTACCTGTGTATTGGTACTTTTTCACGTCCATCTTCACGTCCATTTTATAGTCAACATGTTGTTGCCAATAACCTGGATTAGGGTTGTTTTGAGCGATTGCGTCTATTAGGGCAATAGAGCAGATAGCTAGAGTTAGTAATATTTTTTTCATAATGTGTTTGAAATCAAAACTCCACATATATTATGCATAAATGTGGAGCTTTTTATATTAAGGGTTACTTAGTTACAAGTTTTATTTTTTAGCTTTTGATAATTTCTCAGCTAATAATAATGCATTGTACGCATTTACAAACTTACCAGAAGTAGAGATAGATTGGAAATTTCTGATTTCTTTTTTCTCACCTACTACTACGTCGAAGTTTACTGCTACACCTGAGTCCATGATGATTTTCTTCACTTCTCCAGCTGTAAACTCTGGGTAATAAGCTCTCACTAATGCTGCAACACCTGCTACGTTAGGAGAAGCCATAGAAGTACCTTGTAAGTACTCATAACTATTCGTTGGTACAGTAGCATAAATTTTCACTCCAGGAGCGAATACGTCTACATCATAATCACCATAGTTAGAGAAACGAGCCACCATATTTTTACCAAACTCTGGGTTAAGAGCTCCTACTACTAAGAAGTTGTTAGAGATCTCTGGTCCCATCTTTACGTTATCGTTAGGGTAGCGCTCTACACCTCCAGGGATGTTTAAGTCCATAGCATCATTACCTGCAGCTACTACGATAAGTACGTCTTTCTCTTCTGCATATTTAATAGCGTCACGTACCCACTGACTGTTTTCTTCATAGTATTTACCGAAGCTTCCGTTGATTACTTTAGCACCGTTATCTACTGCATATCTGATACCTAATGCGATATCTTTATCATACTCATCTCCATCAGGTACAGCTCTTACAGCCATGATCTCTGCTACGTCAGATGCTACACCGTCTCCACCTAAGTTATTACCACGAGTCTGAGCGATAATACCAGCTACGTGAGTACCATGTTTAGCCTCTTCTCTTACAGGTCCGATCACGTTGTTATCACCATAGATTCTATCATTGATATCTGTATGATCATCACCTACTATCTTTCTACCGTCGAACTCTAAGTTTAAGTGGTGTTTCGCTTTACTTTCTACACTGTTTTTGTAAGCTTCTAACCAAGACAACTCTCTTCCACCAGCTAAGATATTATACATAACATTTTTAGAGTGGATGATTTCTTCAGTCGCGTCTAATGGAATGCTGTTTAAGTCATCCATTGTGTAGTCCTTCTTATCTAGGTATTTTGCGATACGCTCATTTGCACGCAATAACATATCTACACGTAGTTTGCTCTCTTGGTTGCTTTTTACCTCTTCGTCGTATTCCTTCACAGCTCTTTTATACTGATCAGAACCATCATCACCTCTACGGATCACACGTACCATCTCTACATTTTCGTGTACAGACTGTCCTAAGAAGTTCCACCCGTGGATGTCATCGATGTATCCATTATTATCATCATCGATACCATTACCCGCTATTTCATTAGGGTTTGTCCAAACTTGAGTCTTTAAATCATCGTGATCAATCTCAACACCTGAATCCACAACTCCTACAATTACTTTCTTAGGTAATTTCTTTCCTTTAAGAATTTCTTCATACGCTCTGTCAACAGACATTCCAGGAACAGTATCATTAATGATGTCTAAATGACTCCATCTGCGTAATTGTTCTTCTGTAAGTTTTGTTGTTCTCTTCGGTAGATTATCTACACCCGAGATCGGTGTATTGGTAATCGTACTCGTTGTACCACAGCTAGTTAAAGCTAATGCTAAAGCAGCTGATAGGTATAAAGGTTTAATCAATCGCATTATAGTTAAATTTAAATTATCAATGTTATTCGTGCTAAAAATATAAATAAGTTACATCTTGAAAGTGTACTTAACACTAAATTAAGATTTCATTAGCTTTTAAATTCTCATTTAGTCTCACTCCTTTTTCAGTATGTTGCACAGTGATGATTTCATTATGAGCATCGTGTTCTAAGAACAAATACCAATTCTCATCAGCTGCCATCTTTAAGAATTTCTCTTTTTCGTCTAGTGTTAGCAGGGGTCTTGTATCGTATCCCATTACATAAGGAAGTGGGATATGTCCTACTGTAGGCAGTAGATCGGCTACATAAGCTATCTTTTTGCCTTTATAGTTCAGTATAGGGATCATTTGTTTCTCAGTATGTCCATCTGCGAAGAAGATATCAAAGCCTAATTCGGAGTTGTGCAGTATGTTTCCTTGAGCCTTTGGGATGAAGTGAAGTGCACCGCTATCCTGTATAGGAAGGATGTTCTCTGATAAGAAAGAAGCCTTCTCTCTCGCATTCGGTTTAGTTGCCCATTCCCAGTGATTCTCATTCGTCCAGTACTTCGCGTTTTTAAAAGCGTTTACATATCCTGTCTTATCACTATTCCAGTTTACAGCACCTCCTACGTGATCGAAGTGTAAGTGTGTCAAAAATACATCTGTGATATCATCTCTGTGAAAGCCATGCTTAGCTAGAGACTTATCTATGCTATGGTCACCCCATAGATTATAATAACCAAAGAATTTATCAGATTGTTTATTTCCCATACCCGTATCGATAAGGATCAGTCTGTTGCCCTCTTCGATAAGGAGTAGTCTAGCCCCTAAGTCGATGAGGTTATTAGCATCAGCAGGGTTGGTTTTGTTCCAAATCACTTTGGGAACAACGCCAAACATAGCACCACCGTCTAGTTTAAAGTTGCCACTTTCTATAGCGTATAGTTTCATAATTGTTTTAGTTTATTTGAGTTAGGTGCAAATTACTAAAATTATTTCTCCTAGTCTCTCTTTTTTGCAAAAGTCTGTCACTGACCTTGGTATAGCAGAGGATCTAATCGGTTATCTAAGGAAGTGATACTAGTATATAGATGCTTCGGGTAGAGATTTAGTACGGTTCGGTAAAAGGGTACTTATCCCAAGTAAACACTGCTTATTACCGAACAGCTTCCGAACAATTTTTGAATAAAACGATATAAAGTGCTTATTAATAGTTGGTTATGCTTAAATGAAATGACCAAAGCAAGGCAATCTCTCCAATATTAACCAAAAAGGGCAAAAGAGGGCGATAGTTAATGAAGAATTTAGAATTGTATTGTAATTAAAGTAGAGACGGATTATTATCCGTGTCCAGAAAGTAGCCATATCAATGTACACACTGATTATCATCCGTGTCAAACAAAATAACAATATCAAAACTCATTATAAAACCTGTCCTTATTCCAACGTGAAGGATTAGTATGAATATAATTAGCAATATTATTATATGCAGAAGCTGCTCTGATTATATGGTCATGATATCCATCTTGCCAAAAGAACGCTATACCAAGACTTTTAGCATCTTTCTTTACTCCAACTTTAAACCCCTTTATTATATTTCCTAAACTTCCAGATACGCTTTTAAATTCCTTGTTATTATCAATTTTCTTAGTATTATAATTACCTCTATTAATATGCAAGATACCATGCACATGATTTGGCATTACAATAAATGCATCCAAAACAACAAATGGGTAATAATGAGGGATACTGAACCAACAATTTAAAACACATTTCCCTAAATCATTTAAGTACATCTTATCTTGAAATATATACCCAAAATAATGTTTCATATCTCTTGTACAAATAGTAATAAAATATGTCCCATCATTTGTATAGTCCCACCATTTAGCTCTATTTGAAGACCTATTATACACGCCTTTAAACTTCTTATTCATAATTTTTTTTATGATTAAACATAGCAAAAAGCAATCCTTACTGATATGTATATTAAATGTTTACAATTTATTAATATTGATTTATATCTATCCTTTTCGTGTTTAATGTAGTTTTTTAAATTCTTTGGGTGACACGGATAATAATCCGTCTCTACTTTGATATTGATTGGGTTTGTTTGACTTGGATGATGATTTGTTTATTTGACTTGGATGATGATTTGTTTATTTGACACGGATGATAATCCGTCTCTACTTTATTGACGATACAATTAACTGACCTACTTTTTGGACACGAATGATCTGTCTCTACATTGATTGGGGTTGTTTGATATGGGGGGAGGGGGACTTCTTCTTTTTAATGGATATTTAGAGATAGAGATTTGTTATTTTTCGCTTTTATATTTTATTGATAAAGGATAACTTTGTCTTTTTGAAAAAATATTGCCTTGATTTGTTCAATACATTCTTTTAAATGTCCTTGAATAGTATAATTAAAGGTACAATATTTGCAATAAAGTATTTTAGTAGAGCAAAATAATCGAATTAAGTGATTAGTTTTCAGTAGGTTTTTTACTAAAGTAGTTAGGAAAGAATATCAAAAAAGGAGTTCTAACGATAGTTTTTATCGATATTAGTATTAAAACTTCTAATCGTTATAAATATGTTAGTTAGTACAAGAAACCATTTTTTTATAATACCTTTGTAAATCAAATTTTAGAACTAATCTATTTTAAAAAAGGTATGATAAAAGTTTCAGATATAGCGAGTAAACGCGTGGCCCTTTTGATGGAAGATGAAGGGTTTAACCATACTACAGATTATGTACGTGTAGGAGTGACTAGCGGAGGATGTTCCGGACTTTCGTATCAATTAAAATTTGATCACGAGATAGGAGAAGACGATAAGGTTTTCGAAGACAATGGTGTAAGAATCGCTGTGGATAAGAAAAGCTTTTTGTACCTAGTAGGAACGACTTTAGAGTATTCTGGAGGATTGAACGGTAAAGGTTTTTATTTCAACAATCCAAATGCAAGTAGAACTTGCGGATGTGGAGAAAGCTTTTCATTATAAGACCTCAAGGTAGAAAGGCGGATGTACGTCTGTCTTTCTTTCCTTTTGATAATTAGTTTAATAAAAGAAGCGTACGAGAAAGTAGTGGCTTTTAAGTATAAATATATGAGTAAGTATACAGAAGAAGATTTAAAGAAAGAATTAGAAACCAAGGAGTATGAGTATGGATTCTATACAGATATAGAGTCAGAGACATTTCCTGTTGGGTTAAATGAAGATATTGTTAGAGCGATCTCTGCTAAGAAAGGTGAGCCTGAGTGGATGACTGATTGGAGATTAGAAGCATTCCGTATTTGGGAATCGATGGTGGAGCCAGAATGGGCTAATGTGAACTATACTAAACCTGATTTTCAAGCTATATCTTACTACTCTGCACCTAAGAAGAAGGATGAGTATAAGAGCTTAGATGAGGTGGATCCAGAACTGATAGAGACTTTTAATAAACTTGGTATTTCGCTTAACGAACAGAAGCGTCTTACTGGTGTAGCGATGGATATCGTGATGGACTCTGTGTCTGTAGCGACTACATTTAAAGATACTCTAGCTGAGAAAGGTATTATATTCTGTTCTATCTCTGAGGCGATCAAGACTCACCCAGAGTTAGTGAAGAAATATTTAGGTACTGTGGTACCACAGACAGATAACTTCTATGCGGCGCTGAACTCTGCAGTATTCTCTGATGGTTCATTCTGTTATATTCCTAAGGGTGTTCGTTGTCCTATGGAGTTGTCTACATACTTCCGTATTAACCAAGCTGGTACAGGTCAGTTTGAGCGTACATTAGTGATCGCTGATGAGGGTAGTTATGTTTCTTACTTAGAGGGATGTACGGCACCATCACGTGACGAGAACCAATTACACGCTGCTGTAGTAGAGCTTATCGCTATGGATGATGCTGAGATTAAGTATTCTACTGTTCAGAACTGGTTCCCTGGAGACAGTGAAGGAAAAGGTGGAGTATTTAACTTCGTGACTAAACGTGGTCTATGTGAGAAGAATGCTAAAATCTCGTGGACACAAGTAGAGACAGGATCTGCTGTGACATGGAAGTACCCATCATGTATATTAAAAGGGGATAACTCTATCGGAGAGTTTTACTCTATCGCTGTGACGAATAATTTCCAACAAGCGGATACAGGTACTAAGATGATACACTTAGGTAAGAATACGAAGTCTACTATTATTTCGAAAGGTATATCTGCTGGTAAATCTCAAAATAGTTATAGAGGATTGGTTCATATGGGACCTAGAGCTGAGAATGCTCGTAACTTCTCTCAATGTGACTCTTTATTAATGGGTAATGAGTGTGGTGCTCATACATTCCCTTATATCGAGGCTAAGAATACTACTGCTCAGATTGAGCATGAGGCAACAACTAGTAAGATTGGTGAAGACCAAATCTTCTATTGTAACCAACGTGGTATTCCTACAGAAAAAGCGATTGCACTTATCGTTAATGGATTCTCTAAAGATGTGTTGAATAAGTTGCCAATGGAGTTCGCTGTAGAAGCACAAAAATTATTAGAGATTTCTTTAGAAGGAAGTGTAGGTTAATCTACGCCTAAACTAAAGAGTTCAAAAAATCAGATTACCTCAACAAAATTAAATAAGACAATTTATGTTACAGATAAAAAATTTACACGCAAGTGTTGAAGATAAAGAAATATTAAAAGGAATTAACTTAGAAGTAAAAGCTGGTGAAGTACACGCTATCATGGGACCTAACGGTGCTGGTAAGAGTACATTATCATCTGTGATCACTGGTAATGAAGCATTCGAAGTTACTGAAGGAGAGATTCTTTTAGAAGGAGAAGAGTTAGGAGAATTAGGACCAGAAGAAAGAGCTCATAAAGGGGTGTTCTTATCGTTCCAATATCCTGTAGAGATTCCTGGTGTTTCTGTAACTAACTTTATGAAAACAGCAATCAACGAATCACGTAAAGCACAAGGATTAGAAGAAATGCCTGCGAACGAGATGTTGAAAAAAATCAAGGAGAAAGCGGAGTTATTAGAGATCGATAGAAAGTTCTTATCTCGTTCTCTTAACGAAGGATTCTCTGGTGGTGAGAAAAAACGTAATGAGATCTTCCAGATGGCTATGTTAGAGCCTAAGTTAGCTATCCTAGATGAGACTGACTCAGGACTAGATATCGATGCTCTACGTATCGTAGCTAATGGAGTGAACAAACTAAAAAGTGAAGATAACGCAGTAGTGTTAATTACGCACTACCAACGTTTATTAGACTATATCGTGCCAGATTTCGTACACGTATTATACGATGGTAAAATCGTTAAGACAGGAGGTAAAGAATTGGCATTGGAATTAGAAGAAAAAGGATACGATTGGATCAAAGCTTCTTTAGAGAAGTAAGAATACTAGATTTCAAGAATCAATCATTTTAATCTAATTGCAAAGAAAGAATTATGGAGCTTAAAGATAAATTAATTACGTCTTTTGTGGCTTTTGAACAAGGTTTAAAAGGTGAACATGAAGGTTTACACGATATTCGTTTAGAAGCATTAAAGACATTCGAAGATAAAGGATTTCCTACTAAGAAAGTAGAAGCGTGGAAGTACACTTCATTGAATTCAATTTTAAAGAATGAATTTCGCGTATTACAGAAAGAGGAGACAGCGATAGAGTATAAAGATGTAAAGAAATACTTCTTAAGTGATTCTGACACGTATAAATTGGTGTTTATCAATGGAGTGTTCAGTTCTCATTTATCATCTACTACTCATGATGGTTTAGACGTATGTTTAATGTCATCTGCACTGACTAAGCCTAAATATAAAATGGTGATCGATGCCTTTTATAACAATACGGCTGATAAGACAGATAGTATGACGGCGTTAAACACAGCTTTTGCTACTGAGGGAGCATTTATTAATATTCCTAAGAGTAAAGTAGTGGCTAAGCCGATAGAGATTATATACTTCTCTACGGTAGCGGATAAAGCTCTGTTAGTACAACCTCGTAACTTAGTAGTAGTAGGAGAGAATGCTCATGTACAGATCGTAGAAAGACATCAGAACTTGACTAACTCTACTGTACTTACTAATGCTGTAACTGAGATCGTAGCGCATAAACGTGCTATCGTAGATTTCTATAAGTTACAGAATGATAATGAAGAAGCTACACTAGTAGACAATACATATATTACTCAGAAGCAAGAGAGTAGAGTTTCTGTTCATACTTTCTCATTCGGAGGTAAGTTGATTAGAAATAACTTAAACTTCTATCAAGACGGAGAGCGCATTGATAGTACGTTAAAAGGTGTGACACTAATCAGTGATAAACAACACGTGGATCACTACACATTAGTATCTCATAACCAACCTAACTGTGAGAGCCACCAGAACTACAAAGGTATCTATGATGGTAATTCTACAGGAGTATTTAATGGTAAGATCTATGTAGATAAAATAGCACAGAAAACAGATGGTTTCCAACAGAGTAATAATATCTTACTAAGTGAAAAAGCTAATATCTATGCTAAACCACAGTTAGAAATCTTCGCTGATGATGTGAAGTGTTCGCATGGATGTACTATAGGGCAGCTTAATGAAGATGCGATGTTCTATATGCGTCAAAGAGGAATTCCTAAGAAAGAAGCAAAAGCATTACTAATGTATGCTTTCACAGATGAAGTAATGGAGTCTGTAAAAGTACCTGAGTTAAAATCTAAGGTAGCAAAAGTAATTGCTGGTAAATTAGGAGTATCTATGGGATTTGAAATTTAATTTCACGTTTTTTATACTTGGTCAAATATAAAAGAGACTGCCTTAGGCAGTCTCTTTTTGCATTTATTAAATGCTATGGTCATATTGGTTAGGTATGATAATAAAAACGACCTAGCTATTGGGGGAGCTAGGTCGCTTAAGAAAAAGAAAGTTTGTTGTTTTTGTTGTACAAAGTATATTTCATATATCGTGCCAAAAAATGTAACGTGCTGTGTTTTAGTGTTTGAGGGTATAAAGTGTTGTTTTTTTAACTATATTTTAAGAGATTACTAGTATTCGTATTTTTATACTGCAATTAAATGTCAGTATAGCTGAATTGCTATTGTGTATTGCTGCTAGTGAGTAAATAAGAAAAGGGTATTGCACAGAGCGTGTTTAGAGGTGTTAATATGCTGTTTTTCGACAATTACTTATATAGTTGCTTTTAGTAAGAGATATTGGCTTAAAAGGTACTATATGATGCTGTGGTATGTGTCCCACTTTATGCGACCATAATAGGCTAGAAGTATGCATATACAATCATAAAAGTCAGTGTAGAGAATAAAGAAAGTATGAAGTGATAGTTTTGTCTACAGAATTATAGTTCATACGTTCTTTGACATACTGTATACTACGATGAGGTAGAAGAGTAGGGATATAAAAAGAGAGAACCCTCTGTGTGAAGATTCTCTCTTTATAGATTATAAGATAATTTAGATTGAGTTCTTAAGATTCGCAACTGCTACAAGTCACTAGGTTAGTTACCATCTCTTTAGAGACACTCTGACTACGCTGGTAGTACAATGTTTTAACTCCTAGTTTCCACGCTTCGATCATTAGGTTGTTTACTTCCTTGATCGGTAGAGCAGAAGGGATGTTTAGATTTAAGCTTTGTGCTTGGTCTACGTACTTCTGTCTTACAGCAGCTTGTTGTATGATTTCAAGTTGACTGATTTCTTTGAATGTCTTGAATACTGCTTTTTCTTCTTCAGTAAGACCTTCTATCTGCTGTACACTACCACCGTTAAGCATGATAGTTCTCCATGTTTCTTCGTTGTCTAGACCTTTTTCTTCTAGTAACTTCGTTAAGTATTTATTCTTACGCATGAAGTTTCCTTTAGATAGTCCTGCTTTGTAATAGTTACTACTAAAAGGTTCTATACCTGGAGAAGTCTGTCCTAAGATAGCAGATGATGATGTAGTAGGAGCGATAGCCATAGTAGTCGTGTTACGTCTACCATATCCTTTCATGATTTCTGGTTCACCATAGATGCGTGCTAATTCTTGAGACGCTTTGTCCGCTTTAGCACTGATATTATCGAATATTTGATTCGTAAGCATTTTAGCTTGTAGTCCTTCGAATGGGATCATATTCTTCTGTAAGTATGAGTGCCATCCTAGTACTCCTAAACCTAATGCTCTATGGCGTTTAGCAAAACGATTAGCAGCAGCTAAATAGTAGTTTCCTTCTGTTTTTTCTATAAACTCTTGAAGTACTGCGTCTAAGAAGTAGATCGCTAGTTTAACAGCTTCTGTGTCTTTCCACTCGTCGTATAACTCTAGGTTCATAGAAGATAAACAACAGATGAACGATTCGTCATCAGATGAAGGCAACATGATTTCAGAACAAAGGTTACTTGCGTTTACACGCATATTTAGGTCTTTGTACACTTGTGGTTTATGTCCATTCACGTTATCAGAGAAGAATAAGTATGGCATACCTTTTTGTTGACGACTCTCTAGTACTTTAGCCCATAACTGTCTCTTCTCTCTATCCCCGTCTATCATCTCTTGCATCCAGTAGTCTGGTATACATACTCCATAGAATAGGTTCTGAATAGGGTTACCGATGTTTTTTATATTTAAGAATTCTTCACAGTCAGGATGGTCTATGTCTAGGTATGCTGCAAAAGCACCTCTACGTACCCCTCCTTGTGATATGGTGTCCATCGCTGTATCGAACAACTTCATAAAGCTTACAGCGCCGCTACTCTTACCATTATCTGTTACAGCACTTCCTCTCTCACGAAGCGCTCCAAAGTAACCTGATGTACCACCACCAATTTTGGTTTGCATAATTACTTCACCAAGTTTGTGTGTGATTCCCTCTATACCATCTGGAATATGTACGTTAAAACAAGAAATAGGCAGACCTCTCTCTGTACCCATATTAGCCCAGATAGGAGAGCTCAGACTCATCCATCCACGTTCTATCATCTCTTGGAATGATTCTTTTAATTCGGGTTTATACAGTCTTCTGGCAGCAGCTGATGCGATACGGTCGATAGCACCTTCTACTGTTTCTCCTTTAAGCAAGTATCCTCTATTAAGGATTTGTTCACTTTCGGAGTTTTTCCACCAAAGTTTTTCTGTTAGGTTATCGTTGTCTTCTGTCAATAATGGTAATGAGAAATTGTTCATAGAATTCTTTTAGATTTTTTTGATAGTGAATTTTTTGGTTTAGAATAGGTCGTCTGCAGAGAAACTCTTATCGTGCTTAGTATAGTCAACAGGTCTCTTAGCGAAGAAATCATCTAAACTGTTTGCGAACACTTCTTCTTCGAACCAAGCCATTGGTTTGTATTGTTCGTGGGTGATATTAAATACCTTTTTAAGGCCGATCTTTTGCATACTTTCGTCTACTCTGAACTTCATGAAGTTTAATAGATCTGCTTTGTTTACCGTTTCTATTTCTCCTGTGCTGAATATCCAGTCTAGGATTCTGCTTTCAATCTCGATAGATTTATGGATTACTTCATTCACATGATTGATTAACTCATCATCAAAGAAGTCTGGGAACTCGTCTCTAATCACATTAACGATATAAATACCTGCGTTAGCATGTACTTGCTCGTCTACTGATGTCCATGCAATGATGTTGCTCACATTCTTCATTAGTCCTTTAAAACGAGTAAAAGATAAGATGATGGCGAACTGGCTGAACAGAGATACGTTCTCAATCAATAAAGAGAATAAGATAAGAGATACTACATACTTTTTGCGGTCAGTATAGTTACCAGAGTTCTCTAATACTTCTGATAAGTATTCAACTCTTTCTTTAATAACAGGTACAGTTAATAAGTTCTCGAACTCGTCATTATATCCTAATACATCTAATAATCTAGAATATGCTTCTGAGTGTCTAAACTCACATTCTGCAAATGTACTTCCTAGTCCATTAAATTCTGGTTTAGGGAAGTGTAAGTATAAGTTTCCCCAAAAGGTCTTAACCGCAACTTCTATCTGCGCAATAGCTAATAAACTGTGCTTGATAGCTAGTTGTTCTTCTTTCGTTAAGTGTGAGTGGAAATCTTGTGTATCAGCTGTGAAGTCAACTTCACTATGTACCCAAAATGATTTATTAATTGCATCTGTGAATTGGTAAATTCCAGGATACTCAAACGGTTTGTAGTTTACTCTTTTATCAAAAATCGACATAGCTTAATTTTATTAGATTATATAATTAGGATAACCTTCTTCTAGTTAAAACGTCAAGTGAGTGTACTTTTTAAAAGTGATGAACACTTGTGAACACTGCGATAGCCTTGTGTGTAAGTAGATAAGATTGACGAAGTTATCTTAGCTAATTTACTGTTTACTAATAACTAAATCAATATAAAATGTTTGAAAATCATAATTAGTTATTAAACATCTGTTGATAACTATTATTTGTTGAAATGTTGTGATTGTCGATTTTATGGTGATATCATTTAAGAGTAGGTTTATTGTGATGATATTGTCTTAATGCCATTTTGTTATTCCTAGTTTTTACAGAATAGTCTTAAAAAATATGTAATTTTCTATTTCTGTTGAATAGAAGGGCACCTACTGAAAATAAAAAAAGTGGAAGGTATGCCTTCCACTTTTTAGTATATTAAGCTAGTTTAGCAACTAGTTCTCTCCATTGTTCTAATTCAGGTATTCCTGGTTTTCTCTTACCAAAGAACTGGACGATGATTTCGCCAATCTCGTTGAATACTTCTACAGAAGTTACGATACCATCTTCTGTTGGTTTGCGCACTATCCATGTCTGTGCTATTTTATCCATATCTAGGTGCATATTGAAGTCTGGGTCTAGTACATTGTACCAGTTCTGATGCCACATCGTTCTTTTTACTTCACCTGTGTGAATCTGGATATTACCTCTATTCCCTACAAAGACCATAATAGGTGTCTGAGCTTCTGAAGCACCTTCTAACAAGGTTACGATAGCATCTTTAGTAATCTGCTTAGCGTAGTACTCATCTGGAGCTAATCTTAATGCTTGGGTACGAGTTAGGTTGTATTTCTTTAATAGTGAAAAGAAGTTATGTGTATCTTTTAGTTCTTTCCACTCTGTTCTGAATCCTTCTACATCTATCTCTTCATCTAATCTTTCGTCTAGATTATGTAAGTAAGGTTCTGTTGTTTCTTCAGTTGATTGGTTCTCTGAAGTATATTTTTTTACTAACGCATGGAATGCTTCTTCGTTGCTCTGAGGTACTAAATAAATCTTGTGAATAGCTTCACCGTCTTTACCAAAGAACTGTAAACTCATTCTGTCTTTGTCTCCTGCTTTCTCTACTACTGCGAATACTTTCTTCCAGTGGCTTAAGAATATTCTTAGATCAATATCAGGATTAACGAATAAACCAGCGTGAGGGCTACTAAAATCAGGGTTAGCATACACACCTTTTCTCTCATGTACACATTCGTCATTACGTGTAAGTGCCATTACTTTTCCTAAAGTTTCTACTTCAGATAGTATGGCTTCAAATTCAGGTTTTAATCTTGTAACAGATTCTCCTATTTGTGTAGCAAGCAGTTCCATTTCACTAGCGTTAAGTTCTTTGGCTGCATTGCGTATTCTAATATGTGGATTGGTCACCTTTAGAGCGTCCCAACGTTCTTTTAATGTTTGTGTGCTTGTACTCATAATTATTGTTTTTAGATACCAAATATTATTAAAGGATTATTGCTAACAGGGTTTTTAGTTACTACACATGGGAAGTTATATACCTCAGAGATGATCTCTTGAGTTAATACTTCTGCAGGTGTGTCATAGATTACTTTTTTCCCTTTTTGTAGCAAGAGTATTTTATCAGCATACTGTGCTGCTAAATTTAGATCATGTATTACTACGATAGCTGTATTTCCTTTAGACGTAAATTCTTTAATGATATCCATGATACGATGCTGATGTAGTACATCTAGATTGTTCAATGGTTCGTCTAAGAATAACAGCTTATTCTCAACATTATTGTTTAACTGTGATAATACTCTAGCTAAGTGGACACGTTGTTTCTCTCCACCAGACAGATGATTATACTCTCTGTGCTGTAGTGGACAGATGTCGATACAGTCCATACTCTGCTGTACTGCAGTCTTGTCTTCTTCTGTAGGGATGTGGTCAAAGTAAGGATATCTACCCATCATCACTACGTCTTCTACGTTTAAGGGGATATCTCCATTGTGATGTTGTGAAAACTTAGCTTTGTGCTTTGGTAGTTCTTTCGTACACCATTTAGGGTATTCACATGATTTCAATAAAACCTTGTTTCCTTTTTCGTGTAATTCGTCAGCAAGTATACTTAAGAATGTAGACTTACCAGCTCCATTAGGACCTAATATCGCAATAAACTCACCTTCTTTACATTCGAAATCTATATCGTTGATGATATAATTTCCTTTTGCTAAATAGTTTATTTTAAAAGCTTCAATCATAATTAGAGTGATTTTTTAAACTTGATTAATATAGCAATAAATACTGGTGCTCCCATAATCGAAGTAAGAATACCTATCGGAATCTCTGAAGGCGGCACTAGTGTTCTGCTTATTGTATCTGCAACTAATAATAATATACTACCACATAGTGTAGACAGGGGTAGGATAAAGTAATAGTTCGATTTAAAAACAAGTCTAAGTATATATGGAACTATTAATCCTACGAATCCTATAGTTCCAGTGAATGCTACTATGGTACCTACCATAAGGGCAGATAATAGTACTATTTTTTTCTTTGTTTTCTCTACTGGTATTCCTAAGTGGGTAGCATCTCGTTCTCCTAGCATCATAGCATTTAAAGCTTTTCCCTTGTTGATTAACAAGGTTATAGATACTAGTATTACTACTGCAAGGATACTAACTTTAGTCCAAGTCGCTCCTGCTAAGCTACCTAAGGTCCAGAATGTCAGGTTTCTTAACTCTTCGTCGCTTGATAGATAAGTAAGCAAGCCTGTCGCAGCACCTGTTAGGGAAGTAATAGCTACTCCTGATAATAGTAAGACACTGATATTCGTCTTACCTGCTGTGGTGGACATTTTATACACAAAAGTCATCGTGATGATGGCTCCTATAAAGCTCATGATACTCAGTAGTGAGTAGTGTACAGCTTCTGGGATCAAGGATTTAATGTGAGATCCTAAAACAATAGTAACTGCTGCAAATAATACAGAGCCAGCTGTAATACCTATAAGGTCAGGTGAGGCAAGGGGATTCTTAAACATCCCTTGAAGTGTTGTTCCGGCAAGAGATAGTCCAGCGCCAGTTAAGATTGCCATTAGAACTCTGGGAAGTCGGACATCAAAAAATACATAATAGTCGCTTGGATTTACCTCTTGCTTAGTGAACAATATTTGGTATAAAGTCTGAAATGATCCAGACTCAAATTGATAAACTCCTATGAATATAGACGCAATGGCTATTACAATTAAGATAACAGATAATACTATTGCGTAAAAAGAGAGTTTGGTTTTCATTATAATTTATTCAGATAGTAATTGATTTAATTCTTTCGCTGCTTGACCTACTCTTGGACCGAATCCACTTAATAATAAGCCATCCATTGCAATTACTTTTTTGTTTTTACCAGCATTCGTTTTGTTGATACCGTCGATTTTTAATACTCCATCGATACCTCCCATACTTTGTAATCCTGTTGTGAACATTAGGATATAGTCTGGGTTACTGTTTAGTAATGATTCTGGTGTAAGAGGTTTGAAATCTTCAAATTCTGTTACAGCATTTTGTCCTCCTGCTAGACCTACTATATTGTTTACTGGTGTTTTGTCTCCTGCTACAAGAAGTGTTGCAGCTCCACGAGCATAGATGAACAATACCTTAGGTTTGTTTTCAAATGAAGGAAGATCTTGTAAATCTTGATCTATTTTGTCTAGAAGTGGTTGGTAGTTTTCATTGTTTAATGATTTAGCTACTGTTTTTATTAATGTTTTTGTTCCTTCTAAAGAGAACTCTTGTTTAATAACTTCTAAGCGTATTTTTGTTTTTTCTAATTGACTTTTAAAGTCATCATTAAGGTCTTTTTCTGTAGCATATATAATCGTTGGTTTTAACGCCATAATGCTTTCGATAGATATTTTAGAAGTATGTCCTAGATCTTGAGCTGTTGTTTTAATGTTCTCAGGATAAGTACTAGTTACATCTACTGCTATTATATTTTCTTTTTCTCCAAGAGCAACAAGTGTTTCTGTAATTGCTCCATTTAGAGAAATAATTCTTTCTTTTACTTGAGTCGTTTCAACTGGTGTAGACTCTTGTTCTTTTTTAGAATTACAGCTCATCATTGCTGTAACGATTAGGAATAAAGCTGTTAGTTTTTTCATTTGAGTTGTTTATTTGAAATAGTTCTAAATTATGGCAAAAATAGAATCTTTTTTACGCGTTACAAAACATATTTAGATTAATTTTAAATTAATATTTAGTAGGCTAAAGTATAGTTATCCTTATCTTTGCTTTTACATTTGCATACTAAAGAAGTATGACGAGTATTTTTAATTAAATGAAAAGTAATATGTTAGATATAAAGGAGGTACGTAAGAATTTTCCAATTCTTACTCAATCAGTAAATGGCAAGCCTTTAGTTTATTTTGACAACGCAGCTACTGCACAAAAGCCAAAAGTGGTAGAGGATGCAATTGTTAAATATTACGAAACTATCAATGCAAATATTCATAGAGGTGTGCATACACTAAGCCAATTGGCTACTGATGCGTATGAAGAAGCTCGTAAAAAAGTACAAGCTCATGTGAATGCTAAGCATGATTATGAAGTACTGTTTACTGCAGGGACTACGTTTGGAATAAACTTGGTGGCAAGTGGTTTTGGTAGTTTACTTAAGGAAGGTGATGAGGTGCTTATTTCAGCTATGGAGCACCATTCTAATATTGTGCCATGGCAGTTCGCTTGTGAACGTTCAGGAGCTACATTGAAAGTTATTCCAATGAATCAGGATGGTGATTTAATTATGGAAGAATTTGACAAGCTATTAAACTCTAATACAAAAGTAGTAGCTGTAACCCATATTTCTAATGCGCTTGGTACTATCAACCCAATTAAGGAAATTATAGCTAAAGCTCATCAAGTGGGAGCTGCTGTATTAATTGATGGTGCTCAAGCAACACCGCATATTAAACCTGATGTACAAGACCTTGATTGTGATTTCTATGTTTTTTCAGGACATAAGGTGTGTGGACCAACAGGTACTGGAGTTCTTTATGGAAAAGAAGAATGGTTAAACAAACTACCACCTTATCAAGGAGGAGGAGAGATGATCAAGACTGTTACTTTTGAAAAGACTACGTATGCATGTCTACCACATAAATTTGAAGCAGGTACGCCGAATATTGCTGGAGGGATTGTGTTAGGAGTTGCTTTAGATTATCTAAATGGAATAGGGTTTGATAAAATAGCAGCCTATGAACATGAACTTTTAGAGTATGGAACAAAACGTTTATCTGAAATAGAAGGACTTAAAATATACGGAACTGCTAAAGAGAAGACCTCTGTGATTTCTTTTAATCTAGAAGGTATTCATCCTTATGATGTTGGAGTTATCGTTGATAAACTTGGTGTAGCTGTGCGTACAGGGCATCATTGTACACAACCTATTATGGACTTTTTTGGCATTCCAGGTACGATTAGAGCTTCATTTGCTTTCTATAATACAAAAGAAGAGATCGATGTATTGGTAGAAGCAGTGAAGAAAGCACAAATGATGTTATCATAATAAGTAAATAAAGAAAATATAACGATATGACAATTAAAGAAATTCAAGAAGAGATAATTGACGATTTTTCAATGTTCGACGATTGGATGCAACGTTATGAATATATTATAGAATTAGGGAAAACCCTTCCGTTAATCGATCCTCAGTATCAAGTAGAAGAGAACTTGATTAAAGGATGTCAATCACAAGTGTGGTTGTATGCAGAATTACAAGATGGTAAGGTCGTTTTTACGGCAAATAGTGATGCTATTTTGACTAAAGGAATTATTGCTATTTTGATTCGAGTGTTTTCAGGACAGAGAACAGAAGATATTCTAAATGCAGATATGTCTTTTATTGACGAGATAGGTCTAAAAGAACATTTGTCTCCGACTAGAGCGAATGGATTAGTTTCAATGATCAAACAAATTAAAATGTATGCTTTAGCTTATCAAGCTAAACAATAAATTTATAGAATATGGAAGAAGTAGATGTACAACAATTAGGGGAGAATATAGTTAAGGTTCTTAAAACTATATATGACCCAGAGATTCCTGTAGATATATATGAGTTAGGATTGATTTATGATGTTTTTGTTAATGAAAATTACGACGTTAAGATTTTAATGACATTAACTTCACCTAACTGTCCTGTAGCAGAGACTTTACCAATGGAAGTAGAGGAGAAGGTAAGATCAATAGACAATGTAAAAAGTGTTGAGATTGAATTAACTTTTGAGCCATCTTGGACAAAAGATTTAATGAGTGAAGAGGCTAAATTAGAGTTAGGAATGCTTTAATTATGGAGGGAGAAATTGTAAATAAGGTTGCTAATAGCGCTCTTAAAGTTTTTGACTTAGAAGAGTTGTATCCTACGAATCCTCGTATGGATATAGATATAGCACAATGGTTATACGAAGGATTTGTTCTTAGAGAGAAAGAATTCAGAGCTTCATTAAAAGAAGTAGATTGGTCTATTTATGAGAATGCCTATGTAGGACTTTTCTGTTCTACAGACGCTATTCTTCCAGGATGGGCATATATGCTTTTGACCAGTCATCTTCAACCAGTTGCGAAACGTATATTTTTAGGTGATAGAGCACATTTGGAAAAATCTATTTATCAGGAATTATTATTTTCTTTAGATTATTCTCAATATGCAGATTTACCAGTAATTATTAAAGGTTGTTCAAAGAAAGAAATCCCAGAGGAGGCGTATGTTTTAGCAACACAATTAATGATGAATCATGCACGTTCAGTGATGTTTGGAGAAGCATGTTCTGCAGTACCTGTGTATAAACGTACAATTAAAAAGTAGTTCATTCTTTGCTATTTTAACTTATTGTTATTATTTTTGATTAAAATTTTAACAATATGAAGAGACTTTTATTAGGAGTGTGCGCTTTCTTAGCAGTGTATTCAGCTCAGGCTCAGGAAACTGAGGCTAATACAGCAACAGAAGCTGTTAGCCCATGGACAAGAACGGGTAATTTTACTTTTTTACTTAACCAATCTAGCTTCTCAAATTGGCAAGCAGGTGGAGATAATAACGTATCTGGAAGTTTTAAAGTGAATTACGATTTCAATTACAAACAAGGTGATTGGAACTGGGATAATAAAATAATTGCTAGTTATGGTCTTACTAAGTTAAAAGGGCAAGATCAGAAAAAAACGGATGATAGATTAGAGTTTAACTCTTTACTAGGTAAAAAAGCTCAAGGTAATTGGTTCTATTCTGCATTCTTGAATTTCAAGACTCAGATGGATCGAGGGATAGATAAAGATGGAGTATACAACTCACACTTTATGTCTCCAGCTTACTTACAAGTAGGACCTGGTATGTTGTGGAAAAAGAGTGATAATTTGAAAGTGAATATAGCACCAGCTACTTCGCGTTTCATTTTTGTTCATGACCACTTTACAGAGTTTGGTGATGCTTTTGGTGTTGAAAAAGGTAAATCAATGAAATACCAACTGGGGATGTCTGTTAATGGATACTACAAATTCGACATTATGGAGAATGTATCTGTTGAGAATATCTTAAACTTATATTCTAACTATCTGAAAAAACCAGAGAATGTGGTAATTGATTATCAGTTGAATGTAGTGATGAAGATTAATAAATATCTTTCTACAAACTTTACATTCCAAACAATCTATGATGACTTAGCTTATAAAGGCTTCCAAGTTAGAGAAATGGTTGGAGTAGGAGTAAACTACAACTTCTAAGAGAATATATATAAAGAAAAGGTTGGCATCTGCCAACCTTTTCTTTATTATAATAGGTTAATCCCTTTTAGTTCAGCTTCTTTTCTTACTTGTTCTGGCCAGATACTCGCTTGTACTTCTCCAATATGCTTTTTGCGTAATAAAAACATACAAATTCTCGACTGACCAAGACCTCCACCTATACAAAGAGGTAACTTGTCCTCAAGTAATAAGCTGTGATATAACAATGATTTTTTATCTAAAGCTCCTGCTAACTCTAATTGATGTTCTAAAGCTTCTTTGTCTACTCTAATTCCCATAGAAGATAGTTCTAATGATTTACCATGAACAGGGTTCCAAACTAGTAAATCTCCATTTAGTCCTTTATAACCATCTTCTGTAGGAGTAGTCCAATCATCATAGTCAGCAGATCGGCTATCATGCGGAATGCCATTAGATAGCTTTCCTCCAATTCCTATAATAAAAATAGCTCCATATTCTTTCGCTATTGCATGTTCTCTTTCTTTTGGAGCAAGAGTAGGGTATAGTTGTAAAAGTTGCTCAGAATGGATAAAAGACAGTTTTTTAGGTAGGATAGGTTCTATTCCTAGTTCTTCATATATTCTGTGTTCTGTGTCTAGCAATGTTTGATAGATCGAACGTACTATATTTTTCAAATAACTTAATGTTCTATCTGCTTTTTCAATACGTAACTCCCAGTCCCATTGATCTACATAGATAGAGTGTATAGGACTACTATCTTCGTCAGGACGAAGAGCTTTCATATCTGTTAGAATTCCCTCATGAGCATCTAACTCTAGCTCTTGTAGTCTTATTCTTTTCCATTTTGCTAATGAGTGAACTACTACACCGCGATTGTTATTTAGAAATTTTACAGGGAATGACACTGGACGCTCTATACCGTTTAAATCATCATTAATACCTGTGCCTTCATTTACGATCATAGGTGATGATATAGGGTATAGGTTAAGTGCGTCACATAGTCCTTTAGAGAATTGTTCTTTGACTAATGCAATGGATTTTTCTGTTTGTAAAATTTCTTTTTTGCTCATGATTTTTTGTTTTTGAATTTGTTTTAAAATAAAAAAGGCTCCTCAGAGAGGAGCCTTTAAACGGATAATGAAATAATATATAATTAACTTAAATCAATGCCAATAGGATTCCTCTTCGAGTCGTAGAAACGATTCAAATTATTATTAGAGAAATTATTGTTCATTGATAAATACATATAATCAGCTTTTTAGCAATACTGTAAAAATAGAAAAAATATTATTATCTAATCTTCTTTTACTAATTAATTTATAAACAAATATTTTATTCTTCTTCTGAAGATTCAATTAAATGGTCATAATCTGGGAATAAAAAGTTGTTGTAAGGGAAACGTGTAATGTGGATTTCACGTACTGCTTCGTAAACTTTCTTTCTAAACTCTTCAAAGTTTTCTTTGTTTGTTGCTGAGATAAAAATAGCATTGTTTTCACCTACTTTATTCATCCAAGTCTTCTTCCATTCTTCTATTGAATAGTGTTTAGAAGTGCGTTCTGTCATTAGATCGTCTTCTTCGATTCTCTCAGGTTGATAAGCATCTATTTTGTTAAATATCATAATAGTAGGCTTGTCATTACTCTTGATATCTTTAAGGATCTCATTTACAGATTCGATGTGATCTACGAAGTCATGATGAGAAATATCTACCACGTGTAATAATAGATCTGCTTCTCTTACTTCATCTAAGGTACTTTTAAATGACTCGACTAACTGAGTAGGTAGTTTACGAATAAACCCTACAGTATCTGACAATAAGAATGGCAAGTTACCAATTACGATTTTACGTACAGTAGTATCTAGCGTTGCAAACAACTTATTCTCTACGAATACTTCACTTTTACCTACAGCATTCATTAGTGTAGACTTACCCACGTTAGTATATCCTACTAAGGCTACTCGTACCATTGCTCCACGGTTTCCTCTTTGAGAAGCCATTTGCTTATCGATTACCTTTAATTTATCTCTTAAAAGGGTAATACGGTCACGTACGATACGTCTATCTGTTTCTATCTCTGTCTCTCCAGGACCTCTCATTCCGATACCTCCACGTTGTCTTTCTAAGTGCGTCCACATACCAGATAGTCTAGGTAATAAATACTGGAATTGTGCTAGCTCTACTTGAGTTCTTGCATACGAAGTTTGTGCTCTTTGCGCAAAGATGTCTAGGATTAGGTTAGTACGATCTAGTACTTTACAGTCTAGCTCCCTAGAAATATTCTTTTGTTGAGCAGGCGATAGTTCATCATCGAATATCACGGTATGAATATCGTTCTCTACAATATAATTATGAATTTCTTGCATCTTCCCAGTACCAACAAAGGTCTTAGGGTTCGGCTTGTCCATTTTCTGTGTAAAACGCTTATATACTTGTCCTCCTGCAGTAAATGTCAAAAACTCTAATTCGTCTAAATACTCATTTAGCTTTGATTCATCTTGATCTTGTGTAATGATTCCAACGATTACAGAACGTTCAAAATTTATTTCTTCTCTATCAATCATATAAACTATATTATAGTGCAAAATTACTAAAATTGTAAGACTAAATAAGTAGATACTTTAAAATACTGTCTTTTAATTTGTTATCACTACCCTTAAAACGTGGAATATTATGAAAACATTTACTCTTTTTATGAAATCAAATAACTTTTACTCTTTGTTTTTCAGTATCTTGCTATAGATTGTTATGGTACATTTTTTGCCATTATAGAAGAAGTGATAACATTTTATACTTTTTGAAATGAAAACAATACAATATATATTTTTAGTTATTTTTTCTCTTACTGAGGCTTTAAGTTTTGGTCAGAGAGCTGTCGTAACAGCTAATAACTATGACATTAGCGATAATCTAGACCTTCAGGCTGTAGCTTCTATATTTGGAGAGTCTAAGGATTTAGCTGACTTTGAATTTAGATTGAATGACCCTAACTTGAGAATCAATAACCTCGATTTGAATAGAGATGGTTATGTAGATTATCTACGAGTTGTGGAATTAGTGGAAGGAAGAACACACCTTATTGTCATTCAGGCAGTATTAGGCAAGGATCTTTTCCAAGATGTTGCAACTATTGAAGTAGAAAAAGATACTAGAGAAAATGTAGTATTAATGCAAGTAGTAGGGAACTCTTATCTGTATGGACCTAACTATATTTATGAGCCTGTTTATTTAAGTAGACCTCCCATGTTTACTTTATTCTGGACGAATAATTATAGAGCTTATCACTCATCGTGGGGTTGGGGATATTATCCTGACTATTACTACCATTATTCTCCTTATAGTACAGACAGATATATGAGTCATGTACACATTCAGATTAATCATTATAATAATTATTATTATTCTAGTAATAGATATAGTACACGTGCACAAAGAATGTATTATGATGTAGCTCAGAACTCTTATGAAAGCCAGAATCCAAATCAATCCTTTAGAACTAGATATGGAGAAGATAGTTTCTACAATAGAAAAGATCTAACAGATACAAGAGGTAGTTCTAACTCACGTAGTGAATACTCAGTGGACAGTAACCAAAATCCAAATTATAGAAGATCTGCTTATACGGATAATAGTAGCACATCTAGTAATGGAAGTGGTAACTCTCGTTCTAGTTACAGCAGAGGAGGTAGTTCTACAGATACTAATGGTTCTGGTTCATATAGCAGAGGAGAGGCGATAGCGAATAGTGGAAGCAGCAACTCTCGTTCTAGCTACAGCAGAGGTAGTAGTTCTACAGATAATACTAGTTCAGGTTCTTATAATAGAGGAGAGGCGATATCGAATACAGGAAGTAGCAATTCTCGTTCTAGCTACAGTAGAGGTAACTCTTCTAATAATACGAACTCATCGTCTAATAATTCATCTTATTCTAGATCTAGCTATAGTAGAGGAAGTTCATCTTATCCAAGTAACTCATCTTCAAGATCTAGTTATAGTAGAGGCAGCTCTTCTTATCCGAGTAGTTCTAGTAACAGTAGCTACAGTCGCTCGTCTAGTAGCTCTTACCCTAGTAGTAGCTATAGCCGTTCATCTTCTGGAAGTAGCTCATCAGGCTACAGTAGAGGAGGAAGCAGTAGTTCATCATCGTCTAGATCTAGTTATAGTCGATAATTAAAAGAGTAAATAAGCTAATTTTAGCAATAAATAAGAAAAGGCGAAGTATCATTACTTCGCCTTTTTTATATGCTTTAGAATTGTCTTATTTAAAGATGTCATTTAAGATTTTAGCTAATCTTAATCCCCCTTTTAGTAATTGACTTTCTACGTTGTCTTTGTGATCAAAGTGGTATCTGTAGCTTAGAGATTCTTCAGGCTCTACACTAGCGTATAGTTTATTAGCCATCGTATACGAATCATAAATCCAATCTTCTAATGTACCAGAAGTGATTTTTTGATTGTAGTTAGCACCGTGTACATCTAGTACGGTAGCATACTCTGTGTAGCTGTATTTATCGAAGTCAACTAGAGCAGAGTCCCATAGACTGTGTAAGTTAGTTGCTTTTCTAAACCATTCTATTTTTACTCTATTTCCTCCTAGATCCTCTGGTCTACCGATGTGTAGTGGTTGATGAGCATCACCGATGATATGGATTAAAAAGTACAGATTCTCTTGTTTTTTAGCTAACGGAAGATTCTTGTCTTTTAACTCTTCGATAAGGATAAGAGCTCTTTTGTATAAGTTCTCATCTGTAGAGTTAGCTAGTTCTTTATCGAATGCTTGTCTATCTAGATCACCTGGCATATTGATATAGTGCCAGCTATCTGCGAACTTCCAAGAAGGATCCGACTTTAAGAAGTCTGGCCAGTTAGCCCAATACGCTAATTGTTGGTTACCAATGATTTCTTTTAATTGTTTTTTAGCTTTTTTGCTTAAGTTTCTTTCTGCTAATTCAGCTACTACTCTGTGACCAGTAGTACCCCAAGCAAATACATTAGCTGTCTGTAATGCAAAGAATGCAACTACAAATAGGGATAATAATTTCTTCATAATATTATTCGTTAAATAGAGCTATAAGTTCTGTAGCGTCACTCGGTTTCATCTTTCCTGCGATAACTAGACTTAACTGCTTACGTCTTAAGGCTCCGATGTATCTTTCTTTCTCTAAATCTGTTTCAGGGATTAGCTCAGGGATAGCTACAGGATGACCTGTATCATCTACAGCTACGAATGTATAGATAGCTTCATTTGCTTTTTTCTTTATTCCTGATTCTCTGTCTTCGATCCATACATCTAAGTATACTTCCATAGACGAGTTAAATGAGCGTGATATTTTAGCCTCCACAGTTACTACACTTCCTAGAGGAATAGGTCTGTTAAAAGCGACGTGGTTCACTGATGCAGTAACGCATACTCTGCGCGAGTGTCTTCTAGCAGCGATACCAGCAGCTCTATCCATACGAGCTAATAATTCTCCACCGAACATATTATTAAGTGGGTTAGTCTCTCCTGGTAGAACTAAGTCTGTCATTAAAGTAGCTGATTCAGATACTAATTTTGCTTCCATTGTTATTATTTTCGACAAATATAGGCACATTAAATAAAAATCCCGAACCTTTTCAGATTCGGGATATATGTTTTAACTATTTATTGTACTAAAATCCAAGCATCAATATTGATAGTATTATGTATTTTTCTCATTTCTCGTTGAGCCTCTTGTTGGGTCGTATAGCTACCATAAGAGACAGGATACACTCCATACTTCGTACGAGATAGTGCTTTTGCGCCTTCATACCCTTTTTTCTGTAGTTTCTTAGCCTCGGATAGCGAAGTTTGTTCTGATCTAAAAGCACATGCGATAACGTGATAAGGGGTACTTACAGTCTCTTCTAAGACTACCTCTTCTTCTTTTACAGGAATAGAGATAGTAGTAGCAGTAGGCTCTATGATGAATGTAGCTTGTTGAATTTTATTCTCCACTCTACTTTGAACATTTTTACTTACAGTGTACGCTTCGTCATTTAAATACGCTTCATATCCTTTGTTTACAAAAACTCCAGCTGTACTTATAAATAAAGCTACTACAGCCGCATATTTAAAGAATGTGTACTTCTTATTCGTTTTAACAGTAGGCACAGTTACAGTTTCTGCAAGTGGGATGATAGGAGATCGCTCTATCGTCTTTGCTATTACTGTAGATAGACCAAAAGAGGTCATTAAGTAATTACTATTAGAAGCAGGTTCGAATACTAGATTGCCTTCAGAATTAGTTTGGAACATACCCACATTCAGTAATTCTAAACTACCGATATTGCGCAACTCTACTTCCCATCCTTTAATACTCTGATTGATTAAAAGAACAGCTTCATCATAAGAGATATTCTCTTCTACAGCGATATGATTAGCTAATAACCCATCGTTATGCTTAATATTCGCATTAAAAGAAAGACTCTTCTGAGGAGGGAAGAAACATTGTTTCTCCTCACTGTAGTATGATGACTTGATTTCTGTCAATAGAGCTCCAAAACCAGGAATGATTACACACTGGTATCGATAAAGCAAAGCTGATATGTATTTTTCGATCTTCATAAAGACAAAATTACATTAAACAATAACTAATCAAAAAAATATTCACTATTATTTTTAACCACTGATAACTTTTTTATATCTAGTAAGTTATATTACTAAAACAAATGAAAGAATATCGCGGGTTGACATGATGTTGGATAGGTTTTTGAGGCTGTGATGTGAAGATACAAATACTATAATTGATTACCAATTTATCTATGGAAGAAGAAAGGTTATTTTATATGTTGGCATTACAATCTACTGTGGGCGTAGGGCCGATAACAGCTAAGCGATTATTAGATTACTTTGGTTCTCCTAAAGAAGTCTTTTTAGCAAAAGAGAAGGATGTAATTGCTGTACATCGCATTGGTAATATGCTATGGCGCAATCTTCAAGATAGCAATGTCTTAAAAAGAGCAGAACAAGAGTTAAGAAATATCCAAAGGTATCACCTGTCTTGTTTTGATTATACAGATAGTTGTTACCCTTCCTTGTTGAAAGAGTGTGAGGATAGTCCCTTACTGTTGTTTAGTACAAGACCCAGTATCAGTTTAGACAATAGAAAGGTCATTAGCTTCATAGGTACTCGTAATCCAAGCAAAAGAGGTGTGGATATCTGTATGGAATTAATAAGTGATCTGAAGCCGTATAATCCTATTATTGTGAGTGGTCTAGCCTACGGAGTAGATATTACTGCACATGTTGCTGCTTTAGACAATGGTTTAGATACTTATGCTGTTCTTGGACATGGGTTGAATAGAGTTTATCCAGATGCTCATACAGCTGTAGCTAGGCGTATT
The DNA here is from genome assembly GCF_001485415.1 of Myroides odoratimimus. Classification (GTDB taxonomy): domain Bacteria; phylum Bacteroidota; class Bacteroidia; order Flavobacteriales; family Flavobacteriaceae; genus Flavobacterium; species Flavobacterium odoratimimum. Next base: position 177,481 of record NZ_BCMQ01000002.1, read on the forward strand.
GAAGAACAGGGTGGAGCTTGTCTATCTGAGTTTTGGGTAAGTAGTAAGGTAGATAGAGAGAACTTTATTCAGCGCAACCGCATTGTAGCTGGGATGTCTCAAGCGACTATCGTTGTAGAAAGTGCTATTAAGGGGGGCTCTATGTCTACGGTGAATTTTGCTAATGATTATAACAGAGACGTATTTGCAGTTCCTGGGAGAGTTGGTGATATTATGAGTGCAGGTTGCAATCATCTGATTCAAAAGAATAAAGCTCAATTATTAACTTCTGCTAAGGAGATTGTAGAAACTTTAAACTGGGATGCTCAAGCTAAAGCGCCTAAAGTTATTCAACCCCAATTGTTTCTTGATCTCAATCCTGAAGAACAATTGATTGTAGATTTTTTGAGTAAACACGAACGTGAGTTACTAGATATTATAGCACTCAGTTGTTCCCTTCCGATTTATAAGGTAAGTAGTATCCTGCTTAATTTAGAAATGCTTGGTGTAGTAAGACCATTGCCAGGTAAGTATTTTGAACTCCTATAGTGATGATAAATAAATAAGCCTTACACTGAGGTAAGGCTTATAAGATATCTAAAGAAAGGTTATAGAAGACTATTTAGCACTTCCGTAACCTAGTTTCTCTCTTACTTTATTTAAAGTTCCTGTAGCGATTACAGACGCTTTTTCTGCACCAATACCTAGTAGACGATCTACTTCTTCTAAGTTATTGATATAGTACTCGTATTTCTCACGAATATCTTTAAACTTCTCAACGATAAGTTCGAAAAGCTCTTGTTTTGCATGTCCATAACCATAGTTACCTCCTAAGTATTTAGCTCTCATCGCTTCTACTTGTTCTGGAGTAGCTAATAGTTTATAGATCGTGAATACATTACAAGTATCAGGATTCTTAGGATCTTCTAGAGGAGTACTATCTGTCTCGATGCCCATTACTTCTTTTCTCAATACCTTATCTGTTTGGAATATATTGATGGTATTGTGTCTAGACTTAGACATTTTGTTTCCATCTGTACCAGGCACTACCATTACTTCCTCTTGTATTTTCACCTCTGGTAATACAAAAGTTTCTCCCATCTGATGATTGAAACGAGATGCTACATCACGTGTGATCTCTAAGTGTTGCATTTGGTCTTTTCCTACAGGTACGAATTCTGCATCGTATAGTAAGATATCCGCAGCCATCAGCATTGGGTAAGTAAATAACCCTGCATTAACATCAGATAAAACATCTGCCTTATCTTTAAACGAATGAGCTAATGTTAGACGTTGGTATGGAAAGAAGCAACTTAAGTACCAAGTAAGCTCAGTTGTTTGCGGTACATCTGACTGGCGGTAAAAAGTTACATGATTAACGTCTACACCACAAGCAAGCCAAGTAGCCGCAACACTATAGGTATTTTCTTGTAAAGTTTTAGCGTCTTTAATTTGCGTTGCAGAGTGCAAGTTCGCAATAAAAATAAAAGACTCATTCTCTTTTTTGTTTGCCATTTCTACTGCTGGTAGAATAGCTCCTAAAAGATTCCCTAAGTGTGGAGTTCCTGTACTTTGAACTCCTGTTAGAATTTTAGCCATTGCGTGATATTAATTATTTAAAAAGCAAAGATAAGTGAATTGAAGTTTATTTGCCTTGTTTTTACTAGCTAATGTGGTTATATGGCGATAGAATTGTTTATTTTTGAAGTTAGTAAAAGATAGAATTTGTAATACAAATGATGAAAAGTATAGGTGCGTTTTTCAGTTCACTTTGGCGACTGTGGTTTTATATCTGGATGGTAATTGTTATTTTACTATTATCTCCTTTTTTATTGATAACGATTGGATCAGAGAAGACATATCCTCAGTTTTTTAAAGTAGCTCGTATCTGGGCTATTCTCGTATTCTACGGAATAGGGATGAGGTATAAGATAGAAGAGGAGACTCCGTTAGAGAAAGGGAAGAGCTATATGTTTATTGCTAATCATACTTCGATGTTAGACATTATGATGATGCTTATCCTTGTAAAGGACAATCCTTTTGTCTTTGTAGGTAAGAAAGAATTATCGAGTATTCCAGTGTTTGGGTTCTTTTATAAACGTGCTTGTATTCTAGTAGATAGAAAGGATGCAAGAAGTAAGAAGCAGGTATTCGACAGCGCACAAGAGCGTTTAAGTAGAGGGCTGAGCATCTGCATTTTTCCAGAAGGAGGCGTGACAGATGATAGAACGATCATACTAGACAGCTTTAAGGATGGGGCTTTTCGGCTTGCTATAGATCATCAGATACCGATAGCTCCTTTAGCGTTTGGTAGGTTGAGACATTATTTCCCTTTTGTATGGGGGATAGGGCACCCAGGAGTGGTACCAGTCAAGATATTCCCTTGTATAGAAACGAAAGGGCTGACCTTAGAGAATAAAAAAGAAGTAAGAGATATGGCTTTTAATCTATTATATGATCCTGTGCTAGAATGGGAGAAGGAATATAAAGCGAAATAATGCAAAAAGCGGTGAGACAACGAAGATCTCACCGCTTTTTTAGTTATAGTGTGGTTTATGGATTCACAGTTGTATAATACCTGCTCCTGAAATTCTACCACTAGCATGAACGAAGTCATTCATAGATTGGTTTTGTTCAGTAGACAGTTTACTGTAATTAATATCAAGTTTAGAACGGCTCATTGATAAATCAAATAGTTCTTTTTGAATCTCTTTTTGACGGCCTGCATCAGTTGAAGTTTTAAACTCTTCTACTAGTGCCATCTCTTGTTTATAAGAAGCAATCACATCTTCTTGCGGCACGTCTGGTAGCTTTAGTTCTAATGCATTAGGCTCTGTAATCGTACACGCTCCTCCCGCAACCATGTTCTGTTGGTGAAAACCTTTGCTCTCTGCAGGTAAATCTTCATCGTAGAAAGCTATGAACTCTGCTTTAGTAAAGAATTTATTGTAGAAGTTACCTACAGCATTCTTATTATGCGTAATCTGTTCTTCAGGATATTCTTCACCTAAGAAGTAAGTACACCTATATAAGTTATTATCTATAAATAGAGCGTTAGTCGATTTGATATTATCTTCATAAAGTACATCATCAATAACAACTTCTCTCGCAGTAGAACCAAATTTGTCAAAGTTTCCTTCTGTAGCATATACCATAGAGAAGATATAGTGTGGTTCTAAAGTTGGGTTGATGATACCACCAGAGTTTTGTTTGAATACATTGAACTTGTTTTTTTGTCCATTGTAGTCTAATTCGTGCACACCATTATCTAGTTTTAATACCTCAAAGGTATTTGGGGCTAGGGTATATTTTTGATTATCTAGTGATACTGTAATCTCTTTATCAGTTGGGTTAGATAGATAAAAATCATGTCTTTTAAACGGATCGTCGCAGCTAATAAAGGTCATAATTGTTAGCAATAGTGCTAATAATCGTAATTTCATATTATTGATTTGTGTTTTATTGAACTACAAAATTAAGTGATTCTCCTTTTAGTGCCTAGTGTTAATGGATTATTATATAAAAGGCGTTGGTATTGTTGAGATACTTTTTTTGTACTATTTAACGTTATTATGTATTGATTAATAGATGTATGGCTTTAGATAGACAGCATAAGAAAATTGTGTTGAGAGGAATATTTAGTAGTTTACCTATGCTATTAGGCCTTTCTGTTTTGTTTATCATTGCAGAAGGTAAAGGAGTTTTTCTAATTCCTTGTAAAACTCTATGTTATTGGTTTTATGTATATAGCAGTATTGACGTTATGATATGCTGCACTAGCAGGATTTATAGGTTGATATATAAAAAAATCCCTCACAATACTATTGTAAGGGATTCATATTTAAGGATAGAAACAATTAAGCTTCTTTATTTTTGATTTCGTCCTTGATTAATTGTTCAAGTTCTTCCATTAGTTCAGGGTTGTCTTTAATCACTGATTTCACAGCATCACGACCTTGTCCTAATTTAGTATCACCGTAGCTAAACCAAGATCCGCTTTTCTTCACGATTTCATAGTCTACAGCCATATCCAGTACTTCACCTACTTTAGAGATACCTTCACCATACATGATATCAAACTCAGCTGTACGGAAAGGAGGTGCTACTTTATTCTTCACGATTTTTACTTTCGTTCTGTTACCGATCACATTCTCACCATCTTTAATCTGAGTAGACTTACGAATATCTAGACGTACAGAAGCGTAGAACTTCAATGCGTTACCTCCTGTAGTAGTCTCAGGGTTACCGAACATTACACCGATTTTATCACGCAACTGGTTAATGAAGAATACAGTACAGTTAGTCTTGCTAATAGTAGAAGTTAACTTTCTCAATGCTTGAGACATTAAACGAGCGTGTAATCCCATTTTAGAATCTCCCATCTCTCCTTCGATTTCACTCTTAGGAGTTAAGGCAGCAACAGAGTCAATTACTACTAAGTCAATAGCTCCAGAACGAATTAAGTTCTCAGCGATCTCTAATGCTTGCTCACCATTGTCTGGTTGAGATATAATTAAGTTGTCGATGTCTACACCTAGTTTTTGTGCATAGAAACGGTCAAAAGCATGCTCCGCATCAATGAATGCTGCGATACCACCTGCTTTTTGTGCTTCTGCGATAGCGTGTAAAGTTAAAGTCGTCTTACCTGATGATTCTGGACCGTATATCTCTATAATTCTTCCTCTAGGGAACCCTCCTACACCTAATGCAAGGTCAATACCTAGTGATCCTGAAGAAATAACTTCTACCTCTTCTACAGCAGTATCTCCCAACTTCATTACTGTTCCTTTACCATAAGTTTTGTCTAACTTATCAAGTGTAAGTTGTAACGCTTTTAATTTTGCTTCTTTATCTGCACTCATTTTTTATAAAAATTAGATTCTTACTGATGTAAAAGTAATATAAATTAATTACAGTCCAAGAGAGTAGTATCATTATGCTATGAATTATAGCAGGTGAGCACGATCTCTTTGCTATGATATAATTTATAGCAATGTGTTGTTTTTAACCTCGTCCTTGTGATAGTATGATGTAGGAGAAATAATCCTAAAAATAAGGGTTTGAATTTTAGGAGAATGTACCCTAAGATAAGGTTTAGACAATGGGTGATGAGATTTAGACGTTGTTTTAAGTGATAAGGGAATGATCAGTATTTGATAGGCTAGTGATAGGCTATTTTATGCACTTTTAAGCCGACCAAATGCCCATCACTAGCCGACCATAAGCCGACCACCTCAATTGTGATTGGAAAAATAAGACATGATGGCTTCGTTCTTTTAGGAGATAGTATGTGAGTTTAAGTGTGTGGTGTTGCATTTGTAGTAGGGCTTATTTATAGAACGGTTTTGATTTTAGCGTATGGAGAAGTGATGGGGTCTATACTATTTTAGAATTATGTATTTTTAGCACTTAATTTTAGCGTTATTAGGATAATATATGTATCAGGTAAAAAAGTGTTTTAAAGTATTGCTGTTCAATCTGGTAGTGTTGTTTTCATGCTCTAGTTGTGATGGTTTATTCGGAGATAGATTAGTAATAAGTAATGTAATAGAAGGTACAGAAGACGTTATATTGATTCCTTCTCAAGATAAGGATGGAAAGTGGGGATATGTAGATGAGGATAAGAATTGGGTGATAGAACCTCAGTATGCCGACGCTTGGATGTTTAGTAGAGGTATGGCTGTAGCGAGTGTAAGTGATGGTGAGTATGGTATTATAAACACAGTAGGAGAGTGGATGGTAGAACCAAAGTATCTAATCATCACCACTCATGTAGATAGACGGGGGGCGAAATATTTTATGACACAAAAAGACCATAAGACTACGATATATGATGAGGGAGGCCATAAGATTACTTCTACTCTGGAGATGATTATCGAGTCTGATACTATTTTTGAGAATGACCGTTATCGATTAGTTGGTAGTAATAATCACTATGGGTTTATTAACCCAAAAGGAGAGTGGGTTATAGAGCCTCAGTATTCTTTTGGGACACAATTTTCTGAGGGATTAGCTAGTATGAGTCTAGACGATAACAGACGTGTTATTATCAATGATAAAGGAGATGTTCTCAAGCATTTCTCTGAAGAAATTGGTTATGTCGGAATCTTTAGAAATGGTTTAGCCCCTATACGTAATAGAGATGCTTATGGTTATGTAAATAAGACAGGAGAGGTAGTTATCGACTATAAATATGTAGATGCAAGTGATTTTAAAGATGGAATTGCTTTCGTACGAGAGGATGATTCTAATACTTTTCATTGTATTAATACTTCGGGAGAGACGTTGTTCAGTAAGGAGTGTGACTTTATACTATCAGTAGGTCATGTACTAGTGTATACCACTGTGATGGCAAAGACGGGAATCCTGAATAAAAAAGGTGATATCGTATTACCAATAGCCTACGATGTAATCTTCGAGATAGAACAAGAGCATTATGTAAAGGTGCGTCAAGATGATAAATACTTCTATATAGACTTACGTAATGGTAAGTGTTATTAAATTATTTAAGGTTAGTTTTTTGTGTAGGAAGTAACTTATCCCGACTTTTGTAACAAATAGAAACACAATGAAATTACCAATATTAGCATACGGAAATAAAACATTAAAGGTAGACTGTGATGCGATAGATAGCAGTTCTGAAGACCTAAATAAGCTGATCGATAATATGTGGGAGACTATGGAGAACGCTTATGGATGCGGGCTAGCAGCTCCTCAGATAGGAGAGACTAAACAGCTATTCGTAGTAGATAGTATCGTGATGTATGAGAATGCAGAAGAGGATGAGCGCAAAGCTAATTTCGCAGAGGGAGATACAGGGATGCGCGAGACATTTATCAATGCACGTATTATCGGTAAATCTGACGAGACATGGGATGAGGTAGAAGGATGTCTAAGTATTCCTGATATTTTTAAGCGAGTTACGCGTCCATGGTCTATCACGATAGAGTACCTAGATAGAGATTTTAAACCTCATACTAAGACGTTCCACGGTACTACAGCGCGTATTATACAACATGAGTATGATCATACGAGAGGGGTGTTATTTACAGATCGATTAAGCTCATTGACTAAAAAGTTGATAGGTACAAAGCTTAATAAAATTATGAATGGTAAGGTATTTACTGATTATAAAATGAAACCATAAGGAATACAAAAGTCGCTATAAAAGCGACTTTTTTGTTTTCGGTATATGGGGTTGGGATAGCGTGATTTAGAAGAAGTATATATCATGATGAATCTTTCTGAGTATGTGGACAGAATAGGTCTGTTCCATTTTTAACTAAAAAACGATTTTTATAAGAAAAGTTTATTTGTAATTAATTGTTTTACTTGTTGTTATGAGCTTGGTTAAATTATTCTTAATTTTATTTTTTCACACTTCTCTATCCTACTTTTGATCCAACAAAAACAAAGATTTATATCGCTATGAAATTAACAAAAATGACTTTAGCTATTGCATTAGTAGCTATTACTTTCGCTTCTTGTAAACAACAAACTGAAGCTCCTGTAACTGAAGAAACAACAACTACTGAAGTAGTAGAAGAGACTACAGCGCCTGAGGCTGTGGACACTACAGTATTAGTTGCGTCTTGGACTCAACCAAACCCTATTAATGATAAAGAAGTACAAGGATTCGAATTAAAAGAGGACGGAACAGCTACTTCTATTAATATGGCTACACTTAAAACAAATAAGTGGTGGGTAGAAGGAGATAAATTGTTCTTAGAACAAGAGAGTATCGGTAATGGTACATCTAGTGTAGATACTGTGTCATACCAATTTGAGGTGGTTGATGGTAAAACATTAAACCTAGTGAATGGTGAGTCAAAAGAATCATTCACTAAAAAGTAATCTAATTTAGATTTTTTAAGTACAAATGAAACAAACAGTTCTTGCTTTAGCTTTTGTAGCTATCGCTTTCGCTTCTTGTAAACAACAGACAGAAGCTCCAGTAGTGGAAGAAACTACACCAACAGAAACAGTAGCTGAGTCTACTCCTGTCATTCTTGATATGAAACACTTGGTAGGTGCATGGACACAGCCAAATGGAGCAGATGCAAGTCTACTACAAGGATTCGAACTAAAAGAGGACGGGACAATGTCTTCTATCAAGGACAAGGCTAACGAATTCACTAAATGGAAGATGGTAGATAATACTGTTATCTTCGAAACAGCGATGGTAGGTACTGATTCTACTTCTGTGAAGTCTGCTACCTTTACGTATGAGATGACAGATCAGAATACATTAAAGCTTACTGCTAATGGTGTGACGGAAGTGTTCACTAAACAATAAGAACTACTATTATTTATATAAACAGAAGCTACCTCAAAAGGGTAGCTTTCGTTATTTTTGTAAGTATAATATAAAGGTAATGATGGAACATAAAGAACTTAATTTGTCAGTAGTAGAGCTAAAGTCGTTTATCCCGTGTAAGGACTTTGAGGTGTCTAAAGCGTTCTATACTGCTATTGGATTTAAGATAGTATGGCAGAGTGAAGAACTGTGCTTGCTTGATTGTGGAACGGAGAAGTTCTTTTTACAGAATTTTTATAATCAAGAGGCTGCAGAGAATCTAATGTTTCATTTGCAAGTAGAGAATGCAGATGATTGGTACACACATCTGCAAAACCTAGATCTTCAGTCAAAATATGCTATCCGACTGACGGCTGTAGAAGACAGAGCGTGGATGATGAGAGACTTTTTATTAATAGATCCATCTGGAGTGCTGTGGCGTATAGCACATAATATCTAATGCTGTCCAATGGACTTAGTATAATTATTAGCTACCTGTTGGGTGGCTTTTTCTATTTTTACTAGTCAGAAAAAGATAGATATGACGACAACAGACTTGAGTAAGCTACAATATTATATAGATGTGTTACCTGCTAGATTAGAGCAGTTTACAGAAGAAGAATTTTCTTATAAAGAAACAGAGGGTAAGTGGAGTAAAAAAGAGATACTAGGACATCTTATCGATAGTGCGACTAATAATCATCACCGTTTTGTTAGAGGTCAGTTTGAGGACAATCCTGTTGTTTCTTATGCACAGAATGAATGGGTAGAAGTGAGTGCTTATCAGCAAATGCAACAAGACACTGTGATTAGAACATGGAAGATGTATAATGCATTTCTCTTAGAGATAGTTTGTAATATTTCTGTTGAGGTTTTGAATACTAAAATGGCTAATGGTCATACGCTTGCCTTTTTAGTAGAAGATTATGTAAGTCATTTAGAACACCATTTAGGTCAGATATTCGATGATTTTGATTTTAAGGCATAGGGATAAACAAGAAGAGGTTGACCTATACAGTCAACCTCTTCTTGTTTAGATAATACATGTGTATTACTTAATAAAGCTAAGTGTCTTATCTGACCATTCACCGATAAGAGGTAATGGTTTTTTCTTTTCTCCTGCTGCATTAAGTATTCCCATAATCATATATAAAAGAATAATTAAGTATAACACTAGTGCTATCATGCCTGCAATGATTGGGAATATACCTGCTATTACTCGTATAACAAGTGATAAAACGAAGCTTAAGATTAATACACCAAATGATTGTCTTAGGTGGTATTTTAGTAAATCATTTGCTTTTTCTTTTCCTACAAAGAATGCTACTAACCATCCAATTAATGTGATGTATGATACGATTGATAAAGTTTTATTGTCCATTTTATGAGTTTTATTGGAAACAAATATCTGTATAATTGTCTCATATATTATTGTTTAGACTTGTCTATTTCGCAAAAATGGCTGTTTATGGGGATATTTAAGTAGTGTATTATCGCGTTCAATTCATAACAAAAGATAAATCTATAAGGTCAAGTATTCTTACAGAATACCTTTTGTAGAGGAGATGCTTAAAATAGAAGCTGAGGTTCTAAAAAAAGGATTGAATAATTTGATAGTTAACTATTTATGTAAATTTTATAAGGTTCAATTCTCATTTTTAAATCTAAATACTATCTTTGCACCGAAATTCTTCCATTTAGGATTTCAAACATATATAATCTACACTTAAAAGTATATAGCATGCAACTGTATAACACATTAAGCGCAGAGGAAAGAGCTGAACTTATCGAGCAAGCGGGAGAGAACCGTTTGACTTTATCTTTCTATGCGTACGCCAAAATAGAAAACCCACAACAATTTAGAGACGATTTATTCCTAGCTTGGGATGCATTAGACGCTTTAGGACGTATTTATGTAGCTCATGAGGGGATCAATGCTCAGATGTCTGTACCTGCATCTAAGTTTGATGCATTCAGAGAGACGTTAGAGCAGTATGACTTCATGAAAGGAATTCGTCTGAATGTAGCTGTAGAGCAAGATGACTTATCATTCTTAAAATTAACAGTAAAGGTTAGACACAAGATCGTAGCTGATGGTCTAAACGATGATACATTTGATGTTACGAATAAGGGAATTCACTTAAAGGCAAAAGAATTCAACGAATTATTAGAAGACCCTAACACGGTCGTAGTGGACTTTAGAAACCACTATGAGAGTGAAGTAGGGCACTTCGTAGGAGCGATCACTCCAGACGTGGACACATTCCGTGAATCACTGCCAATCATTAAAGACCAATTAGAAGACATCAAAGAGGAGAAAAACTTATTGATGTACTGTACAGGAGGTATCCGCTGTGAGAAAGCATCAGCTTACTTTAAACACAACGGGTTTAAGAATGTATACCAATTAGAAGGAGGTATTATTGAATACACTCGTCAGGTAAAGGCAGAAGGATTAGAGAGTAAGTTCATCGGAAAGAACTTCGTGTTTGACCACCGTCTAGGAGAGCGTATTACAGACGATATTATCTCTAACTGCCACCAGTGTGGTAAACCATGTGATACTCACGTAAACTGTGCTAACGAGGCATGTCACTTACTGTTCATTCAGTGTGATGAGTGTGCTGAGAAGATGCATGGATGCTGTTCTGATGAGTGTTTAGATATCATTCAGTTACCAGAAGATGAACAAAAACGCTTACGTCAAGGAGTACAAAAAGGAAACTTAGTATTCAAGAAAGGACGCTCAGAAGCATTAAAGTTCCAAGGAGAACGCAGTGCTACTGATGAGATCAAAGCAGTGAAGGTAAGTGCAGTAACACAAATCCGCAAGAAACAAGCAGAGCGAAAAGTTCTAATCGGGACAGCTCAACACTACTTTACTAAAGCTAGTGTAGGGCAGTTTATTGTTGACAAGGAGTTAAATGTTGGAGATAAAGTAGCTATTGTAGGACCTACTACAGGTGATGAGAGACTAACTATAGAGAAGATGATGGTAAATGGAGTGGAAGTTAGTACAGCTAATAATGGAGATAAGATGACTATGGAATTAGGTTTTCGTATTCGTAAAAACGACCAATTGTATAAAATAATAGATTAAGCATAAAGAATATGACAGTTTCAGGAAGAGTAGAGCTTATGGCTCCTGCAGGTAACTTCGAGTCTTTACAGGCCGCATTAGATAACGGTGCAGACTCAGTATATTTCGGAGTAGACCAGTTAAATATGCGTGCGCGTTCTACGGTGAACTTTTCTATTGATGATTTAGAAGAGATTGCGAGAAGATGTAAAGAGAAGAATGTACGTACTTATTTGACGTTAAACACTATCGTTTATGACCACGACTTATCAGTGGTGAAAACTTTATTGAATAAGGCAAAAGAGGCAGGGCTTACAGCAGTAATCGCATCTGATCAGGCAGTTATTGCATCTGCAAGAGCGATCGGGTTAGAAGTACATATCTCTACTCAACTAAATGTAACGAACATTGAGACTGTTAAGTTCTATAGCTTATTCGCTGATACTATCGTATTATCTCGTGAGCTAAGCTTGCGACAAGTAAAAAAGATCACAGAAGCTATCGAAAGAGAACAGGTGAAAGGGCCTTCTGGTAATTTGGTAGAGATAGAGATCTTCGGTCATGGAGCATTGTGTATGGCAGTATCAGGGAAGTGCTACTTAAGCCTTCACTCACATAACTCTTCTGCAAACAGAGGAGCATGCAAACAAAACTGTCGTAAAAAATACACGGTAATAGATCAAGAGAGTGGTTTTGAGATCGAGATAGACAATGAGTATATGATGTCTCCTAAGGACTTATGTACCTTAGATTTCTTAGATCAAGTGATCGATGCTGGTACTAAGGTACTGAAGATAGAGGGTAGAGGTAGAGCTCCTGAGTATGTAGCAACTGTGATTCGTACTTACCGTGAGGCTATTGATGCTATCGCTGATGGTACTTACTCTCAAGAGAAAGTAGCAGAATGGATGAAAGCTTTAGAAACGGTGTATAACCGTGGATTCTGGAGTGGATATTACTTAGGACAGAAATTGGGAGAGTGGAGTGATAACCCTGGTAGTAATGCAACTCAGAAAAAAGTGTATGTAGGTAAAGCTGCTCACTACTTCCAGAAAGCATCTATCGGAGAGTTTAAAATAGAAGCTTATGATATCAAGGTAGGAGATAAGATTCTTATCACAGGACCTAGTACGGGAGCACAAGAGTTAATCGTAGAAGAATTATTCGTCAATGAGCAGAAGGTAGAGAAAGCGACTAAAGGAGATGACTGTACTATCAAGATTCCGTTTAGAATTCGCTTATCTGATAAGCTGTATAAAATAGTAGAGGCATAATGGTCATAGTCACGCTACAACGAGATAAGTGTATCGGATGTAATTATTGTGTTGAGGTTGCTCCTCAGCAGTTTCAGATGTCTAAGAAAGATGGAAAGACTGTTTTGTTGAAATCTGTGAATAATAAAGGATTTCATACGCTTAAGTCACCAGATTATACTATTTTAGAGGCATGTGAACAAGCAGAGAAAGTTTGTCCAGTACATATCATTACCGTAAAAGATGTATAATATGAGAAAGATATATTATTTAAGTACTTGTACAACATGTAAGCGTATCATGGCTGAGATGCCAGAATTAGATACGTTTGAACTACAAGAGATTAAGAAGAACCCTGTAACAGAGTCACAGTTAGAAGAGATGTATAAGCAAGTGGGTAGTTATGAAAAGCTATTTAATAAGCGAGCTCAACTGTACAAAAGTGAAGGGTTAAAAGACAAGAATCTTCAAGAAGATGATTTTAAAAAACTTATTCTAGAGCAATATACTTTTCTAAATCGCCCAGTAATGTTTATCGACGGTAACATTTATGTTGGGAATAGTAAGAAAGTAGTAGAGGCTGCTATCGAACAAGTAAAGAATAAATAGTAAGGAAAAAGAGTCAGCATGTGCTGGCTCTTTTTTGTTATAAGGAAAACATTAATGCAATGAATTATATAAACGGTTCAGATAAGTTTTTTACTTGCTGAGGTGATTTTTTGTTTATAGGAGGATAAAAGTTTGCAATTTTGTGTTTTTAAAATCAAAGAGATATGAGACAGGTAGTATTATATATTTCGAGTAGTTTGGATGGTTATATCGCTAAACCTGGGGATGACTTGAGTTTCTTGGATGCTGTACAGCGAGAAGGAGAAGATTATGGTTATACCGCTTTTGTAGAGACGATCGATACGGTTTTGATTGGTAAACGTACATATTACTGGGTAGTAAGTCAAGGACATGGGTTTCATCATGCAGATAAAGAAACGTATGTAATGACTAGACAAAGTCTACCTACAGAAGGTAATGTGACTTTCTATAATGGTGATCTAAAGGAATTAGTATCTAGACTGAAATCACAGGAGGGTAAAGATATATTCTGCGATGGTGGAGCACAGTTAGTCAACAGATTATTGAAGGATAGACTCATAGATAAGATCGTATTATCTGTTATCCCTGTATTATTAGGTGATGGTACTAGACTATTTGATATCGGGATACCAGAGTCTAAGTTAAAGTTAGAGAATACAAAGTCTTTTGAATCAGGATTAGTACAATTATGTTATAGCCTAATTAAGTAGTTTATAAACTGTTCTTTTGCTGATTGACTTCCATTAAAATAAGTTTGTTAGTATTTTTAAGTATGTTTTTTACACACGCAAACGTCTGTATATCTGTTTTTTAAATACTTTTTTAAAAAATATTCTTTTTTTGATGTGACCAAATGCGATGCTTGTTGTCTTAATATCGAAGACGAAAGGGAAGAATTGCTATTAATTCCTTTATAAAAAGAAAAGAAAAAGTTTTAAGTGTTTGGGGGTTAAATTAAAACAGAAGAGTTAAGGTTAGGTTGTTTTAGTAAAAAATTTAATTCACATAGTTTCATCGCGACTTTTACTATTGCTGACTTTGTAGATTGTGGTGGTCTAAATAAGGACTTAGAAGGCGTAGTTCATAGTTATGGTTGTTTTGGTTATCTCCTATTCTAGGCGATGGAACGAACAAATAATAGGAGTATAAAACACAAAAGAGAGCTATATAGCTCTCTTTTTTTATGTGTATCTGTTATTTCTTATTAGCCTGTTTAAGAGCTTTACATCACTTAAGTATAGGAATCAGAAGCATAGAAGCTATTACTAGTGTTTTATAGGTTCTATTTATTTATAATTTGTGTTTTATTCCTTTGGGTATGAATGTATTTACTAATAAAAGAGCTTTTATTTGAAGTTATAGAAGATAAACAGGTGTATTATCACAGATATATTGACTTAGAGTTAATCTGTAATCTTATTAAGCAGTATTTTGTGCTATTTATAAGTCAGTTAGTAATGATTTTGTTACCTTTGTAGCTATTATTTTTTAATATATGATACAATCGATGACAGGATTTGGTAAGTCATGTTTGCAATTACCAACAAAGAAAATCACAGTAGAAGTAAAATCGCTTAATAGCAAAAGCTTAGATCTAAATGTTAGATTGCCTTTGATGTATAGAGAGAAAGAACTACCTCTTCGTAACCTTGTTGCACAAGAATTAGAGCGTGGTAAAGTAGACTTCTCATTATATAGTGAGATTACAGCAGAAGAAACTTCTAATAAGATTAATGGCCCTATCGTGATGGCATATATTGATCAAATGAAGGAGATTATCCCTGATGCAGATGCTACAGAGCTTATGAAGATGGCTGTGCGTATGCCTGATGCATTAAAAGTAGAGCGTGCTGAGCTAGATGAGAATGAGTGGAAAGAGATAGAAAAGGTTATCACTGAGGCTATCGCTAATATGAAGGAATTCCGAGCTAGTGAAGGAGCTTCATTAGAACAAGACTTCAGACTGCGTATCGGTAACATCCGCAAGTATATGGATGAGGTATCGGTATTAGACAAAGAGCGTATCGTGACTGTAAAAGAAAGATTGCGTGCGAACTTAGTAGAACTTCAGTTAAATATCGATGAGAATAGATATGAGCAAGAGGTGATCTACTATCTAGAGAAGATGGACATCACAGAAGAAAAAGTACGTCTGAGCAAACACTTAGATTACTTTATCGAAACACTTGAAGGAGCTGAGGCTAATGGTCGTAAACTTGGGTTTATCGGTCAAGAGATGGGACGTGAGATTAATACTATGGGATCTAAATCTAACCACGCTGAGATGCAGAAGATAGTGGTAAAGATGAAAGATGAATTAGAGAAAATAAAAGAGCAAGTACTAAACGTACTTTAGGTTATATATACAACACGACAGAATATTATTATGCAAAGAGGTAAGTTAATCGTTTTCTCTGCTCCATCTGGTTCAGGTAAAACTACAATAGTAAGACATTTATTAGAGCAAGAAGATCTGAACCTAGCGTTCTCTATCTCTTGTACATCTCGTGAACCAAGAGGGGAAGAGGTGAATGGTAAAGATTACTATTTTATTTCTCTTGAAGAGTTTAAACAAAACATAAAAGGAGAGAAGTTCTTAGAATGGGAAGAGGTATATAGAGATAACTTCTATGGTACACTTAGTAGTGAAGTAGAGCGTCTGTGGGCAGAAGGTAAGAATGTAATATTCGATATCGATGTAGCAGGAGGTCTTCGTATTAAGCGTAAATTCCCAGATGAGACTTTAGCTGTATTTGTGAAACCACCTAGTATAGATGAATTGAAGATTCGTCTTAAAAAGCGTTCTACAGAGAGTGAAGATAAGATCAATATGCGTATTGCTAAAGCTTCAGTAGAGTTGGCTACGGCTCCTCAGTTTGATATGATTATTAAGAATTACGACTTAGATACAGCTAAGAATGAGGCTGTAGAGTTAGTAAAGAACTTTATAAAGTAAGAAGATAAGTATGAAGGTAGGGTTGTATTTTGGAACATTTAATCCTATTCATATCGGTCATATAGTTATTGCTAACCATATGGTGCAGTACACTGACCTAGATGAAGTATGGATGGTGGTAACTCCTCATAGTCCTTTAAAGAAAAAGAAGGGGTTGCTAGAGGATTTTCATAGGATACATATGGTTAATTTGGCTACGGCTGATTATGATTATATCAAGCCTTCTGACGTAGAGTTTAATTTGCCACAGCCTAATTATACCGTGAATACGATGGCACATTTACATGAGCGTTATCCTAAACACGAATTTAGTTTATTAATGGGACAAGACAATTTAGATAGTCTGCCTAAGTGGAAGAACTACGAGGTGCTATTAGAGCGTTATCCTATTTATGTATATCCTCGTATATTCAGTGGCAAAGAGGAGGCTAATCCTCTTCTAGCTCACCCTAATATACACCTAGTAGAGAATGCACCAATCATGGAGATATCTGCTACGTTTATTAGAGACTCCATTAAAGAGGGTAAGAATATTATGCCTCTACTTGATAAAGAAGTGTGGAAGTATATAGACCACAACTTGTTTTATAAGAAATAATTAAATAGAATTTAATACTATAAAAGGAATGCATATGCATTCCTTTTTTTAATTTTATAAGATAAAAGAAAGTAGTTATGTTGAATTTTGAATTATATAACCCTACTCGTTTATTGTACGGGAAAGGACAGATAGGTGAGATAGCTAATCTAATCGATAAAAAAAGTAAAGTACTAGTCGTATACGGTGGAGGTAGTATTAAGAAGAATGGTGTTTATGATCAAGTGATAAAGGCTTTAGAAGGGTATGAAGTAGTTGAGTTTTCGGGAGTAGAACCTAATCCTCGATATGAGACATTAGTGAAAGCTGTTGATTTGATTAAGAATGAAAAGGTTGACTTTATCTTAGGTGTAGGAGGAGGAAGTGTGATAGATGGGGTTAAGTTTATATCTGCAGCTGTGTACTATGAAGGAGATACTATAGATATTATTCAGAAAAAACTAAATGTAAACTGGAAGGCTATGCCTTATGGTGCGATACTGACATTACCTGCTACAGGTAGTGAGATGAACTGTGGTGCTGTGGTAACAATAGAGGCTACACAAGAGAAACTATCATTCTCAGGAGAGGTATTATATCCTGTGTTCTCTGTATGTGATCCTACTGTGATTGCTTCTTTGCCTGTGAAGCAGATTGCTAATGGTATAACAGATGCATTCGTCCATGTGTTAGAACAGTATATTACCTTTCCTCAAGGTGCACCTTTACAAGATAGGTTTGCGGAGAGTATCCTACAGACCTTAATAGAAATAGCCCCTAAGATACTAAAGGATCCTACTGATTATGATGCGGCGATGAACTATATGTGGTGCTGTACGATGGCTCTAAATGGGTTAATATCAAAAGGAGTAAAAGAAGATTGGGTGACACATGCTATTGGTCATGAATTAACTGTGTTATATGGTATAGATCACGGACGTACATTAGCTATTATTGGCCCTAATCTATATAGTGTGATGTTCGATACGAAGAAAGAGAAATTAGCGCAGTTCGGTAGACGAGTATTTACTCTAGAAGGGAGTGATGATGAGGTAGCTAGACTGGCTATAGAGCGTATGATAGCGTTCTTTCATTCTCTAGGAGTTGCTACTAAACTGAGTGATTATACTGAAGATGGTGAGAAGGCTGTAGAGTGGATTGCAGAACGATTTAATGAAAGAGGATGGCTAGCAATGGGAGAAAATAAAAATATAACAATTGACAAAGTAAGAGAAATAGTCAAACTAAGTTTATAATTCTATAGAGAAGCACATTTACTGTAATGGTGAATGTGCTTTTGTTTTTTTATGTTTAAAGGAGTTGATAATTAGCAGTATATCTTATATACTGTTAATTTAATCTAAAATCGGTCACGGAATGTGAAGGTATATGCTTTGTTTTTAATTAAACTAAAATGCGAATATGTAAATAAAAGTGTTTTTTATCGGCTTGTTTCTGAGTTAAACTTAGATTTATTTCAATATTTGTTGAATAAATGATGTGTTTTTTCAGCTTAAGCTATTGTTGTTCTAATTGTTTGCAATGTGTTTTTTACTTACTTTTGACCAACTAATAAATTTAGTGTATGAATGAATATCCGAAAATTGCAGTTATAGGTGGTGGGAGCTGGGCTACTGCTATAGTAAAAATGTTGAGCGAAAACCTAACTGAGATTGCTTGGTATATGCGTAACGAATCTGCATTAGAAGAGATAAAAGTTAATTATCACAATCCTAATTACCTAAGTTCTGTAGAATTTGATGTAGAACAATTAAGGTTGACGAATGATATTAACAAGGCAATCTCTTATGCGGATTATGTAATCTTCGCTATTCCGTCTGCGTTCTTGTCACAGGAGATGAGTAGACTACATGTTAGCCTAGAAGGGAAAGTTATTGTATCTGCGATTAAAGGGATTATCCCTGAGACGAGTCTTATCGTAGGAGAGCACTTCCATCAAACTTATAATGTACCATACGAGAACATTGCAGTAATCACTGGGCCATGTCATGCTGAAGAGGTGGCACTAGAACGTCTATCTTATTTAACGATTGCTTGTCAAACAGAAGAGTATGCTAAGACAATATCTAACTGTGTAAGCAGTCATTATATCAAAGCGAAAACAACGGATGATATTATCGGTACAGAGTATGCAGCAGTATTAAAGAATATCTATGCTGTAGCATGTGGTATCGCTCATGGTCTTGGCTATGGAGATAACTTCCAAGCTCTACTGATGAGTAATGCTATCCGTGAGATGAAGAAGTTCATTAAGAAAGTGCATAGAATGAAACGTAATATTAATAACTCTGCCTATTTAGGAGATTTATTAGTAACAGGATATTCTCTGTTCTCTCGTAACCGTATGTTTGGTAATATGATAGGTAAGGGATATACTGTAAAGTCAGCTCAAATGGAAATGAATATGATCGCAGAAGGGTACTATGCTTCTAAGAGTGCTTATGAACTAAATAAGCAATATGGTGCTAAGACTCCGATAATCAATGCAGTATATGATATTTTATACAATGGAAAGGATCCTAAAAAGGTATTCAGAAAACTTACTGAGAAATTAGATTAAAAAAAATATAGATTTAGCCGTGTTTAGGTTTTATTCTAAAAATGTAAAATAACTTATTGTTTTTCAATAAGTTATTTTTTTTAGCTGTAATTTTGAGATACAAAAGTTTGTTTGTAATTTGTTGATTTAATGTTAGTTAAGGAGTGTTCTCTTGGGGGAGATTATTCCATTTAGTTTTGTCAAGTAAAAAATTAAAAGATGGATCATTTAATCAATCACCCTGCTTTATTAGGGGTATTTGGAGTAGTCGTTGTTATTATGCTACTTTTAGACTTAGGAGTGTTTAATAAACACAGTCACACTGTATCAACAAAAGAAGCACTGATCTGGACAGCTGTGTGGATAGGCTTAGCAATGTGTTTTAGTGGAGTTATTTATTATTACCTCGACTTCGAAAACTTTGCAAGGTTTCAATCAGCTTATTGGATAGAGAAAGCATTATCAGTAGATAATCTATTTGTATTTATATTGGTGTTCACCTTTTTTAAGGTTCCAAAAGAGTTACACCACAGAGTGTTATTCTGGGGGATTTTAGGAGCTTTAGTCTTTAGAGCTATCTTCATTTTTGCGGGTGTAGAGATTATTAATCATACATATCTACCTGCGATGGAAGTATTTGGTAGAACAGTAGAGATTAATGTGGTATTGACCATATTTGGTATCTTCTTGTTGATTTCGGGTATTAAGTCTTGGTTTGCAAAAGAGGAACACGATGAGAATGAAGACTTATCTAAGAATTTTGCTGTACGTATGGTGCATAAGTTCTTTAAGGTAAGTGATGAGTATGATGGAGAGAAGTTCTTTACAGTTAAGAATGGAGTGCGTATGGTGACGCCATTATTCGTAGCATTAATGGTGATAGAGTTCACAGACGTGATCTTTGCAGTAGATAGTATACCTGCTATTTTTGCTATCGCACCAGATGATCCATTTATCTTATATACATCTAATATCTTTGCGATCTTAGGATTGAGATCATTATACTTCTTATTAGCTAACTTTATGGATAGATTCTCTAAGTTAAAATATGGTTTAGCTATTATCTTATCTTTTATTGGAATCAAGATGATAGTATCGCCATTCTACCATGTAGAATCATTAGTGTCATTAAGTATTATAGGAGGTGTATTAGTACTATCAGTGGTAGCATCATTTATGTTTCCTCCTAAAAAGGATTAATAAAAGTATATCAAATATATAATAAGAAAGCCCTTCTAACAGAAGGGCTTTCTTATATCTTATCAATAGTGACATCTATAGTTTTAAAGACTGTGAAGGTTTAGTAGTACCTCTATGACACATAGCACATGATACTACATCAATAGTCTCTGGTTTCGGGTGATTCTGCCAATTAAAGTTCTCAGCATTGATCTTTTGAGTCATTGTGATCATGTGTCGAGCGAACTCTTTTTCTTTTTTTGTATCTGCAGCGAAGTCTAGTTTATCTGTTCCTTCTACTGTAGTGTGACAGTATCCACATTTCACTCCTAATGCATCATTATAGCCTCTCATTAGTCCTTTAAGGCTGTCATTAGAAATATCTTTTGGCAATACCTTTAAGTTTTTCCATTCTGTGTCTCCTGCTTTACTTTCTGTTACAAGTGTTGACGAACTAAAAGCAAATAATGTTACTAATACACCTAAACTGCATAAAATGCTCAATACGTTTTTAATTTTCATAATCATCTATTTTTTAAGTTGTGCTTACCAAATTAAGCAAACTAACATTTGGATTGATTATAAATTAAGGTATTGATAGATAGGAGAATAAATTATTTTGCTAATATCCCTTTTTTAGTAGTAAATGGCAATGTCTGTAAATGTGCATCTCCTAGAGAGTCCTGAATGAAGGTATATGTCTTATCATATAATTTACCTCCTTGGAAGAAAGTAAGCATAAATGAATTACTCAGTTTAAAAACAGATTCATCTAACAATTCTATTTTTACACTTTCTTTTGGAGCAAGAGATTTGAATGCATGTCTAAATACTCCTGTACCTCTTACTTCACCATCTATCTCACCTATCGCTTGTGATACTACTAGGATAGCTTCCATTTCTTGATCTGAGTTATTGAATAGATATGCGTACCAAGAGTCTGCTAAGAATTCTTCGTTATATTCTTTTATGATTGCAATCTCTATATCTTTTACTACTGGAATCTCTATGTCTTTTTTCATTGTATTAATATTTTGGGCAAAGATAAATGATTTTGTCCTAAATATCGTAGTCATTGAAGTGAGGTAGAGTTGGTTTACTATTGTAGTATAAATAAGTGGTTAAGTGTTAATTTTTAGGATAATTATATGTTTTTTGCTTATGTGTTTCTGTGTTGATTTTAATAATAAAGTGGTTAATTTAAAATAATGCTGTTTTAGTTGTAACGAAATACCTAAATAGAGTACTAATTGTTATAATAAATATTTATAGCAATGCGTAAGTTGTTTGTTTTTTTAGAAAAGAAAAGATTGTCTCGAAGCAATGATAAGACCATGAATACGATATTGGTTGTCTTTAAGTGGATAGCGATAGTGTATTTTGGTTTACTGTTTTTGGTAATGGGGATGAGTGGCTTCTTTATTATCGAAGATATGAATCTAGGTATGGGATCACCTATACAGGTGATTAGTAGGTTTTGGATGTATTATATGGTGATGGAGATGTTTATGAGATTTACACTTCAGAAGTTGCCGACTGCTACTATAAAACCGTTGCTCGTACTGCCTTTCCCAAAGATTAAGATCGTGAACTTCTACATAGGAAGTTCATTCATCAGTGCGTTTAACTTTATTCAGTTACTATTTATTCTTCCATTTGCGATAGTTAGTATGGTACAGGGATATTCAGTTCTAGGAGTTATTGCTTGGATGATAGCTGTCTATTTATGTGTGTGTACGATGCACTTTGTCAATATACTGATAGAATCTTATAAATCTGTTTTTATAGCTGTTATAGTCGTATTCGGATTATTAGCCGCGATTCAGTATTACCAATTATTTGACAGTACTTTATACACACAGCACTTACTGTATAGTGTGTATGAATATCCTGCATTAGTATTAGTCTATGGTGGAGTGTTGTGGTTAGCTATTAAGATGACCGTGCGTTACTACGTTAAGAATATGTATATGGATGATCTATTAAAGGTTAAAGTAGAAGTAGCTACTACACGTGAGATGAAATGGTTAGATGGATTTGGGACGTATGCTTCTTTTCTTAAGAATGATTTGCGACTGATCACTCGAAATAAAAGAGCACGTACTACGGTGCTTATGAGCGTATTATTTATGTTCTACGGTTTCCTTATACTTCGTCCAACAGAAATGGGAGGGTATCCGACCTTTATGTTAATCTTCGTTGCCTTCTTTGTATCAGGTGGTTTCCTAATGATGTTTGGACAGTATGTGCCTAGTTGGGATTCTTCTTATTACTCTTTTATGATGACTCAGAATATCACGTATAAGAATTATTTAAAGTCTAAATGGTTAATTATTGCGTTGGGAACTGGCGTGTCTATGTTGGCGGCGGTATTGTATATCTGGACGAGTATGGATCTAGTGTATTTAATCATTGCGAATGGAGTGTTTAATATTGGTATCAATGGTTATATCGTATTATGGGGAGGTGCTTATCTAAAAAGCCCTGTCGACTTAACAGCGAATAAGAATGTATTTGCAGATAAGAATGCATTTAACCTTAGGGTGATGCTGATCTCGCTACCTAAGCTCTTTTTGCCTATTCTAATCTATTATATCGGGTTTTGGGTATATGGTTTTTGGGGAGGATTTACCTTGTTAACTGGAATAGGGATCATAGGAATGTTCTTCCAAAATCAAGTGTTTAAGTACATAGAGAAAATTTATAAACAAGAAAAATATAGCACAATAGAGGCTTTTAAATCTAAGTAATATGATAGTAGTAAATAATTTAGTAAAGTCTTATGGTCAACAGACTGTTTTAAATATACCTAGTTTAGAAATAACAAAAGGACAAAGTGTTGGATTGGTTGGGAATAATGGAGCTGGTAAAACGACCTTTTTTAGCCTTCTATTAGATCTAATCAAACCTACTCAAGGGAGCATTTCTAATAAAGGGAATGTAGTTAATGAAAATGAGGAATGGAAAAAGTATACAGGATCATTCTTCGATGATTCTTTCTTAATCGGGTACCTGACACCTGAGGAGTACTTTTATTTCGTAGGAGAACTAAGAGGGATGTCACGTACAGAGATAGAGAGTTTTCTAAATGAATATGTAAGTTTCTTCAATGGAGAAGTACTGAATCAACGTAAATATTTGCGTGATTTCTCTAAGGGTAATCAAAAGAAGGTAGGTATTATAGCTGCCTTTATGGGAAAACCAGAGTTAGTTATCTTAGACGAACCTTTTGCTAATCTGGATCCGACTACACAGCTGAGATTAAAAGAATTGGTAAAGCAAAAGATGAAAGATAGAGAGATCACGATTATTATATCGAGTCATGATCTTCAACATACTTATGAGGTGTCTGATCGAGTGATCGCCTTAGAAAAAGGACAAATCATGAAAGATGTCTTGACGCAGGATATCACATTTGATGCATTAGAAGAGTTCTTTCAGGTATGATAGAATGCATTTCTTTTTCATTTCAGTTTGATTACAATGGCTTTATGCATGATGGTATAATGAGATTGTTTTAGATTGAGGGGATTAGGTTAAAATAAAGATAGAAATATTAATAGATGAGCTTCGATTTCGTTATGGATGAATAAGAGGAGAGCGTTTCGCTTGCACTTCTTAGGGGATTGCTAGGAGTTTTCTAGGGGTTTTCTTGCCTAGAAGGTGCTTTTCTCGAAGAAAGGTGCAAGAAACCCTCAAGGAATCCCCTAGTAAATCAGTATCAAAATACCTTTGGTTTATAAATAGACAGTGATAAAGACTAGATTTAGTTTGAGTTTTTTTTGCTTATTGTGTGAATTCAAAAAACTCATTATTAATCGAACGAAAAAGGAGAATATTACTTAATTGGTTAGTTAGCGGGACTCTAGTGAATCTATTTTGCTAGAGTTTTGTGTTTATAGTTATTGCCTAAGATTCCCAAGAAGTAGAATAATAGAAAATATAGGATATTGTGAATGTTTTAGTGATATGTGGTTAGATTTCTATAGGATGCTATAAATTGACTGAGATATTGCGATAAGTAGTGTAAATTACTTTTATAGGTTTTGTTTCTGTAGAACTTTAAAAACTTTTAAAATACTGTAGAAGTATTACTAAAAGTAATGTATTTTTACGTTTTGTTATATACTAAAATAGTGAATTTGTAGTTTTTAAGTAAAGCTCATTGTGTTGAATACTCGTTTTAAATATCTGATTTTTTTAGTTTTACTTCTTTTGGGAGCGGCTTGTTCTGTAAAGAAAGATAAGTTATTGAATAGAGGGTATCATGCGATGACTACTCGGTATAATATTCTATATAACGGAGAGTTGGCTTATGATGAGGCTTTAATTTCTTTAAAAAAGGATTATTATGATGACTTTTGGGAGATACTTCCTGTAGAGCGTATCGACATTAAGATAGACTCTACACGTGAGTTCGAGAGAGGTAGGTCACTAGAGTCTAAAAAAGGATCTATTCTAGACAATGTGCAAGTAGATGGAGCCAATGTTACAGGTGAAGAAGAACAGGGAGAGGTAGGATTTAGACGAGCTGAAGATAAAGCAGCTAAGGCCATTCAGAAACACTCTATGTACATAAAAGGGCGTGAGCGCAACTTCCAGATTGATGATGCTTATCTGATGTTAGGACAGGCTAGGTACTATGACGGACGTTTTGTACCAGCACTAGAGGCTTTTAATTATATTCTGTATAAGTACCCAGACGGGAGCTTAATAAATGATGCAATCATCTGGCGTGAGAAATCTAATGTGCGCCTTACTTATGATGATATTGCAATTAAAAATTTAAATGAATTTCTTCGAGATAAAAAAGATAAACTAAGGAAGCAACAGGTGGCAGATGCGAATGCTACGCTTACTCAGGCATATATCAATATAGAGGAATATGCTTCTGCTATACCGCCTCTAAAGATAGCTATAGAACACACTAAGGATAAGGAGGAGTATGCACGTTATACTTTTATCCTTGGGCAGCTATATGCTAAGTTAGGCAAGGAGACGGAAGCGAATGAGGCATTCGGTATCGTAATCGATATGAATCGAAAGAGCCCTCGATCTTATGTGATACAGTCTCATGCGCAGCAGTTTGGTCTGAAGCCTACTCAAGCTAAAGATTCGGTAGCGTTCTTAAAGAAGTATAAAAGATTAATTAGAGATAGAGAGAACAGAGATTACTTAGACGTTCTACACCGTCAGGTGGGGTTGTTCTACGAGGGTAGTGGCAATACAAAAGAGGCATTAAAATCGCTAAAAAGAGCTGTTAAACTAAGTAAAGGGGATAAGCAACTAAAGTCTAAAAACTACTTGAGTATAGCCGAGATTTACTTTAATGAAGCTGGTTATGCGTTGGCTGGTCAGTATTATGACAGTGTATTATCTATCATGCCTGCTAAGGCTAAAGAGCGCTTTAGAATCACGAAGAGACGTGATGCATTAAGAGATGTGGTAAAATATGAGAGAGTTGCTCATGTGAATGATAGCGTACTTCGATTAGTAGCGATGAGTGAAGATCAGCGTATTGCTTATTTTCAGAAGTATGTAGATGACCTTAGAAAAGAAGACTTTAGAAAGCTACAGGCAACACTTAAAAAACAAAGAGGAGGCAATCAGAATTATTTTAATATGGCTACTTTCGGTGACGCTATAGATGTGGCTTTTGGTACAAATAATCAGCAGACAGGAGGTAGTTCTACATTCTACTTCTACTTCTACTCAACTCAAGCAGCTGCCTTTGGAAAGACAGAGTTTAGAAGAAAATGGGGGAATAGGCCTTCTGTAGATAACTGGAGATGGGCGGCTGATATACAAGAAGCGCAGAATAATGCTGTGGCAGAAGAACAAGCCACACAGAATGCAAATCAAAACAATAGTACTGAGCAGTTTAACGATACTAGATATGATATCAATAGTTATATTTCGAAAATCCCAAGTGATGAAAAAGAAATAGCGTCTATCAAGAAGGATAGAGACTTTGCTTATTTCCAACTGGGATCTATGTATGCAGATCGATTTAAGAAATATGATTTGGCTAGTCAGAGATTAGAGTCGTTATTGACCTTTGACCCTGCAGAGAGATTAGTCTTACCAAGTATGTATAAGCTTTACAAGATTTATCAAGAAATAGATATGGCAAAAGCAA
Source organism: Myroides odoratimimus (assembly GCF_001485415.1). GTDB lineage: Bacteria > Bacteroidota > Bacteroidia > Flavobacteriales > Flavobacteriaceae > Flavobacterium > Flavobacterium odoratimimum. The sequence continues at coordinate 204,090 of NZ_BCMQ01000002.1, forward strand.
TAGCCATGAAGGATAGAATAATTAATCTATATCCTAATTCTAGATATGCCAAGTTATTACAGAATATGTCTATGGATAAGATTGATGACTTATCACCAGAGCAGATTTATGCACAGGCGTATAAGGTGTATGCTGATGGTACAGATTATAATAATGCATTGCGAACTATAGATAGTGCTTTAGAACGATTCGATGACGAAGGCTATGTAAGTAAACTAGAATTGTTAAAAGCACATGTGATTGGTCGATTAAAAGGTCTAGAAGCCTATAAAGAAGCATTGAATTTTGTAGCTCTGACATACAGTTCTTCTCGTGAAGGAAGAGAAGCAGAGGAGTTGTTAAAGACAACAATCCCAATGTTAGAAGCTAGGGAGTTCTCAAGTGGAGATTCAAAGAATTGGAAAGTAGTGTTGCTAGTACAAGACAAGGACTCAGGCGCTAATCAAATGGTTAGTCGTAGTTTTATACAGTTTGCAACAGCTAATAGCAGTAAAGGGATTAAGTACTCAGAGGATCCTTATATCGGTGTAGGAGAGTTCTTTGTATTACACGGATTTAAGAATAAAGAGGAAGCAGAGCAAGCTGCTAGAAGTGTAAACAGCAATGCTGTTACCATAACTGCAGATAATTATATTATCGTTCAGATTAAGAAGAATTGGGAGAAGTATATAGCTCCATCAGAATAAGGTTGAAAAAAAAGTAAAGAAATTATGTTCCAAAAAACGAAAAATGACGGGTCTATAGATCATTTAGGCAAGACAAATAGAATTATTGAGGCTACAATAATTAAAGGAGATATTGAAGCAGTGACGGATTTGCGTTTAGATGGTGTCTTGCACGGTAATTTAAAAGTAAAAGGTAGAGTGGTTGTAGGGCCTCAGGCTCAAATCATAGGAAATGTGGAGTGTGAAAATGCGGATATAGAAGGCTTAGTAGAAGGTGTCTTGAAGGTAAAAGATTTACTACATATTAAAGAGACTGCAGAGGTAAAAGGAGACCTATTAGTAGGCAGACTTTCGGTAGTACCAGGGGCTAAAATTCAAGTGAAATGCGATATGGCTATAGCAGGAAACGGAGAACAAGGTTCAGGTAAGAAAGGAAAATAAGTAGGAGTGAAAAAAAATTCAGGGCCAAACCGTTGGTTAAGTTTAATTAATATCCCTATTCAGATGGGGGTAACTATTTACTTGTTTCACTTGTTAGGTACTTGGTTAGATGATAAATATAATTTAGTTGACGGATTAGCAAATAAAATTTGTACGTTAATTGGAGTAGGATTAGCTTTGTACCAAGTTATAAAACAAGTAAATCAATTAAATAAAGATTAATGGATAAGGAAACAGTAAGTTTAAGTTTAAAACTTTTTGGGGTTTTAGCAGTTATATTTGCAATTCATTTTGCACTTTTCACATATACTGATTTTGGTCAGTCATTTGTAGAATTAGGTTATTCATTAGCGGGTTTTTATGGCTTTGAATTTATTTTTTCTATAGGAATGTTATTTGCTATGCAAGGAATAAAAACAAGTATGCCTAACAGTTTAGGATATGTGTTTTTAGGCTTTATTACAGTTCGATTATTGGCTAGTTACCTATTCGTAAGAGAAGGATTAGATAGCGAGAATGTAGATGAACTATTTAAGTATAATTTTCTGTTAGTTGTCTTGATTTATCTAGGCGGGGATGCATTTATTGCATATCGTATTTTAAATAAGAAGGTTAGTTAACAAAAAGATAATAAAAAAAAGTTTCGCAAGAAAGTATGAAAGTCTAAGATTTATTGTACTTTTGCACAAAATTTTAAGAACCATAAATATTCAAGAAGTTAAGGTATGGTGACTCTGAAGAAATCACTGAATTTATTAGCAGCTGTAATTTTTACAGCATCGTCGGTATTTTCGTACGCACAAAGTAATGCTCAGAAGCTTGAAGAATCTATTCAAGAAACAGGGCAGTCAATTGAAGAAACAATCGCTGCTGTAGAAGGTACAGAGCATGTAGAAGGAGAAAAAACACAAGCTGAAAAAGTGCAAGATCACATCACGCACCACTTAGCAGATGATTACTCTTTCATATTCTTCTCAGACGAGGCTACTGGTAAACACTACGGGTTTCCACTGCCAGTTATTTTAATAGACAATGGTCTTAAAGTATTTATGTCATCAGAATTTGACTACGGTAACAAAGTAGTTGAAAAAGATGGACAACACTACAAGTTATATCACAGTAAGATATACAAAACTGATGCAGCTGGTACTATCGAGTACGATGCTGAGCATCATCCTACAAATGAGAAGCCATTAGATTTTTCTATCACTAAAAATGTGGCATCATTATTATTTACTACAGTATTAATCTTCCTTATGTTCTTAAGCTTAGCTAAGACATACAAAAAAGGACCGAACAACTTGCCTAAAGGTTTTGCAAGAGCTTTAGAACCAATGGTGCTTTATGTTCGTGATGAGATGGCTATTCCAAATATCGGAAAGGACAAATACAAAAAGTTCATGCCATACTTACTGTCAGTATTCTTTTTAATTTTCTTATTGAACTTATTAGGATTGACTCCACTAGGATTCAACGTTACAGGAAGTATTTCGGTAACTGCGTGTTTGGCAATCTTTACATTCATAATTACACAGTTCTCTGCTAACAAAGATTATTGGAAGCACATGTTCTGGATGCCAGGTGTACCAGCACCAATGAAATTAATGTTAGCACCTATCGAAGTATTAGGAGCATTAATTAAGCCATTCTCATTGATGGTTCGTTTATTCGCTAACATTACAGCAGGTCACTCAGTAGTATTTGGACTTATCGCTATTATCTTCGTGATGAAAGAAGCTTTAGGTACTGCTGGAGCAGTAGGGATAGGATTCTTCTTATCAACGTTCTTAGTAGTATTAGAGATCTTAGTAGCTTTCTTACAAGCGTTCATCTTTACAATGTTATCTTCATTGTTTATCGGAATGGCTGTTGCAGAGCACGAACATGATGAGGCTCATCATTAATAGAATTAAATTAGAATAAAAATAAAATTTGTTTAATTAATATAAATCAATCACTATGACATTACCAAACATTATTGGTGCAGGTTTAATCGTAATCGGAGCTGGTTACGGATTAGGAAAAATCGGATCTTCTGCAATGGACGCTATTGCTCGTCAACCAGAAGCTGCTGGAAAAATCCAAACTGCAATGATCATTATTGGAGCTTTATTGGAAGGTTTAGCATTCGGTGCTTTAATCTTAGGTAAATAATCCAAGACAAGTAAAAGAGTTTATCTGTAACGGTTGGTTGCAGATAAACTTCTTAATTAAACAACATAGGTATTAAAAAGTATAATTTTAGATAATGGATAAATTAATTAACGATTTCGGTTTTGGATTATTTTTCTGGCAGTTCATCATTTTATTGGTGATTGTATTCATCCTAGGAAAATTTGCATGGAAACCAATTGTAAATGCTTTAGAGGCTCGTGAAGAGGGTATCGCTGATGCATTAGCAGCTGCTGAAAATGCTAAAAGAGAAATGGCTAATTTAAAAGCTGATAACGAGAAATTATTAGCAGAAGCTCGTGCTGAGCGTGATGCTTTAATTAAAGAAGCTCGTGAGATTAAAGAAAAAATGTTAGCTGACGCTAAAACTGAAGGTGAAGCTGTAGGAGCAAAAATGATTGCTCAAGCAAAAGCTGCTATCGAAAGTGAAAGAGCTACTGCTATCGTTGAGTTAAAAACTCAAGTTTCTTCTATTTCTATTGAAATTGCTGAGAAATTATTAAAAGAACAATTAGCTAACACTGAAGCTCAATCTAAATTGGTTGAGAAGATGTTAGACGAAGTTAAATTAAACTAATAAAAGGATCATTATGGTAAGCACTAGAGCAGCTGCAAGATATGCAAAAGCAATGCTAGAAGTTTCTGGTCAAAAAGGAAATGCTGAGGCTATTAATAGCGATATGATCTTGATCTCTGAATCAGTATCTCAAAGTGAAGACTTAAAAGTGTTTTTAACTAATCCTATCGTGAGTGGTGAGATTAAATTAAATGCTTTGTTAGAAGTATTCGCTAATGTTGATCAAAGTACTAAAGAATTGTTTAAAGTGCTTAAAGCGAACAATAGATTTGAAATCTTAGGTACAGTCGCTTTACAGTTTCAAGAGCAATACGAAGCTTTGAAAGGTATAGAGAGAGTTGTAGTTACTACGGCTGTTCCGATGGATGCCGCTTTAGAGAGTAAAGTTTTATCTAAAGTTCAAAGTTTAGCTCCTGGAAAACAAATTGTTGTTTCAAATATAGTAGATGCTTCTATCTTAGGAGGATTTATCTTGAAAATGGGAGATAAACAGTACAATGCTTCAATAGCGAATCAATTACAAGTTTTAAAAAGAGAATTAACTAATTAAAAAATCACCGCACGAATGTTCGTGTATAAACATAGATAAAAATGGCGGAAATTAAACCAGCTGAAATATCAGCGATTTTAAAGAAACAATTATCTGGATTTAGCTCAGAGGCTTCTTTAGAAGAAGTAGGAACAGTACTTGAAGTAGGAGATGGTGTTGCTCGTGTATACGGGTTAACAAACGCTGAATACGGAGAGCTAGTTGTATTCGAGAATGGACTAGAAGCAATGGTACAGAACCTTGAAGAGGATAATGTAGGTATTGTATTGTTAGGAGCTCCTACTGGTGTTAAAGAAGGATCTACAGTAAAAAGAACAGGTCGTATCGCTTCACTTAAAGTAGGTGAGAAAATGGTAGGACGTGTTGTTAATACATTAGGTCTTCCAATCGATGGTAAAGGTGCTATCGAAGGTGATTTATATGAGATGCCATTAGAGCGTAAAGCTCCTGGGGTAATCTACCGTCAACCAGTAACTGAGCCGTTACAAACAGGTATTAAATCTGTTGATGCCATGATTCCAATCGGACGTGGACAACGTGAGTTAGTAATTGGTGACCGTCAAACAGGAAAAACAACTGTTTGTATCGATACTATCTTAAATCAAAAAGAATTTTACGATGCTGGACAACCAGTATATTGTATATATGTAGCTATTGGACAAAAAGCTTCTACTGTAGCAGGAATTGCTAAAACTTTAGAAGATAAAGGTGCAATGGACTATACTATTATCGTAGCTGCAAATGCTTCGGATCCAGCTCCAATGCAAGTTTATGCTGCAATGGCTGGAGCTGCTATCGGAGAGTACTTCCGTGATACAGGACGTCCTGCATTAATTATCTATGATGATTTATCTAAACAAGCGGTAGCTTACCGTGAGATGTCATTAATCTTACGTCGTCCACCAGGTCGTGAGGCTTACCCTGGAGACGTTTTCTACCTTCACTCAAGATTATTAGAGCGTGCTGCTCGTATTATCGGTGATGATGAAATCGCTAAGAACATGAATGATTTACCAGAGTCTATCAGACCATTCGTTAAAGGTGGTGGTTCATTAACTGCTTTACCTATTATCGAAACTCAAGCTGGTGACGTTTCTGCTTATATCCCAACTAACGTAATTTCGATTACTGATGGACAGATATTCTTAGAGTCTGATTTATTTAACTCAGGTGTTCGTCCAGCTATTAACGTAGGTATTTCTGTATCTCGTGTTGGAGGTTCTGCGCAGATTAAATCAATGAAGAAAGTAGCTGGTACTTTAAAACTTGACCAAGCTCAATACCGTGAGTTAGAAGCTTTCGCTAAGTTTGGTTCTGATTTAGATGCTGCTACAATGAACGTTATCTCTAAAGGACAACGTAACGTTGAGATCTTAAAACAAGCTGTTAACGATCCATATACTGTAGAGGATCAGGTAGCTATTATCTATGCAGGTTCTAAAAACCTTCTTAGAAGCGTACCAGTATCTAAAGTAAAAGAGTTTGAAAAAGACTATTTAGATGCTTTAAACTCTCGTCATAGAGATGTATTAGATCAGTTAAAAGCTGGTAAATTCACAGACGAAATTACTGCTGTGCTTGAGAAAGTAGCTAAAGAAATTTCTGCAAAATATTAAGAAATAATGTTTGTCTACAAGTGTTGATTATCTTCATTTGTAGATAAATTTATATACAATTTACAATGGCAAACCTTAAAGAAATACGTAATAGGATTTCATCAATTGGATCAACAATGCAGATTACATCTGCTATGAAGATGGTATCTGCAGCTAAGCTTAAAAAAGCTACTGATACTATTATGGCTATGCGTCCATATTCAGAAAAGTTGACTGAATTGATTCAAAATGTTAGCGCAACTTTAGAGGGTGATAATTCAGGAGTATATTCTCAAACTAGAGAGGTTAAGAATGTTCTTCTTGTGGTTATTACTTCAAACAGAGGTTTGTGTGGTGGTTTTAATGCGAATATTATTAAACAAATTAATACACTTAAAGCTACTCAATATAAAGACGTTAATGTTGATTTATTGACAATTGGTAAAAAAGGTCACGATATATTACGTAAATCTTTTACTGTAATTGAGAATAGAAGTGATTTGTTTGATCATGTAGATTTTGCAAATTGTGCTGTTATAGCTGAACAAATGATGGAAGCTTTCGTTGAAGAGAAATATGATTCAATTCAGATCGTTTACAATCAGTTCAAAAATGCTGCTACACAAGATGTAGTAACAGAGCAGTTTTTACCATTGTTACCAGTGGAATCTAGTGAAAATGCTAGTTCTGACTATATTTATGAGCCTTCTAAAGAAGAGATTATTAATACATTAATTCCTCTTTCTTTAAAAACTCAATTATTAAAAGCTGTTGCAGACTCTGTAGCTTCTGAACATGGAGCTCGTATGACTGCAATGCACAAAGCAACTGATAACGCTAAAGACTTACGTGATGAATTAACGTTAAGTTACAACAAAGCTCGTCAAGCTGCTATTACAAATGAAATTCTAGAAATTGTTGGTGGTGCTGAGGCATTAAACAACTAATCTGAATATTATACTTTTAGAAAAGGGATACTCGTCTGAGTATCCCTTTTTTTGTGTTATTAATAGATTTAAGACGTTTTTTGACATGTGCTGTCTGTTTGTTTGTCGATTGACGGAAAAGAGCTTAGAAAGTTTTTAATGTAGTTAGTTAGTTAGTTAGTTAGTTAGTTAGTTAGTTAGTTAGTTAGTTAGTTAGTTAGTTAGTTAGTTAGTTAGTTAGTTAGTTAGTTAGTTAGAGTCAATAAAAAAGCCGTTTAAGATGTCTTAAACGGCTTTATACTTATATTAAGTAATGTTATTTTAATTCTCTAATTAGATAGATATAAACAGGGAAGTGGTCACTGTAACCTGGTTCTCCATTAGTATTTCTAAGAGGATAACCTTTATATTGTCCTGTTGGTTGAACCATAAATGGTTTTTTATAGATTTTCGCTTTCCAGTATGCCCATGATGAGTAATCATCTCTAACATAAGGCTCGCTAATTACCATTTGGTCAAAAACATCCCATGCATCACGGTAAGCTAATGTCCCTAATCCATCTTTTGACATTTTTTCCATTGGATTAAAAAGACCTTGTGGAGTAAGTTCAGATTTTTTACCAGCTGTTTTCAGTACTTTTTTCATACTGTTATTGTATGGACCGTCATTCATATCTCCCATAGTGATTACTTTCGCATTTGGGTTGATAGTGTATAATGAATCGATGATTTTTTTGTTTAATGCAGCAGCAGCTTCACGTAATGGGCTACTTCTTTTCTCTCCACCCACTCTAGAAGGCCAGTGATTTACGATGAAGTGTACTTCCTCTCCATCTAAAAGACCTGTTACTAACAGCTGATCACGTGTGTAGATACGAGTACCTTTTTCTCCTGTATGTTTGTCTACTTTATTCATATCGTAGATATAAAGAGGATGCGGAGTCGCATTAGTTACAGAGAAGTGTTTTTTCTGATATAACAATCCTACATCAATACCACGCTTGTCAGGAGAGTCAAAGTGCGCTATACCATAATCTCCAGGTGCAAGTTGTGGGTCGCGTACTAAGTCTTCTAGAACTGCTCTATTTTCAACTTCAGCAACGCCTATTACTGCAGGCATTTTAGTGTTTTCGTCCGTACCAATCTGAGACATAACTTTCGCAAGATTGTGGATTTTCTTTTGGTACTTTTTAGATGTCCAAGCTTGTGCTCCTGTAGGAGTCCACTCTTCATCATAAATTTTAGGGTCTCTAATTGTATCAAACAAGTTCTCGCAGTTGTAGAACGCAATTGTTTGAATCTCATACTTTTTCTCTTGTGCTTGTGCTCCCATTGTGATAAGAGCAAACAACAAAATGATTCTTTGAAGTTTGATGTGCATGACTAGGTTAATTTAAGTAAAGAATTGTCTTATTTCTTTGACAAAAATAGCTAATATTATTATAATAACATACCTTTGTATTAGAAATAACCTTACGGTGTTTCTTAACATAGCACTTTAATCATTTTTAATTTATGAAGAAACTTTTATTTAGTTTGTTCTTTGTGTTGCAGGTAGTTATATCTTATGCACAAGGAGTTCAGGAAATTAAAGGGAAAGTTGTGGATGGTACCACTCAGATGCCGATGAATGCGGTATCTGTAAGAGTACAAGCTACTACCACTTCCTCTTTAACAGACAATGAAGGAAGATTCACTTTAGAAAATGTTAAAACGGGTAACCATGATGTTGTAATCTCTTATGTGGGATATGTAACAAAGCGTTTACCTGTAGAGGTAGGTGATGGCATCATCGACCTTGGTACAATTTCTTTAGACGAGGATTTCGCTTCTATTGCAAATTTAGGGCTTATTACACTTACGGAGAATGACCTAAGTGATGATGACTCTAGTAACGACACTTCATCAGGTTTGTTACAAGCTACAAAAGACCCTTTCCAACAAGCAGCAGCTTATAACTGGGGGTCTGCATTCTACAGATTGCGTGGACTTGATAACGAATATGGTAAGACAATGATCAATGGGGTGGTGATGAACAAAGTTCATGATGGTCGCCCACAATGGGGGAACTGGGGAGGTCTAAATGACGCTACTCGTAACCAAGTTTTCTCTTCAGGATCTACTCCTTCAGATTTCTCTTTTGGTGGAATCTTAGGAACACAAAACATCACTACAAGAGCATCTCAAATCAGAAAAGGTGCTAAAGCTGGTTTCTCTGGTTCTAATACGAACTATACTTGGAGACCTTACGTTATTTACTCTTCTGGTTTAGATAAGAATGGATGGGCATTTGCTTTATCTGCATCTTATAGAGGAGCTAAAGAAGGTTATTTTGATGGAACGAATTATGATGCACTATCTTTATTCGCTGCCGTTGAAAAGAAATTTAATGATAATCACAGTTTAAACTTTACAGCTATTTATGCTCAAAATAAAAGAGGGAAAAACTCTCCTATTACAGATGAGCAAGCTGATTTAAAAGATTTTAAATACAATTCATACTGGGGATATCAAAATGGAGATAAAAGAAATTCTCGTTATAAAGATGTTTCTGAACCAATCTTCCAATTGACACACTATTGGAAAATAGATGAGTTAAATAACTTAACGACAACTGCTTCTTATCAATTTGGACATATTGCTAACAGTCGTTTAGGATACCAAGATAATTTAAATCCAGATCCTACATATTATCAAAGAATGCCAAGTTTCGCTTTAAACAAGACGGATCGAGATGATATCAGAAAATGGACTCCAGATAGAGATGGTGCAAGAGAAGCTGCTAATTATTTTATAGGGAATGGACAGTTAGATTGGGAATGGATTTATGGAGTAAACCAAAATTATGCTGATAGTCGTAGTAGAATTGTATTGTATGAAGACCGTCAAGATGATAAAACATTTTCTTTTAATACTAACTTAAAGTCTGTATTATCTGATCATGTTACTTTAGATGCAGGGTTTAATTATAGAAGAGTACATTCATCTTATTATAAAAAGTTAGTTGATTTATTAGGAGGAGATTACTATTTAGATATTGATACATATCAAAAAGGAGATAATGCACATAGTGATTTAAATAATCGTAATCGTAAAGTTGGTGAAGGTGATAAATTCGGATACAACTATACTGTAGATTCAAATATTATAGATGTATTTACACAGTTCAATTTTGATTATGATAAGTTTGATTTCTATATAGCACAGAAGATAGGATATACTTCTTATGAGAGAGATGGAAAATATAAAAATGGTGTTTATGCTAACAATTCTTATGGAAAAGGTGGTTTAGTAGATTTTAATAACTTCGGATTTAAAGGAGGAGCTACTTACCATATTACTGGGCGTCATGCTCTTAATATGAATGTTGCGTACTATAATCAAGCACCATCTATTAGAAATACTTTTGCTAATGGACGTGTAAATAATTTAGTTACTAAAGACTTAACGAATGAAGATATATTTAGTGTTGATGGTAGCTATATTGTTAGAACACCTAAGTTAAAAGCTCGTGTTTCTGGATACTTATCTGAGATTAAGAATAGTACTCAAGTTAATTTCTATTATGCTGATGGAGCAGGTGTTATGAATGCTGAAGGAGAGTTGTATAATGGAAATGGTTCAACATTCGTATCAGAGATATTAACAGGAGTGAATAAGCGTAATATAGGATTAGAGCTTGGAGCTGAATATCAGTTAACTCAAACATTAAAGGCAACAGCTGCAGCAGCTATAGGACAATCTTTTTACACAAATGATCCTACTCTTCGTTTAAATTCTGATAACGTAGCTAAGAGTTTCGACTATGGTAAATCTTATTTAAAAAATTATAAAGTAGCGAATGGACCTCAGACAGCACTGTCTTTAGGACTGGAATATAGAGATCCAGCTTATTGGTGGGTAGGAGCAAATGTTAACTATATGGATAATGCATATACGAATGTTTCTGCTTTAAGAAGAACAGATAACTTTGCTACTGAACCGTTGTATCCAGGTCAATCTTTTGCCGATATTAATCAAGCAGATGTGGATAGAATGCTTAAACAAGAGAAGTTAGCGGACTTTACTGTATTTAATATTACAGGAGGAAAATCTTGGAGATTACCTAATAGAAACCTAATTGGTTTCTTTGCTAGTATTAATAATGTATTCAATAGACATTATAAAACTGGTGGGTTTGAACAAGCAAGAAATGCTAATTATAAGCAAGAAATTATTAATAATGGGCAACTAGTAAACGAAGGTCATGGATATAATACTTTCGGAAACAAGTACTGGTACGCTTATGGACGTAATTTCTTTGTAAATGTTTATTACAACTTCTAATTCTTAGAACAATGAAAACAATTTTTAAATCAATTTTATATATATCATTTGCCAGCCTTCTTGCTGTAGGTTGTGCTAAAAATGATGATTTTACGACACCTGATGCTACACATTGTGATGAGCCTCAGATAAAAGCAAATAAAACGATAGAGGAAATTTTTAAACTTTCTTCTACTACTAAAAAAGCATATGAGTCTTCAACAGAAGATTTTATCTCTGGAGTAGTTGTTTCTAGTGATGAAGGAGGTAACTTCTATAAAGATTTATATATCGAAACAATAGATGGAGGTATTGCTGCTCGTGTAAAAATTAATAGAGGAGGAACATATGGACTTTATCCTGTAGGTAGAGTAATTCATATTCGATTGAATGGATTATTTACTCAGATAGATAATGGTGTACTAGCTATTGGTATTAATGATCCTGCAACTAATTATACTGGAGGAATAACTAATATACCTAAGCATATTTTTAGATCTTGTAAAACAATTACAGGAGATGACTTTAATAAGACATATAATCACGTTGTTAGTTTAAAAGAAGCGATTACTGATAATTATTTAGGTAAACTAGTTACAATTACGGATGTACAGTTCAAGGAAAAATTCTGGGACAAACCATTTTGGGATGAAAATAATTTAGTGTCTCCTACAAATAAAGCTACAAATGTAGAAATTGAATCTAAAGAAAGTGTTACTGCTAATGTTATTTTTAGAGTAGCTGAGCAGTCTAGTGGGTTTAAAAATCATAAGGTTCCTGCTAAGAGCGGTACTATGACTGGGGTAATGACTAAATTCTCTAAAGATTATCAATTTGTGCCTCGTACTATGGTTGACTTAGTAGGATTGGATAAAGACCCTTTCAAAGGGAATACTGGAGGTAGTGAAGAAGGAAGTTATGATGATCCTAATATGAAATTAGAGTTAGGAAAATATCTTGCTTTCCCTGGTGCTAACTTTGATAAATGGGAGGACTTTACATCTGTAGTGAATAGTTATGGATTGAAGCATGTTGCTTTAGCTGAAAAACAGGGATGGAATAATACTAATGGAATGAGCATTAAAGCTACTCCTAGTGGTAATGATTTCTTATTTACTTTAGAAAAAGTTAAGAATGTACCTACGGGAGCAACTAAATTATCTTTCTTAGTAAAAGGAACTGCTGGAGCTTCTTTAGTACCACTTATGTATAAAGCTGATGGAAAATCTTATGTAGCTTATAATGTAGGAAATCTATCTGTGCATAGAGTTGTTAAAGCAAATACTACACCTTTAGGGAATAATACTACTCCAGAATATAAAGGTAATATCGACACTAAAGGACAATGGGTAAAAGTTGTTCTTGACTTGACTTCTGCTCCAGAGGGTTCAGGATATAATACTTCAGGAGTTGGTAATTTCTTTGCTATTAAGGTTGGAAAAGAACAAGCATATGATTTAATCATTGATGAAATTCGTTTTGAGGATGGTACACCTGGAGATGGAGGTACAACTGAGCCAGAAGTTCCTGCTGGTGACTTACCAGAAGCAAAAGCACTTGTAGAAAATTTTGAAAAGAAATTTACTAAGGAAGATAGAGCTAGTAGTTATGATGCTAAGGAATTAGATTTTGAAATCGGAAAATGGTCTTTCTCTGATAGTGGTGTTTATTCGGACGCTAATGATTTAAAATCTTCAGGAGAACAATCAATAAGATTTCGTGGAAACGATAAAGCAGAAGCTTTTTTAGAATCAAAGTTTGTTGTTACAGGTTTGAAAAAAGTAGAGTTCCAATTTGGTGGGGCTACTTTTAAAGAAGATCCTGACGCAGACAAAGAGATTGCAGTAGAGTTCTTTTATTCAATAGATTCTGGTAAAACATGGAAGTTAGTTGGGAAAAAAGTTGGAAAAAGAGGTGAGTTAACTACTGCTTCTTTTGATATTGCAGCAAAAGCAACTGATAAAGTATCTATCAAAATACAAAATGCTTCTTTTGTAAGAAGTACAAAAAATAGACTTAGAGTTAATATTGATGATATTAAATTCATTAAGTAGTTAAATTCTGATTTATAAATAAAAAAGCTCGGCTATGCCGAGCTTTTTTTATGTTCTTTACTTAGAGTGTATTCTAGAATTATTGTTTTAGAATAGGACTAAAACATCTTATTGATGATCTCTTGACCATAAACCAGAGATACTTCTTCAACGAATGATTGAAAGCTAAAGCTTGCCTCTTCATTTGCGTTATCGGAGATTGTACGTATCACAATAAACGGTACTCCAAACTCAAAACAAACCTGAGCTACTGCAGCTCCTTCCATTTCTACACATAATACTTCTGGTAATTGTGACTGAAGATTGTTTTTTTGTTCAGATGTAGAGAAGAATTGATCCCCACTAGCTATTGTGCCATAATGAACAGTAGGTTTAGTAATATTAAATTTAGCTAACTCTGATGGTGTAATTAGTTGGTGTAGATTCTCTAGCCCAAACATATTCTCTATATGCTTACAAGTCTCTTTTGACCAATGTGTATCAGTATCAAAATATGTTTTGCCTAGCAGTGGTATTTCAAATTTTGGTCTTAGAGGAGAAGCATCCATATCATACTGTACCAAATCCTTTGCTACGACTACATCACCTACTTTTACATTAGGGTGAATACCGCCAGCTACACCAATAAAAGCAATACGATCTACTTTAAACTCTAATAAAAGTGTTGCCACAGTTGCAGCAGCTGCTACCTTACCAATGCGAGAGTAGACTATAACTACTTTTTGGTTATTAATATAACCTTCATAGTAAGTGCGATTACCTATTTTTCTTTCAGTTTTATCTCTTAGTTGAGTGATAATTCCATTTACTTCTTGTGGAATTGCCCCTAATATACCTATCGTATTTGTTGAGTGCATAAGTTTAGTACTATTTTGAGTAACCAAAATTACGAAAATTATATGCAACCTATTTTGATAGTTATTGAAGTAGTGTATTTCCTTGTCGAATACATGTAGAGTCCGTGCAATATTCTGGTTAATAGTAGGTTTTTTAGCAAGAATACAATTATAATTGCCATCGAATTATGCATTGAGATAGGTATGATAATTTTTATAAAGAGTTATTAAAAGAATGTTTTAATGATAAGATAACCATGTTAAGTTGTATTTCTTTTTATATCTTGTCATTTCTGATGTTTAAAAAGATATTTTTTTAGGACAAATCAAGGTCAAAATACAATGTAAAGTAAGGTCTAGATGTGCGCTGTAGTCTTTTTTAAATAAGATAATTAAGCGAAATAGGATGTGAAATAGTTGTATAATAAAAAATTATTTAAGAGAGATGTAAAAATAGTATCTTTACAGCGAGTAAATAAATGCAATAATTCCCGAAAGGGATTCAATATATAAAAATTATTAGATGGCTTGTACAAATTGTTCAACAGAAAAAGATAGTAGTGGGCTCCCGAAGGGATGCCAGAATAAGGGGACGTGCGGAACAGACGGCTGTAATAAATTAGCAGTTTTTGATTGGTTGTCAAATATGGTTTATCCTAATGGCACCGAAATATATGATATAGTAGAGGTTCGTTTTAAGAATGGTAGAAAAGATTTTTATCGATACCCAAAAGAGATTGCAATCTCTATGGGAGATATCGTAGCTACAGAATCTTCTCCTGGACATGATATTGGTATTGTTTCATTAGTAGGGGAGTTAGTGAAAGTGCAGATGAAAAAGAAAAAAGCTGATCCTAATGGAGAGGTTTTAAAAATCTACCGAAAAGCAACTCAAAAAGATATTGATATTTGGCAAGAGGCACGTAATAGAGAAGAGACCGTTAAAGTTAGAGCTCGTGAGATTGCTATAGCTTTAAAATTAGAGATGAAAATCTCTGATGTAGAGTTTCAAGGTGATGCTTCTAAGGCTACTTTTTATTATACAGCGAGTGAACGTGTAGATTTCCGACAGTTAATTAAAGACTTTGCCAGAGAGTTTAGCATTCGTATAGAGATGAAGCAGGTTGGGTTTAGACAAGAAGCTGCTCGACTAGGTGGAGTGGGGTCTTGTGGACGTGAATTATGTTGTTCTACTTGGTTAACTGACTTTAGAAGTGTAAATACCTCTGCAGCACGTTATCAACAGTTATCACTTAATCCGCAAAAGTTAGCAGGACAGTGTGGTAAATTGAAATGTTGTTTAAACTTTGAGCTAGATACGTATCTAGAAGCCTTAAAAGATATGCCTGATTCTGATACAAAACTAATGACTGTAAAAGGATTAGCAATATGTCAGAAGATAGATATATTCAAAGGACAAATGTGGTTTGCTTATATTAATAATTCTGCAAATTGGTATGTACTGTCTACTGAGATGGTGAAAGAGATTCTTGCTTTGAATAGAAAAGATCAGAAAGGACAAGAGCTAGAGAGTTATATGCTGGAAGTAGAGTGCGAGGAGATAGACTTTAACAATGCATCTGAACAAGATAGCGTTACTCGTTTTGATCAGCCTAAACGTAAGAAAAAGCCATCTAGAAATAATAAGAAGAAGGATGGGCAGGCTAGAGAGGGACAAGAAACTCAGGCTCCTAATACATCTCGCGAGAAAACATCTAATGGGGAGGCACGTAATAATAAGCAACCTAAACAAGGTGAAAGAGAGCCTAGAGATAAGCAACAATCTCGTAATAGAAACAAGAATAGAGCAGAGGGAAATAAAGAGAGAGAAGGTGTAAATCTTGAGAAACAGAATACGGGAGAACAAAAAAATACTCGTAAAGAGGTAAAAGGAGGTCCTAGAGAACAGAAAGGTCCTAGAGAACCTAGAAATGAAAATAAGGGGCCGCGAGAGGGCAAACCTCATTTTAAGGAAAAGAAGAAACCTGTAGAGGGATCTAATGAAGGAGGTACTGATGGTGAAGGGACTGCTAAGGCAAAACAACATCATAAAGGCAACCGCCCAAATAGAAATAAACGATTTAAAAAAGATAATAATAGTGACAATTCTAATGCAGAGAATTAGTAGTTATTTATTGGTGTTAAGTGCTGTGATGCTCTTTGTTGTATCTTGTCAGAGAGATACGAATATGGTCTTTGACCAATATCAGAAGACTTCAGGTGCTTGGGATAGAACAGATGTAAAAACATTTGTGTATGACGTGCATGATACAGTACAGCGTCATAATCTTTATTTGAATATAAGAGTGAATAAGAACTATCCTTATAGTAATTTATTTGTTATTTTTAAAATGCATCAACCTAATTTAGATGTCGTGATAGACACCCTACAGTTCCAAATGGCTAATCCAGATGGGACGTTATTAGGAAATGGTTTTTCTGATGTAAAGGAGAGCAAACTAGAATTGAAAGAAGACCTTGCTTTTCCTGTTAAGGGAAGCTATAAGTTTACTATAGAACAAGTTGTTCGTGAATTAGGAGAAGTAGAAGGAGTTAATTCTTTAGAAGGGGTTTCAGAAGTAGGCTTTCGTATAGAAAAACAATAATAGAATAATAGATTTATAAGTATTATAGACTTTATGAGTTCAAGTAAAAACAAAAGAGGGGATAAGAAGCAACCAAAGAGTTTGCGAGGTTATTTAAAAGCGTTTTGGATTCTATTCTTAGGAATGGTTGCCGCAGTTATTTTCTTTTTCTTATGCGCATCATGGGGAGTTTTTGGGCCGATGCCAACCTTCGATGAGTTAGAGAACCCTGCTAGCAATGTAGCGACTGAGATTATCTCTTCAGACGGTAAAACAATAGGTAAGTTTTATTTAGAAAATCGTGTGCCTGTTAAGTATGAAGATTTACCAGAGTATTTAGTTAATGCATTAATAGCCACAGAAGATGAGCGTTTTAAAGAGCATTCAGGTATAGATGCTCGTGGTACACTTAGAGCAATTACTTCTGTAGGGAGTAGTGGTGGAGCTAGTACCATTACACAACAGTTAGCTAAATTATTGTTTCATGGAGAAGGGTCTAGAAGTTTGCCTAAACGTATTACTCAGAAGGCAAAAGAATGGGTTATCGCTGTGAAACTAGAAAGACAGTATACAAAAGAAGAGATTCTTACGATGTATTTAAATAAAGCTGACTTTGTTAATAATGCAGTAGGTATCCGCTCTGCTACTCGTATCTATATGGGTAAAGAGCCTAAGGATCTTACTATAGATGAGGCTGCTATGTTCGTAGGAATGTTACAGAATCCAGCTTATTTTAACCCTGTTCGTAGACCTGAGTTAGTGCATAAAAGACGTAATGTAGTGTTGCACCAGATGGCTCGTAATGGCTTTATTTCAAAAGAAGAAAGTGTAAAACTACAAGAGTTACCATTGGCATTAAACTTCACTCCAGAAAGTCATAGAGAAGGTATCGCTACTTATTTCCGTGAGTATTTACGTGATTATATGCGCCGTTGGGTAAAAGAGAATCCTAAAAAAGACGGTACTACTTATGATATTTATCGCGATGGATTAAAGATATATGTATCTATAGACTCACGTATGCAGAAGTATGGTGAAGAAGCTGTAGAAGCACATATTGCTAACTTACAAGAAGAGTTCTTTATAGATCAGAAGAATAATAAGATGGCTCCATTTTATAAAATTAACCAACAAGAGGTTGATAATATTATGATGAGAGCAATGAAGACTTCAGAGCGTTGGAGACAAATGAAGGAGCAAGGTAAATCTGAGAGTGATATCATCAAATCATTTGATGTGAAAACAGAGATGAGAATCTTCTCTTGGAAAGGAGAGAGAGATACTGTGATGACTCCTAAAGACTCTATCCGTTATTATAAGCATTTCTTACAAGCGGGTATGATGGCAATGGAGCCTCAGACAGGACATATTAAAGCATGGGTAGGAGGTATAAATTACAAACACTTCCAGTATGACCACGTAGGACAAGGAGCGAGACAAGTAGGTTCTACATTTAAACCATTTGTATATGCTACTGCTATAGAGCAATTACATTATTCTCCATGTGACTCTATTATAGATTCACCATTCACTATGCCTAAAGGTAGATATGGTATTTCTAGAGATTGGAGTCCTCAGAACTCGAACCGTTCTTATAGAGGTATTATGACCTTAAAACAAGCTTTAGCTGGATCTGTAAATACTATAACAGCTAAGTTGATGGATAAAGTAGGGCCTAAGGCTGTTGTGAATATGTGTAGAGATTTAGGTATCTCAGGAGATATTCCACAAAGTCCAGCGATTGCATTAGGAGCTGTTGATATTACTGTTAGTGATATGGTGGCAGCTTATAGTACATTTGCGAATCAAGGTATCTATGTGAAGCCTATTTTTATTACACGCATAGCTGATAAGAATGGAGTTATTTTATTCAATGCTATACCTGAGACAAAGGATGTAGTGAGTAAGGATGTAGCTTATGCTATCATTAAGTTGTTAGAAGGGGTTACTGAGTCAGGATCAGGGGTAAGATTACGTACTACTTGGCAAGGTGCAGGTTATAAACGTGTAACAGGTCACCCTTATAAGTTTACTAACCCTATTGCAGGTAAAACAGGAACGAGTCAGAACAATAGTGATGGTTGGTTTATCGGTATGGTACCAAATTTAGCAACAGGAGTATGGGTTGGTAACGATGATAGAGCAGCTCACTTTAGAACGATGACTTATGGACAAGGAGCAACATTAGCATTACCTATTTGGGGTATATTCATGAATAAGTGTTATGCTGATAAGAGTTTAGAGGTAGCTAAGTCAGGCTTCCCTGTACCAGAACACCTATCTATACGAGTAGATTGTACGAAAATTGTTCAACCAGAAACGGATGATGTTTCTGAAGGAGCTTTAGATACAGAAGAATTTGATTTTTAATAATAGAAACGCCTTTTTTTAAAGGCGTTTTTTTTTGTATTTTAGGAACATATTACTAAACCAAATATTATGATCAATAAAAAGGTAGCTAATGTTCAAGAAGCTTTAGCAGATATACAGAATGACATGACTATCATGTTAGGAGGATTTGGCCTTTGTGGTATTCCTGAGAATAGCATAGCCGAATTGGTAAAGAAGAACGTAAGTGGTCTAACGTGCATTTCTAATAATGCAGGTGTAGATAATTTCGGCTTAGGATTATTATTACAGAAGCGTCAGATAAAGAAGATGATCTCTTCTTATGTAGGAGAGAATGCAGAGTTTGAACGCCAAATGTTATCTGGAGAGTTAGAAGTAGAGCTTACTCCACAGGGTACTTTAGCAGAGAAGTGCAGAGCTGCTCAGATGGGGATCCCTGGTTTTTATACTCCAGCAGGGTATGGTACTGAGGTAGCAGAGGGTAAAGAGGTAAGAGAGTTTAAAGGTAAACCACATATATTAGAATTAGCCTTTGACGCTGATTTTGCCATCGTAAAAGCATGGAAAGGTGATGAGGCAGGTAATTTAGTTTTTAAAGGAACAGCGCGTAATTTTAATGCTTGTATGGCTGGAGCTGCTAAGATAACTGTAGCAGAAGTGGAAGAATTAGTTCCTGCAGGACAATTAGATCCGAATGAAATACATGTACCTGGGATATTCGTTAAGCGTATTTTTCAAGGAGAACAGTATGAGAAGAGAATTGAGCAACGCACAGTTCGTTCAAAGAATTAATCACCTTTTAAACTTAAGTTATGTTAGATAAAGTAGGAATTGCAAAACGTATAGCAAAAGAAGTTAAAGATGGCTTCTATGTAAATTTAGGAATAGGTATACCAACATTAGTGGCAAACTATGTGCCTGAAGGTATGAATGTTGAGTTTCAGAGTGAGAACGGTATATTAGGTATGGGGCCTTTTCCATATGAAGGTGAGGAGGACCCGGATTTAATTAATGCAGGTAAACAAACGATTACGAGTTTACCAGGGGCGTCTTTTTTTGATTCGGCAACTAGCTTTGGGATGATACGTGGACAACATGTAGATTTAACTATTCTAGGAGCTATGGAAGTATCAGAGCAAGGAGACATTGCGAACTGGAAGATTCCTGGGAAGATGGTAAAAGGTATGGGAGGAGCTATGGATTTAGTAGCTTCTGCAGAGAATATCATTGTGGCGATGATGCATGTGAATAAGGCTGGAGAGTCTAAGATATTAAAAGAATGTACATTACCCTTAACAGGTGTGAAGTGTGTTAAAAAGATAGTTACAGAGTTAGCTGTTATGGAAGTAACAGATCAAGGTATTAAGCTATTAGAAAGAGCACCAGGAGTATCTGTAGAAGACATTATAAAGGCTACTGAGGTTACTTTAATCATTGAGGGAGATATTCCTGAAATGACAATATAAAAATTAAATAGAAGAGCTCTAAGAGCTCTTTTTTTATTTCAGCTTCTTTATTTCTGAATGTATATATGTTGATTAAGTCTGTAATTGTTTATTTTTATATAAAAAATGTACATGAATAAGTTTGTCCAATTCCCTTTGTATCTAAAGATAACCTGTGTTTTACTTAGCTTGGTTGTATTTAGTTATATCGCTATTTTACTTGAGAACATATTTGTACCTATGTTTTTAGGTGTATTGGTAGCTTCTTTATTAGTTCCTTTTAGTGAGTTTTTAGAGAAGAAATTTAGATTTTCTCGTGGTATTGCTTCTATAGTAGTTGTAGTCTTAGCTTTGCTTATTTTGAGTAGTGTTCTATTGCTGATAGGAATGCAATTAACACACTTACAAGATGATTGGCCAGCATTCCAACAGCAGTTGTTAGAAGGAGTCTCTAATATCCAAGAATGGGTGTATAGTAAGTTTGGTATTGCGAAGGAGAATCAAATGAATTACTTAGAATCAGCTGCATCTAATTCACTAAAGACAGGTACAGATATATTAGGAGCCGCTATGAGTTCTTTGTCTACTTTATTAATGTTTCTTGTATTCACGTTCTTATATTCAGTATTCCTATTGATCTATAGGGGACATTTGGTACGCTTTGTATTAATGTTATTTCACAGTGATCACAAGGATAAAGTGTTAGATACGATACATGCGATTCAGAATATGGTGAAGAAGTATTTAGTAGGGTTGATGTTACAGATGATGATCGTTACTACATTAGCATTTATAGCGTTTTTAATACTAGATATTAAGTATTCGTTTATGCTAGCATTGATTACGGGAGTATTGAATGTATTACCTTATATCGGTATTCTAATCGCTTTAGTTATTACTATTTTAGTGACATTTGCGTCAGCTTCTGGAGCCAAGGTGTTATTTGTGTTAATAGCCTTTGTTGTTATCCATGCTATTGATGGTAATATTGTGATGCCTAAAATAGTTGGTTCTAAAGTTAAAGTCAATTCTTTGGCCGTGATAGTAGGACTTATTTTAGGAGAGATGGCATGGGGAATATCAGGTATGTTATTAGCCATACCTACTTTAGCAATAATGAAGATTATATGTGATCGCGTAGATAGTTTAAGACCTTGGGGGTATTTATTAGGAGAAGAGACTTATCCCGAAAAGATAAACATAGAAGAAGAAAATAAAGAGTAAGTATAAAAGTAAAGAGGTTAGCCATTGGCTAACCTCTTTACTTTTAAAGCGATTTACTTCTTAGATTTATACACAAAGAAAGGAACTTTTAAGCGTTTAGCTAAGTGCTGTGTAACGCTCTTAGATAAGATATTCTCTATAAAAGTTTTGTTTCTTTTAATCGTTGCTACTAGATCTACAGGTTCATGTTCTATAAAGTCAAGTAGTGTCTTCTCTATATTTTCTGCATTGAATATATGGAAGCTGACAGGAGCATCTTTATACTTCTCTTTCCATTTATTATATATCTCTTCGCATGAGACACACCCTTTTGATTTAACATGAACTATTTTTAAATGTGCTTTATTGGCTTCAACACCTTTAATAAGGTCATCAAGCGTAGCTTCCTCTTCTTGTTCAAAGCGAGAAGTAAAGATGATATTATTTAGATCTCTAAAATGAGCTTCTTTAGGAATACTTAATACAGGTATATCTACCTTTGTAATTGTATTGATAGTATTAGATCCTAATAGTTTTTTGTGAAAACTAGCATTCGCTCCATCAGTACCCATTACTAGAAAGTCAATGTGATTTTCTTCAATAGCATTCAGTATTTCAGGGATTAGTAATCCCTCTTTTACTTTAAAGAATACAGGTACATGTTCTAAGTTTAGCTCACGTCTTGTTTCGATAAGTGCAGGGCTATTCGCATGTAATTGTTCCAGTTTCTCAAAATCGTTTTTCTTAATAACATTTTCCACTAGATGTGGACTGATACCACCCGATATAATAGGAGGATCATAGACATGTAATACATAGAGCTCAGCCTCTCTATAGTTAGCTAACTGCAGTGCATATTTAAAAGCATTGTTTGCAGTCTCTGAATAATCAGTTGGAAATAATATCTTTTTCATAATAGAAGACTTTCTTGTAGCATACAAGATACTAAAAAAAATGATGGTAAATTATTTTTATAACAATAGAATTAATGATACATTTCTATTGATTAACTAGAAAAATCTAGAACATATATTTGAATAATTGCTTTTTTTTTATCTAAAATTTATACGATAAATCAGTAGCCATAGCGATTTTATTTCCACTGATTTTCTTGTAAAAAGCGCTATTATTCTCTCCTATAGGAGGTAAAGTTAGACTGTGTTTAGTCGCCTCTTGTGTGTAATAATCTAACCTGTTTTTATATTTAGGTGATACGATATTGTAGATATGGTTACCTGTGAATCCCTTTTCTATAATGGCAGTAGATAGCGTGATAATATCATTAAGATGAATCATATTAATAGGCAACTCAGGGTTCTCTAATATATTTCTTCGAACGATGTAGTCTACTGGTTTTCTTTCTTCACTGAATAATCCACCTAAGCGTAAGATACAAGTGTTGATTCCATCTTCATTTAATAGTACATCTTCAGCTTCTCTAATCTGTACTGCTGTAGGTTCATTTGAGAATAGTTGATTGTCTTCTGTGATCTCTTCGTTTTGTGGAGCATATACAGATACAGAACTCATCATGATAACATTCTTGATATTGTGTTTACGAATATAAGGAAGTAACTTTTTAAAATTCTCAGCATACGTTGGTTGAGGCTCATCTCTAATAGGAGGGATAGTAATGATAAGAAGTTCAGCATTGCCAATGAATGAATCTAAAAACTGAACATTATCTTCATATAGATTAATATGATAAGGCTTGATCTGATGTTCCTCTAAGATATTCATTTTGGCTAGAGTAGTGGTCGAGCCCTTGACGTGATATCCTTTTTCTATTAAATTTTCGGCCAATGGTGTACCTAACCATCCACTACCGAGTATGCTTATATGTTTCATATTAAGTGGTGTAATTTTTAAAATAGTTATAAAAATAGGAATTTACTTTGTAAGGATAAATTTATCTACGGATATTTGGTCAAGAAAAACAAAACAACATGAAAAAAATACTATTTCCCCTATTAACTTTCGGGTTGTGTTTGACAATGTCTAGCACTGTTTCTGCTCAAGAAGTACAAAAACAAATCGTAGTAGAAAATCGAGTTAACGATAGTAAACAAGTAGATAAACCTTATGTTATCTTGATCTCTATTGATGGTTTCCGTTACGATTATATCGAGAAGTTTGGAACGAAGTTTTTAGAGAAGTTTGGAAAAGAAGGTGTGAGAGCAGAGTCTATGCAACCATCTTATCCATCAGTTACTTTCCCTAACCATTATACGATAGCGACAGGACTATATCCTTCACACCATGGTTTAGTTGGTAATAATATGTATGATCCAAAGATAGAGGAGAGATATTCTCTTAGAAATGCTAAAGCTGTACACGACCCTGCTTGGTATGGAGGTACACCATTATGGGTATTAGCAGAGCAACAAGGAATGTTGAGTGCATGTTACTATTGGCCTGGATCTGAAGCACCTATTAAAGGGACTTTACCATCATATTACTATGCTTACTCTGAGAAGTTTGATATGGATGGACGTATTAATGAAGTAGTGAATTGGTTGACATTACCAGAAGAGAAAAGACCTCACTTCATTACCTTCTATTTACCAGAAGTAGATCATGCAGGTCATGGATTCGGACCAGATGCAGAAGAGACAAAAGAAGCAGTTCACTATGCTGACCAATCTATAGAGAAACTTGTAGCAGCAGTAGATAAGTTAAACTTACCTGTGAACTATGTGATTGTCTCTGATCACGGAATGCTAGCACTTGACCAAGAAACGCTATTGAGCTTTCCTTTAAAGTTAAAAGGAGATGAGATGAAACTAGCGAGTAATGGTACTTATATAAGTGCTTTTATCAATGATAAGACTCAGATAGACAAGTACTATAAGAAGATTAAAAAAGCGAGTAACCCTAAACACATGAAAGTGTATAAAACAGAAGATCTACCTAAAGAGTTTCATTTTAGCAAAGAGCATGATCGCTTTGGTAGAATAGGGGATATCGTGGTAACAGCGGAAGCTCCATACTATTTCACTAACAGAAAATTAGCAGGAAGTCATGGTTTTGACCCAAACTCTGTTAAGGAGATGCATGCTATTTTCTTAGCTAAAGGTCCACAGTTTCAATCAGGGAAGACAATAGGAACATTTGAGAACATCGATGTATATCCTGTTATCGCTAAGATATTAGGTTTAGAGATTACAGAAGAAATAGACGGTACAGATAAAGTAGCTAAAGAAGTATTAGTAAAATAGTTAGAATAATCTATTCTATTGAAATAAGAAAAGGCTTGTAGAGTTTTCTACAAGCCTTTTTATTTGTGTTTTAAGACACTTCAATTAGAATTGGTACCCAAACCCTAAGTTTAAGTATATATTGTGCATAGAGAATGATATAGCGTCAAAATCGCTATTTAATACTCCATTAAATCCATAAGATAACTCTCCTAGTAAAAAGAAGTGATTATTCATCTTCCATTCAGCACCTACTTGAGTACCCCATTGGAATTTGCGTACTTCATCAGAGAAGTCATAAGGAGCACTACTATCATCCTCGAAAGTTAATTTAATACCATTAGGGTCAGTTTGTCTTAGATGACCATTCGATACATATCCATCAAATGTTTTGTCTATTAAAGCTGAGAAATATAGCCCTCCATAGATATTCCAGTTATCATTGATAGAATACACCACATTTACAGGTACGGTTAGATAAGTGTTTCTCACCTTCGTTTTTACATCTCCAGTGAAGTAACCTCTTACTTTAGAGTTGTCTTGTATAATCTCTGTTAAGTAACCTTTTACATTTGCCTTCGTTGTCATTCCTTTCCCTTCAAAGCGCAGACCTAAACGAACTCCCCACTGTTTATCATCAGTTAACCATTTCGTAGCATTAGCTTCTAATCCTAACTGTAATCCTGGGTTGTAACTATTGATTTTTCGTATTTCTCTTGGAAGACCTAGAGGAGAAGAACCACCGATACTAAAATGTGCTCTTATCTGGTAATCCATATTTTCTGTAAAGAACTTTTCAAAAGAATTTTTGTCTGATGCTTTTGATTCTTCTTGATTTTGTGCAGAAGTAGTAGTCAGTATTCCTAATGAGAATATTAACGTATATATTATTTTTTTCATTGTCTCTTAATTATGTATTGTACTAATATTACTTATCGAAGTCTAATTCAACTTCATCAATTTGTAGAGTACTACCAACAGCTCCATTGAAGATATCTCCTTCCACACTTGCAGAGAATACGATAGCAATCATATAGTTAGCCTTCGGATCAAAAGTTTTCCCCTCTACCATTTGGAATGGGATTTCAAATTTTGTCCATTCATCAGTTTCAACTCTGTTCTTATCGTCTAATCTTGCGATAGCAACCATCCTAGGATCTAAGAATTTGTGGTCACCTGCTAAGAATTCTTTTTTAGGATTGTCTCCTTTTTCAAAGATAATAGCATATGCATCCCATGCATCTTTAGTTAGTGCAGATCCTTCTTTGCTTGTGATTGTAAAGTCTTTTCCAGCTTTATATTTATAGTATCCTTTTAATGTTTTAGGCATATTAATTCCTGTACTATAAGGAATACCAAATCTTGTAGATTTAATAGCTGGGAATGTAAAATTAAAAGTACCTAAGTATAAGTTCCCTGCTGCGATAGGAGACCCCATCATACTACCAAGAGGTCCAGTACTTCTAGTTACCATTTTTACTCCTTTACCTTTGTATCCATCATTAATAGAGAAAGTCGGGTATACTGCTGGTGATAGCTCTTGATCGTCTTCTAGTAATGTTTCTGCCAGCATATTATAGCCTTGGTTACCACTAGCCCAGTCGTATTTTGTCATACCATCAGGAAGTACCTCGAAGAATTCGTGGTATTGTCCTTCTGGCCCTTCAGTCACTTCTGTGTGTACATTCTCAAAATCATAATGTGTAATAAACGTATTTGTCAAGAAACTTACATTGTATGCTTTTTTCCATTTACCATCTTGTGATGTAATAACGTACTGTACTGGACCTTTAGAGAAGTTTTGTTTTGACCCATTTTCAGGAGTGATAGTTGCTCCGTCCGATAATTTAAATAGCGGTGCAAACTCTCTTTCGTCTACGTCAGGAAGAAGTCTAAAGAACACATTATTATTAGTAATTGTTGGAGTAGTAAGTAAGAACTTATTCGCATCTTCAATTGTTGCAGAAGTAATGTCTGATTCCATTGTGTCTGCCTCATCTTTTATACAAGAAGAGAACGTGATCCCTATGGTTGTTAATAGGGCGAATAATAAGTAGTTTATTCTCATAAGTATTGTATTATTTATGTTATATAAAATTATTGCTTGCTATTTAATGATAACTTAATGTTTAATTAACTGTCAAATAACAAACGAACATACAAAGATAAGGATTATCACTCTAATAGTCGTTTCCTTTAAATACGTTAAAGATATGAGGACAACTTCTTGTTTTGATATTATTGTAAGTGATTCGGTTTTTTGTACTCTTAAAGTTTGCCTATTCATTGAGAAAATGAAAAACACTGTGAGAATGTTTCAAATGGTTTTTAAATAATAAAGGTCAATCTATACGATTGACCTTCATAGTTTAATGTTTTTTTAACGTTAGAACGTATACCCAAAACCGAGATTTAAGTAAATATTATACATTTTAAAAGAGATAGCATCAAAGTCTTTTTTGAAGACACCATTCAGTCCCCAGTTTAGATCTGAGAATATGCGGAAATGTGTATTTAGCTTGTATTCACCTCCTACTTGTACTCCATATTGAAATCTGTTTAGATCCTCAGAGAAGTCATAGTCGCCTTTAGCATCTCCTTCGAATTCTACAGGTGTACCGATAGGTGTACCTTCTCTTAACACTCCATCATACACATATCCTGTAAAGTCCTTGTCTATTAAGCCTGATAGATACAGTCCTCCATAGGCATTCCAGTTCTCAGATGCATTATAGGCTACTAATACAGGAAAGGTTATATAAGAGTTTTTCATCGTAGTCTTTACGTTTCCTGTGAAGTACCCTTTGGTTTGTTTTCCATCACCACCATCTATCTGAGTATAATAGTTCTTTACACGAGCATCTGTTTTCATACCTCTACCTTCCATGCGCAGCCCTGTACGGATTCCCCATTTGTGGTCATTGCTCAACCATTTAGTGACGTTTAACTCTAGTCCTAATTGCAGCGTAGGGTTATAGCTATTGATCTCTCGTATCTCAGCAGGCATACCGAGTGGAGTACTTCCTCCTATGCTGAATTGTCCTCTTAGTTGGTATTCTATATTTTCTTTAAAGAAAGCTTTAAATCCTGTTGTGTCTTTAGTTTGAGCGAAAGACACTGTGTTTATTCCTATCAATAGGATTAAACAAATACTATATCTCTGTAGTAATCCCATCTTATTCCTTATTATCTTTTTCATAAACTAACTCTATCTCGTCTACTAGCAGTGTACTGCCTACTGCGCCCTTAAAGTCCGCTCCATCTATACTAGATGTCATCACGATAGCGAGTATATAATCTTTCTGTGGATCATAGGTCTTACCAGGTACTAGCACAAACGGGACATTAAACTCCGTCCACAAGTTTGTCTCTATTCTATCTTTAGCTTCTATTCTAGCGATAGCTACATTTCTAGGATCTTTAAAAGCGTGATCACCTGCTAGGAAGTTGTTTTTCTTTTGTGTTTCAAATAATATTGCATAGATATCAAAAGTGTCTTTTGCACCAGGTATCTCGTTATAGTTACTGTCTGTCACGATTTTACCAGCAGTGTATTTAAACGAACCTCTTAAACTACTAGGTAGCTCACCTGTGTAGGGTAGCCCAAACTTGGTAGATTTAATAGGAAACAGAGGATTGAGTTTAAAAGTACCTAGGAATAAGTTACCGGCAGCTATAGGGTTACCTGCTATCTGTCCCGTTTTTGAAGTATAGACCGTCTGCATCTTTACAGACAGACCACCTCTTCTACCAGGTGCTATCGTAGTAGGGTATCCTTCTGGTGGCGTGTTTCCTGCTACAGTAGAGTATCCCTCATTACCGCTATCCCAGTCGTATATTTTATCTCCATTAGAGCCTATTTCGTAGAATCTATAGTATCTGTTTTTATTTGTAAGTTCTGCATTGTTAAAGGTGTATAATGTACTTAGCTCATCACTCGTGAAGCTAACGATATACTTCTTTTTCCAACTTTGATCTTGTGCTGTTACGATAACTTCCTGACTATTTCTGAAGTCCCTTGTTGTACCATTAGGAGGATCCATAGTAGCATTAGGCGAGATGATAAAGAAAGGTGTTTGTTTTTCTAAATCAACATTCGCTTTTACTCTAAATTCTACAGATGTATTCGTGATAATAGGATCTGTCTTTAGATACTCAGAAGGAATATATGCCTCTAGAATGTCTGCATTCGTATCTAGTTCCTCATCCTTGATACATGATGAGAAGATTAGTGGAGTTAGCAGTAAGAAGGCTTTAATGTACTGATTCATATAAGTCTTTTTTATTGGGATAACAATATTCTTGCCACAGTTAGTTTTAGTATGATGTCTTCTTCATTTAGATACCCTATATCCTCCGTCATAATCGAGATAAAAATAAAAATATTGTTCTGATTATTTATCTAAAAGATGATTTTTTAGTTAGTATTTATACCTGTTTTAATGTGGTGATTATTAGGTTTTTGCATAATAAAAAAAGGGATGACCATTCAGATCACCCCTTAGTTAGTATATATTGGATTGTATTATTTCAGAGCTCTAGTTTGATATAGATCCGTACGTCTATCTTTTTTGATACGTACACTACCGTGCTCGTGTAGTTCTTTTAGTAAGTCTACATCCACATCTACGATAAGTGTCATCTCTGTATTAGGTGTTGCTTCTGCTTTTACCCCATTTGTTGGGAAGGCAAAGTCAGATGGAGTAAGTACAGCTGCCTGAGCGAACTGTATATCCATATTATTCACCTTCGGTAGGTTACCCACACATCCAGCTATCGCCACATAACACTCATTCTCGATCGCTCTAGCAGCAGCACAGTTTCTCACACGAGTATATCCATTCTGCGTATCTGTAAGGAATGGAACGAATAAGATATCCATCCCTTGATCTGCTAGTAATCTAGACAATTCTGGGAACTCCACATCATAGCATATCATGATACCGATCTTACCACAGTCTGTATCGAAGGTCTGTATCTTAGATCCTCCTCTCATACCCCAGTAGTGTACTTCGTTAGGAGTGATATGGATCTTAGAATACATCTCGTATGTACCATCTCGCTTACATAAGAATCCTACGTTATATAAGATACCATCTACTAAGTATGGCATACTTCCTGTGATGATATTGATATTATAAGAGATAGCAAACTCCTGAAACTTCTTGCGTATAGAGTCAGTATATCTTGCTAATTCACGTATTGCATCTGCCTCAGATAAGTGGTTATAGTCAGCCATAAGTGGTGCTGTAAACAACTCTGGGAACATAGCGAAGTCACTCTCATAGTCTGATACCGCATTGATAAAGAATTCTGCCTGATCGAAGAACTCTTGTAGATCGTTTAGCGGTCTCATCTGCCACTGTATCAGCCCTAGTCTGATTACACTTTTTTTAGCATTGATCAGCTGTACATCTTTCTCATAGTAGATATTATTCCACTCTAGAAGTACTGCATATTCCTTAGAACTCGTGTCTCCCTCTAGGTAATTGCGCATTAGGCGTACCATGTGGAAGTCGTTAGCCATCTGGAATGACATCACAGGATCGTGTATTTCTTTTGTTTTTACTTTTTCTAGATATTGCTTAGGCGTTAGCTCATCAGCATATTTAGAATATTTAGGGATACGCCCTGCGAATACGATAGACTTCAGATTTAACTGTTCACACATTTCTTTACGCGCATCATATAACCTTCTTCCTAATCTAAGTCCTCTATACTTAGGATGGATGAATACGTCTATACCATATAGTACATTTCCTTCCGGATTATGCGTGCTAAAGGTAGAATATCCTGTAATCTGCTCATAGGTATGGGCAGACATTGCCTGTTTTTCATCAATAATAAGTGACAAAGCTGACCCTACTACAACACCATCTACTAAAACGACAAGCTGTCCTTCTGGAAAGACTTCTAATAATTGTTCGATTTCATCTTTGTTCCAGTACGAATCTTCTAGCCCTTGGTATGATTCGAGCATTGATTTTTTTAGCTCTAAATAATCGTCAATTAATAAATTTCTTAATTCTACTTTATTGATAGTAGTCTCCATAATGAATTTTTTTGTTTGCAATTTACGAATAAAAGAAAACAAAGTAAATGAGAAGTTTGGTTAAATATTCAAATAAGTGTTAAAAAATGGGGCTATTTTTGATATTGTTTCTATTGAACAAAGCTATATGTAATAAAATATTAACCATTAAAAAAAACAGTTATGAGTTCAATAAAAAACAAAGTGCAATTAATTGGCAGGGTTGGACAAGACCCAGAAGTGAAAATGTATAAATCAAATAAAAAGCGTGCTACCTTCTCACTTGCGATAAATGATGTGTATTATAACGATGCTGGAGAACGAGTAGAATCTTGTAATTGGCATAATATTACAGTCTGGGGGAAGCTAGCCGACATTGTTGAAAAGTTTGTTAATAAAGGAAAAGAAATTGCTGTCGAAGGTAAGTTAGTTAATCGTAGCTTTGAAGATAAAGATGGTAATCAGCGCTATGTTACCGAAATTGCTGTTTCAGAATTAGTTTTTCTAGGCAGTAAGTAAAGTTTTATTATTTCTGTTGTCGCTCAATATTCGCAAGAATTTTGAGCGACTTTTTTTTGTGCTAATCCTTTGTAGGCAATATGTAGGGCAGGATTTAGCAACTATTTAGTACACTGTAATTTAACTTTATAATTAAAGTCTTACATCTCATTTTTTAAAAAAGCCTTACCTTGCTACAGGATAATTTAAGTAGTAATACAGTGGATAAAATATTAGTTATCGAAGATGATATTCGCGTAGCAGAATTACTTCAGCGCAGTCTAGAGGAACAAAACTTTGAAGTAGATGTAGCTTATGACGGATACTTAGGGAAGAAACTTGCCTTGCAGAAACCGTATGCACTAATCATAACAGATGTAATCTTACCTAAGATCAATGGTATCGATCTGTGTAAGGAGATTAAGGCTACCTTACCTCATATCCCTATCATTATGCTTACAGCACTAGGTACTACAGATGATAAGGTAGAGGGATTCGATGCAGGGGCAGATGACTATTTAGTCAAGCCATTTGAGCTAAGAGAACTTTATGTACGTATACGTGCATTGCTTAAGCGCTTCGAACATATACAGTCTACTGACGCTCATCTTTTAAAATATGCAGATTTAGAATTAGACCTAAACGAAAAGGTATTTAAGAGAAACGGACAAGAGATACATCTGACTCCTAAAGAGTTTAACCTACTGCAGTATATGATGGAGAATCCTGAGCGTGTACTATCTAGAACAGAGATTTCTGAGAAAGTATGGGATACACACTTCGATACAGGAACTAACTTTATCGATGTATACATCAACTATCTGCGCAAAAAGATAGAAATAGACCCTTCTAAGAAAGTGATTCATACCAAATCTGGTATGGGATTTATACTAAAGAGTAATGAGAATTAAGACTAGACTTACCTTATTGTTTACCTTACTAGTGGCATCTATATTATTAGTATTTGC
Organism: Myroides odoratimimus; assembly: GCF_001485415.1. Classification (GTDB taxonomy): domain Bacteria; phylum Bacteroidota; class Bacteroidia; order Flavobacteriales; family Flavobacteriaceae; genus Flavobacterium; species Flavobacterium odoratimimum. Next base: position 236,487 of record NZ_BCMQ01000002.1, read on the forward strand.
TGTAGTAGTGTATTGGTCATCGTCTAAGAATAGGGAAGTGGAGTTCTTTGAAGAGTTAGAGAAGGAAGCCATCACTAAGGCTAAGCTATATCTAGAGACAGAGGTAAAGTCATCTACACTACATAAGATATACAGATATAATAATGAAGTCATCAATGAGGTACAGGTAGCTGTATATGACTTTGACTTTAATCTATTATACCACGATGCAGAAGAAATCGATAGTGTCAAGGAGACTAAAGAGATGATCGATCAGATCGCTTCACAAGGACGTGTACACCTATTCCAAGATGACTGGCAGGTGATTGGTATAGTGTATAACAGTGGAGGTCAGGACTATGTAATCACAGCCATCGCTCTAGATCAGTACGGATATACGAAGCTGCACAATCTTTTTCTGACGATACTCGTGTTGAGCATTGTGTCCTTGATTGTTATTTTCTTTGTGGGAAGCTTCTTTGCAGAGCGTGTTCTACGTCCATTGAAGCTAATGAATGAAGAGATTAATAATATCACGGCTACTAATCTAGATTTGCGAGTGAGTACTGAGGCTAATCAGGATGAGCTGAGCCGATTAGGAAATACATTTAATACGATGTTAGACCGACTAGAACAGTCTTTTGATTCGCAGAAGCAGTTCGTGTCGAATATCTCACATGAGCTACGCACTCCATTAGCAGCAGTGATAGCAGAGTTAGAGTTATCACTTTCTAAAGAACAAGACACCGCTAGCTATATCAGAACAATAGAGAACGCTTTATCAGATGCGAAGAAATTGGTACGATTATCGAATAGTTTATTAGACTTCGCGAAGGCGAGTTATGATCCTACCGAGATTGTATTCAAGCCTACTAGAATAGATGAGGTGATATTAGATGCCTGTCAGAAGATACAGAGGGGAAATGCTGCATATACCTTTAGCTTTATGATAGATGAAGAGATAGACAGCGAAGAGTTAGTGACGGTACGAGCAAACCCTTACTTACTGGAAGTAGCGATTATTAACTTGTTAGAGAATGCGTGTAAGTACTCCGATAATCATCATGGCAAGGTGAGTATTTCTAATCTGAATAATGCTGTAGTGATCAAGATAGCTGATGAAGGATTAGGGATGAGTGCAGAGGATCTAGACGGGATCTTTAAACCATTCTTTAGAGGTGAGAACGGAAAACACTTAGATGGAAATGGTATCGGACTTTCATTGACCAAGAAAGTTATTGATTTACATAAAGGTACTATTACAGTCATTTCAGAGATAAATAAAGGTACAGAGTTTACGATAACCTTATAGTACAACCATATAATAGCAGAAAGCACTCCTAGTAGGGGTGCTTTTTTTTGTAGTGTTGTTTCTCCTTATGATTAGCTATTAGAGGTTGTTCTAATCTTGTTGAATGTCTTTTTTGTCCTTTTTCGGTAGGTGTGGTCGGCATGTGGTCGGCTAGTGATGGGCATTTGGTCGGCTTATAAGTACCAAAAATAGCCCATCACTAGCCTATCATACCTATATCATTAGGCAATCATGTGAACTTAAAACGAAATAATGTCAAGCAGAGTGATGATTTTATCGCTTTTGGAACGCTATATGTGGGTATTCTAATAGGATTCTAATTTTTTTCTAAAAGCTTTCTAATAGCCTCTAGAAGGGGTAATACCTACTTTTGCCAAGTCAAAAAAAATAAGAGATGGAAACAGAGTCCACATTAGTTAAACGGGAATGTTAAACCTTCTTTCTGAATATGCATGATAACAATGTAGCTCAGAAAGAGCAAAAAAATAGTTATCATGTTAATTACAGTATTTATAGGAAGATTAGCTCTTGCTTTTATTTTAGGAGCTCTTATCGGGGCAGAGAGACAAGTGAGACAAAAAAGTGCGGGTCTAAGAACCAATACGCTAGTGAGTATCGGTGCAGCAGGCTTCGTGTTGATGGCGTATACCATCGGAGATATGGCTGTGGGGAGAGTAGCCTCTTATGTAGTAAGTGGTATCGGATTCTTAGGAGCTGGAGTGATTATGAAAGACGGATTCAGTATCCGTGGACTGAACACTGCTGCTACGATCTGGTGTTCGGCTTCAGTAGGGTCTATGTGTGCTGTAGGCTTATGGATGGAAGCGATAGCGATGACAGTATTGATTTTATTAGCACATATTTCGCTTAGACCTATTGGCAATATGATTAATAAACTCTCTTTTGAGAGTGAGACAGACTCAGCTGAGGTTCATTACGAGATTATCGTAGGATGTAAAGAGCAGGTAGAGAATCATATCAGAGTAATGGTGTTAGAGAATCTACGCGCTCAGAAAGATCTTCAGCTACGTTCATTAAAAAGTACAGATAATGGCAATCCTGCTTTTTCTTACCTGAAGTTTGAGATACTATGCATCGGTAAGAAAGATGATATTCTAGAGCAGATCACGAGTAAAGTGTCTTTAGAATACGGAGTATCAGAAGTGACATGGGAATTGACAGCGTATTAATCTATTAAAAACTGAGGTATTATGAGAATGCATAACAGAGATTTAAAAAATCTACAGAAGATAGCAACTGATATGAACAGTATGAAGAAGATAACGATGATGCTGCCTGTGATCAAGAAGATGCCTATTATCGACATCAGCGAGCTACTGAGTAGAGTGGCTAATGATGATTTGGTTCTTGTGTTTAATGAGTTTACAATAGCAGAGCAAGGGGAGATTTTTGCAGAATTTCCGTTGGTGAAGCAGTTAGGATTCTTTCAGAGAGTGAGTAAGAAGCTATTCGCTAGGATATTCGAAGAGATGCCATCAGATGCTAGAGCAGATCTGTTTCAGCTGATGACACAGCAGGAGCAGGTAGACTTACTACCTTATCTAACGAAGAATATACGCGAGAATGTGCTAGCACTTAGTTCGTATCCTGCGCATACAGCGGGGGGAATCATGATTACAGATTTCGCTACAGTATCTAAAGACATGACGTGCTTCGAAGCGATACAACAAGTGCGCAAAGACTCTCCTTCTAAAAAGACGATATACTATGTATATGTAGTGAATGAGGATAAGACTTTAGTAGGCTTTATTACTTTAAAAGATTTGATCATAGCTGAGCCTGATGTATTAGTTAAGGACGAATTACATACAGAGTTTGTATTTGGTTTTTTAAGTGATAGCAGTGAGTCAATAGCGAAGAAAATAGATAAGTATCAGCTAGTAGCCTTGCCGATACTAAACGATAAGAAACAGCTAGTAGGAATAGTGACACATGATGAGGCACTAGATGTGATACAAGCAGAACATACAGAAGATATGGAACGCTTCATGGGAATCATTGGTACGAATGAGGAGTCTGATTATAATCAGACGAGTATATTCAACCATTTTAAGAAGAGAGTGTTTTGGCTAGTGACACTAGCAGTAATCGGGATAGGAGCAGGGATGATCATCTACAGTTATGAAGCGACATTAATGCAGCTGATGATTCTAGCCTTATACATGCCGATGATAGCCTCTACAGGAGGTAATGCAGGGAGTCAATCTGCGACAGTAGTGATCAGATCACTGGCACTAGGGCAGATTACAGTAAAGTCATGGCTAAAGGTATTGTGGAAAGAGCTAAGGATAGCACTGATGTTATCTTGTTTTCTTGGTTTAGTCGCTTTTGGTATCGTAGTGTTTCTAAACTGGGGGACAGAGATTCCGACAGGTTACACACTAGCGTCCATAGGAGGAGTGATCGCGTTAGCCCTGTCGCTACAGGTGATTACCTCTACGATAATAGGAGCTTTGTTGCCGATGTTGGTTCGCAGGTTTAACGGAGACCCTGCAGTAGCAGCTAGCCCAGCTATCACTACGATCGTAGATATATCGGGGTTACTGATTTACTTTAGTATAGCAGCTCATTTTTTCAACCTAAAGTAGCATGATTATTGTAGATTACACTTAACATAAATTATATAAAAAGGAATGCAAAAATTACGCTCTCGATGCGATCTGTCAGCAGAAGGATAATAAAAATTCATAAAATGCTTCGTTATTTAATATGGAATCTCCGTATTATGAAGTAACTTTAAAGTGTTTTTAAGATAAAAACTTAGTGAAATAATAAATAAGGTATTAATTAAAAATAAACATAATGGCTAAAACATTAAAACTAGCAGGTATTTTAGGAGTTAGCATATTATTGAGCTATTGTTCTGAGAAGAAAGAGCAGGCAGCAGATAGTGCTCAGTTTACAGTAGAAAATAAGATCATCACTCTAACTGAAACTTCAAATCTAAAAGACAGAATAAAAACAAGTAAGGTATCAGAAGAAGACTTTACTTTCGATCTAGTTACTGCTGGGGTAGTGAAAGCTATTCCCAACCATTATGCAGAAATAGCATCTCCTTTCTCAGGGAGAATAGTCAAATCATTTATCAAACTTGGGCAAAAAGTGAGTGAGAATACTCCTTTATTTGAAGTGTCTTCACCTGACTATTTTGAGGCTCAAAAGGATTACTTCGATTCAAAACAAGAGTTTAAACAAGCAGCTCTAAACCTTAAAAGACAAGAAGACTTACTGAACAACGGTGTTGGGGTAAGACAGGAGTTCGAAGAGGCAGAGACAGAATACTCTATCGCTAAGGCGGCTTATGATAACGCTCGTGCAGCATTAAAGATATATAGTGTAGATGCTAGCTCACTAGTACTAGGACAGGCATTGACAGTGCGCTCTCCTATAGCTGGAGAGGTCTTAGAGAACAACCTAGTGATAGGACAGTTCATTAACGATGAGGCTGACCCAGTAGTGAAGATCGCTTCACTAGGTAAAATATGGATAGTAGGTAAAGTGAAAGAAAAAGATATCAATCACTTAGCTAAACTAAACAAAGTACAAGTGGAACTTGCAGCATATCCTGATGCTCCACTATCGGGTACTATCTATCATATCAACGAGATCGTGGATGAGGAGACTAGAAGTATAGATGTACTGATAGAAGTGGATAATGAGAAGAGAATTCTAAAACCGGGTATGTATGTGAGTGTTCGTTTTATCGATCAACCAGAACCAGTAATCTTAGTGCCTTCTAGAGCAGTCTTACAAGGTGAAGATAACTCATTCGTATTCGTGAAGGTAGGAGAGAATAAGTATGCTAAGAAGAGCATCGTGATCGGAGGAGTGTCTGGAGATAAGACCGTTATCCTATCAGGATTAGACAAACAAGATGAGGTAGTAAGTGAAGGAGGAATCTACTTGCCACAAGCTATTTAATAATAAACAATAATACAATGAAGAAAGGTATAATAGATACAGCTATTCACAAAAGATGGCTTGTAGCAGCGTTGTTTGCTTTGCTGTGTATATTTGGATATTATTCTTGGAAACAATTATCAATAGAAGCTTATCCAGATATAGCAGATACTACTTCTCAAGTAGTAACACAAGTGCCAGGGCTGGCAGCAGAAGAGATAGAATTACAGATTACCATTCCGATAGAGCGCGCTCTTAATGGTATGCCTGGAATGCACGTGATGCGTAGTAATAGTACATTCGGACTGTCTATGATCACGATAGTATTCGCTGATGGAGTAGATGACTACTTCGCTCGTCAACGAATCCAAGAGCGATTAAACGATGTAGAGTTGCCTTATGATGCGACTCCTGAATTAGATCCGCTGACATCGCCTATCGGTGAGGTATATAGATATATCATAGAGGGAGATGGCTATAGTCTTAGAGAATTAACGGATTTACAAAACTTCGTGATTATCCCTAAGCTTAATCAAGTACCTGGTGTAGCTGAGGTAACTAACTTCGGTGGAATCACTACTCAGTTTCAAATCGAATTAGATCCACATAAATTAGAACAATACGGTCTATCGCTAAGCGATGTAACAGAGACGATAGAAGAGAATAACGTCAATGCAGGAGGAAGTGTTCTAACGAGAGGAGACCTTGGGTATGTGGTGAGAGGTATTGGGTTGATTAAAGATTTAGAGGATTTAGGTAAAATCGTTGTTAAGGCAGAAGATGGTATACCTGTATTCTTAAACGATTTAGGTCGCTTAAAATATGGAAATGTAGAGCGCAAAGGTATTCTTGGTTTTACAGATAGAGAAAGAGATTATTCTGATAGTATCGAGGGGATTGTACTGTTATTAAAACACGAAAACCCATCTGTAGTATTAGATAAGATACACCAATATGTAGATGAACTGAACAATGGTTTATTGCCAGAAGGTGTTAGAATACACACTTTCTTAGATCGTACAGATTTAGTAGATACGACATTACATACTGTGTCTACTACGCTAATCGAAGGAATTAGTTTAGTAGTGATTGTATTGATTGTATTCTTAGGAAGTTGGAGAGGAGCGCTATTAGTAGCGATTACGATCCCTGTATCTCTGTTGTTTGCATTTATCATGATGCACTTCACAGATATACCTGCTAACTTACTTTCGTTAGGAGCGATTGACTTCGGTATTATAGTGGATGGTGCTATCGTGATGATGGAGTCCATACTGAAGAAGAGGGAGGACAATCCAGAAGAGGAATTAAAAGAGAAGTCTATAGCACAGCGTACCAAAGAGGTAGCTAAGCCTATCTTCTTCGCTACAATCATTATTATCACAGCATACTTACCACTATTCGCTTTTGAACGTGTAGAGAAGAAGTTGTTTACACCGATGGCGTTTACAGTAGGATATGCCTTGATAGGGGCATTATTAGTAGCCTTGATTTTGATACCAGGTCTTGCGTATGCGGTGTATAGAAAGCCTAGAAAGATCTACCACAATAAGTGGTTAGAGAAACTAACGAATGTATATCACAATAGAATTATCAAGATTGTAAATAAGCCAAAGCAAGTATTCGTACCGTTATTAGTTGTTTTAGCGATTACAATAGGATTGTCAATGAAGGTAGGTAAAGATTTCTTACCTCCATTAGATGAAGGTTCTATCTGGCTTCAAGTAACCTTACCTCCTGGTATCTCACTAGAGAAATCAAAAGAGATGAGTGATACACTACGTGCTAGAACTATGAAGTATGATGAGGTAACGTATATCATGGTACAGTCTGGGCGTAATGATGATGGAACAGACCCATTTACTCCATCACATTTCGAATGTTCGGTAGGTATCAAGCCTTATAAAGAATGGCCTCGTGGTAAGACTAAAGATGATTTAATCGAAGAGTTAGCAGCAGAGTATGAGTCTTTACCTGGATTTACAGTTGGGTTCGCTCAGCCGATGATCGATGGGGTAATGGATAAGATATCTGGAGCGCATAGTGAATTAGTAGTGAAGGTATATGGAGAAGATTTTCACGAGACTAGACGTATAGCGAATGAGGTATTAGGTACACTGCGTACGGTAGATGGAGCGGTAGATTTAGCAATAGATCAAGAGCCACCATTACCACAGCTACAGATCCATGCGAATAGAGATAAGATAGCTCAATATGGATTAAACGTATCTGACGTTGCAGAACTTATCGAGGTGGCTATAGGTGGTAAGGCAATATCACAGATATTTATCGGAAATAAAGTATATGACATCAGTGCTAGATATACTGAAGAGAGTAGAAATACACCAGAGAAGATCGCTAACTTAATGTTGACGTCTAGTACAGGTGCTAAGATTCCGCTGTCTCAGGTAGCAGATGTTAAGACGAGTACAGGAGAGAGTACGATCACTCGTGAGATGAATAGACGTCACTTAACTGTAAAACTAAACGTGCGTAATAGAGACTTAGCGTCACTATTAAAAGAAGCGCAACAAAAGATAGAAAGCAATATCACGTATGATCATGAGAAGTTCCACATCGAATGGGGTGGACAGTTCGAGAATCAGAATAGAGCGTATAGCCGTTTGGCAGTAATTGTTCCTTTGACCTTGTGTTTAATGTTTGTATTACTATACGGAGCTTTTGGACAGTTTAGACAAGCTGGATTATTGATGATCGTTGTACCGTTAGCTTTATTTGGAGGGATGTTAGCCTTGAACATTAGAGGGATGTCATTGAACGTATCTTCAGCAGTAGGATTTATTGCGTTGTTTGGGGTTGCGATACAGAATGGGGTGATTATGATCTCCCATATCAATGATCTCCGCAGAAGAGGTATAGCATTAAAAGAGGCAGTACTAACAGGTGCAGAAGAGCGTTTCAGACCTGTATTAATGACGGCTACAGTGGCGGTATTAGGGTTATTCCCTGCTTCGTTAGCTACAGGTATCGGTTCGGATGTACAGAGACCTCTAGCAACTGTGATCGTTTATGGTCTATTATTCGCTACTGTTCTTACACTATTTGTATTACCTGCCTTGTATTATATGGTAGAACGCAAATGGGGTAGTGATAGCGACTTCGTAAAAAGTGAAACAGACGAAAATTAGGATTAGGTATGAATGTTATTAGAAAATATATACTAGTAGGATTATTAGCATTGTTCTGTAATGAAGTTGTGGTAGCACAACTTCATACAGACAATGTAAGTGATAAGACAGCATTGACATATAAGGAGTATCTTCATAAGATGTCAATGAACAACTTAGGATATGCAGCAGCGAAGTATAATATAGATATTGCAGAAGCTGAGGTACAAGCAGCTAAGATGTTCCCAGACCCTGAGCTGAGTTTTGGTTGGTTTGATAATCAACAGAAGCGTATGCAGATGGGTTATGGCTTTGAGGCAGAGTTATCATGGGATTTAGAATTAGGTGGTAAGCGCAAGGCAAGAAAGAATTTAGCTGCAGATCAGAAGACATTAGCAGAATTAGAGTTGCAAGAGTTCTTCCAGACTATGCGTGCAGAGTCTACTATCTTATATTTAGAAGCCTTGCAGAATAAGATGTTGTTTGATATACAACGCGACTCTTATGAGTCTATGAAGCAAGTAGCTAAGTCTGATAGTATTCGTTATACATTAGGGCAGATCAGCAAAGTGGATGCTATCCAAAGTAACTTAGAAGCTAAAGGGATGTATAATGAGTTACAAGATGCAGATGACGCTTGGGAGAATAGCTTGATAGAGATCAGAAACGTGATCAGTAAACAGAGAAACGATACGATATATTTGCCTCAGGGAGACTTCAACAAGTTTGATAGATTATTCTCTTTAGATGACTTGATTGTGACTGCTCAGAACAATAGAGCTGACTTCCTTGTCGCTAGACAGAATAAGGTGGTAGCGAGTAAGCAAGTCTCTTTAGCTAAAGCAGAACGTGCGATAGATTTAGGACTTAACTTCGGGGTAGAGAACAACTCTTTTGTAAAGAATGCTATTGCTCCTACACCTGGTAATACGGTGGTTAAAGCAGGTTTTTCTATTCCGCTGAAGTTCTCTAATAGAAAAGAATCAGGATTAAAAACTGCATTATACGAGGAACGTCAAGCTCATCTAGAATATGACTTTATAGAGCTAGAGTTAGAGAAAGAGATCACTCAAGCATATCGTAACTATCTAACGAAACAAAAGCAGATCAATAGGTTTGAAAAAGGGATGTTAGAAGAGGCTAAACAGGTATACGAAGGGATCAAGTATAGCTATCAAAGAGGGGCGAGTAGCCTATTAGAAGTGTTGGATGCACAACGTACTTATAACGAAACACAACAGGCTTATGCAGAGACACTATTTGGGTATGCATCTGCTCTAGTGGAGTTAGAGAACGCAGTGGGTATTTGGGATATTGATTTTTAAGAATGAGAGGTATGAAAAACTTATTACTAAGTGTATGCTCTGTGTTAGCAGTATCAGGTACAGCTATAGCACAAGATGTAAATCACGATTTAAAAGGGAATACTACTTTTAGTGTAAAAGGAGGTTGGATACAGTCTACGCTTAAAGGAGATGATCTAGAGTATTTAGCTATAGATGGTAAAGTGAGTAACCGCAATAACTTCTTCGTAGGAGTGAGTGTGGATAATAGTTTAGGAAAATATTTTGGGCTGAAACACGAGTTGTTTTATCAACAGTATGGTGGTCGCTTTGATAGAGAGACTGAGGATGGGGCAACACTAGATGCTAAATTGCAAATGCACAGTCTACGCCTTAATCCAATCAGTGCTGTGTTTAAAGTAGGAGGGCTACAGATATATGCTGGTCCTTATGTGAATATGTTATTATACTCTTCTATCACAGCAGTAGATGAAGAGGGGAATACATATAAAGATCACGGTATTTTCGGTAGTATAGAAGATGATCAAGAAGATGGACAGTATCTACAGAAGATGGACTACGGTATCGTAGTGGGTGCTGAGTACCAGTTTAACTGTGGGTTCTTAGTAGGAGCTAACTACAGTAGAGGATTTGCCAGTATCTTCGATAACTCTAATACATTTGGGTTAGAAGAAAATCCTGGTGTGAAGAACCTGAAGATATATAATCAGAGTTTTAATGTATTCGTAGGATATAGATTCTAATCAAAGAATACATTGTTTATAAGTGTAAGTGAAAGGCTAGTTGATCATCAACTAGCCTCTTTTTATTTATAGTAGTATCTCTTTAATCTCTGATAGTTTTTTAATAGAAGTAAAGTTCGGATGTACTATTTCGTGATCGACATGCTCGTGTAACCATGTAGTATGGAAAGGGACGTGTACTGCGTGACCTCCTAATTCTAATACAGGGAGTACATCAGATCTTAGAGAATTGCCTATCATAATAAATTCTTCAGGCTTGATATCTAAACGTCCTAGTAACTTCTGATAGTCTATTTCTTCTTTATCCGTCATGACTTCTATATGATGGAAGTATGCTCCTAAGCCAGACTTATGTAGTTTGCGGTGTTGGTCTTTTAAGTCACCTTTGGTTGCGACCACTAGTTTATACTTTCCTTGAAGTTCCTTTAGTACTTGCTCTACGTCATCTAATAGCTCCACAGGCTTGGTTAATAAATCCTTTCCTATAGCTATGACTCTACTGATTACTTTTGGGCTTACAGTTCCCTTTGAGATTATGTTAGCTGCTTCTACCATGGATAGGGTAAAGCCTTTTATTCCATATCCGTATAGAGGTAGGTTGTCTATTTGTGTTTTGAATAGTATCTGTGAGATGCTTTGATGTGTTAGGTAATCTTCCATTAAGATACAGAATGCTTTCTCAGCTTCATTAAAGAAAGGTTCATTCACCCATAGGGTATCATCCGCATCGAAAGCAACAACTTTAAATGGTTTTGTCATGTTGTTTATTTTAGTATGTTATGTAAAGGTACGGGATAAAAGGATGAAAATAAGTATACAGAATATAGTAAAGTATAGAATGAATTGTATTTTTTATATATTAAGTTAATATTAATTAAAAATTAAGAAATGAGTATTTTTAGTTAAAATAAACCTGCAAAATGAGTGTTTTTAATCTTTAAAATAGTGTATTTTAAGTTAAATAAATTAATATAATGTCTATTTTTCGGGCTTAATTTACATTTATTTTAAGTGTTTGTCTTGAATAAATATTGTATATGTTTTTTTTGATTCATTTTTTTATATTTTTGGCAATGCTAAAATAATCTTAAAAAGATGTTTATGAAATTAAAACTTTACTTAACGTTTTCTATGCTTGTGTTAACAAGTGTAGTTTTTGCACAAGCAAAAAAGACAATAACTGGAAGTGTAAAAGACACTGACGGTTTACCGTTGATTGGTGCAACTATTGTTCTAGAGGGAACTGACTTCGGAACAAGTGCAGATGATCATGGGATATTTACAATTAATGCTGGCGAAGGCGATGTGTTAGTTGTTTCGTATGTGTTCTATGAAACACAAAGAATTAGATTAACATCAAAGACACATTATGACATAGTATTAAAAGAGGATGGTCAAGTGTTGGAGGATGTAGTTGTTGTAGCTTATGGTACTGCTACTAAAGAATCTGTAACAGGTGCTATCGCAGTTATAGAGAATTCAGAAATTACTAAAAGACCTGGTACCAATGCCTTAGCTGCACTAGAAGGAGCTGCTCCTGGGATTAGAGTAAACAATACATCTGGACAGCCTGGGGCTGAGCCAACTATTCGTATTCGTGGATTTACTTCTGTGAATGGAAGTAATTCTCCATTATTAGTTGTAGATGGTGTTCCTTTTGGTGGAAGCATATCGGATTTAAATCCTAATGATATTGATAGTATGTCTGTTCTTAAAGATGCTTCAGCTTCAACACTTTATGGTAATAGAGCTTCTAATGGAGTTGTTTTAATTACCACTAAGAAAGCCTCTAAAGGGAAGGGATTCTTTGGGGTAAACCTTAAACAAGGTTTGTTTACTAGAGGTATGTCTGAATATGATAAATTAGGAGCAGATGATTATATGGAAACAATGTGGAAAGCTAATAGAAACTCTTTAATAGCAAAAAATGGCTTAGAAGAGGCTAATAGGTTAGCTACAGAAACATTGATTCCAGATTATTTGAAACTTAATATTTATAATTTACCAGCAGATCAATTATTTACTCCAGATGGTAAGTTAGTATCTAATGCGTCTGTTCTATCTGGATATGCATCAGATTTAGATTGGTTTAAAGAGCTTGAAAGAACAGGGATGTATCAAGATTTAAATATGAGTGGGCGTGTGGCAAATGAAAAAGGAGGAGCTTATTTTTCAGGAAGCTTTTTAAATAATGAAAGTTATGTTAAAAATAGCGATTATAAGCGTTTTACTGCTAGAATTAATGCGGATTATAAAGTGAATGATGCTATTAAAGTAGGAGCTAATTTGACGGGATCACATCAAGAATCTCATGGTTTAACAGCTTCTATGGATGATAATACTTCAATTGTAAATCCATTCTATTTTGCACGTAATATTGCTCCAATTTACCCTGTTTATCTTCATGATAAAGTTACAGGTGATTTTGTTTATGATGAATTTGGGCAAAGAATTTATGATAATGGAGAAGGAACACGTGGTCAATTAGAAGGACGCCATACTGTTTTGGAAAATAATAAGAACAATCAGCAATCAATTAAAAATACTGTTAATGGACAGTTCTTTGCAGATTTCAAATTCTTACAAGATTTTACATTCTCTTTAAAAGGAGATATGAGTTTAAGAAATAGTGAAGCTCGTAAATATGATAATGCATTGATAGGTGATGGACAAGGTAGTAATGGACGTTCAAGACGTGATATTTATAGATATAAAACATATACAGCTCAACAGTTATTGAATTGGAATAGAAGTTTTGGTGATCATAATTTTGATGTTTTAGTTGGGCATGAAAACTTTAATAATGATTATAGCTACTTGTATGGTATGAAAACTAATCAAACTTTTGAAGGAATGGATGAGTGGATTAACTTTACAGAGGCAGGTAGTATTTATGATTATACTGTTAAATATAGAACAGAAGGATATTTATCTAGAGCTAAATATAACTATGCTAATAAGTATTTTGCAGAAGCTTCTTTCCGTAGAGATGGATCTTCAAAGTTTCATAAAGATAATAGATGGGGGAACTTTTGGTCTGTTGGAGGTAGTTGGATTATTAGTGCAGAGGATTTCTTCAAAGTGAAGCATATTGATTATTTAAAATTAAGAGCTTCTTATGGAGAGGTTGGAGAAGACGGTGGAGCTGGTACATATGGATATCAATCTTTGTATTCTATTGTGAAAAATGGGGGGAAAGCAGGACTGTATAAATCTCAAAATGGGAATGATAATTTGCAATGGGAGACATCATCATCATTTAATATTGGTTTAGACGGAAGGCTTTTTAATCGAGTTAATTTTACTGTTGAATATTTTGACAAACGTTCTCAAAATTTATTATTTGATTTAAATATGCCTTTATCAAACGGATCAAATACTCCTAGCACTAAAGGGATTTCTTCTATAACAAGTAATGTAGGAAGTATTTCTAATAAAGGATTAGAGTTGTCTTTTGATGTAGATATTATTAAAACAGCAGATTTAAGATGGAATTTCGCTGCAAATGCGACATGGTTAAAAAACAAAATAGCTAAGCTGCCTGAAGAGAATAGAAAGAATGGAATAATTTCAAGTGATTTTAAACGATTGGAAGGTAAGAGCATGTATGAATTCTACTTGTACCAATTTGTGGGTGTTGATCAAATGTATGGTGATGCATTATATGTAATTGATGATGAGAATTTTAACGTAAATGGTTCTGCGCCAGATAAAGATGCTATTGCTGATGAGTTTTTGAGAGAAATTAATGGAGTGACTTATACAACATCTACAACGTATGGAAAAAGAGAATTTGCAGGTTCAGCAATTCCTAAAGTAGATGGAAGCTTTTCAACTTCTTTAAATTATAAAAACTTTTCTCTATCAGCATTGTTTACATATAGCTTAGGATCTAAAGTATATGATTATTCTTATGCAAGTTTAATGTCTGTTGGTAGTAGCCCACATGCGTTACATAAAAATATTTTAGGATCTTGGAACGGTGCACCAGAAGGTATGACAGAAAAATCTGCAAATAGAATTGATCCTAATGGATTACCTGTATTAGATTTTGATAGAAATGTGTATACATCTTCGCGTTCAGATCGTTTTTTACAAAATGGTAATTATTTAGTTTTTAAGAATATTTCTTTAGGATATGATATGCCAAAAGAAGTAACTAAATCTTTAGGAATTAGTAGCTTGTCTTTTACTGGAACAGTTGAAAATGTTGTGACTTTTACAAAGTTAAAAGGGATGAATTCACAGATGAGTTTTGCAGGTCAAGTTATGAACTCATGGGCTCCTCCTCGAACATTTATTTTTGGAGTAAATGTAGGTTTTTAAACTTTTAATTAATTATAGTAAATATTTAGAAAGATGAAAATTAAATATATAAAATACATTTTACTGTCAGCAGTATTAACTTTGGGTTCTTGTAGTGATGATTATTTAGATACATATCCAACAAACTCTACTTCTCCTAATACAGCTTTTAAGACTACTAAAAATGTTGAAATGGCAGTAAATGGTTTAGCAAGAATTATGACAACTCAACATATAGGTGAGCAAGGGTATAATGGAGAAGGTACTATAAAGTTATTTTATGGAGAATATACAGGAAATAATTTTAGGCGTGATCAAACATCAGTGTCTTCTCTAATGAATGGATTACTCTTTGATAATAGTGCAAGTACTTATACTTATTATCCATGGCATTATTATTATTTATTGATTACCAATGCAAATGCTATTATAGCAAATGTTGATGGTGCAGAAGGACCTGTGAATGAAAAGAAGTATTTGAAAGCGCAGGCGCTTACTTATAGAGCATATTCTTATACCATGTTACTTCAATTATATGGGAATCGTTGGCAAGATTCTAATAATGGTGAACATAAATGTTTAATATTGAGATTAACCCCAGACGATCCAAAAGAGATGCCTTTATCTTCGCAAAATGATGTTTACGCACAAGTATATAAGGATTTAGATGAAGCGATTCAGTTGTTTAATGAAAGTAATTATAAAAGAGGGAATACAAATTATTTAATCGATGCAAATGTGTCACATGCTGTTTATGCTAGAGCTGCATTAGTAAAGCAAGATTATAATGTGGCATTAAGAGAAGCTACTTTAGCTAAGAAAGGTTATAAACTGATGAGTGAAGCTGATTATAAAGGAGGTTTTGCTACTCCAACATCTGAATGGATTTGGAGTAGTTATGGAGCTTTAGACGAGACTTTACATTATTATTCATATCAAGCATATATTGCTTATAATAGTTCATCATCTATTGTTCGTACAAGACCAACACGTATAAGTAAGGAATTCTATGAAAGTATTCCAACTACAGATATACGTAGACAATTATTTTTAGACCCAACAGGATATGATGCTGCTACTTATAACGCAACAACAGGAGAGGCAGATGCAAAATCTCTTATTGATGTGGAAACTAGAACAAAGTTTCCAAAGCTACAAACTAATGCTAAGGTAGCTGCATTTATGCAGTTTAAAATAGCTGCAAATGAGATGATAGGTGTTGGACATTTAAATCATTTCCGTTCTTCAGAAATGTATTTTATTGAAGCTGAAGCTTTACATTTTTTAGGCAGAGATGGAGAAGCTTCTAAGTTACTTGAGGAATTAACTAGGAGCACGGGTAGAGATGCTAGTTATACTTGTAATAAAACAGGAAAAGAACTGTTCAATGAAATCGTTAAATATAGAGGTATAGAGTTATGGGGAGAAGGATTTGATTGGTTCGATTATAAAAGATGGAACTTACCGATTTCTCGTAAGACAGTTAAAGAAGGAGGGAATTATAATGTGGCTTCTGGAATAACTATATTACCATCAGCTAACAATAAATGGACTTGGAGAACTCCTCAAAAAGAATCAGATTATAATCCGAACATATAATCATCATTTTATAAAATAGTTAGCTTAAAGGCCATTCAAATTTATGAATGGCCTTTATTGTTTTAAATAATTCAAAATAATAACACTCTCTTAATCTTGGAATTAAGGAGTAAGTTTACTTTTGAATTAGATATTTTAAATGTTAATATTGAAGTTTTTTGTCTATTAAATGCTTGTAAAGTCTCTTAGTTTAATAGATTTGTAGACAGAGACCTTATTAAACAAAACTAATCTTAAATAAATGAAATTTAAAACAACCTTATTTGCAGCAGTAGGCTGTATGTTTTCACTTTCTGCCTTAGCTGGTGAAACATTACCAAAACCAAAGTTAGTAGTAGGCGTAGTGGTAGACCAGATGAGATGGGACTACCTTTATAAATACTACGATCGCTATTCAGATAATGGATTTAAACGCTTATTAAACGAGGGATTTTCAAGTGAGAATACACTTATAGACTATATCCCAACTTATACTGCTATCGGGCATAGTACTATTTATACAGGAAGTGTACCTGCTGTACATGGAATAGCGGGTAATGATTTTATCATTCAAGCAACAGGTGAGAGTATGTACTGTACTCAAGATGATAGTGTAGAAGCAGTAGGAGGTGTAGGTAAAGTAGGAAAACAATCACCTAAGAATTTATTAGTGTCTACTGTGACAGATCAGTTAAAACTAGCTACTAACTTCCAATCAAAAGTAGTGGGAATCGCCATAAAAGACAGAGGAGGTATATTGCCTGCTGGTCATTTTGCTAACGCTGCTTATTGGTTAGATGGGGCATCAGGTGACTGGATTACAAGTACTTTTTATATGAATGATTTACCTAAATGGGTGAAGTCATTTAATAAAGAGAAGTTAGCAGATAAATATTTCAAAAAAGGATGGAATACTTTGTATCCTATAGATACGTATGTACTAAGTACTGCTGATGATAATGTATATGAAGAACCTTTTAAAGGAGAAGATAAACCTGTATTCCCACGTGATTTAGTTAAACTAAAGAAAGACAATGGGTATGACTTAATTAAAGCTACACCATTTGGAAATTCTCTAACTCTTGACTTTGCTAAAGTAGCAATTGATAGTGAAGCATTAGGAGCTAATCCTGCTGGAGTTACAGATTTCTTAGCTGTAAGTTTATCGTCTACGGATTATGTAGGACATCAATTTGCTATTAATTCGATTGAAGTAGAGGATACATATTTAAGACTAGATGCTGATTTAGCTGAGTTCTTAACTTATTTAGATAAGAAAGTTGGTAAAGGAAATTATACTTTCTTTTTAACAGCAGACCACGGAGCAGCACATAATCCTAAGTATTTTGCTGATCAAAAAGGTAACTCAGGTTATTTTAATACAGCTGAAGCAAAAAAAGTATTGAACGAAAAGTTAGAGAAAAAGTTCGGTGAGAAAGAAATCATCAAGAGCTTAACGAACTACCAAGTTCACTTAAATAACGCTTTGGTACAAGAGAAAGACTTAGAAGAAGATGATATCCGAGAGTTTATCGTTAAGGAGCTAAAGAAAATAGAAGGTATTGCTTTTGTTACAGATATGGATAAAGCAGCTATAGCAGCTATCCCTACTAAGATACGTGAGCGAATAGTGAATGGATATAATATTAAGAGAAGTGGAGTGATTCAGTATATCTTAGAACCACAATGGTATAGTGGAAGAAAAGATGCTAAAGGAACAACACATGGAACTTGGGGGTCTTATGATGCTCATATACCAGCTGTATTTATGGGATGGGGAGTTAAGCCAGGTAAGACTATCCGCGAGACTCATATGACTGATATAGCACCAACTATTGCAGAGATCTTAAAAATAGAAGCTCCTAATGGGAATATAGGTACACCTATTCACGAAGCAGTAGATGTAAAATAAGCATATTATTAGAGTAAATATAAAGGTCAGTTGTAATATTACAACTGACCTTTTTTTGTGTTTGTAATTTAGATTGAATTTTAATAAAAGAGTGTGAAATTTATTTTATAGCTTTGGAAGATAGACACAAAAACACCGACAAATGAAAAAAAGGTATTTACTGTTCGGTTTTATTTTCTCTGTAAGTGCTTCAATGCATGCACAGTATAAAACTGTTACTACAAAAGACGCTAATGGATTTACTTACGAATACGTAGAGAATGACCCAGCTAAAGCAAGAGTGTATACTTTAGGAAATGGACTAAAAGTATATTTAGCTCAGAACCATGATGAACCACGTATACAGACGTATATTCCTGTTCGTACAGGATCTAATAACGATCCAGAAGATAGTACAGGACTAGCTCACTATTTAGAGCATATGGTGTTTAAAGGAACTTCTAAATTAGGTACTGTAAACTGGGCTAAAGAACAAGAGTTAATTAAACAAATCTCTGATTTATATGAGCAACATAAAGTCGAAAAAGACGTAGAGAAAAAGAAAGCTATTTATAAAAAAATAGATGAAATCTCTAAAATTGCATCTCAGTACGCTGTTGCAAATGAGTATGATAAAGCTGTGGCTTCTATCGGAGCTACAGGAACTAATGCGCATACTTGGTTTGATGAGACAGTTTATAAGAACGTAATTCCTTCTAATGAGTTAGAGAAATTCTTATTGATAGAGAGTGAGCGTTTCTCAGAACTAGTATTGCGTCTATTCCACACAGAGTTAGAAGCAGTATATGAAGAGTTTAATAGAGGACAGGATAATGATTATTGGGCTTCACATGAAGCAATGATGAAGTTATTATTCCCAACTACACACTACGGAACTCAGACTACGATAGGTACTTCAGATCACTTGAAGAACCCTTCTATGGTAGCTATTAATAATTACTTTAATGAATACTATGTACCAAATAATATAGCTGTTGTATTAGTTGGTGATTTAGAGTTTGAACCTACAATTAAGTTAGTTAACGCTTACTTTGGTTCAATGAAAAAAGCAAATCAACCTAAAGAATATATCGCTCAAGAGGCGCCTTTAACTAAGATACAAGTTAAGGACATCTATAGCCCACAAGCAGAGCGTGTAGAAATAGGTTTCCGTTTAGGAGGAGTTAAGACGAAAGATGCTATTTATCTTAACTTGATCGATATGTTGTTAAGCAATGGTCAGGCAGGTATTATAGATTTAGATGTAAATCAGCAACAAAAAGCATTGTATGCGTCTAGTTCACCTATGGTAATGAAGGACTACTCTGTACACCAATTGACAGGTATGCCTAATGAAGGACAGACTGTAGAAGAAGTTAAGGATCTATTATTAGCTCAAATAGAGAAACTTAAAAAAGGAGAGTTTGATGAGTGGTTGTTAAACGCAGTTGTCAATGAATTCCGTAAGAACTCTATGGAGGCTTTAGAAAGTAATGATGCAATGGCTACAGAAATGTACCAAGCATTTATTCATGGGCGTACGTGGGAACAAGCTGTTTCTGATTTAGAGCGTATGTCTAAGGTGACTAAACAAGAGTTAATCGACTTCGTGAACGCAAATTATAAAGACAACTATGTTGTTATCTATAAACGTCAAGGAGAGAATAAAGACTTAGTACGTGTAGAAAACCCAGGTATTACACCTATTGATATCAATAGAGATAGTGAATCAGAATTCTATAAACGTCTAAAAGGAATAGAAGTTAAAGAAATAGCTCCTGTGTTTGTTGATTTCAATAGCGCTATTCAAAAAGAGAAGATTGGTAAAACGAATAGTCAATTATATTCTATTAAGAATACTACAAATGATCTAGCAACTGTAACTTATATTACAGAAGTAGGTTCTGATAATGATAATAAGTTATCATTAGCTATTGGGTACTTAGATTATTTAGGTACTAGTAAGTATTCTGCTGCTGATATTAAGAAAGAGTTCTATAAGTTAGGTATTTCTTATGGTATTAGTACAGGTACAGATAAGACTTATATCACTGTAAAAGGATTGAAAGAAAACATCCCTGCAGGTATCAAATTATTAGAGCATTTAGTAACAGATGCTAAGGCTGATGATACTGCTTATGCTAATATGGTTGATCAGATCTTAAAAGGACGTTTAGATGCTAAATCAAGTAAAGGAGGAATCCAAAGAGCATTGAATAGCTATATCGTTTCTAATGGAGAGTTAAGCCGTTTTAAAGATATCTTAAGTGAGAATGAATTAAAGACTATTAAACCAACAGAATTAGTTGGATTAATTCATAACTTCTTCGATTACAATAATGATGTTTTCTACTATGGTAATGATAAGGAAACAGCGAAGAAAGCAATCGTAGAGCATCATAACTTAGGAAAAGGTAAAAAAATACCTGTTGCTAAAGTATATCCAGAACCAGCTACTGACGGAACATTGTACTTTGCTCCTTATGATATGGTTCAGGCAGAGATTACGTATAGAGCAAGAGAAGGTAAGTTTAATAAAGACTTATTAGCGACTAGCTCTGTATTTAATAACTACTTTGGAGGAGGAATGGCTTCAGTGGTATTCCAAGAAATTCGTGAGTCTAAATCATTAGCATATTCAGCTTATGCATACTATATGAATGCTGCAAAAGCTGACAAACATAACTATGTAATGGCTTATGTAGGTACACAAGCGAATAAATTACCACAAGCAGTAGAAGCAATGATGGAATTAATGAATGCTATGCCTCAAGGAGAAAGCCAATTCCAAAATGCTAAAAATACTGTTCTTAAGAATATCGCTACACAGCGTTATACTAAAGCACAGATATTCTCTTACTGGTTAAGCTTAAAAGAGAAAGGTATTGACTATGATATTAATAAAGATATCTACTCTCAAGTACAGAATATGCAGATGACTGATCTAGTTAACTACTTCGATAAATACGTAAAAGGAAAAACTTTCAACGTAGGATTATTAGGTAAGAAAGAGAACTTAGACTGGGAAGCTGTGAAGAAAATGGGTAAAGTAAAAGAACTTAGCCTAGAAGACTTATTCGGTTATTAATAGTAAGTTTTAAATTATATACTAAAGGAGCTTTGCATATAGTGCAAAGCTCCTTTTTCTTTTATTATAGAGAGAATTAGCTATGTATAGTAACTTATTATATCAGAATAAGATTAATGGCTGTAAATGTCTCTATTTAAGTTTTGATGATAGACTATATAGAAACGCCTGATATTAATACAATATCAGGCGTTATAAGTTTATGTTAAGCTTCAGCTGAATCTAAAAGTTCAATGTATTCTAACCCTTGTTTGATAGACTTTATATTTTTGAATGTTAGCAATAATCTCAGTCCATTCTTTGTCTGCTTCTCTTTCATCTCACAGATATTAGAACGGTGTTGTATGAAGATTAATACCTTTCTAAATTTGGCAGATTGATAGAAGTCTGACTGTTGATCCCCTAAGAAGTAACAAATCATCTTTCCTTGTTTCATCACGATCTTTTCTATTCCCATATTAGCAGCATGCCATTTGATTCGCAAGCTATTTAATAAAGCAATAGCCTGACGTGGCAGTGCACCGAATCGGTCTATTAATCGCTGTTCATACTGCTGCAAGACTTCTTCATTCGTTATTAAGCTCAGTTCGTTATACAGGTTTAGTCGCTCTGTGATATTATTGATATACTCATCAGGGAACAATATCTCGAAGTCAGTATCTATCTGAGTATCTTTTACGAATACCTTGTTCTCTTCTTTATTCTCTTCTTCGTATAGGTCTTTAAACTCGTTTGCCTTAAGCTCTTCGATAGCCTCTTGCATGATCTTTTGATACGTTTCGAATCCTATTTCATTGATGAAACCACTCTGTTCACCTCCTAAGATATCACCTGCCCCTCTGATCTCTAAGTCTTTCATAGCGATGTTTAGACCACTCCCCAGGTCACTAAACTGCTCTAGTGCCTGTATTCTCTTTCTCGCTTCTTCTGTCATAGCAGAATAAGGAGGACAGATGAAGTAACAGAACGCTTTTTTATTACTTCGTCCTACACGACCTCTCATCTGATGTAAGTCAGATAGCCCGAAGTTGTTTGCATTATTAATCAGTATTGTATTGGCATTAGGAACATCTAATCCACTCTCGATAATGGTAGTAGCAACGAGTACATCGAACTCCCCATTCATAAACGCGAGCATCAGTTCTTCTAACTTTTTACCATCCATCTGACCATGGCCGATACCTACTTTAGCATCAGGTACTAGACGTTGTATCATACCCGCTACTTCTCTAATATTCTCTATACGATTATTGATGAAGTACACTTGACCACCTCTTTCTATTTCATAAGACACAGCATCTCTAATCACCTCTTCATTAAATCCTACTACATTTGTTTCGATAGGATATCTATTCGGTGGAGGAGTACTTATCACAGATAAGTCACGTGCAGCCATCAGAGAGAACTGTAGTGTACGTGGAATAGGTGTAGCAGTAAGTGTAAGTGTATCTACATTCTCTGATATCGTTTTCAACTTATCTTTTACAGCTACTCCGAACTTTTGTTCTTCATCTATAATTAATAATCCTAGATCTTTAAACACAATGCCTTTATTCACTAACTGATGTGTACCGATAAGGATGTCTATTTTACCAGCTTCTAGGTCTTTTAGTATTTCTGCTTTTTGTTTAGCAGTTCTAAATCTATTGATATAAGACACACGTACAGGCATATCCTTCAGACGCTCTGTGAATGTCTGATAATGTTGAAAGGCTAGGATAGTCGTAGGGACTAGTATTGCGACTTGTTTGCCATTATCAACCATTTTAAAGGCAGCTCTAATAGCTACTTCAGTTTTTCCAAAACCTACATCCCCACATACCAAGCGATCCATTGGTCTTTCTTGTTCCATATCCGCCTTTACCTCTTGTGTCGCTTTTAGCTGATCTGGAGTGTCTTCATAGATAAACGAACTCTCTAGCTCATGCTGTAAATAGCTATCAGGAGCACATTGGAATCCTTTCTGCAAACGGCGTTTTGCATATAGTTGAATAAGGTTAAAGGCAATGTGCTTAACACGAGCCTTTGTTTTATTCTTCAAGGTTTTCCATGCAGCCGAACCTAATTTATGGATCTTAGGTACAGCCCCGTCTTTACCATTGTATTTTGATATTTTGTGTAGAGAGTGAATACTTACATAGACGATATCATTATCAGCATATACTAGCTTGATAGCCTCTTGTGTTTTTCCTTCTACTTGTATTTTTTGTAACCCTCCGAACTTACCGATACCATGATCTATATGTGTTACATAATCACCTACCGAAAGAGAGTTTAGCTCTTTTAGTGTGATCGTTTGCTTCTTAGTATACCCATTCTTGATACTAAACTTGTGATAGCGTTCGAAGATTTGGTGGTCAGTATAGCAGACGATTTGCTTCTCCTCATCGATAAATCCTTCGAAGATTGGCATCACGATTGTCTTGAATGATTGTACTACTTTGTGATTATCATCTTCTTTAAGAGACTCAAATATATCTTTGAAGCGCTTAGCCTGATTCTCATTAGAGCAGAATAGGTAGTTATAGAACCCATTGTCTGTATTGTCATTCAGGTTACGAGCCAGTAAGTCAAACTGTTTGTTAAACGAAGGCTGAGGTTTGATGTGAAACTCAACGGTCTTATTGACATCCATCAGTTTGGTATCATTCAGCTCCAGTAGCGTAAATAGCTCTAGCTTATGTAAGAAAGATTGTCCGTCTAAGAACATATCTTTTGGTTCCTTGTGCTTTAAATCTTTATTAAGTTTAGAGAAGGTATCTACAGCTCTATCGAACTGACGGTCTAGCTGTTCTACTGTCATAGCAGTATGCTGCGTTAGTACAATAGTCTTCTCAGAGATATAGTCTAAGAAACTCTCTCTTACCTCTGCAGAGAACTTGTTCTCTACGTTGGGAATGATAGTGATTTTCTTTTGTTTATCTACAGATAACTGCGTTTCTACGTCGAAGGTACGGATACTATCTATTTCGTCTCCGAAGAACTCTATACGGTACGGGGTGTCATTAGAGAAAGAGAATACATCTATAATTCCTCCTCTTACAGAGAACTCTCCCGGCTCAGCTACGAAATCAACTCGTTTAAAATTGTATTCAAACAATACCTCATTGATGTAGTCTATAGAGAGTTTATCTCCTTGATGTACTTTAAGTGTATTCTTTTCTAATACCTTTTTAGTAACCACTTTTTCGAAGATAGCCTCTGTATACGAAACAATGATAGCAGGCTTTTTACGAGAACTAATTCTATTCAATACCTCTGCACGTAGTAGTACATTAGCATTATCTGTCTCTTCTATCTGATACGGTCTTCTATAAGAACCTGGGTAGAAGAGAACATCGGTTTTATTGACTAGTGTTTCTAAATCATTTAGGTAATAAGCAGCCTCTTCTTTATCATTGAATATTAATAAAAAAGGAGCATCAGCTTCTCGGAATAAGGCTTCTATCTGAAATGAGATAGCCGAGCCTATTAATCCTTTTAGATATATTTTATTACCTCTAGATTGTAGGTCTTGGAGGAGTTGTTTTGTTTTTGAAGACTCTTGAAAGCGTTGTTTAATATCCATGCTCTATTCGTTTTCTGGTGTTGGGTTAGCCCTTCTTTCTTCGTTAATAGCCTCTAGCATCTCAGCTTCACCTTCTTCTTGTGGTAATTTTGCTTTGACAATATTTTCATCCATCTGAGCTAGAAGTAGTCTTAGCGCAGTGTTGGTATGCTTTAGATTTTGATCTAACTTTTCTATACTTATCGGAGTCACTTCTAAGAACATATTTAAGTTGTTTAGAGAAGTTTGTAGAAGTGCCATTCTAGCTTTGATGTCTGGCAAGTCTAGCTCCTTAGGATATTGTTGGTAAGTAAGGCTTTGTAGTAATTCTGTTATTCTATTAGCACTCTTCTGAAAAGCCCCTATAGTAGACACAGGTTTTAACTTTACCTCTTGTGCAAACTCTTGCCAAGGTTTCCAATCTTTTAGGATAACGTCTAACTCTGCTGAAGCAGCCGGAACACGTAGATTCCAGTTCTTCGTTAGATAGTCATACACACTGTCATTGTGTTGTGCTATTTTTAATTCTTGTTCTTTCACGAACTTCTCTTCGTCTTTACACGAGAATGATACGATAGATACGAAGAATAAAAGAGGTAGAAGTATATATAAATTGCTTTTCATTGTTCTTATGATTTAGAGGTCAAATTTACAAAGTTCTAAGCTATTTTATACCACATAGATTGTCAGATTGTTATATAAGTTATAAAGTTATGGGAATCTTGGTGGTGAAAATTGATTTGTAATAGGACTTAAACTATATTTGTGTACTTTTTAAATACACAAACAATGGGAACCAAAATTCTTATAATCGGAGCTTGCGGACAGATAGGTTCTGAGCTAACGCTTAAATTAAGAGATGTTTATGGAAGTGAGAATGTGATCGCTTCTGATATTAGAGAAGGAAATGAAGCTCTTATGAGTTCTGGACCTTTCGAGACATTAAATGCTATGGAGTTTGACGCTGTTGCGGCAGTGATAGAAAAACATCAAGTAGAGGAAGTATATTTAATGGCAGCATTGTTATCAGCGACTGCAGAGAAAAACCCAGCTTTTGCTTGGGACTTAAATATGAACTCGTTGTTCCACGTATTAAACCTTGCTAAAGAAGGTAAAATTAAAAAGATATTCTGGCCATCATCAATAGCTGTTTTTGGACCTACTACACCTAGACATAAGACACCTCAGTACACTGTGATGGAGCCAAGTACAGTATATGGTATTTCTAAGCAGACAGGAGAGCGCTGGTGTGAGTACTACTATAACAAATTTGGAGTAGACGTACGCAGTATCCGTTACCCAGGGTTAATCTCTTGGACTACACCTCCAGGTGGTGGTACTACAGATTACGCAGTAGATATTTTCTATAAGGCTATCGAGGATAAGCACTATAACTGTTTCTTATCTGAGGGGTCAGCTCTTCCGATGATGTATATGGAAGACGCACTGAATGCGACTGTAGGTATTATGCAAGCGAAGAAAGAAGATGTGAAGATTCGCTCTTCTTATAACTTAGGTGGTATCTCATTCACGCCAGAAGAGATAGCAGCTGAGATTGCGAAGCATATCCCTGACTTTACGATAGAGTATAATCCAGACTTTAGACAGGCTATCGCTGACAGCTGGCCAGCTAGTATAGATGATACTTCTGCACAGCAAGACTGGGGATGGAATCATAAGTATGACTTATCTTCTATGACAGAAGTAATGTTAGAAAACTTGACAAGAGAATTAAAGAAATAGAACTTTAAATATTCTGAAGAGCCAGCTTATAGCTGGCTTTTTTTGTACTTTAGCTTTTCGTATAGAAAGAAAAGTTCTTTGTGATATATAACTAAACTACATAATAATAAAATGATTCTTTATGTTTGGCAGTTTTTCTTACTTTCACTTATTGGGCTAATAATTTATAGCTTGTATAAAGTAGGAAGATCAACGTTAGAATATAATTATAAGGTGATATGGTGCCTCATTATTATATTCGCTCCAGTATTAGGCGCTATAGCCTATCTGTTAGTAGGAAATAGAGATAAAAAAGTAAGCCAGCTATAAGCTGGCTTTTTTATTTGCGTAGTTTTTTAAAGACTAGTTTATACAGTGGTACTACTACGATGACTAGCGATATTATAGCTAATGCTAGGATAACGCTACTACTGATAGCTGTCATAGAACGAAGTACTATAGTGATTATAAAAAGGAAAGCCCCTAGGAGCAATAACTTTACATTTTTATCCATCTTTGTTTTTTTTGACAAAAGTAAAACTTTAGTTTAACTTATTAAATAGATAGATCACTAATGGGCTAATGATCATAACAAAAGATATCAGAAGCACAAAGTAAGCTAACTGCGCGCCTATTACATTTAAGTAAAATAAGATAAATGACAGGGCAAATAATGCGATGCCGATTAGAAAAATTAGTTGATTTCTACTCATAGTCATTTCATTTTAGGATGATACTAATTTAGCTATTTTAACTGAGTTGTCAAATTTTATCTCGTTGCTTAAGGAGGTTTGTAAAACAATTATTAATTTTAGAGAAAATGTAAACATTCAAACTATGGACAAAGTAGTAACAGATATTTTAGATAATGCCAATAGTGCATTTCTAAATTGGAAGAAACTTAAAGTGAGTGATAGAGTAGCTTATCTTCAGAAAGTTAAGCAGAACCTACTTACTAATGTAGAGGAGTATGGAAAATGTATGACATTGGATATGCATAAGCCTATTAAGCAAGCTGTAGCTGAAGCAGAGAAGAGTGCGAGGTTAATAGATTATTATATAGAGCATGGAGAAGAGATTCTAAAAGGGAGAACTATACAGACAGATTGGTCAGAGACGTATACGGTGAATGATCCTTTAGGTGTCATTCTAGGAGTGATGCCGTGGAACTTCCCTTTCTGGCAAGTGTTTAGATTTGCTATTCCGACCTTATTAGCAGGTAATACGGTAGTAGTGAAGCATGCGAGTAACGTGCCTCTTAGTGCTAAGGCATTAGAAGACTGCTTTAGAGTAGAGGGGTATGAGCAAGTGTACTTTAATGTAACTGTAGCAGGTAGAGAAGTAGATGCGATCATCGAGTCACCTATCATCAAGGGAGTATCTCTTACAGGGAGTGAGGCAGCAGGTAGCTCTGTAGGGAAGAAAGCAGGGGAATTGATTAAGCCTACTGTGTTAGAACTTGGAGGGAGTAATGCCTTTATCGTAAGAGAAGATGTGGATATAGACGCTCTTATCCCCACAGCTATCAATGCTAGATTTCAGAATACTGGGCAGAGCTGTATAGCAGGAAAGCGATTTTTAATCCACAATGCTATTATTAAAGAATTTACAGATAAGTTTGTAGCCGCAGTCAGAGAGATCAGATTCGGTGACTTAATGGATCATAATACAGGTATCGGATTGATGGCTAGAGAAGATTTAGCGATAGAACTAGAGACCATTATGAATGATTCTGTACAGATGGGGGCGAAGATAGCAGTAGGAGGTAAGCGTGATGGAGCGAAGTTCGAGCCTACTGTGATCACAGATGTCACGCCTGATATGCCTGCATTTAAGCTAGAGACTTTTGGTCCACTAGCGGTTATCGTAGGCTATGATACATTCGATGAAGCGATAGAGATGAGCAACGATTCTCGCTTCGGATTAGGTGTGGCGATGTTTAGTAAAGATGTCGAATTCTTAAAATCTAAGGTTCACGAGTTCGACGAAGGAGCTGTATTTATAAACGAGATGGTAATCTCTGATCCTAGAGTACCATTCGGAGGGAATAAGTTCTCTGGAATAGGAAGAGAAATGGCAGAAGAAGGATTATTATCATTCGTAAATAAGAAGTCAGTGGTAATTAAATAAGGCGGTTTTTATACATATATTGTCGTGTTATGCTAGATAAATTTATTGATTTTTGGACTACAATACACTTTGTAGACATTATTGAGTTCTTCGGGACTTGTGCATTTGCTATTTCGGGTATCCGCATGGCCTCAGCGAAGAGCCTTGATTGGTTCGGTGCATTAGTAGTAGGATTTGTCACTGCTACAGGAGGGGGGACTCTGCGTGACTTACTATTAGGAGTTACGCCTTTCTGGATGTTAAATAGTGTGTATGTGTGGTGTACGGTAATAGCATTATTCTTCGTGGTACTCTTTAGAAAACAATTAGTGCATCTAAACAGTACCTTCTTATGGTTTGACAGTATAGGTCTAGGTTTATTTGTTGTGGTAGGTACAGAGAAGACCATGTCTCTAGGCTACCCATTTTGGGTAGTAGTGATCATGGCGACTATCACTGGGATAGTAGGAGGTATCGTTAGGGATATAATGATTAACGAGATTCCTGCTATTTTTAAACAGGAGTGGTATGCGCTGACCTGTATATTCGGTGTGATGATATACTATCTACTTGATTATTTCAGTGTAGGTATAATTTTTACACAAATATTCTGTGCGGCTTCCGTTTTTGTAATTCGCTTGATAGCAAATCGTTATAAACTGGGGCTTCCGACCTTAAAAAGTGAAGAATAAAAAAGTTTTAATTTTTTAAATTAAATATTTGCAGATACTAAAAATCGTTATATATTTGCACCGCAATAAAGGTAAAATATAACCTTCCTCCTTAGCTCAGTTGGTTAGAGCATCTGACTGTTAATCAGAGGGTCCTTGGTTCGAGCCCAAGAGGGGGAGCAAAACAAAAGCCAGTCTTATGACTGGCTTTTTTATTTTTAGACTATTTCTATATTTGTTATCTAATTTGAGTGTTCTTTTTAATTAGATTTTGTACTTGATTCTTTTCAGTCGTGTTAAATTAGTCCAATAAGTTTGTTTTGAGATTATCTGGAAGCCTATTTATAAGCTATAAATAGGGCGATAAGTAGTATTTTGAATTAGTACTTTTATTTTTTTTAGAAAAAAGTAAAAGTACTTCTATCTCATAATCAGATAGTTTTAATTCAAGCTTCATTTTTTTTGACAAAAAATGCTCAAAAAGCCTATAAACAGTGAGGTATTTGATTAAAAATGTATATATTTGCAATGCAATAAAGGTAGAATATAACCTTCCTCCTTAGCTCAGTTGGTTAGAGCATCTGACTGTTAATCAGAGGGTCCTTGGTTCGAGCCCAAGAGGGGGAGCAAAACAAAAGCCAGTCTTATGACTGGCTTTTTTATTTGATATCTATCCCATTCTTGTCTTTAAGGGGGTTGATTATCTTCATTTTATTATCTGTTCATCTACTAGAGCATAAGTTTTCTTTCATTTTTAATTCTATCGATATCAAGCTAATATTCGCTTGCATTCCATTTTTTAGAACGATTAATAGGTGTTAGAATTAGCGTATTCTGTTATCTTTTTTACATTAATATAGGGGGTGGTCGGCATGTGGTCGGCTAGTGATGGGCATTTGGTCGGCTAAAAAGTACTATAAATAAGCCTATCACCTGCCTATCACTATACTATCAAATAGGGAGCATAGGAAGGCAAGTGAAAACATTGTCTCATTTGTCTAAGAAGAGATAATAGAAATTGTCTAATTGGAATAAAAAGAAAGTCCCCTAATAAGATCTCTTATTAGGGGATTGATAATTATATAGTGTCTACAACAGCAGTGTTGGATAATATTAGTTAGTTCTATTTAAAGTTAGTCTTTTATAAAGTGATGTAATTAGAAAAAAAATCCCAACAGAAGGTTACTATTGGGATGGGATGATCAGGGGGTAAGGTCTTATTAGTACTGTCCGTCTCTACTGAAGTTGATCATCCATTGGATGCCAAATTGGTCTAATACCATTCCAAAATAGTCACCCCAAAACATGTCTTCGATCGGCATGATCACAGTACCACCTACCGCTATCTTAGCGAATAGATCATCTGCCTCTGCTTGGCTATCTGTGGATACTGATATCGAGAAATTGTTCCCTTGTACAATAGGTGTTGGATCGCCACATGAAGTATCACTACCCATTAAGACAGATTTACCGATAGGAAGTGAGACGTGCATGATTTTGTTCTTGTCCTCTTGGGATACTACGAATTCTGGGCTATCTGGAATGCTGTCGAATCTAACGAGGTAAGTGAATTCTCCTCCAAATACAGATTTATAAAAATTAAATGCCTCTTCACAATTGCCATTGAAGGTTAGGTAGGTGTTCGTTGTTGCCATAGATATAATTTTTTAAGTAGTTAATTATGAAGCAATTTAGGTAAAAAACAGGCTTTTGGATAAACTGTTTTGAGATAAATTGTCACAATTTTTATTTTTCGAGTATTGGCAAGGGATTGGAGAGTTTTGAGATTGTGGTATATTCACTTATGGTGAATAATGTGTTCTATAAATACAACATTGCTATATAAATTACGACATTATTATTTAGTAAAACCTGCTTTTTATCATGTATTATGAGGTATGTAAGTGCAATCTTTGTACTAGAACAATAAAACACTATAGCACTATGAAACAAAGAGTACCTGTATCTCAAATTATGTCTAAAGCACTTATAGCTGTGCCAACTAATAAAAAGTTAAGTGAAGTAAACCAATTATTAGTAGAATATAATATTAGACATATCCCTGTTATAGAAGCAGAGAATGTAGTGGGGATCATCAGTAGCAACGATATCTTAAAGATAGGATATGGAGCAAATGATTTAGACCAAAGTGCATTAGACGCTATTTATGACGCTTATAAGTTAGAAGATGTAATGACGAAGAACCCAATCGTGGTGATGGATGATACTAATATCAAAGATGTAGCTGAGATCTTCTCTAAACAGCAGTTTCACTCACTTCCGGTAGTAGATAAGGATAATGTACTACAAGGAATAGTGACAACTACAGATATGATCAATTACTTGATAGCACAATATTAAAACAACAACAATTATCCCCACAAAGTAACCTATAAAGAAATAATGATTGATAACTGATAGCGCTGTTTATACCATCATTATACCAATTTACTGGTTTGTACTATTAAAGAGTGCCTGTCTAATTTTTTAGATAGGTACTTTTTTTATGATGAGGTAGTGCGAGATTAGTTCTTCTTTTGATTATAGTACAGGGGTAAGATTAAGAAGGATAGTGCTCCTAATATGACTACGATTGCTGTCTGAGTAGTCCATAATATCCACCCAAAGGCTGTACCAGCGACAGCAGAGATGCTGTAAATAGACAATAATTCTGCGATGATTAGCGGGAATGCTCCAAAACCTCCATTAGTAAATGATACGGCAAAACTACCTGCTACAAAGGCAGACATAACGATAGGAATGCTGAGTGAACTAGTAGCTTCTAGGGCATGTGTACCGAAGTAGAATGTAGCGATATAACCAAACCAAATAAGAAAAGTGTGGAATAAGAAACCAACTTTATACGGCATTTTAAAGATGCTACTGACTCCTTCTGTAAGTCCTTTGATTTTATTTTTAATAAATAAGATTACTTTCCATTTGCTATAATAGAATAAGGCAATAGTGGCTAATAAGCCTACGAATGCGATGATAGCTAATATACTTAGTTTCTCTACTGGAACCTTGGCTAATAAGAAGTCTTTTAGTACTTCATACTGTAAAATTAAGGCTAAAAATACGCAAAGCAATAAACAGATAAGGTCAATAATTCGTTCTGAAACAATGGAACCAAAGCCTTTGTCAAAAGGGACTTTCTCGTACTTCTGCAAGACGATCGCTCTAGATACCTCTCCTGATCTAGGTACTGTCAGGTTAAGAAGATAACCAATAGAGATAGCCATAAAGTTAGTGAATGTGGATACAGGATATCCCATATAACGCAAGGCGTACTTCCATCTATAGGCGCGTGCCCACAGACTTAAAATAGAAAAGAAAGAGGAGATGATAATATAGTTATAATTAGCATCTCTAAACTGAGATTTCATCTCCTCTATCTGGTCTTCAGTAAACTGATTATAGGCGTAATAAACCAAAAAAACTCCCAACAAAAGTGGGAGTAATATATTCAATAATTTACTGATATTTTTTTTCAATAAGAGGCTATGTTAACGTGTTGGTCTCTTCATTAGGGAATACGATAGAAGGCTTGAATGTCTTCGCTTCTTCGAAATCCATAATTCCATAAGTAATAATGATAATGATATCCCCTTTGTGTACTTTACGTGCAGCAGGACCATTTAAGCAGATCTCTCCACTGTTACGAGGTCCAGGGATAGCATAAGTTTCAAAGCGTTCCCCATTGTTGATATTAACAATCGAAACTTTCTCTCCTTCTATGATGTTAGAAGCTTCCATTAAAACTTCGTCAATCGTAATACTTCCGATGTAGTGTAGGTCTGCTCCAGTTACAGTTACACGGTGAATTTTTGATTTTACTACTTCAACTTGCATTTCGCGTGAGTTTTAGTTAAAAGATATATTGTCAATTAGTCGAATGCCTTCGATATGAGCAACTAAGAATCCTCTGTATCTATGAGCCTCATTTTTAGATGTAGCTGTTTTTAGAGTATCTTCTTCTGCTATAGTGAAGTATTCGAGTTCAAAGTTAGGATTATTTTTAAATTCATTCTCAACAAAAGCGTTAACTTTAGAAATACTTTCACTTTTGAATAAATCCTTGGCTTTCAACAATACTTGATATAAGAAAGTTGATTTTTCTAATCCTTCAGTAGATACTCGTTCGTTACGAGAACTCATGGCTAATCCGTCCGTAGCTCTGAAGATAGGCACTCCGATAACCTGAACAGGTATATGAAGCTTATCTACCATCTTGCGGATGATCTGCAATTGTTGGAAGTCTTTTTCTCCAAAATAAGCTTTGTTAGGCGTAACAAGCTCAAAAAGTTTACTCACGATAGTTCCTACTCCATCAAAATGACCAGGGCGAGAAGCACCTTCCATTTCGTTTTCTAGTCCATCAAAATCAAATGATTGGGCTACAGTATTTCCACCATAAATCTCATCAACAGATGGTGCAAATATTACAATTTGTTCAGAAAGAGACTTAATGATCTCCTGATCTCTTTCTAAAGTACGAGGGTATTTTTCTAAATCTTCTGCATTGTTAAACTGCGTCGGATTAACGAAAATACTTACTACAGTACATTCATTTTCATTTAATGATTGTTCCATTAATGAAAGGTGCCCCTTATGGATGGCCCCCATTGTTGGTACAAGACCAATTGCCTTATTAGCGTCGCGAAATGGTTTTAAATACGCTTGTAATTCGGCTTTTGTACTAAAAAGAAACATTAGCTTCGTGTTTAAAATAATGGCAAAATTAGTTATTTAGAAAATAACTGCATAAATTTTTGTAAATTTGCAATGTTTATTTGTTTCAAACACAGAAATTATAATTGAAGATGAAAGAAAAGAGGATATTATATGTATCATCTGAAGTGGTACCTTATTTAGCAGAAAATGAAGTTTCATTAATGTCTTATGATGCTCCTAAAATGATTAATGATCAAGGAGGACAGATAAGAATTTTTATGCCTAGATATGGTAGCATAAATGAGAGAAGACATCAATTACACGAAGTTATTAGATTGTCAGGTATGAATCTAGTCGTAAATGATATGGATATGCCACTAATCATTAAGGTAGCTTCTATCCCGAAAGAGCGTATTCAAGTTTACTTTATAGATAATGACGAGTATTTTAAAAGAAAATCTACTTTCTCAGATGAGGATGGAACATTGTATCCTGATAATGATGAAAGAGCTATTTTCTTTACAAAAGGTGTAATCGAAACGGTTAAGAAACTTAACTGGGTTCCTGATGTGATACATGTACAGGGTTGGATGGCTTCATTGCTGCCAGCTTATTTAAAACATTATTATAAAGATGAAGCTATTTTCTCTGATACGAAAGTAGTTACTTCTATTTTTAGCGAAGGATTTAGCGGTGTCTTAGATGCTACTATGAAAGAAAAAATAGCATTCGATGGCTTCCCAGAAGACGTAGTGAATGACTTCGAGAACCCTACTTATGAAAGTATCATGATGAATGCTATCAAAAATTCAGATGGTGTTATCGTTGCTTCAGAAGAGGTAAGTTCAAATTTAACAAAATTTATAGAGTCTTCTGAAAAACCTTTTTTACCTTTCGTAGCTAAAGATGAGTTTGCTAAAGCTTATACTGAATTTTATCAGAAGTTTTTTTAATAACTATATCAGAATAGAATAGTAATAACCCAAATAGATTGGATTGACTAGATGAACCAAAAGAATATATTAAAAGGAATATCTCTTGTATTAGGCTTTATGGCCTTACAAGCTTGTGAGAGTGATTTTACAGAAACGGGAAGCGATATAATAGGAGGAGGAAACTTCGATATCGAATCGTATAACGTAAAGGATATAAAAGCTTATAATCAAGCTTATGGAGCAGTAGATGGAAGTAGATTAGGAGAAGTCCCTTTTGGGTATCTAGACAATGGATTATTTGGTGCTACTAGTAACGATTTAGTTGTACAACTAGCTAATTCAACATCAGTTGTTGGAGATATTGGAGATAATGTAAAGGTAGACTCTGTATATGTGTATGTGCCTTACTTTTCTCAATTTGACAAAGTAGATAATAAAGTTAATTACTATAAACTTAAAAATGTATATGGTGAAGGTTCTATAGATTTAAAAGTTTATCAGAATAACTATCACTTGATGGATGTAGACTTAACAGATGGTTCTGCATCTAAATACTATACTGACCAAACAGGTGCTTTAATCGATAAAAATAAGATTAATACACAGTTAAATACTTCGGGACAGTCGTCTCAGAATTCTAATTTTACTTTTACAAATAGAGAAATCGTTATCTATAAAACAGATAAGGACGGTAATCCTATTAAAGATCCAAATACAGGAGATAATCAGATTAAAGAACGCCTTATCCCTGGAATGTGGTTAGATTTGAATAAGAACTACTTCGAGAAATTTATTAATGATAATAAAGCGAAGTTGTCAGAGGCTAACGGATTCAGTGATTTGTTTAAGGGATTATACCTAAAAACAGAAGGAAACGGAAGTAAAGGAACTACTGGATTATTAGATATTGCTAAGGGTAAAATCGTAGTTATATTCCATGTTGATAAAAAGACAAAAGGAGAAGATGGTAAGGAAGTGATTACACGCGAAAGAAAAGAAATCACTCTTAGCTTAAGTGGTAATACGGTAGGAACTAAGAAATTTAGTGTGAATATGTTTAATACACTTCTAGACGGAACTTACCAATCAGAGGTGGCTAATGCGAATAAAGTGCAAGGTGATGAAAGCCTTTACATAAAAGGTGGACAAGGTAGCTTAGCAGTTATCGATCTTCTAAAGTCTAATAACCTTGAAGAGTTAAAAGCACTTAAGAAAGAGGACGTATTGCTGAACGAAGCTTACTTAACGATCTATGTGGACAAGGAGCGTATGCAAGGGCAACCTATCCCTGAGCGTCTGTTCTTATACGATTATGACAACAGTATTGCGTTGTCAGACTTTGCTAATGATGCGGTGAGTACATCTCAGTATATCAAACAAGGATATAACGGTATCTTCGTAAAAGAAGATAAAGAGAATAAAAAAGAAGGGTATTATTATAAGTTTAAAATCACTGACCACATAAGAGGTCTTCTGAAAAGTAAGAATGACGTGAGCCCTAAATTAGCCTTGACTGTTGCGAATAACTTTGCAGTAGGAGGGTATGTTAATCAGAAATTGAAAAACGAAATAAACAACGAACCTACTAACGTGAATGTTGTTCCAGCTTATGCTGTTAGCTGCCCAATCGGAGTTGTACTTCATGGAGCGAATACTACGCTGGACAATAAGAAGATGAAGTTAGAGATTTTTTATACTAAAGCTAAAAAGTAAACAAGTATGTGTGGAATTGTTGGATATATAGGTCATCGCGATGCGTTCCCTGTTATTATTAAAGGTTTAACAAGATTAGAGTACAGAGGATATGACTCTGCTGGTCTTGCTATATTCGATGGAGAGACAATCAATCTTTGTAAAACAAAAGGTAAAGTTGTTGATTTAGAAGAAAAAAGTACAGATGCAATAAAAAAAGGAACAGTAGGTATAGGGCATACTAGATGGGCTACACATGGTGTTCCAAATGATGTGAACTCACACCCTCACTTTTCTAATTCGGGTGAATTAGTTTTAATTCACAACGGTATTATAGAGAACTATGATTCTCTTAAGCAAGAATTAATTAAAAGAGGTTATACATTTAAGTCTGAAACAGATACTGAGGTATTAATTAACTTAATCGAGGATGTACAAAAAACTCAAGGTGTTAAGTTAGGAAAAGCTGTTCAGATCGCTTTAAATCAAGTAGTGGGAGCGTATGCTATCGCTGTAATGGATATCAAAAAACCAGACGAAATAATAGCTGCTAGACTTGGTAGTCCATTAGCTATCGGAATCGGTGAGAATGAGTACTTCATTACATCTGATGCATCACCTTTTATCGAGTATACTAATAATGCTATTTATTTAGAAGATGAAGAAATGGCTATTATTAGACTGCACAAACCATTGCGCATTCGCAAGATTAAAGATGACTCATTAGTTACACACTACGTTCAAGAGTTACAATTAAACTTAGAGCAGATCGAGAAGAATGGTTACGACCATTTTATGCTAAAAGAGATATACGAGCAACCAGAGGTAATTAAAGATACTTTTAGAGGTCGTTTATTAGCTGATCAAGGTTTGATCAGAATGGCAGGTATCGAAGATAATATCGATAAATTCTTAAATGCGAAGAGAATTATTATCGCTGCTTGTGGTACATCTTGGCATGCTGCTTTAGTAGCTGAGTATGTAATCGAAGAGTTTGCAAGAATACCAGTAGAAGTAGAGTATGCTTCTGAATTTAGATATAGAAACCCAATTATTGACTCTAGTGATGTTCTGATTGCTATTTCTCAATCTGGAGAGACAGCAGATACTCTTGCCGCTATTAAATTAGCGAAAGAAAAAGGAGCATTCGTATTCGGAGTTTGTAATGTGGTAGGATCTTCTATTTCTAGAGAGACACATGCTGGAGCTTATACACATGCTGGACCTGAGATTGGTGTTGCTTCTACAAAAGCATTTACAACTCAGATTACAGTATTGACTTTAATTGCTCTTCGTTTAGCAAAAGCAAAAGGAACTTTACCTAATTCTGAATATTTAAAATATTTACATGAATTAGAGCTAGTGCCTGAGCGCGTAGAGGAAGCGTTAACTCAAAATGAAGAAATATTAAAAATCTCTCAGGTTTATAAAGACTCAACTAACTGCTTATACTTAGGTAGAGGATATAACTATCCTGTGGCATTAGAAGGGGCGTTAAAACTGAAAGAAATCTCTTATATACATGCAGAAGGATATCCTGCTGCTGAGATGAAACACGGTCCAATCGCTTTAATTGACGAGCATATGCCAGTTATTGTAATTGCACCTAATCAAGATCACTATGATAAAGTAGTGAGTAATATCCAAGAGATTAAAGCAAGAAATGGAAAAATCATTGCTGTGGTAACAAAAGGAGATAAGCAAGTAAGAGAACTAGCTGATCACGTTATCGAAGTACCTGGTATTTCTGAGGCTTTAACTCCAATATTAACGACAATTCCATTACAACTGTTATCTTATCACATCGCTGTTTTAAGAGAGTGTAATGTTGACCAACCGAGAAACTTGGCTAAGTCAGTGACGGTTGAATGATAGTAGAAAAGTGAGTCTTTTTAAGGCTCGCTTTTTTTTTATTTAAAATAAAATTTCAAAGTTTTAATATTCAGAGAAAAAAACTATCTTTGCACTCTGAAAAAGTAGAATTTTTCGATAAACGTAAATAGCTGTTAAATAAATACATAAGCAATGTCTAAAGTTACAGGAAAAGTTGCGCAAGTTATCGGGCCAGTAGTTGACGTAGTATTCAACACTGCAAATGCCGAGCTTCCAAAGATTTATGATTCATTAGAAATCACAAAACCAGATGGTACTAAATTAATCCTAGAGGTACAATCTCATATTGGAGAAGATACAGTAAGAACAATTTCAATGGACTCTACAGACGGTTTAAGTAGAGGATATGAAGTAGCATCTACAGGATCTCCAATCCAAGTACCAATTGGTAAAGATGTATTTGGTAGATTGTTTAATGTTGTAGGAGACGCTATTGATGGTCTTGGAAACTTACCAAAAGAAGGTTCTAATGGTTTACCAATTCACCGTTCTGCTCCAAAATTTGAGGATTTATCTACTTCAACTGAAGTATTATTCACAGGTATCAAAGTAATTGACTTAATTGAGCCTTACGCAAAAGGGGGTAAAATTGGTTTATTCGGAGGTGCTGGAGTAGGAAAAACAGTATTGATTCAGGAATTAATTAATAATATCGCTAAAGGACACGGTGGACTTTCAGTATTCGCTGGAGTTGGAGAGCGTACTCGTGAGGGTAATGACTTATTACGTGAGATGTTAGAGTCAGGTATTATTAAATATGGAGATGACTTCATGCACTCTATGGAAAATGGAGGATGGGATTTATCTAAAGTAGATAAGCCAGGTATGAAAGAATCTAAAGCTACATTCGTATTCGGTCAGATGAATGAGCCACCAGGAGCACGTGCACGTGTTGCATTATCAGGATTAACTATTGCTGAGTTCTTCCGTGATGGAGCTGGTGATGACCAAGGAAAAGACGTATTATTCTTCGTAGATAATATCTTCCGTTTTACTCAAGCTGGTTCTGAGGTATCTGCATTATTAGGTCGTATGCCTTCTGCAGTAGGATACCAACCAACATTAGCTACTGAGATGGGAGCTATGCAGGAGCGTATTACTTCGACTAAAAAAGGATCTATTACTTCTGTACAGGCGGTTTACGTTCCTGCGGATGACTTAACTGACCCTGCACCAGCAACAACGTTTGCTCACTTAGATGCTACTACTGTATTATCTCGTAAGATTGCAGAGTTAGGTATTTATCCAGCAGTTGATCCACTAGAGTCTTCTTCTCGTATTTTGACTCCAGAGATCTTAGGAAAAGACCACTATGCTTGTGCTCAAAGAGTAAAAGAGATTTTACAGAAATATAAACAATTACAAGATATCATCGCGATCTTAGGTATGGAAGAGTTATCTGAAGAAGATAAACAAGCTGTATACAGAGCTCGTCGTGTTCAACGTTTCTTATCTCAACCATTCCACGTAGCTGAGCAGTTTACTGGTATCCCAGGTGTATTAGTTGATATTAAAGATACTATCAAAGGATTTAATATGATTATCGATGGTGAGTTAGACCACTTACCAGAGGCAGCTTTCAACTTAAAAGGTTCAATCGAAGAAGCGATTGCAGCTGGAGAGAAAATGCTTGCAGAAATATAATCTAATTAATATTTAAAGAGATCGACATGAGATTAGAAATTGTATCACCTGAGGCTACTTTATTTTCTGGAGAAGTTACTTCAGTTTCAGTTCCAGGAGCAAATGGAGAGTTTCAGATGTTAAATAATCACGCTCCTATTGTTTCTATCCTAACAAAAGGAAGTGTAAAGTTCACAGGGCAAAACATTTCTATTGCACCAGAGTTTAGTTCTAAATTCGAGAAAGTAAGTAATGATACTTATCATTTACCTATCAGTCTTGGAACTATCGAATTAAGCGATAATAAGATTATTATATTAGCTAACTAATTAGCTGATTAGAAATAAAAAAAGACCTACTCAATGAGTAGGTCTTTTTTTGTTCTATATATTAGAAGGTATAGCCGATACTTAATCTTAGTGCTAAACCTGTTTCTTTTTCAGTTGGTCTATGATCATAATGTATTCTATAGAAATCAATACCGATACCAGCTTCGTAAGAAAAATTAGATTGACCTATATTTCGTCTTATATTCCACATAGGAGATAGATGAGATGATTTTTCTACCTTAATGTTGTCTTTTGAATCCGTACTTGTAAGTGCATCTGGCATATAATCAAAGCCTAAAGAAAGAAAGTTAGCTGAATTATTCTTTGTGTTTTTACCTTTTCGAACTCTTTTATTAAAGTTATAGTAATATCTAGATTCTACTCCTAAGGACAAAGAAGCGATGTAATCTACATAATCAGAGTTACCGAAAAAGCCTACGTTGTATTGTACTTTCCCTAGTACAGTTAACTGATCTACTATTGGGTATTCATAGTTAACTCCAACTCCAAGTAGGTGTATTCCTGCTTCAAAGCGTTTCTCTAGTTTTTGTTCTTGTGCATGCACAGCATTAAAGCTTAAGGTTAGTGTAGCTATTAAAGCTGTGTAAATTAGTTTTCTCATGTGTTAATAGTGTGTTTTATTGTAGTAAATATAAATGTTATTATAGAATATAATTTATTTCTTGTGGAGTAATTAGTTTTTATCAAGTTATTATTGTCTAATGATAACATCGTATCTTCGTAAGAAGATTTTAAATAGAAAGTAATGGCAAAGGTAAAGACGGCTTTTTTCTGTCAGAGTTGTGGTACACAATACGCTAAATGGCAGGGACAATGTAATGCTTGTAAAGAGTGGAATACACTTGTAGAAGAGGTAATCCAAAAAGAAGAAAAGACAGCGTGGAAAGCAGTAAGTAGTTCTCCTAATACCATGAAGAAGGTAGCGAAGCCTCTAAAGGTACGAGAGATAGACAGTACAGAGGAGATACGTATGAATACTATGGATGGTGAGCTTAATCGTGTTTTAGGAGGTGGACTGGTACCTGGCTCTATGGTGCTTTTAGGTGGTGAGCCTGGGATAGGAAAAAGTACATTATTATTACAGATATCTCTGCGTTTGCCTTTTAAGACTCTCTATGTATCAGGAGAGGAAAGTCAGAAACAGATAAAGATGAGGGCAGAGCGTATTAACCCTGCTAATGATAACTGTTATATCCTTACAGAGACCAATACACAGAACATCTTTCGTCAAATAGAGGAGATACAGCCTGATGTATTAATCATTGACTCTATTCAAACTTTGCATACAGAATATATTGAATCTTCTGCAGGGACTGTTTCTCAGATTAAAGAGTGTACAGCTGAGCTAACTAAATTCGCTAAAGAAACTGGAACTCCAGTATTGATTATTGGACATATAACAAAGGATGGAAGTATAGCAGGACCTAAAATGTTAGAACACATGGTGGATACTGTATTACAGTTTGAAGGTGATAGAAATCACGTATATCGAATACTAAGAGCGAATAAGAACCGTTTTGGTTCTACAGCAGAGCTTGGTATTTATGAGATGCAAGGAAGTGGTCTTAGAGAGGTGTCTAATCCTTCTGAAATATTAATATCACATAAAGAAGAAGAATTATCAGGAACAGCCATCGCTGCTACTTTAGAAGGGATGCGCCCACTGATGGTAGAGGTACAAGCCCTTGTGAGTACAGCTGTATATGGTACTCCACAACGTAGTGCAACAGGATATAACCTGAAACGACTGAATATGATCTTAGCTGTATTAGAAAAAAGAGCTGGATTTAGATTAGGACAAAAAGACGTATTCTTAAATATCACAGGAGGTATTACAGTAGATGATCCTGCCATTGACTTAGGGGTGGTTGCTGCTATTCTATCTTCAGATCAAGATATGTCTATTGGCAAAGACTTTACATTCGCTGGAGAGGTAGGGCTATCTGGTGAGATTAGACCTGTAAATAGAGTAGACCAACGTATACAAGAAGCAGAGAAGCTTGGTTTCTCTACTATTTTTGTTTCAAAATATAATAAGATTAGTCATACTGGTAGAGGAATTAAGGTTGTTCTAGTGACTAAGATTGAAGATGTAGTAGAATACCTCTTCGGATAACTTAAAATTGAATACTATGAAAAAGAATCTAACGATTGTTACATTAGCTTTGACTACGGTTATGACATGGGCACAGAAGCCT
Source organism: Myroides odoratimimus (assembly GCF_001485415.1). Classification (GTDB taxonomy): domain Bacteria; phylum Bacteroidota; class Bacteroidia; order Flavobacteriales; family Flavobacteriaceae; genus Flavobacterium; species Flavobacterium odoratimimum. The sequence goes on from NZ_BCMQ01000002.1 coordinate 279,150, forward strand.
GTGTTTACACCTGCTAAGCTAGAGAGCGCCCGAGTGTACTTTAACAGTGCTGAATTAACGCATAAGGCCAAATTGAAGTTGCCTAAGGGAACTTCAGAGGTAGTGATTACCAATGTAGCTGATTATCTAAACGAACCTACTATACAGATCGGATCTATATCTGAGGTGACAGTCATGGCTATACAGTATAGTAATCGATATGTAGAAGAATATGATAGTCCAGTAGATTCTCCATTGTTGAAGCCTGTAAGAGATAGTATTAAATTAGTTCAAACTGAATTAAAGAAGGTGAATAATGCTATTGATGTAGAAAGTAGAACAATTGCTTTATTAGACTCTAATCAGAAAGTAGGTGGAGAACAAGGAACAACTACTGCAGAAGTGATGAAGATGGTAGACTATTATAAAACAAAGAGACTACAGCTGAGTACAGAGTTAGATAAGTTAAACGAGAAGAAGGATGACCTTAATACTCGACTAACCAATTTACAAGATAAGCTTGCTTTTAATGAAGGCAAAAGTGAGAAATCTAGCAAGGGTAAGCTGATTATACAAGTAATGAATGACAGAGAAGGTGAAGTGCCTTTTCAGATTAAGTATTTAACGAATGCTGCGTCATGGAAGCCTTTTTATGACCTAAGAGTAGAGAAGATTAACTCTCCTGTAAAAGTAGTTTATAAAGCGGATGTGAAACAGAGTTCTGGTATTGACTGGAGAGGTGTGAATCTTAGCTTGACAAGTGGTGTAGCGAATCAGAGTAATGTTATTCCTACTTGGAGCACGTGGTTCCTTGATTATAATACCTATCTAACGACTGCAGGATATAATAGAAATGCAAATAAGAAATTAAATGTAATGGCAGATATGTCTGCTAAGATGAGTTATGAAGCTGAATCGTCTTCTATGCTAAATGACGCTGTTGTATATGAAGAGAGTACAATGAGTAACTTTACTCAAGTAAACGAATCACAGTTAAACGTATCATTTGATATAAATATTCCGTACACGGTGATGTCTAATAATAAGTCACATAGTGTTACACTTAACGACTTTGCTATTCCTGCGGAGTATAAATATTATGTAGCTCCTAAGCTTGACCTAAATGCTTATTTAGTAGCAACGATTAAGGACTATGGTAATTATAACTTATTAGCAGGAGAGGCAAACGTAATCTTTGATGGAGTATATGTTGGTAAGACAATGTTGAACCCTGCAAACACTGAAGAGGAGATGAAACTAAATATGGGTAAAGATCCTAAAGTAGCAGTTACTCGTATTTTATTAAAAGATAAATCAGGTACTAAGATGTTATCTTCTAAAAAGTCTCAAAACTTCGTATACGATATTACAATCCGCAACAACAAAGCTGAGCAGATAGATATACAAGTAGAAGACCAGTATCCTATTAGTTCTAATAAAGATATAGAAGTAGAATTAACAGAGACTTCATCAGGAAAGCTTAATGAAGAGAAAGGGCTTGTGAAGTGGGACCTTAGACTGAAAGGAAATGATAGTAAATCACTTCGCTTTGGATACCAAGTGAGATATGATAAGAATCAAAATTTAAACTTATAAGATTATAGCAAGTGAATAAAAAAGCAGGAGTGATAGAATATATCACTCCTGCTTTTTTTATAAGGCTATTCTAATGCCTATATCTCAGTGAACGGTCTTTAGCTGTCCATATATCTTCTAAATAATCTATCGTCAGAACAGTGTCTTTTTTGATAATCTCTAGTCTTGTAGAATTTTGTTTAGTGATTAGTGTATCTCCTATCTCTATTACCTTATAGAGGTATTCTCTCTCATAGAATCGCATATCATTGTCTAGTATGTAATAAGATCCTGCTCTAGATCCTTTATTAGCTTCTTGACTGATGACAACAGCCTTAAACTCTTTAAGTGTATTTTCTTTTAGTTGTCTATCATTCTCTGTGTAGGCATTTTCTCCTCCGCATTTATAAGCGACTAAGACGATAAGACATAATACAGCTAGCATAGGTATAAATGGGTTTATACTTATGTTTTCGAAGTCAAGTCCATCTTTAAACCAATTGTTTTTCATAGTAGGGTATAGTAGTGCAGGTAAGCTGTTATTTATAAAAGTTAGATCCTCTAGGTAATCTTGCCCAAATATCCGTTTTATAGTCTATATAGATAATAGTATCTTGTTTTCTGATTTCTAATGTAGAAGAATCTTTCTTAGTGATCAGGTTATCCCCTACATCTATTAAGTTAAAGATAGGGTGATATGTATAGAACTTCATATTGTTATCTAGCTGATAGTACTCCGTATTTTTATTATTTTTTTCAATGCCTTTATAGATTACAGAAGCATTAAACTCTCTCTTTAGGTTTTCTTCTAATTCTTTATCATTGAGAGTATACACATTTTCGTTGCTTTGGAAGTACATACCTACACCAAATATAGTCATTACTAGTAATGCCAATAACATAGGATATTTAGGAGTTTCTCCTTCGTTGAATAAATAATCAAACATTAGTTTAGTTGCTTTTGATAACATCTAAGATAAGTGTTATTGTTGAATAGAACTAATGAGATTGTCTTTGAGGTTGTCCTACTATTTTATGATATAGAAGGATGAGATAGTCTAGAAGTTGTGTTTTTTGTATTTAGCTTTTGTTTAAATTTGAAGTAAAAGCAAGTATTTATGGAGTATTTAGATATCGTATGGAGAAGTGTGGCTGTATATTTATTTATGATTATAGCGATGCGTGTGTTTGGCAAGAAACAGTTGTCTCAGTTAAACACATTTGACGTTGTTTTAATGCTCTTAATTAGCAATTCAGTACAGAATGCTATGGTTGGCCCTAATACGAGCTTAGAAGGAGGAATATTAGCTGCTTTTGTTTTGTTCTCTTTAAATTACGGAATGAAACGACTGATCGCTCACAACAAACTTGTCAATCGATTACTCCAACAAAAACCTGAAGTCATTATCCAGCACGGTGTGGTTGATTTCGCTAAAGCTACACAGCTAAGCATTACCTCAGAAGAGTTGACTGAGGCTATGCATGAACATGGTGTAGAGTACTTCAAACAAGTGAAATTAGCAACATTAGAAATCAACGGAAGCATCAGTATTATCGCTAAAGATAATGAGGGGCAGTATAAAGAGACTTTTCATAAGCGCAAGGAAAAACACCAAACAGTCTAAGCACTATAAATTAACATATCGCACCTAATGGTTACGGATTGTTAACCTGGTTTTAATTCTCTGATAATGCGAGAAGAGTTGTTTTGTGATAAAGTTTTTAAAGTATGGATAATTCACAATTCAATAGAAGGAAGTTCTTGCGCACTTCTTTATTAGCATCAGGAAGTTTATTTTTAGCTCCTATAATTATTAGTTGTTCTAATGACGATTCAAGCAATCCTAACACAGATGGTGTAGATGGACAGTTTCAGATCAAAAACTTTGACTATGGTGTAGCTAGTTTTGACCCAACTGCTACTAGTATTATCATTTGGACTCGTTATGCCAATGCTAATACTGAAATAGTATGGGAAATAGCAAAAGACCTTCATTTTAAAGATATTGTTCGTCAAGGCAAAGCGACTGTTGCCTCTCTTTCAGACAATACAATCGCTATAGAAATACAAGACTTACCTTCTAATAGTAAGTTTTATTATAGATTCTATAATACTGCTGCCAAAGATACTTCTGTGATCGGGGAGACCATCACACTACCTGCTACATCAGATCAAGTGAGTAATGTGAAGCTAGCCATAGCGTCGTGTTCTAATTATCCTGCAGGTCTATTTCATGTCTATGGTGAGATGGCTAAGTCAGATGCAGATGTCATTATCCACTTAGGTGATTATATCTATGAATACGCTCCTGGACAATATGGTACTAATGCGAGTACATTAGCCTTTAACAGAGCTCATAAACCGAATAAAGAGATCGTTACTTTAGAGGATTATAGAGAGCGATATAGACAGTATAGAAGTGATGCTAACCTTCAGTTGGCACATCAGAAGAAGCCCTTCATCTGTGTGTGGGATGATCATGAGATAGCTAATGATACGTATAAGGATGGTGCAGAGAATCATCAGCCAGAAACAGAAGGTAGTTTTGAAACAAGAAAAAGAGCAGCATTACAGGCATATAGTGAGTTTATACCACTAAAGACTGGTAAAGACGCTCGTATCTATAGAAGTTTTGACTTCGGTAATATTCTTTCATTACATATGTTAGATACTCGTGTTATTGCTAGAGATAAACAGTTGAGTTATGGCAATTATATGACGGCTAGCGGCTTTGATCAAGCTAAGTTTATGCAAGATTATATGAACCCTAATCGTCAATTATTAGGGAAAGAACAGTTGGGGTGGTTAGCTGGTCAGATGAACTCTAGTGGGGCTACATGGCAGGTGTTAGGACAACAGATCTTAATGGCGAAGATGCTTGTTCCTGCTGAGTTTTTAATGATTGTTAATCAGATCATGGCAGAGATAGAGGCAGGAGGAAGTGCTTCTGCTAACTCAATGCTTGCTTTACAAAAGGCTGTAGGAGAATTAGTAGTGATTAAAACTCGCTTACTGCAAGGAGATCCTACACTTACAGCACAGGAGAAAGCTAGAGTGACTACTGTACTTCCATATAATCTAGATGCATGGGATGGGTATGCGGTGGAGCGAGAGATGCTGTATAGCTTATGCAAGGGAAAAAAGGTAATGACTCTAGCAGGAGATACACATAATGCATGGTATAGTCAGATGAAGACACAGACAGGAGAGGTAGTAGGATATGAGTTAGCAACTAGTTCTGTTAGTTCACCTGGTATGGAGACGTATTTAGGAATATCGAATGATCCGAGTCAGGCTAGACAATTAGAACAAGTAATGCCATTATTAATAGATGAACTTGACTATGTAAATCTTACGGATAGAGGATATTTATATATTGATTACACCACATCTGGAGCGAAGGCAGAGTGGAGATTTGTAGACACTGTGTTTAATACTAATTATACAGTACAAACTAAAAAAACAGTTGTGATATAATAAGTTGTTGTATTTCATATTATTTAGGGAGCTCTTAGGAGCTCTTTTTTAGTAGGGTAATACATCTAAGTAGTTGGTAATAGAGCGTTTTATTTTGAATGGTTCAAGGGAAAAATACGAATGTTTTTAGGTCTTTTTGAGAATCTAATAGCATTGTTATAGGTTGATTATGAGTATTTAAGATTCAATTAGCGAATTTAAAATAAAAGAGTACATTTGTTCTTGTAAAAAAATATTAACATTATGAAAAAAGTTTTATTATCTGCATGTTTAGTGTGTTTTGCAATAGGAACAGCTAATGCACAGTTTGGTAAATTAAACCCAAAGAAGATCGAAGCTGGTCTAAAAGCAGCTAAGGCATTTACAGTAAGTGATGAAGAAGTAGCTCAGTCTGCCGCCGCTGCTGTTAAGTGGATGGATGAGAATAACCCTGTGTGTACAGTGAAGGATAAAGATCCTAAGAAGAAAGCATATGCAGAGCGTTTAGAGCGTATCTTCGGGCCATATAAGAACTATGATGGTCTAGATCTAAACTATAAAGTATATTACGTTACAGACGTAAATGCTTTTGCTTGTCCTGATGGAAGTGTGCGTGTATTCTCTTCATTGATGGATATTATGAGTGATGATGAGCTATTAGGTATCATCGGTCACGAGATCGGACACGTAAAATTAAAGCACTCTTTAAACGGGTATAGAAAAGTATTGTTAGCAGAAGCAGCTGTACAATTTGCTGGTACAACTCAAGGTACAGTAGGTGACTTAATGAAAGGAGACCTAGGGGCTCTAACAGAGAAACTTATTGGAGCTCAGTTCTCTCAAGGACAAGAGACTGATTCAGATGATTACTCTTATAAATTCTTAGTAGCGAATGGTAAGAACCCACAAGCGTTAGCAGATGGATTCCAAAAGTTTGCTGATATGGAGAAAGAATATGGAGCTGATAAATCTACTAAAGCTAAAATATTCTCTACTCACCCTGATAGTGAGAAGCGTGTAAAACGTATCGAAGATAAAATCAAAAAAGACGCTAAGAAATAGTCGTCTAAACAACAATATGAAGAGCCATTTCTGTATAGAAGTGGCTTTTTTTTGCTTCTATGTATAAGTGTCTAAGCCTATTTTGATGAAGTACTTATAATAGTCTTCTTGCATTTTTTAAAAAACACACTTCACTTTTTTAAAAAAATGCTGTTTTAGGGGGTACTAATCAGGTATATTTTAGAGTTATTGTCTCTCTTTTTTTAGAAAAACATTGATTTTGGGTACTAATGAAGGGCTATTCTAAAAAAAAGGATATATTTTTTTTAATAGGCTATTGTTTTAAGTTGTTGTTATTTAGTTGTTTATGCTTTTCTTGTGTTTTTTCTCTTCTTGGTGTACCTATCTCTATCCTAGAGGATATCTACCTTCGTCTTAAATCGCTCGACAGTTAGTGGAGAATAGGTCGTAAATAGTGGACTAGAGAAATAGTAGTCGAAGAATGCTTCTAGTATTGATCATGTATTATCCAAGAAGAAAGAATGGGGAAAGAAAGGGCAGAGGTTCTATGCTATTTTAGGAAATAGCCGGAAGGGGTAGCATTTGATTATAGCAATACGGTTTGTAGCGCTTGATGTGAAGTGCTTAAGTAAGTGGTGTTGGAGAGCTGTTGCTTAGAATTAAGTACTGATCAGCAGAAGAATTCATGTTGTATCGGGATTGAGAGTAGCTAAGAGAGAGCATTGATATACAGTTATCTTGATCTTTTCTTTTTTTTCCTCTTTTTCTTTTGATTAGGTTTTTTTACGATAAGGAGATGTTTTATATAAGCACCTAGTAAGATAAATATAAGTGCATCTACGAATATAAGGCTGCTGTACGTATTCCTAAGACTAATGTGATAGATAAATAAGCCCACTAGCGCTATTTGGCATAGTGCTAGTATTCTCATTTGTGTGGTTATCTTATTATGAGGTCTTGTACTCATGGTGTATTACAGACTTAGATGATACTATAATCTCTTAGAGATATGAGAGATGTGTTGTCATTATCTAAGAAGGAATTATTGGTTTATAATGAATAAAATAACTATGATTATAAGGGAGATGAAGAAGTAGATTAGTTTACGAATATTCTTTTGCCTCAAATTAGGATCATGGTCAGGTTTATCATTGTATCTGTTATCATCAGCGTGCTTATAGGGGGCCAATTCTTTAAATTCCTTGTTGTCTATCGAGGCTATACCTGTTCCAGTACCTATTAAGTCTATTGGGTCGAAGTACCGTATAGGATAAACTTGCTGTTTTTTTATGGATGTTATCTCTCTGTTTATACCCTTAATGAAGTCCTGTGGTGAGTCACAACAGCGAATATAGTATAGTATCTCTAAATTAATCACACCTCCTTGAGAGAGATGACTCTCTATACAAGCTATAAAATCATCGTATAGAGGTAATGCTTGATTGAGTTGCTTCTCTATCTTTTCTCTAGCTATTGCGGAATTGGTATGAAATTTTTCTTTAGAGATAGTGATTGTACATGCGGTATTATCTATACTCTCATCATCTCTCTCATATTCCAGATCGAAATCTACGAATCTATAAGCTTGTTCCCAGTGAGGTATTCTACTACTTATCATCTCATGGTCTAGTAGGCAAATCCAGAAGAAAGGTAAAAATAGTCTCTCTTCAAAGAGTGTAATAGAACTGTTGTCTTTAGTAATACTCAAAAAGATTTCGTTAGTCATAGCGTATTTTTTAAAGTATTAAATATAAGATATTTAAAGGCATGTTAAAAAAAATCCATTACTTAATTAGTAATGGATTCTATATTTATCTTTTGATGATTTTCTTGATCATTGCATTCTCAAATTTGTATATAATACCTAAGAATACGAGTATAAAGGCTATTCCTATGAAGTAGTTTTCTCTGAAGCAGTAGAAGTATATAAAGCTAAGGAGTATAGATATTCCTAAGTATCCTCCTATAGCTCTTTTGTCATAAGGGATAGGATAGTGTTTTTGTCCCATCACATAAGAGACTAGCATCATGGATGCATAGGCTATCAGAGTAGCTATCGCTGATCCCATATATCCCCAAATAGGGATAAGGATAAAGTTAAAGATCAGTGTGAATACAGCTCCCATAATAGAGATGTAAGCTCCTATGGCTGTCTTATCTCTTAGTTTATACCATACAGATAGGTTGGTATAGATTCCCATACATAAGTTGGCTAAGATGATAAGTGGTACGACTATCATCGCATCCCAATAAGACTCGTTTCTAATAAACAGGACTTTCAATACATCTGCAAATACGATAACGCCTAACATAATCATACTACCAAAAATAGTGAAGTATTTAGTAATGGTAGCGTATTTAGTAGGTGCGTCGTCATTCTTAGCGTAGTTAAAGAAGAATGGTTCGATACCTAGTGTATAAGCTTGTCTGAACAAGACCATAAACAATCCTAACTTATAACATGCAGCATATTTTCCTACTTCTGATAGTGCGATATCAGCTGGTAATAGTCGTTCTAACAAGATTTTATCAAAACCTTCATTAACAGCAAATGCAAGTCCTCCTACCATGATAGGAAAACTGTAGGTAAGCATCTGTTTATTCAGTTCTTTATTAAACTTAAACTTGATACTAAAGTAGTCTTTATAGAAGACTAAGAAAGTGAATAAACTAGCAACTAGGTTAGCAATAAATATATAGACTACTTGATTTCCCTCTTTGTAAATAGTGTTGAATATACTATCTGGATAAGCGTTATTTAGCTTAGGTAGGTAGTATAAGAAGAATATATTAAGAGCGGTGTAGATACATACATTCGCTATCCTGATGGCGCTGTAGTATAGAGGTCTTTGATCTGCTCTAAGCTTAGCAAAAGGAACTATAACTAAGGCGTCTAGTACTAAAATAAAGAGTACATAGTATAATAGTTCATTTGATACACTAAGGATAGAAGCCCAAAAGTCTAAGGTCAATACGCTAATTATGGCGAATAGTAAAGTGGTGCATCCAAGGAATAATAAACTGTTATTAATAACCTCTTTCTTATCCTCTTGTTTATTATAAAATCTAAAGAAGGCGGTCTCCATCCCAAATGAAAGTATCACATTTAGAAACATCATAATAGAGAAAATAACACTATACTGACCATAGTCGTTATTTTGCATCAAGTCTGTGTGAAAAGGAACTAGGAAGAACCCAATTACTTTAGGAAATACTGCTGCTAATCCGTAGATAGCCGTTTGTTTAAATATCTTTTTATAAATGCTCACAACTCTTTGTTTAGCGGGTATTATTTATTTGTGTTTGGCTTAGGTTTTAGTTCAAAGCTTAGGTAAGGGACTATTTCTTCTTGTGTGAATGAGATGGTGATTACCTTGCTTGCAACTGTGCTTACATCTGTAGTAGTAAAGTTAAGTACTACACTATCTTCATAGATAAAGATGTTCTCTGGCATCTCTAGAGAATCTTCTTCTAGTGATAGTTCGCTTATATTAGTAGCCTTCTCTTTACCGTTATCATTTAATTCTTTTAACTTGTTGATCACTAGTTTTTTGAAGTCCCCATAGTTTTTAAACAACTGTTCCTTACTGTATTGTTCTCCTGTAGCAGGGTTATAGTGCATCGTTTTCTCTCCTTGAAATCCGTTAGCTCCTCCTGTGAAAATATAGTAATCTAAGGCAAAGCTGACTAAGTTGTCCCCGTAGAAGGTTACGATATTATTCGCTTTCGCTTGCCAAGGTATTGTCGCTTTAGGAAATTTCTTAACCATATTGGTATAAGCATTCGTAAACGAGATTACAATACTGTCATAGTTAGTAGCCTGTTTCTTCTCATTTTCAAAAGAGAGAATCTCATTAATGATAGAGAGGTTATCCTTGTTGATTCTGTCTGCTATTTCATTTTGAGGATCGACTATCTCTGCTGTTGTAATCTTGATCTCAGTACAGTCCTCATCAACACAAGTGTCTAATAATATCTTCTGGTACACTTTTTCCTCAAAAGAGAAACTCTTCTCTTTCATGCAGCTCGCAACAGCTATTGAAAGGAATAGAATTAGTAAGATTTTTTTCATGCTTTTTTTCATAGGTATGTGCAAAGCTATGAAAATTGTTATGATTATAGTCTCATATTGTAAGATTTCGCTAGTCTCTTTTTTAGGATGTATTTGCACTGTATTATAATGCTTTAGGGGAGATATTTTGAGCCAGTTGAAGCAGTGCCTTTATATGTTAGGTCTGTTTTATTTTAGTACTTTTGCACACAATTAGATGAAGAAGACGTATTTTAGATTATTAAAAGAGAATAGATGCAGATAAAGACTAAAGCAATTGTACTTAGTGCTTTAAAATATCAAGAGAAGAGCTTAATCGTAAAGTGCTTTACAGAAGAGGCAGGTATGGTGAGTTTCTTTGTTCGCAATGCTTTTGCCAAAGGGAAGTCTGCACAGAAAATAGCTTATTTTCAACCTTTGACGATATTAGATATTGACTTTGTTTATAAGAATAAAGGAGGGCTAGAGTATTTTAAGGAGGTTAAAACAGCTCATGTATATCAAGATATCTATTATAATTACAACAAGAATTGTATCGCTATCTTTATCGGAGAAGTATTGCACTCAGTATTTAGAGAGCCTGTTGTAGATAAGGATTTCTTTACTTTTCTAGAAGCGGCTTTACTGTGGTTTGATACCCATGATGAGGTAGCTAATTTCCACTTGATTTTGATGGTAGAATTGACGAAGTACTTTGGGTTTTACCCTGCATCGGAAGGAAAAAGTAAGCTTTATTTTAACTGGGAAGAAGGAGTGTTTACTGATCACTTTTCTCCCTGTTGTTTTGATGAAGAACCGACCTTTTTGTTTAGAAAATTGATTGAATTAGGCTTCTCTAGTGACCAGAAAGTCTTTAATAATAAGGATCGGAAGAGACTGTTAACCATGATAATTAGTTATTATGAACAGCACCTAAATGACTTCAGAAAGCCTAATTCTTTAGAAGTTTTAAAAGAAGTCTTCTCTAACTAAATATTTTAATGTTTTTCCTACCAATTAATTAGGGAGATATTGAAGTAATTTGTTTAAATTCGCAAAATTGATTAAAAAATATTATAATAATAACGATGAGCACTAAATTTACAGAATATAAGAATCTTGACATGTCAGGGGTAGCATCGGAGATGCTAGAGTTTTGGAAAGAACAATCAATATTCGAAAAAAGTATTAGTACTAGAGAGGATAATAAACCTTTCGTGTTTTTCGAAGGCCCACCTTCAGCAAATGGTAAACCAGGAATTCACCACGTGATGGCTCGTGCTATTAAGGATATTTTTTGTCGTTATAAAACTCAAAAGGGGTTCCAAGTAAAGCGTAAAGCTGGATGGGATACGCATGGACTACCTGTAGAGTTAGGTACAGAGAAAGAACTTGGAATTACTAAAGAAGATATCGGAACTAAAATTACAGTAGAGGAATATAACCAAGCGTGTAAGCGTACTGTAATGCGTTATACAGATCTATGGAATGACCTTACTGAGAAGATGGGGTATTGGGTAGATATGAACGATCCTTATGTGACATACAAGTCTAAATATATGGAATCAGTATGGTGGTTGTTAAAACAAATCTATGATAAAGACTTGTTATACAAAGGATATACTATCCAACCATATTCTCCTAAAGCAGGTACAGGTCTATCATCACATGAGATTAACCAACCTGGAGCATATAAAGATATCACAGATACAACTATCGTAGCACAGTTTAAAGCTATTGATGAGACATTACCTGAGTTCTTAAAAGGATTCGGTACTATTCATTTCTTAGCTTGGACGACTACTCCATGGACATTACCATCGAATACAGCATTGACTGTAGGACCTAAGATTGATTATGTATTAGTGAAGTCGTTTAACCAATATACGGGTGAGGCGATTAATGTAGTATTAGGTAAACCATTAGTTGGTAAGCAGTTCGCAGGTAAGTTCGCAGCTGTAGAAACAGAAGAAGAATTAAACGCATATAAAGAAGGTGATAAAAAGATTCCTTACTTCGTAGTTAAGGAATTTAAAGGTGCTGACTTAGTGGGAGCTAAGTATGAGCAGTTATTGCCTTATGTATTACCATACCAAAACCCTAAGAACGCATTCAGAGTAATCTCTGGAGACTTTGTTACTACAGAAGATGGTACAGGTATCGTACATACAGCTCCTACTTTTGGTGCAGATGATGCTAAGGTAGCTAAAGAAGCTACACCAGAAGTACCGCCTATGCTTATCCTTGACGCTGATGAGAACCCAGTTCCATTAGTAGACTTACAAGGTCGTTTCGTTAAAGAGCTAGGTGACTTAGGAGGTAAATATGTGAAGAATGAATACTATGATGAAGGGCAAGCACCTGAGCGTTCTGTTGACGTAGAAATTGCTATTCGTTTAAAAGAAGAAAACAAAGCGTTCAAAGTAGAGAAGTATGTTCACAGTTACCCACATTGTTGGAGAACGAACAAACCTGTATTATATTACCCATTAGACTCTTGGTTTATCAAGATCACTGAGGTAAAAGAGCGTATGTTCGAATTAAACGAAGAAGTGAACTGGAAGCCTAAAGCGACTGGAGAAGGACGTTTTGGTAACTGGATTAAGAATGCAAATGACTGGAACTTATCTCGTTCTCGTTTCTGGGGTATTCCATTACCGATCTGGAGATCTGAAGATAAGACAGAAGAACTTGTAGTAGGATCTGTAGAAGAGTTAATGAACGAGATTAATAAATCTATGGCTGCTGGTATCCAAACAGCTAATCCTTTTGAAGGATTCGTAGTAGGAGATATGAGTGAAGAGAACTATGATAAAGTTGATTTACATAAAAATGTAGTGGATAATATCGTATTAGTATCTCCTTCTGGTAAACCTATGCGTCGTGAGTCAGACTTAATTGACGTTTGGTTTGATTCTGGATCTATGCCTTATGCACAATGGCACTATCCATTTGAAAATAAAGACTTAATAGACAATAATAAATCATATCCTGCAGACTTTATCGCTGAGGGAGTTGACCAGACACGTGGATGGTTCTATACATTACACGCTATTGCTACATTAGTATTCGATACTAAAGCATATAAGAATGTAGTATCTAACGGATTAGTGTTAGATAAGAACGGATTGAAGATGTCTAAGAGTTTAGGTAATACTGTAGATCCATTTGATACATTAGCTGAGCACGGACCTGATGCTACGCGTTGGTATATGATTTCGAATGCGAATCCATGGGATAACTTGAAGTTTGACCTTGATGGTATTACAGAAGTAAGAAGAAAGTTCTTTGGGACATTATATAATACTTATAACTTCTTTGCGTTATATGCTAATATCGATGGATTTAAGTATGAAGAGCAAGACATTCCATTAGCAGAAAGACCTGAGATAGATAGATGGATCTTATCTGAGTTAAATACTTTAGTACAACGTGTAGACGAATTCTATGCAGAGTATGAGCCAACGAAAGCAGCTCGTGCGATTACAGATTTCGTTACAGAGAACTTGAGTAACTGGTATGTTCGTCTATGTAGAAGAAGATTCTGGAAAGGTGAATATGCACAAGATAAAATAGCAGCTTACCAAACATTGTATACATGTTTATTAACTGTAGCTAAATTAGGTTCTCCTATTGCTCCATTCTTCATGGATAAACTTTACAGAGACTTAACTTTAGCAACACATGGAGAAAGTTTCGAATCTGTACATTTGGCTAACTTCCCTGAATTCAAGGAAGAATTCGTTGATAAAGCATTAGAAAGCAGAATGCAAAAAGCTCAAATCATTTCTTCATTAGTGTTATCACTTCGTAAGAAAGAAATGATTAAGGTACGTCAACCACTACAGAGAGTAATGATTCCTGTATTAGATGATAACCAAAGAAATGAGATATTAGCTATCGCTGATCTAATCAAAGCTGAGGTTAATGTGAAAGAAATCGAATTACTAGATGATGCTTCAGGTATCTTAGTAAAACAGATCAAACCTAATTTTAAAACATTAGGACCACGATTCGGTAAGGATATGGGGCTGATTGCGAATAAGATACAGGGTTTTGGGCAGGAAGAAATCGCATTACTTGAAAGAAATGGTGAGATTACATTAGATCTATCAGAAAAAAGTGTTACTTTAACAGTAGCAGATGTTGAGATTACTTCTCAAGATATTGAGGGATGGCTAGTTGCTAACGAAGCTGGACTAACAGTGGCATTAGACATAACTATCAGTCCTGAATTGAGAAAAGAAGGTATCTCAAGAGAGTTAGTAAATAGAATTCAGAACATCAGAAAAGACTCTGGATTTGAAGTTACTGATAAGATTGTAGTAAAAATACTAGAAGAAAAAGAAATAAAAGAGGCTGTTTTAGCGAATGAGGACTATATCAAGTCTGAAACACTAACACACACATTAGAATTCGTGACTGAGTTGAGCGAGGGTGTAGATGTAGAGTTTGATGAGCTAAAAACGCGAGTGTTAATTTTAAAATAATTAAAATTATGAAAGAAGTAGGTGAAATTGTACGTTATTCTGATGCAGATTTAGCTGAATTTAAGGTGTTAATATCGGCTAAGATTGAGAAAGCTCAAGCAGATTTAGAATTAATTAAAAGCGCCTATATGAATGATTTGAATAATGGTACAGATGATACATCACCTACATTCAAAGCGTTTGAAGAAGGAAGCGAAACAATGTCTAAAGAAGCGAATGCTCAGTTAGCAATACGTCAAGAGAAGTTTATTCGTGATTTAAAAAATGCATTAATCCGTATTGAAAACAAGACTTACGGTATATGTAAAGTAACAGGGAAACTAATCGATAAAGAAAGATTGAAATTAGTTCCACATGCTACTATGAGTATCGAGGCAAAGAATCTGCAACGTTAATCTTTAATAAATTTAAAAACGCTCCATTAGGAGCGTTTTTTTTATGTGATAAAATAACTACATTTGTTCCTTGTAAATAAAGAAAAATGTCGTTAAAGAGAGCTTACCTACTTGTTTTGATAGTATTGATACTAGATCAGCTATTGAAGATATATATTAAAACTAATTTTTTATTAAATGATGAGATAGTCGTTTTTGATTGGTTTCGCATTCATTTTATAGAGAATGAGGGTATGGCCTGGGGGGTAGAGTTACCAGGAGATTATGGTAAACTTGCTTTGACATTATTCAGAATAGTGGCTGTATGTGGTATTGCATGGTGGTTAAATGATTCTTTCAAGAAGAAAGCTTCTAATTATCTTATCGTAGCTATTGCTTTAATTATGGCAGGAGCATTAGGTAATATTATTGACTCGATATTCTACGGAGTTATCTTTAATGAGAGTACACCTGGGCAGATAGCAACGATGTTCTCAGATCAGCCTTATGGTAGTTGGTTTCACGGTAAGGTAGTAGATATGTTCTATTTCCCTATCTGGAAAGGATATCTACCTGAGTGGTTACCTATCTGGGGAGGAAACTACTTTACTTTCTTCAATGCTATTTTTAATATTGCGGATGTAGCTATATCAGTAGGAGTAGGTATCTTAATCGTATTTAGTAAAAAAGTTTTTAAAAACTAACAATATGGCTCTCTTTTAGGGAGCCTTTTTTTATATGTAGAGATTGGGTTAGATGTAGACCATTCGTTGTTTAAATCAATCTCTAAGTGTCTCGTAGAGTAGGTGGGTGTGCTATGGACTAAGTTATAAAAGTATAAAGGCTTCCTGAGGGAAGCCTTTACTGTATTATTTAATGTCTTTCAAGATTTCTTGAACAGCTCTCTCTAGTTGAGGATCATTGTCATTTAATCTATCTACGAATGTGTTTTTAACATAGATATCAGGTGCAACACCTGTTTTTTCTAAGTTCTGCCCATCCAGTGTATAAGTACCCCATGATGGTAATCTATACGATGAGCCGTCTACTAAGCTCTTACCAGAAGTGAAGATAATCCATCTATACGTCTCTTGACCTATGATTTTTCCTAGTTTTAAGGCTTTAAACCCTGCAGCAGTCATCTCGGCATCGCTCAGAGATGATTCATTGATAAGCAATACTATTGGCTTACCACTAGGGGTGAAGTTACTCTGTACTGTTAGTTTACCTTCTCTATACTTCCATTGTAGATAGGGTCTTTGTGATAAGAAATTCAGTACCTTATCATGTACATTCCCTCCTGTATTATAACGCAAGTCTAAGATTACACCTTCTTTGTTAGCCTCTTGTTCTACCATATCTAGTAAGAATCTGTCTAACTCAGGTGAAGTCATATTCTTCATATACGTATATGCGATACGATTATCACTTAGCTTGTTCACACGTTTTTTATTCGTATAAATCCATTCGTCATACAGTAGTGACTTCATGTTTCCAAAAGAGATAGGGTGCAGCTTTGTATTAATCTCTTTTCCTCCTCTATTGAATGTTAGGCTTATTTCTTCTTGACTATTAGCGAAGGTGAAATAAGTATCTCTATTCGCTTTCTCATCTACTTTATGCCCATTCACTTTGGTTAATACATCCCCAGGTTTAATGTCTATGTCTGTAGCATAAGCAGGAGATTTACGTACGATGCGCTCTACTTGATAAGGCTTATCCGTATTGAATACGATACCAGTCTCATAAGATCTGTAGCTTAGTTTTGTCTTTTCTTCACTTCCAGAAGAATTAAACCCTAAATGAGAAGAACCTAATTCTCCTAACATATCGTTCAGTAAGATACGCAGGTCATTTCTACTATTAACATCAGGTAGATATTGAGCGAATTGCTCTTTCATATTATTCCAATCTATACCGTGGAAAGTTTCGTCATAGAAATTCTCCTCTACACCAGCCCATGTCTCATAATACATTTGGTTAAACTCATCTGCTAAATTTTTAGTAAAGCTGTGTTTGATTTTAATCTGCTCAGGCTTTCCTTTGCTTAACTCAAAGCTATAGATGTTACCACTGATTAGTGCATATACTTTTTTGTCACGTTGAAGTAATTGATTCGCGCGTTTATCGAATACTTTTTCACTTTTATTGTCTTCGAAGTCTTCGTAAACTGTTTTGTATAAATTGCCCTTTCCGTTTTCTTGATTCGTGTTATAGAACACTACCTCTTTTTTATCATCAGCGAATACGATAGGATTATATTGATTACCAAAACGGTCACTTACCTGCTCTATACGATCAAGCAGTCCCTCTGTGTTTATCTTAATAGATTTCACTTTTGGGGTATCTTCTTGTTTTTTCTTTTTGTCCTTTTTCTTAGTATCTTTTGTATCCTCTTCTTTCTTTTCTACGAATAGTTTGTCAAACTGATCAGATTTAAATGCGTCTGTCTGCCAATCTACAGAGAATCGGTAGATACTAGGATTTTGCATTCCTAGAGGATAAGAAGGATTAAGTCTGTCACTCATAAAGTAGATATACTTACCACTAGGAGACCAGTAAGGGCTAGACTCTGCTACACCTGTATTCGTTAAGTTAATTGTCTCATTCTTTGCGATATGATGAACAAAGATGTCCTCTTCGAAATTGCGCTTAGCAGTGAATAACACATACTCCCCATTAGGAGAGAAAGAAGGCTTAGAGTTTTGGAATGCCCATATTTCGTCTTTCACTATTACTTTAGAAGTATAAGTCGTCAAGTCTAATAATCTCACTTCATCTCTACCACTTAGGTATACAGCTTTAGTCATTTCTTTATTTAAAGTAATGTCTCTGTTGTTGCGATTATCAGAAGTTAATTGAGTAACTGTTCCCTTGCCATCAGCAGATCTTTTAAACCAATTTTGGTATCCTTTATACGTCTGACTGTATAGTAGCGTCTTGTTGTCCTTTAACCATTTTACTTCCATTACACGTTCTTTACCGTCCGATACCGCTTGTACGAATTTTCCTTCGATATCCGATACGAATAATATCCCACGACTAACGAATGCAATCTTCTTCGCATCAGGAGACACATCGAAGTATTCCATATTTTCTTCTACAGTATAAGACTGCTCTTTCTCGATAGCTTTATTCGTGTTTACAGAAGTAGCTAGGGGTGTTATAGACTTAGTAGCTGTGTCAAGTACATAAATCATATAATCTTTCTCAAAAACGACTTTGCTACCATCAGCTGATACATAAGGTTTCTTGATAGAAGTATCGAAGTTCGTCAAGGCTACTTTCTTCCCATTCTCGAAGGTGTATAAGTTATAGTTGCCATTGTTCTCGTCTGAGATGAAGTATATCTTCCCATTCTTATCTACTGTAGGGTTAAAATCCTTTCCTTCATAATCTGTATAAGATTTGAATGCCTTAGTCGTAGGATTATAACCTAGTATATCTGGGTTGTTCTCTCCTTTATAGCGCTTACGAGTAGTCTGACTAGCACTCTCCATAGAACTAGTGAATAAGTACTCACCAGCAGGAGTAACAACTAATCCATTTGTATTATTAAAGTAGTTTGTGAACAGTGGTTTAGGAGTACCACCATTGATATCTATAGCATAAGAACCAAAGTTATTATTCGCATTAGAAGTGAAGTAAATTGTCTTACTATCCCAACTCCAACTCTCTACATCTTCAGAAGCTTGGTGGTAAGTAAGTTGTGTGATTTGTCCCCCTGTTAGAGGCATTAAGAATACATCTCTGTTGCCGTATTGGTCAGAAGAGAATGCAAGCCATTTTCCATCAGGAGATACGCGAGGGTTAGTCTCGTTGCCTTCTAAGGCAGTTACTCTTAGAGCTTCTCCACCAGATGTTGGAGCTTGCCATATATCGCCATTATAGCTAAAGTAAGTAGTCTTTCCATCAGGGCTTAGTGATGGGGTAGAAGCAAATTTAGGTGATTGCTGTCCCCATGCTAAACTTACAAGAGAAAGTGTAAGTAAGGTGATAGTGTTTTTGATCATTGGTTAATATTTTTAATAAACATAAAAATATTTTCCTTAACTCACTAATCCTAATTTAGTTTTAACTGTTGATAGAAGGCTAATAGCAAGGTGTCTGTATTCAAATAGATCTATAAAAAGAACGAGACAATACCTTAATATTGCCTCGTTTTATATGTATTAAAATCGATATACTTCTGTAGGTGTGATGCAATAGTCAAGAGGAATATCTCCTTCTCTCACATCACTGATATGGTCTTCTGGTGGGAAGAAACTCAGTCCTACTTTAACGACATCGGGCTTGCATTCTGCTAAAAATCTATCGTAGAATCCCTTGCCATAGCCTATTCTGTTCCCTTGTTTGTCATAAGCTAATAAGGGAATGAAGACTACATCAAGCTGGTTTTCGCTTACTTGAATGCCGTCTATAGGTTCAGGAATACCATAACTATTGACTTTAATCGTAGTGTTGTCCGTCAAGAGGTAATGTGATAATGTTCCCTCCTTAAAGTCAGATTTAGATAAGATAGTATTCTTATCCTTACCCGCTAGTATCTGCAGTAGGTATTCTGTATCTATTTCCTTTTTATTTCGAATACTTAGAAACAGGTGGTAGTTCACCTTATCCCAGATCGGTAACTGTAGTGCTTGATTTGCGATTTCTAAACTTAGATCATCTATTTTATCTAAGCCTAAGTTATCGCGAAGGGCTTTATATTTTAATCTTAATTCTTCTTTATTCATTTTTTTAATGTTTTTGAGATGTGAAATACTGCATCTCCTTGATAGACTATAGGAGCATCATTTACATTGATTACATAGCCTGCATTCGGTGCTTTGATTGTTGTGTTTTCTTTTCCATACGGGTCAGATACCTCTGCCAGTACAGCTCCTTTTTCTACATACGAACCTATTTTTACCTGATCGTGTAATAATCCAGAGCGCTTAGCACGTACCCAAATAGAGTTGGTGATGATGGTCATATCTTCTTTAGGAGGACAGATGCTAAACTCATCTTTCAGCATATCAAAAGAGTGTAAGAATCGCTTCGTACCTTCTACTCCCATTTCAGATACATCAGAGTTAATATCTAAGGACTTCCCTCCTTCGAATAACAACATTTTGATACCTTTCTTAGCACACGCATTTCTAAAAGAACCTGCTATCTGTGCTGAGTACAATAGGAAAGGTGGGTGAAAGATAGTCGCTAACTCTTCTAACTCTAGGTTTTCTGGAGCGATTCTGATTTGAGGAGCGTTAAATCTACTTGCACCTCCTGCGTGAAAGTCGATAGCATAATCTACATGAGGCAAGATATAGTTCACGAGATAATGGGCAAAGCGCCCTGCTAGTGAACCAGTCTTACTACCAGGGAATACCCTATTCATATCTCTACCATCTGGGAACTCTCTAGATTGGTTAATAAACCCAAATATATTAATCACAGGGATACAAATAATCGTACCTCGCTTAGGGACATTCATCCCACGATGTACTATCTGACGTACGATATCCACCCCATTCAGCTCATCACCGTGTAGTCCAGCAGAGAGTAATACGGTAGGACCGTCTAGTCTAGCTCTAGATACGATAACGGGTATTTTTAGTTTAGTAGCTGTGTGTAATCTTGCGATTTCAAGGTTTAAAGTCTTGGTTTCACCAGGATGTATTGTTTCATCTAGTATAGTCATCTTTCTAACAATTTTGGAACTGTGAAGATATTAAAAGTTTCGCATTCGTGTTTTAATCGAAAGAGACAAATCGTTACTAGTGGTGTTTTTAGTGCTTTTTTAGGGGTGGTCGGCTTGTGGTCGGCATATGATAGGCATGTGCTCGGCTAATAAGTGCTATAAATAAGCCTATCACTAGCCTATCAACTAGGGAGCATATCGGGATGATAGGGAAGGACATGTCAGCGACAACGAATCGATGAAAACGTGAGCTATATGTTTGAATAATTGAGTTTTGTGAAGAGATAAATGAGTACATTTAATGTGTTTTAAATTAGATAATAATGGTGTTTGGTCTCGGTCACTTATTCGGTAGTTATGAATTAATCCACTCTAGTGTGAATGATGAAGCAGTCTCTTTTCTTATCCTGAAAGGTGGTGAAGAATGTGGTACTCTTTTTATCTCAAAGAGCAGTAGGCGAATGACTTATCATATCGGAAAAGGACGCTATTTCGGAAAAGGGAGTATTGATCTAAAGGAGGTGAACTTTGTTTATCATAAGGGGAGGGTATCTGTACAGATACAAGGTAGTCGTACTCTAGTATTTAAGTGTAGTGAAGAGGTTTATGGTAGTATAGTGTTAGTATAATGTCACGGATTGCAAATCCGCGCCAACGAGTAGTATGTATAGTAGTTCGTTTAGTTTGGCAGTTCGCGCGGATTTGCAATCCGTGCGGAGTAATATAAACCGGGTGAATTACTTTGATTAGTATTATTCTTTTTTATTTCTAGTGTTTAACTTTAGGTGTTATTTCTAATTTTAAAAATAGTGCCATAATGTCTACGAAGTACAAAGCTCTTGAATTAGATAAAGCTTATTTTATAACTATTACTACTGTGGGATGGGTAGATGTGTTCACTCGTTTAAGTCAGAAATATGTTATTATTGATGCTTTGAGATACTGTCAAAAGAATAAAGGATTAGAGATTTATGCTTACGTTTTAATGCATAGCCATCTACATATGTTTTGTAGAAGTAATGGTAAACTTACAATTGCTGAAATAATGCGTGATTTTAAAAAATTCACAAGTAAGAAAATTATTGAAATGATAAATGAAGAGCCAGAGAGTAGACGCGAATGGTTATTAGGATATTTTGAACAAAGTTGTGTTTATGTCAAAAGAAACCAACAGTATAAAGTATGGCAAGATGGGTATCATGCTGAAGAGATATATTCAAATAAGTTTATAAGACAAAAGATTAATTATATACATCAGAATCCTGTGGAGGAAAAGATTGTGGTTAAAGCTGAGGATTATTATTTTAGTTCTGCTCGTAACTATAATGGATTAGAAAA
>NZ_BCMQ01000003.1 GCF_001485415.1 Myroides odoratimimus
TGGAGAATCCAGTGAAATTGACCACCTAATTCCGTTAAAAGTGATCACTTAATTCCGGTGGAAAGTGACCACCTAATTCCGGTGAAATTGACCACCTAAAAAACCAAGTTAAAACATGTCTAAATATCTTAGCTAAAATGCAAGAGATATGGCTAATAAAAAGATCGACATGTTACAATTAAAACAACTACTACGTCTATATACTCAAGGAGTAAGTAAACTTCAAATAAGTTCCCAATTAGGTCTTTCACGTAATACTGTTAAGAAATATATTACTCTCTTTACGACTTCAAAATTCACTTATGAAGAGATAAAAGAATTAAATGATACAGATATAGAAGATTTATTTGACACTAAAGAATTGGATTCTGATGAAAAAGAAGCAATCTTGTATAAATATTTCCCTTACTTTACTAAAGAACTACTTAAAACGGGAGTAACAAGACATATCTTGTGGCAAGAGTACCTTTTGAAACATCCTGAAGGTTATCGTTATTCTCAATTTTGCTATCATTTGCGAACTTGGCAGAAAAAAACATCTCCTTCTTTACACATGCAACACAAAGCTGGAGATAAGATGTTTGTTGATTACACAGGGAAAAAGTTGTCTATTATTGATAAATCTACAGGAGAAATAACTTCTGTAGAAGTATTTATTTCTATTCTTGGTTCAAGTAGAATGACTTATGTAGAAGCCAGTCTAACTCAAAATACAGAAGATTTTATATCAAGTCTCACCAATTCCTTACATTTTTATCAAGGAGTCCCACTTGCCATTGTACCTGACAACTTAAAAGCAGCTGTAACTAAAAGTGATAAATACGAACCTAAAATAGCTCATAATCTTCAAGACTTTGCTCTACATTATAACACAACTATTTTACCCGCAAGAAGTTATAAGCCAAAGGATAAAGCCTTAGTAGAGAATGCAGTAAAAACAATCTATACTCGTGTATTTGCTCCTCTTAGAAATAGAGAGTTCTTTAGTTTGCAAGAACTAAATCAAGCAATAGCAGAATTGTTAGAACAGCATAATGAAAAACTACTTTCACGAGAAAGAGTTTCAAGAAAAACGTTGTTTAAAGAAATTGAACAACCTGTTTTACAATCACTACCAGCACACAGGTATGAATTAAAATATGCTATAAAAGCAACTGTTCAAAAAATTAGTCACATCTACCTAAATAAAGATAAACACTACTATAGTGTTCCTTTCCATTATATTGGTAAAAAGGTAAATATTCTTTATAGCAAAGATATTGTTGATATATATCACAATCAAAGACTTATCGCTTCACACAATAGAGAATTAGGAAAGTATCGGTATACTACTGTAAAGGAACATATGCCTTCATCTCACCAATATATCACAGATTGGAATCCTACACAGTTTTTGAAATGGGGACAAGAAATAGGAGAATCTACACAAAAATATTTAGCAATGATATTAGATAAGCGACAGCACCCAGAACAATCATATAAGTCTTGTGCTGGAATTTTAAGCTTAGGTAAACGCTTTTCTAATATTCGATTAGAAAAAGCCTGTACACGGGGTTTAGAATACGAAAGATATAGTTATAAAATGATCAAAAGCATTTTAGAAAAGGGATTAGATGCTATTGAAGAACAACCATTAAACAAAGAAAGAGAAGTTCCTACTCATCAGAATATCAGAGGAGCAGCTTATTATCAATAGAACAATAATATTAAATTATAGAAACATGAATCAAACAACTTTAGAAAAATTAAAGTATTTAAAACTTTATGGAATGCATAGAGCATTCGCATCAACACTACAACTTCCTACTTCGGATTATACAAATGATCAACTTATTGCTTATTTAACTGATAGTGAATATGATGATAGGGAGAACAGAAAGATAGAAAGACTAATAAATACAGCTAAATTTAGATACAAAGCTTATATACAGGATATTAATATAGATTCATCCAGAAATATTGATAGGAATATGATTGATCGATTAGCTGCTTGTCAATTTATAAAACAGCAACAAAACGTATTAATTACTGGTAGTACAGGAGTAGGAAAAAGTTATATTGCTTCTGCAATTGGTTATCAAGCTTGTATGTTAGGATATAAAGTCATGTACTTTAGTATCAATAAACTATTCTCTAAATTAAAGATGGCTAAAGGAGATGGTTCTTTTTCTAAGGAAATAGATCGAATTGAAAAACAAGACCTAATTATATTAGATGATTTTGGATTACAACCCTTAGACAATCTTAAAAGACAAGATTTTATGGAAATTATTGAAGATCGCCATGGTAAGAGATCTACAATTATAGCTTCACAACTTCCCATTGAAACATGGCATGATATAATTGGAGAACAAACTATAGCTGACGCTATTTTAGATAGAATGGTACATAATTCTATTAGAATTGAACTTCATGGGGAGTCTTTAAGAAGTAAAAATACATTAGCAAAAATTCAACAAAACTCTATTAAATAACTATACTTATTTTTTGTATTTTTAACTGAAATATAAAACATGTTTTTGACTTGATTTTAGGTGGTCACTTTCCACCGGAATAACATGGTCACTTTCTCCGGAATCTACAATTAGATACTGGATCAAATACTTGGGATTTAGAAAACTATAGAGAAGAAAACAATCAGTTGATTTTGATTTTTAGGATATATCCAGAAGGAAATGTGTCCTACACCTTGACTGTTGATTTTGATCTCCAAAAAATTATTTATGAAGGACAATTATATGATTTTAATTCTTTAAATACTATTATAAGTAAATGAAAGAATAAATAGTTTTTAAATAAAATGGAACTTATTATAATTAACAGCTGTTTCACAATTAGGCAAGTGTATTTAGATAAGAAAATAGTATCTTTCAAGCTGTAAATAGAGAGTTAAACAATATATGGGACTACAGATAGGAGGTATAGTAATAGATAAAAATTATCAATCTGATTTGGAAGGGTTAGAAGTAATACTAAAAAGTAAGTTAGTACATGAAGAAGAAGTTACTTTTAAGAAGGCTACTGTTAGTGATAAGGAATCAGATATATTAGATATTTGTTTTTTAGAGGATGCTACTTTAGTTTTGGTATCGATAGGTATGGCTT
Organism: Myroides odoratimimus; assembly: GCF_001485415.1. Lineage (GTDB taxonomy): Bacteria > Bacteroidota > Bacteroidia > Flavobacteriales > Flavobacteriaceae > Flavobacterium > Flavobacterium odoratimimum. Next base: position 3,106 of record NZ_BCMQ01000003.1, read on the forward strand.
CGCTAGTGTATAAAGCTTCTAAGCAGAAGGTGATGTCTTTCGTTATAGATGAGGAGATGATGTCGTTTAACCTTCATTATACAGAGAATGGTTTTTTGATTAGAACAGTGCTAGAAGTAGAAGGAGAGGTTGTAGAAAGTATAGGTGAACCATTGGAATATGAAGAGGTAGAAGAAAGTAAAATAGAACTAATATATCATCTAATAGAGGATATAATAGGTGAATATTTGTGGGATATAGAACCTCAGGAAAGATGTATGCGTTTTGGGTTAAAAGAAGATAAGGTAGAAGACGAAATATTTGTTACGAGCTCTTCTATACCTACTTTTGAATTCGAAGATCTAGGGGATGAAGAATATTCTTGTGATGAAAACAAAGTGGTCAATATGAATGAAGAAATCACTAAAGTTAAAAGGCAAAAGAAGTCGTCAATTATAAAGCAAGTTATAAAAGGATTAGGATTAAAGAATTAATCCTAATTTGATTTAAATATAAAAGGGAATCTACACGGTAGATTCCCTTTTATATTTATTCTTTTTTCTCAACTGGTTTGTTCTTGTTGATTTCATCTTGAAGTTGACGGCGTATTCTTTGTTCGCGTTCAAGAGAAGATTTTCTTAATTCTTCAAGTTCTTCTTCTGTCTCAGATAATTTTCTGTTTACTTCTCTGATTTCAGAAAAGCTTCTTTTAAAGCGATAGTATATTATTCCTAAAACAATAATTAGTATACCTATAATAGCCCATATAATCGTCAAGAAAGTTGATTTCTCTGAAGATATTCCTAAAACTTCAATATTCTTTGTAGTAGTTAATGAAGTTGAAAGAGAATCTCTAGTTATTTGTAACTGCGATGTTAAGCTTTCAACAGATTCTTTATGTTCTAAAGAAGCATCTTTATTATTAGCAATAGTTAGATGTAACTTAGTAAGAGAGTCATTTACATTTTTTTGTAATTGGTGCAATTTTTCTACCTCGACAATTTTAGACTTTTGCCAGTTTGTTGATTCGTTTAGTAAAGTATTAAATTGATTATCTATTGTATTTGTTCTTTCTTGTGCAAAGCTCGCCAAACTAATTGCAATTAAAGCAACAGTAAATGTGAATTTATTTCTCATCTATATTTTTTATTCTCGTATCTTCAGAGTGACACTTGTTAATATAATTTATTTAGCCCTTTCTTGTAAAATCTTCATTGTAGAAAATATCAAAACTAAAAAAGTGAATAGTACAATAACTTTTTACTCTTTGAATACTTTTAAAAATTATAGAAAGAATAAAGAACTATTATTTTATTTAAGACCTTTTTGGTTTTGTTTACATGTGCAATATATAAAATGTTTAGTATTATCTAAAATTGTTTTAAAATTCTAATAAAATTGAATGTAAATACTTCTAATGTTAGATATCAATATGCTTATTTGTATAAAAGTTGTGTTATATTGAATAAAATTGAAGATATTTAAAATATTTAAATTTTATTGTAGTAGCAATTTTTGAATTTTAGAGGGAATAAAAGTTAAAAAGTGCCATATAATTATGTAGTACAAAAATAAAAGTTAATCTTCTTTCTTTTTAAAGAAGCTTTAGAATCATTGTATTTGTTCCTATTTAGACTTTTAAATGGTTTTAATTTTAGCAATGCTATAGAGCTATTTAGTACCATTTTTTAGAACTTTGATGAATATTTATTTTTGTAATATTTATAAGAAAGGTTTAGTATTATTACTAATAATAAAAAAGTCGCTGTTTTTAACAGCGACTTTAAGTGTCCTAATATCGGATAGAATTATTTTTTATCTGTAACAATAGTTCCGAAAGGTAATGTCGGTTTTACGAATGTTCTATCCGTGTTACTTGCTTTTATGAATGTTAGGTTTCTTAGTGAGATCTCATGTAGTAATTTTGGTTCAGATCCATCTACAGGTTCAGTCCATCTAGATTTGATAACTATTTGCCCTTTAGGTGCAACCCAATATTCTTCTAATTTATTTGGGTTGTTAGTATTTGATCCAGGTATGTCTCCTTCATACTCACATACTTGATTTAGATTAATACCTGTACGACTATATTGTTTTATACTAAGTAGTCTTTTATCGTTTAGTTCTATAATACTTTCAGCCGTAGCTTCTGTTGGAAGATCATCTTCAGTGATATTCAAGATAAGAGCTTCTTTGTCTTTTAAGTTATATAATGAGTTGTTACAATTAAAATTGTTTAGACCATTACCATTGTTATTATCAAACTTAAAAGCTAAAGTTCTATTTGCATAAGTTGTAGATCCAAAAGTCATCTGATCATATTTAATACTAGTGTCTCCTTGATTAAAATGTATATTTAATAAAGAAAACGTGTACTGATAAATTAGGTTGACGCTATTATCAGTTGCTGTTGTATTATTATTAACCTGTACTGTTCTATCTATGATGACTGTTCCACCTGGAGATGCAGGTATACTCTGAATGACAGAAGGAGTAGCTGGAGGAGGAAGGTTACATATAGATGTGCCTTCTACTTTATCAGTATATTTTCTATAATCTAAGCTAGTATCTGTTCCACTAATCTCTACTCTAGCTCTGTTGATAGTTTCATCTTTCATGATGTTATCAGCATCAATAACAAGTATTAGTGCTTCATCATTCTGAAGTTTGTAGAAAATCTTATCAGCTCCTGGTGTAGTACATCTCTGTACAGCAGTTACGTTGTTAAAATCAATGTCTTTATAAACTAGATTACCATCATCACAAGAGGTAAGTAAAAACATAAAAGATATACCTGTAAGGGTAAAAAACTTTTTCATCAGTCGTGAATATATTATTGTATACAGCAAAAATAGTTTTTTTATTGCTATAAAATAGTTTGCATGGGTATATTATAATTTTTTATTATTATTTCTGGGTCATTTTTTACATTTTAGATGGTGTATTCAATGCTTATTAGGGATATAAAAGGAGTCAATAAAAAAAATGACTGTCTTTTTTATGCACAAATAGTATTTGTCTATATTTGAAAATGTTAATGTAATCGTAATAAACTCTTGTTATCACATGAATAATTCGACAGTAAAAACTAATTATCCTGCACTATATACTTTAGTTACGGTATTCTTCTTTTGGGGATTTTTTGGAGCAGGTAATAGTATTTTTATTCCATTTTGTAAAGCTTATTTCCACTTAGATCAATTTCAATCTCAATTAATTGATTTTGCTTTTTATACAGCATATTATTCAGGAGCTTTGATTTTGTTTATTTTAAGTACTATTAAGGGGAAGGATCTCGTAACAAGTTATGGTTATAAGAAATCAATTGTATTTGGTCTGCTGTTTTCAGCAATAGGGGCAGGATTAATGATTTGGGCAGTGAATGTAAATATTTATACTGCTTTGTTGATTGGGTTATTTGTAGTAGCTCTCGGTTTTTCGTTACAACAGATAGCGGCTAATCCTCTAGTGATTTCTGTAGGAGATCCTAAGACAGGGACGAGTAGAGTGAGCTTAGGGGGAGCGGTTAATTCACTGGGAGGAACTATAGGGCCATTGTTAATGGCGTTTGCTTTATTTGGAAGTACAGTCGCACTAACTGATGATCAAATACAACATCTGAGTCTGTCGAGTATGACAATGTTATATGCGGGAGTAGGAGCTCTTTTTGTAATTGCGGCAATGTTGTTTAGATTCTCAAAAAAAATACCTGATGGAGTGCGTATTGAGCCTATGGAACCAGCAAAGAAAGCAATAGGAACTTTAGTTACGATGACACTACTATTAATAATGATATATATTCCTGTATTTAATACCTATAGTCAATCAGCTAATGAACCAGTAGAATTATTGGTTAAAGAAAAGGAAGTTTTGAGCAATAAAGAAGTAGAGGCTTCTCAGTTAGTTGAAAAAGAGAAAGCAATCACTTTTTTAGATACTCAAATTGTTGAAATTAAAGAAGGGTTAGATAATAAACGAATTATGTTACTTTCGGCAGCTTTAGTGGTGATAGGAGGAAGTATTGGCTTTGCTTATCGAAGCAGTAGGAGAAATCAACAAGGTTGGGGAGCGATGCAATATCCACAGTTGCTTTTAGGGATGTTTGGTATTTTTGCATATGTTGGGGTAGAAGTAAGTATCGGAAGTAATTTAGGAGAGTTACTTAAGCTAGAAGAGTTTGGTAATCTCCAATCTTCTCAGATAACTCCTTATATATCGATGTATTGGGGAAGTTTGATGATTGGGAGATGGGCTGGTGCTGTGAGTGTATTTAATTTGTCTAAAGGGAAGCAATTATTAGCAATGATTATTGTTCCATTTTTAGCTTATTTTGCTGTTCTTGGGGCTAATTATTTGGCAGGTAATGATGTAACACCTTTGTATTACTATTCTGTTTGTGTGGTTTTACAAATTGTATTAACGTATTGGGCAAAGAATAAATCAGCGAGAACATTAATGCTGTTTAGTCTTTTTGGATTATTAGCAATGTTAGTCGGGTTGTTCAGTACTGGTATGATTGCTATTTATGCTTTTTTAGCTGGAGGTTTGGCTTGTAGTGTATTATGGCCAGCTATCTTTAATATTGCTATTATTGGCTTAGGTAAATATACTGCTCAAGGGTCTTCTCTGTTAATCATGATGATATTAGGTGGGGGTATTATTCCTCCGATTCAAGGAAAAGTTGCAGATATACTAGGTATTCACCAATCATACATAGTTAGTTTATTGTGTTTTGCATATTTGTTAGCTTTTGGTATAGTGGCAAAAAAGGTGCTTTCTAAGCAAAATATACAGATAGATGATATTAATTAGATTGACTTTACTTAAGAGTTGTAATTACTAATAGTTTTCAAATATAGCGTGAAAAGATGTTAATTCTATTGTAGTAATAATATCAGTTTTTACTACATTTGCGATTACGTGACAATAAAAGACAAGACAAAACAACTCTTTTTTAGAAAGAGCATAACAATAACTTACCAACAAAAAGAAAATGAAACACGTTTATCTTGATAATGCTGCGACTACATCCGTACGTCCAGAAGTAATCGAAGAGATGGTTAATGTACTTAGAAATGATTATGGTAATCCATCTTCAACATATGCTATCGGTAGACACGCTAAAGCTTTAGTGGAGAATGCTAGAAAAGTAATTGCAAAGCAATTCAATGCAACTTCTTCTGAGATTATCTTTACATCTTGTGGAACTGAAGGTAATAACTGGATTTTGCGTTCTGCAATTCGTGATTTAGGAGTTAAAAGAATTATCACTTCTAAATTAGAGCACCACGCTGTATTAAATACTGTAAAACAATTAAGTGCTGAGTTCGGTACAGAATTAGTTTTCTTAGATATCCAACCTTCTAGTGAAATTGATTATAATCAATTAGAAGAATTATTAAAAGATGAATCTAAACTTACATTAGTAAGTTTAATGCACGTTAATAATGAAGTAGGGACAGAATTAGATTTAAAAAGAGTAGCTACGTTATGCGAAGCTCATCATGCATTATTTCACTGTGATACTGTGCAGTCTATAGGTAAAACTAAAATTGATTTGGCAGAGACACCGATAGACTTTATTGTAGCTAGTGCTCATAAATTTCACGGACCAAAGGGGATTGGATTTGCTTTTATCCGTAAGAAAAATGTGCTAAAACCTGTGATGTTTGGTGGAGAACAAGAGAAAGGGTTAAGAGCAGGTACTGAAGGAGTACATCAAGTAGTAGGTATGGCTAAAGCTTTGGAAATGGCTTATGATTTATTAGAAGAAGAAAGAGCTCATATCACTAGTATCAAAGAATATTGTAAAGAAAGATTAGTAGAGGTATTTCCAGAAGTATGTTTTAATGGAAATAATGTAGGGTTTTACAATATCTTAAATGTATTATTACCTCTATCTGAGGAGAAAGCAGCTATGATGTTGTTCCAGTTAGACATGAAAGGAATTGCAGTGTCTAGAGGAAGTGCATGTCAATCAGGAAGTCAAAAACCTTCTCATGTATTGTCACAATTCTTATGTTCAGAAGACTTAAAGAAACCAAGTTTAAGACTTTCATTTGGGCATGAAAATACGAAAGAAGATATTGATGTTTTAATCGAAGTATTAAAAACAATCTAATCAGATTGTTGTTCAAATAGAATTTAAATCCACTCTCTGAGAGTGGATTTTTTGTTTTAAAAACTCACAGGCAGTAATCTTAACTAAAAAAAGAGAAAAGTTCACCAAAAATAAGATTGCTTTACATTAACATTAGCGCTAAATTTGCAGAAACAACACAACATTTATGAGTTCAAATAATAGATACGCACTACGCGGAGTTTCTGCTGAGAAAGAAGACGTTCATAATGCAATTAAGAACATTGATAAAGGATTATTTCCAAAGGCATTTTGTAAGATTATCCCAGATCATTTAACTGGGGATGAGGATTACTGTTTAATTATGCATGCTGATGGAGCGGGTACGAAGTCTTCTTTAGCTTATATGTATTGGAAAGAAACTGGAGATATTTCTGTATGGAAAGGAATTGCTCAAGATGCATTAATCATGAATATTGATGATTTATTGTGCGTAGGAGCGACAGATAATATTATGCTTTCTAGCACTATAGGGCGTAATAAAAATCTAGTTCCGGGAGAAGTTATTTCTGCTATTATCAATGGAACAGAGGAATTAATTAATGAATTGAAATCTTTTGGAGTAACAATTCACTCTACAGGAGGAGAGACTGCAGATGTAGGAGATTTAGTTCGTACGATTATTGTAGATTCTACTGTGACTGCACGTATGAAGAGAAGTGATGTTATTGATAATGCTAATATTCAAGCAGGTGATGTTATCGTAGGTTTAGAATCATTTGGACAAGCTACCTATGAAAAAGGGTATAATGGAGGTATGGGAAGTAATGGATTAACATCAGCTAGACATGATGTTTTTGATCATTCTTTAGCAGCAAAATATCCAGAGAGTTATGATTCATCTGTGCCTGAAGAATTAGTCTATTCAGGAAAAGTACATCTTACTGATGTAGTAGAGGGATCTCCTATAGACGCTGGTAAATTAGTATTGTCACCTACTCGTACTTATGCACCTATTATTAAGTCAATATTAAATAAATATAAATCAGATGATATTCATGGGATGATTCACTGTAGTGGAGGAGCACAGACAAAGATTCTTCACTTCGTGGATAAATTACATATCATCAAAGATAATATGTTTCCTGTTCCACCATTATTTAAGCTAATTCAAGAGCAATCTAACACAGATTGGAGAGAGATGTATCAAGTGTTTAACTCAGGTCATCGTATGGAATTATACGTAAGACCAGAAGTGGCAGCTGATATTATTGCTATCTCAGAATCTTTTAATGTAAAAGCTCAGATAGTTGGTAGAGTGGAAGCTTCAGAAGAGAAGAAACTAACAATCACTTCTGAATACGGAACATTTAAATACTAAAAAAAACATACAATATAAAATGGCAAGATTGCTTTCTATCGATTTCGGTAAAAAACGTACAGGTATAGCTGTAAGTGATGAACTTCAAATTATAGCCTCTGGATTAACTACAGTTGATACAGAGCAACTATTGCCATTTCTAAAAGATTATTTTTCTAAAGAGAAAGTGGAGAAGGTGATTATTGGAGAACCAAAACGCCTAAATAATGAACCTTCTGAAGTAGTACCTTTGTTGAATAGTTTTATTGAAAAGTTTAAGACGTCTTTTCCTGATATGCCAGTTGAGAGAATAGACGAGAGATTTACTTCTAAGATGGCTTTTCAAACAATGATAGATAGTGGTCTTAAAAAGAAACAAAGACAGAATAAAGCGTTGATCGATGAGATAGCAGCGACTATAATTCTACAAGACTACATGAGAAGATAAATGTTTTTTAATTTTATGATTATTTAAGATTAGTTGTAGATAATTTCTCTTAAATAAAGATTAGTTTTGCATATAAATAAATCCGATATAATGTCAAGTATACAAAAATCAGAGGCTGATGTTGTTTTGGTAGGGGCAGGTATTATGAGTGCTACTCTTGGGGTCCTACTGAAAGAGCTGAAACCAAACTTAAAAATTGAGGTTATTGAGCGTCTCGACAGTGCGGCTGCCGAAAGTTCTGATGCAATGAATAATGCCGGAACTGGACACTCTGCGTTTTGTGAATTAAATTATACGCCTGAAAAAGCAGACGGTACAATAGATGCTTCTAAGGCAATCAATATTGTAGAGCAATTCGAAGTTTCTCGTCAATTTTGGTCTTATTTGGTAAATAAGGGGGTCCTTAAAAATCCAAGTAATTTTATCCATACTGTACCTCATATGAGCTTTGTGTGGGGAGAAGATAACGTAAACTATTTAAGAAAACGTTATAATGAACTTCAAAAATATCCATTATTCCAAGGAATGGAATTCTCTGATAATAAAGAGAAAATAAAAGAATGGGCTCCATTAATTATAGAGAACAGAAAAGAAAATGAAGTATGTGCTGCTACACATATGAATCTTGGAACAGATGTTAACTTTGGTGATCTTACTCGTCAGTTATTTGACCATCTAAAGAGTGAAGATGGAGTTAATATGACTTTTAACTGTGAGGTTAAAGATATTACAAAAGTTGGTTCTGAATGGACTGTATCTGCAACAGATAGTAAAGGACAAAAAAAGGTAATCAAATCTAAATTTGTATTTGTTGGAGCAGGAGGTGGAGCGATTCTACTATTGCAAAAAGCAGATATTGCAGAAAGCAAAGGTTATGGAGGATTCCCTGTAGGAGGAGAATGGTTAGTATGTCGTAATCCTGAAGTTGTGAAAAAACACATGGCTAAAGTATATGGTAAAGCATCTGTAGGAGCGCCACCGATGTCTGTACCTCACTTAGATACTAGGTTTATTGATGGAAAACATTCATTACTTTTTGGACCTTACGCTGGTTTCTCTACTAAATTCTTAAAAAGAGGATCATATTGGGACTTAATTAAATCACTTGAATTTAATAATATTGGTCCAATGTTAGGAGCAGGTCTTCGCAATATGGATTTGACCAAATATTTGATAGAACAAGTATTACAGTCTTCAAAATCTCGTTATGCAGCATTAAGAGAATATTATCCAGATGCTAAAGAGGAAGATTGGAAATTAGAAAAAGCAGGACAACGTGTACAAGTTATCAAAAAAGATAAAGATGGAAAGGGAATCTTGCAGTTTGGTACTGAAGTAGTAAGTGCTGCTGATGGATCAATAGCAGCTTTATTAGGAGCTTCGCCAGGAGCATCTACCGCAACTCCAATTATGTTAAAGCTTTTATCACAATGTTTTAAAGAAGAGTTTAAGTCTGCTGAATGGCAAGCTAAATTTAAGGAAATGATTCCTACTTTTGGATTAAAGCTAAATGAACATCCTGAACTAGTAGCAAGTACTAGGGATAATACAAGTAAGACTTTGAAAATATATCCATATAATTAATAAAAAAGCACTCTATATAGAGTGCTTTTTTATTAATTATATGTTAGTATTATTTGTTTAGAGAAATAATATTTTAGTTATAAAGGCAAAGAATGTATATAACTATTATATTTACATACTTTGTCCTTTTAGTTATATAATTATTATTATCTGAATAAATGTTTAATATGCAGATGCTTAAAAATGACTTCTAAATCTCTTTACCTAATTCTTCCTTTCTGGGTATTAGTATTTGCTATATATGGTTGTGATAATTCAAAAAGGAATGATATTATAAATCATTCTATAAAGGAGTTTCTAAAAAACTATAATACTGATGCGGTAAATGACTTAATGCTAAAACAAGCTGATTCTATAGGAAAACTTGTTTTGTTATTGCCTAATTCCCGTGGTAATAGAGAGATAATAAAGGATTATATAAACAAAACTAAAGCTCATAAAAAGTATTGTGATCGGTTATATGACTATGCAGTTGAAGATCGTGATAGTATAGATATAGCAAATGCTTATTTATTGACAGGTCAGTATTATTTGAGTAATCTTGTATTTGATAGTGCTTACTATTATTATAATCAAGCTGAAAAACTATATCTCATAAAAAAGGATTCCTTAAATATTAGTTACACTTATTATATAAAGGCCTATGTACTTAATAAAAATGGTGTCTATTCAGAGGCAGAAAAACAAATTCTAAAATCTATTCGCTATAATACCAAAGAAATATCTATTCGAAGACGTCATCAACAGTATTTTACAATTGGAGATGTTTTTAGTGGATTAGGTATGTATGAGGATGCTTTACACTATTATAACCAAGCGTTCGAATTACTTTCAGATAAAACAATATTATCAGAGGAATCAGAAGCGTATATTAATCTTAGCAAAACTTATTTAGTTGATAATGTAGCAAAGGTGTATATAAAACAAGAAAAGTACCTCAAGGCTAAAGAACTACTATTAGAAGGTATAGCTAAGTATATAAATTTTAATGATGTAACTAGTGAAAGATATTACGCATATTTAGCTATTAGTTTAGCTTCTACTAAATTAAAAACAAATGATTACAAAGGGATACATGCTTTATTAAACGAGATAATAGAAATAGGAAAAAGGAATAAGAACCGAATAATTATCCATAAAGCTGAATTAGTTTTGGCAGAATATTATTTTGTAACAGGGCAAGTAAATTTAGGCTTCCCTTTAGTTGAAAGAATATTAGAAGAAGTTCGTAGTGTGGGAGATTTTGAAAATCAATTGAAGGCATTAGAATTATTAATATCCTATGATTCTGATAGATCAGACCAGTTTTTTATTGAATATGTTGAAATAAGTAAGAGATTTAAAGGAGAAGGAAATTTAATTCAAAATAGTTTTATAAGAATAAAACAAGAGGCAGACTCTTTGAATGAATTGAATAAAACATTACTAGAGCGAAATAGATTATTAAGTACAATTACTATTAGCTTATTTGTGATTGTTACTATTATTTTATTAGCTTATATATATCATTTAAAGATAAAAAAAATAGGGTTAATCAAGATGTTCCAACAAGATACTGAACAGTATTATAATTCAATTATAAACGTTCAGAAGTATTTGGCTGTAGCAAAAGATAGAGAACGTAAAATAATTGCGAAAGAATTAAACGATGGGGTAGTTAATAGGTTATTTGCAACTCGATTTACATTAATGCAATTAAAGAAAGAAGAAATTGATAATCATAAGGATGTTTTGGTAAATGAAGTTGTTGAAGTAGAGGATTATATAAGGAATATATCTCATAGTCTTGTTAATGAAGAAGGAGGGAAGGTACAGGGATTTCAACAGTTATTACAAGAACTTGTCTTAGTACAGAAAAGACAGTCAAATATTGATTTTAGTATACTAATAGATGCTAAATTAGATCTAGAATGTCTAGATCATAGAAAAAGAATAAATATTTATCGTTCGATACAAGAGGTTTTGTTAAATGTAGCTTTACATTCTAATGCGAGTAAGTGTGTCGTTGATATTAAGCTTAAAACTCCTGTAAGTTTTGAAATAGCGATTACGGATAATGGGACTGGTTTTGATACTAGGTCTATAAAAGGTGGATATGGACTACCGAATGTTAAGGAACGAATAGAGATTATAGAGGGGAAATTATTTGTGATTAGTAAGAAAGGTAGTGGAACGAAAATTCTCTTCATAATTTATTTCTAGAAATACAGAGAAATTAAATAAAGTATGTGTATTTCGTTGTAAATAGTATTATGTATTCGGTAATTAATAGTTAATTATATACTTTTTACTTTTACTAGATTACATATTAATAGTTCTCTATCTTTGTATGCTTTTTTTAATAAGTTATAGTGTCTTGTATTTAAAATGTTTAAACTAAGAGTCTTATATTTTGCAGTCTTGTGTATTTCTATGTCGATGATTCATTGTACACAGACTGAAACCAATAAAGAAGACTTAAAGTTAGAAGAAATAAACGCATTTATAAAGAGTTATAACAGATTTAATCCTACTGATAAAGATAAGGCTGCTGCAGACTCTTTAGGTAATGTTATATTAAACCTAAGGAATACTGAGCAGAGCAGAAATGCTTTGCGAAAATATATATTACTAACTAATGCAGATAAGCAGTATATAGAAGAACTCTTTAAAAGGTCTAGAAAAGCAGATGACAAGAAAAATGAAGCGCAAGCTTATTTCTTACGTGGTAAACGTTATGCCCAAAGTTTTCAAATAGATAGTACTTATTATAATTACACTAAAGCTGAGTTTTTGTTTAAGTCTATTCAGGATTCTGTAAACTTGCAAGAAGTGTATTCTCATAAAGCTATTATTCTTTTAAATAATAAAATCTTTACTGAAGGACAATCACAGATTCTTAAAGCGATGAATGTTAATAAAGAGCATAAAGATGCTCGTATTAAATATTCAGAATCTATTATAATGGCTAATGCTTTAGTAGGTTTAGAACAATTGCCAGAAGCTTTAAAGCAATTAGAATTATCTTTAAAACTTTTAGATAACCCTGAAATTGTAAAGTTTTTTTTACCTGATGCAATTAGGTTGAACAAAATTACGATTTACTATAATATAGCAGAGGTTTATATTAAGCAAGGCGAGTATAAAAAAGCCCAAAATTTAATACATAATGTTATTGATAAATATATCAATGAAAGTACTATATATGATGAGATGATGTTGGCACATTTGTTATATAACTTAACTCAAGCCGATATTAAGAGTAAACAATATGATGATGTAGAAAAGAATCTTGTTAGAGCAATCGATATACAATTGAAAAACAAGAATCTTCAGGATTATAATTCGTATAAAATTCTTTTAGCAGAGTATTTCTATCTAATTAAAAAAGAAGAACAAGGAAATCAACTTGTAAACGAGGTATTAGAATATGCTCATCAAAATAATAATCTAGGATTAGAAAAAGAAACTCTTACTGTATTATTAAAATACAAAAAAGAGCAATATAATACCAATTTTGTGAGATACGAGGAGTTGAATAAACTTATACTCGATGAGAATAATGTGATCAAGAATACTTTTGCAAGACTTAGTTTTGAAGCGGATTCTCTAGAAAGAGCAAATGAGCAATTACAAAATCAGAAGAATATTATTACGATGGTTTCTAGTGCTTTACTTGTACTTGCTATAACTATTTTCTTTGTTATTTTGTTTAGGCAAAAAGCAAAAGAAGTTTCTTTAGTCAAGTTGTTTCAGAAAGACACAGAGAAGTACTATGACTCTATTATCAATGTACAAAATGAATTAGCCGAAGCCCGTAATATAGAGCGTAAAGAAATAGCAAAAGAACTACATGACGGTGTTTTAAATAAGCTATTTGTCACTCGTTTTTTATTAATGCAGGTAAGTAAAGAGTCTGTAGAGACACATAAAGATTCCCTTATTAATGAAGTAAAAGAGGTAGAACAATATATAAGAGATGTTTCTCATGTATTAGGACATGAAGAGGATTTTAAAAATAAAGAGTTCAATGAACTAATTAGGGATCTAGTAGGGATTCAGAATAGAAATCAAGTAACTAAGTTTATATTATTTATGTCTAATGATATTTGCTTTAGTAGGTTAAGTATTAAGTTTAAAGTTCATATTTATAGAATTATACAAGAGTGTTTACAGAATGTACAGAAACATGCTAAGGCAACAGAATGTCAAGTATCTATACTGTTAAGAGAAGAAACGAGATTTGAGGTAATTATTAAAGATAATGGAGTAGGTTTTGATACAGATATAGTAAAGAGAGGGCTTGGATTTACTAATATAAAAGCAAGAACCCAATTGATGAATAGTAAGATTAATATTTCAAGTACAGAAGGTAAAGGAACTAGTATTTCTTTTACTATTGATTTAAACGAGTCAGTAGAGTGCTAGAATCTAGGTATTAGATAAATGAGGGAGGTCGCTATTAAGCGACCTCTCTCATTTATTATTCTTCACTAGTGAAGTTTATTCTTTTAGAAAAGTACATTAGTATGGCGATGATGGTGAATAATCCAATACTACCGACAATAAGTGCAGCTTCTTTTAATTGTAATAGGAAGAATAGAAATGCATATAACACAAATAATAATCCAAATATAGTTGCTGCAATACGCTTGTTTTTGCTCAATCCAAAGATAAATGATGTAATCAAAATTATAGTCGCTGATGCTGAAATAATATAAGCATAACTAAAGCCTATATATTCTGCAAAGGATAGGAGTAAGACGAAATTGATACATAAAGCTAACCCCACTAATGTGTAGTGTAAGATATTGATGCTTAGGTTTTTTATATTCTCCATAAAAAAGAAGGTAGCGAAGGTTAAGCCTATAAATAGTAAAGCATATTTAGTAGCTCGGTTTACTTTGCTATAAAAGTCATTCATTTGTAGAAATTTCATTCCAAAACTATAATCTGTCAACTGGGTAATTGTATTTAGATCAGAGCTGATTGGTATAGATTGAAAAATTGTCCATTTTGAATGCTCGTTTACGCTTTGTTTTTCATCGTTATCAGGTAGATAGTTTCCAATATATTTGATATCCTTATAGTCAGAAGTGACATTGACATTAGTCTGTTTAGCAGTTGCTAGAAAGTTAATCTCTGTAGAACCCTTTAACTGAATAGGAAAATTAATATTACTCAAATCTATATCCTCTTTATTGATATCGTAACTTAAGAAAGCAATACTAGAATTGATCCTTAGAGATCTATCCTGCTCAAAGTATTGTTGAGGGTTTTTATTGATAAGAATCTCTTGAGTGAAACCTTTACTATCTGATACAGAGAAGACAATCTTCGCATTTGTAAATGCTTCCTTATCTGCTAGATTTAACGTAGAGGCTAATTCATCTAGCGTAGGGAAGCTAGCTTTTACATTTAAGTTAGTGTTATAAAGTGCTACTTCATATAAGCTTCTTTTTTTAATTTGTGTTTTTATATCACCTGTAAAATCTTGTTTGATAGGAGTTTGTAAATAACTGTTTAATTGTTTCATTACTTTTCCATCCTCAGTAAGATGATTAGTATAGTATTCTACAAGGACAAAAGGACCGTATATGGTTTGTTTTTGTCCCCATTTAGAGGTTACTTCAGTCGTTACTTCACTCTGAAAGCTTTCACGTTCGGAGATTAGACTACTGATAAAAGGTAGTGTGATAAGTAACATAAGAGATAATACACTGATTATAACTCCTTTGATCATTGGTTTGTAATTTTCTTTTTTCATTTTATTAGAATTAAAAGTACTTTGTTTTTCAAAGTTGATGGGTAAAAAAATTATTTAAGCTTTTTAATTAAATTTTCTAAATAGGCTAGGTGTTGTTTAAAGGCAAGCTTACCTTCTTCAGTCACTGTATAAGTAGTATTTGTTTTTCTTCCAACAAATCCTTTTGTAACCGTTATATAATTACTTTCTTCTAGGTTCTTTAAATGAGAGGCAAGGTTTCCATCTGTTAGGTCTAGATATTCTTTTAGATCTTTAAACGATAGGGAGTCATTGACCATTAATCCACTCATAATACCTACGCGGATACGATTGTCAAAGACTTTGTTTAATTTTTCTAAATCGAATTTCATATTTGTGTTATAATTTATTTATCGTACTTATTCCATAAAATAATCCCGTAAAGCAAATGTACTAAACCGAACCCTATTGCCCATAGTAAAAGTGTGTAATCTAAGAAATAGAACGCTAGTAAACCTAGGACTATCTCTAGTGCAGCGATTGCTTTTACTTCTTTGACAGTGTCTTCTTGGACGCTAAATAGTGCTAACCCATAGAATAATAGTGTAGTAGGTAAAGCAAATTGTAGCAAATGATACTTATGTAATATTAAGCAAAGAATTCCGGCTATTATTAGCGGAATAGAGAAGCGTACTAATAAGCGCTTAGTGACTTGATTTAAAAACGATTTCCCTTGTTTGCGTGTTTTGCGTATTGTAAAGAAAAATCCACCTACCACAGCAATGACAAAGGTAGCGATAGCTAGCACTAATAGCATTTCTGCAGTATAAGCAGTTTGGTACGGATCTTCTAGTGTTAGATTTTCATAAGAGTACGTAGAGCTTGTCTGCCAATAGTATAAAACACTTGCAGCAATAAGGCCACATAAACCTACCCATATACCGCTCCAACCACTAAGGCTTAAAAACTTAGTAGAGCGCTCCATTATCGACTTGATTTGATTTAAATCTTCAATAGCTTTATTTGTCATAGTAAAAGTACTTTGAAATACAAAGTTAATAAAATAATGATATGTGCAACAAAAAAGTGAATATTTATTTTAATGGTTATAAATCTATACTAATACGCTCCATTATAATCTTAAACGAGTACTTATAGCTAGTTCAAAAATTATTTAAATACTATGTAAATTTGCTTGTTTTGATAAGTAGATTAGGTGTAATAAATAGCTTTAACTCAAAAAATCAAAGCAATGAAGATAAATCTAATTTTGAAAAAATAGGCAGTGTTCGCATAGTTATCGCATAGTGATGGCATACTGCTCGCATATTTTTGATGGTTTTTTATGCGACCGCTATGCGATAAAATTGTAATCCATATACTATTACTGTACTAATGTTTCTAAAAGCAGTGATATTGATGCTTTTTAGAAGTTGTTCTGTATCTAGGTAGGCGTTTGAGCTGTATTTTATGTCAGTTTACGTTTAAATGAAAGAATCATAAAGCGTAAATTTGTTACTTGCAGTCAATTAAATAATGAATTATGACACAGATTACTTCCTATACTTTCTCCACAGCTAAAGCTTTGACAGCAGAGCAGAACATAGACTATAATCATCAAGTAGATCAGTTTAATGTTTGGCCTGCTTATGTATTAGCAGATACAGTGAATCTAACATATTGGGATAGTATATATGAGTTGTTCGCTGATTATCAGTTTTATCTTTTAGAAGCAAATGTAGTTGTTGGTAATGGAAATTGTATTCCACTTCATCTTACTGCAGAAGAATTAGCTGACTTACCTGAAGGAGGATGGGATTGGGCTTTGGAAAAGGCGGTTAAAGATCATGAGAAAGGATTAATCCCAAATACACTTTGCGCATTGCAGATTGGGCTCAATAAGAATTATCAAGGTAAAGGCATTAGTCATAAGCTAATTCAATATATGAAAAGCATTGCTTTGTCTACAGAGATGAATGCTTTTATATTGCCCATTAGACCTAACTTAAAGACAAATTTTCCTTTGATTTCAATGGATGATTATATTCAGTGGGAGAATGAAGAAGGTTTGCCTTATGATGCATGGATACGTACACATATAAAAGGAGGAGCTCATATCGTGAAGATTTGTCAGCGTTCTATGGCTGTTGAAGGAAGTATTGCCGAGTGGGAAGAGTGGGCTAATATGAAGTTCAGAAGCTCTGGTGAATACATCTTACCTGTATTGCTTAATCCTATTCAGATAGATTTAGAAATGGATAAAGGTGAATATATAGAACCTAATGTATGGATGAGATATGAATTAGATTAACTCTGCAGGATTGTATAACGGGGTATAGGGGAGAATTATGTGTTGTTGATTTAAGCATAAGTAACTCAAATCTTTTGAGTGGAGTAGTGAAATTAGCGAATATTTATTATATTGGCATTCTACAAAAACTAAAAAATTATGCAACAAAATACACCCTATACGCCTACTAACAAGGTGCGTATAGTTACTGCGGCGGCTTTATTTGATGGCCATGATGCGGCGATTAATATTATGCGTCGTATTATCCAATCAACAGGATGTGAGGTTATTCACTTAGGACATGATAAGAGCGTTGAAGAGGTAGTGAATACGGCTATCCAAGAAGATGCTAATGCGATTGCAATGACTTCATATCAAGGAGGTCATAACGAGTATTTTAAATATATGTACGACCTGCTACAAGAAAAAGGAGCAGGACATATCCGAATCGTTGGAGGAGGAGGAGGAGTAATTCTTCCTAGTGAGATAAAAGAGTTGATGGATTATGGTATCACACGCTTATATTCTCCAGATGATGGACGTGCGATGGGATTACAAGGGATGATTAACGATATGGTAGGAAAGGCTGACTATCCTACAATGGACTTACAATTACCAGAAGGAAAAGATGTTTATCAATCTCTAGCAGATAAAGATGTAACTACGATAGCTCGTTTAATTTCGTTAGCTGAAAATAGAGAAGAAGATTTCCTTAAAGTATTCCAATACGACGAAAAGAAACATAAGAATACACCTATATTAGGTATTACAGGAACGGGAGGAGCAGGTAAGTCATCTATGGTAGATGAGTTAGTTCGCCGTTTCTTGATTGACTTCCCTGAAAAAACAGTTGCACTAGTATCTGTTGACCCTTCTAAGCGTAAGACAGGAGGAGCTTTATTAGGAGATCGTATTCGTATGAACTCGATTAATAATCCTCGTGTGTTTATGCGTTCTCTGGCTACTCGTCAGTCTAACTTAGCGTTATCTCGCTATGTTGAAGAAACACTTCAAGTACTTCAGGTTGCCAATTATGATTTAATTATTCTTGAAACTTCAGGAATTGGTCAGTCAGACACAGAGATTTTAGACCACTCAGATGCCTCTTTATACATTATGACTCCAGAGTTCGGAGCAGCTACGCAGTTAGAAAAGATTGATATGCTTGATTTCGCTGATATCGTTGCAATCAATAAGTTTGATAAGCGTGGGGCATTAGATGCTATTAGAGATGTAAAGAAACAATACCAACGCAACCATAACTTATGGGATGTAAACCCAGACGAAATGCCTGTATTTGGTACGATTGCTTCTCAGTTTAACGATCCTGGTACCAATGCTTTGTATAAAGCGATTATGGATAAAGTGGTAGAGAAGACAGGAGCAGACTTAAAGTCTAGTTTCGAAATCACTAAGGAGATGAGTGAGAAAGTATTCGTGATACCTCCTAACCGTACACGTTACTTATCTGAGATAGCGGAGAACAACCGTAAATATGATGAGACGGTATTAACTCAGAAAGAAGTAGCTCAGAAGTTATACGGTATTTTTAAAACAGTAGAAACAGTAGCTGGTAAATTGCCAGAAATAGATAAGTCAGGAATCGTAGAAGAAACAATAGCTTCTAAAGATGCTGATACACAATTGTTCATCAATCTTCTATTAAAGGAGTTTGACAAGGTGAAGATGAACTTAGACCCTTATAACTGGGAAGTGATTTTGACATGGGATCAGAAGGTGAACAAGTATAAAAACCCTGTGTACTCATTCAAAGTACGTGATAAGGAAATCAAGATAGCTACGCATTCAGAAAGTTTATCACATTTACAGATTCCTAAGATTGCACTGCCTAAGTATGAAGCTTGGGGAGATATCTTGCGTTGGTCATTACAAGAGAATGTACCAGGAGAATTTCCGTTTACTTCTGGACTTTATCCGTTTAAGCGTGAAGGAGAAGATCCTACACGTATGTTTGCAGGAGAAGGTGGGCCAGAGCGTACCAATAGACGTTTTCACTATGTGTCATTAGGTATGCCAGCTAAGCGTCTATCTACTGCGTTTGACTCTGTGACTTTATATGGTAATGATCCAGGACATCGCCCTGATATTTATGGTAAGATTGGTAATGCAGGGGTTTCTATCTGTTGTTTAGATGATGCGAAGAAGTTGTATTCAGGGTTTAACCTAGCACATGCTTTGACATCTGTATCGATGACTATTAACGGGCCAGCGCCTATGCTATTAGGATTCTTTATGAATGCTGCTATTGATCAACAGTGTGAAATCTATATCAAAGACAATGACTTAGTAGCTGAAGTTGAAGCAAAGATTGAAGCTATTTATAAAGCAAAAGGTGTAGAGAGACCTCGTTATAATGGTGAATTACCAGAGGGGAACGACGGTCTAGGATTGATGCTTTTAGGGGTAACAGGAGATCAAGTGTTGCCAAAAGAGGTGTACGCTGAGATTAAAAAGAATACGTTATCACAAGTTCGTGGTACGGTACAAGCGGATATCTTAAAAGAAGATCAAGCTCAGAATACTTGTATCTTCTCTACGGAGTTTGCACTTCGTTTAATGGGAGATGTACAAGAGTACTTCATTGAGAAGAATGTGCGTAACTTTTACTCTGTGTCTATCTCAGGATACCACATTGCAGAAGCAGGGGCAAACCCTATTACCCAGTTGGCATTTACATTAGCGAATGGATTTACTTATGTAGAATATTATTTAAGTAGAGGAATGGATATTAATGACTTTGGGCCAAACTTATCGTTCTTCTTTTCGAATGGTATTGATCCTGAGTATGCAGTAATTGGTCGTGTAGCGCGTCGTATTTGGGCAAAAGCACTGAAGAATAAGTATGGTGCTAATGAACGTGCACAGATGCTTAAATATCATATTCAGACTTCAGGGCGTTCATTACACGCACAAGAGATTGACTTTAATGATATTCGTACTACACTTCAAGCATTGTATGCTATCTATGACAACTGTAATTCACTTCACACTAACGCGTATGACGAGGCTATTACGACTCCTACGGAAGAATCTGTACGTAGAGCTATGGCAATACAGTTAATCATAAATAAAGAGCTAGGATTGGCTAAAAACGAGAATCCAATACAAGGGTCATTTATTATTGAAGAATTAACGGATTTAGTAGAGGCTGCTGTATTAGCAGAATTTGATAGAATTACAGAAAGAGGAGGAGTGTTAGGAGCAATGGAGACCATGTACCAACGTTCTAAGATTCAAGAAGAGTCATTGTACTATGAAACATTAAAACACAATGGTACGTTCCCTATTATTGGAGTGAATACTTTCTTGAGTTCTAAAGGATCTCCAACAGTAGTTCCTGCTGAAGTTATCCGTGCAACAGAGGAGGAGAAACTATTCCAAATCAAAACAAAAGAGAATTTGAATAAGGCTAATGAAGCTTTAGTAAAAGAAGAATTAGAGCGTATTCAAGAAGTAGCTATTCAAAATGGCAATATATTCGAAGCGCTAATGGATGCTTCTAAAGTCTGTTCGTTAGGTCAGATTACTTCAGCATTATTTGAAGTAGGAGGACAGTACAGACGTAATATGTAAGATTAATTTCTCGCTTATTTATATAAAGCCTGTGGACTGAATGTTCACAGGCTTTTTTTTGGTTTTCGGTGACTAGTATAGACGCAGTACTTTGCGTGTCACACAAGTTAAGAACAAATCTAAAAGCTGTATTATGTGACACGGAAGATATTCCGTCTCTACCTTATGTAAATTGTATTTTGACCTAGTGCTAATGGAGTGATACGACATATATTATGTGACACGGAAGATATTCCGTCTCTACCTTATGTAGATTGTATTTTGACCTAGTGTTAATGGAGTGATACGACATATATTATGTGATACGGAAGATATTCCGTCTCTACTTTATGTAGATTGTAGATATATGATGTGGGTATATGTTGCAAACTATGCAGAATCTAGAATGCACAAAAAAACGCCCTGCTAAAGATCTAGCAGGGCGTTTTTAAATATATACTATAAACGATTAGTATTATCTCAATTGAGCTTGTAAAACATTTTCTAATTGGTATTTTACTTTACCCATGATTTTGTCTACTTGACTATCAGTAAGTGTTTTTGTAACATCTTCCATGATAATAGAGATAGCGTATGATTTCTTACCATCTTCGATTTTCTCTCCTTGGTAAACGTCAAATAGAGTTACGTCTTTGATGACTGCTTTATCTACTTGTTTTACTAGGTTATAGATCTCTTCGAAAGTTACTGCTTCGTTGATTAATAATGCATAATCACGTTTAACTGAAGGGAATTTATTGATTTCAGCAATTTTGATTTTAGCAGAAACTACTTTTAATACATTATCCCAGTTAAATTCAGCGTAACAAACTTCTTGTTTGATATCAAAGTGTTTGGTTACTGATTTCTTCAGAATACCGAACTCTACGATTAATTCTTTTCCTATATAGTAAGCAATACCTTCTGAGAATAAATCTGATTCTACAGGTTGGGTACTTATCTTAGCTAAGCCTAAACGAGTGATAATACCATTGATATACCCTTTGAAGTCAAAGAAGCTAATTGGTTTTTGCTCAGAGTTCCAGCTTGCTTTCGTGATATTACCTGTAGCAAATACAGAAAAACGTTTGTACTCTTCGAAGTTGTTAAGCATCTTGTGGTATGTTTTACCAAACTCGAAGAATTTTAAATCACCACGTTTTCTATTTACGTTGTAAGAGATAGACTCTAATCCTCCGAATAATAATGACTGTCTCATTACTGATAAGTCATGACTTAGTGGGTTAAGGATATCTACTTGGTAATTAGATTTAATATTTTCGCTTAATTCTGTGTAGTCAGGAGTTGTTAATGAGTTATTCATAATCTCATTAAACCCTTGTGCTACCAACTGCTGAGCTACAATATTTGTTACTCTATGATCTTCTGTTCTAGAACTATTAGCGATAGTTGCATTTAATTTAGAAGAGAAAGTAATGTTGTTAAAACCATATACTCTCAAGATTTCTTCTATAACGTCAATCTCTCTAGTTACATCAGCACGATAAGCAGGAACAGTAATACCTATACCTACATCAGACATACTGTGAACTTTAATATCTAATGATACTAAGATTTTCTTGATTGTTTCTTTAGAAATTTCTTCTCCTAATAATCTATTGATATTATTGAAGTTTAAGAATACAGAATGTTCTTCTACTTTCTTAGGGTATAAGTCGATAATATCAGAAGTGATTTCTCCACCAGCTACTTGTTGGATTAATAAAGCGGCATGTTTAAGAGCATATTCAGTAATAGCAGGGTCAACACCTCTCTCAAAACGGAAAGATGAGTCTGTATTAAGGCCATGTCTTTTTGCTGCTTTTCTTACCGTAACTGGATTAAAATAAGCACTTTCTAAGAAAATATTTGATGTGCTTTCAGAAACAGCAGATTTGCTACCTCCGAATACACCTGCCATACACATTGGTCCATTCTCATCACAGATCATTAAGTCATCTTCGTGAAGAGTTCTTTCTACTCCGTCTAGAGTTACGAACTTAGTACCTGCAGCAACAGTTTTTACGATTACTTTACCACCTTTTATTTTAGCGGCATCAAAAGCATGTAATGGTTGTCCTAAATCGTGTAAAACGTAATTGGTAACGTCTACAATATTGTTTTTAGGAGTAATATCGATTGCTTTTAATCTATTTTGTAACCAGTCTGGAGAAGGTTTTACTTCTATACCAGAGATTGTTACACCACAGTAACGAGGTGCTTTTTTATAGTCTTCAACACTAACATCAATCTTAAGTGTTCTTCTTTCAACTTTAAATTTGCTAACAGAAGGAGTGATTAATTCTTTGTGTTGAGTTTCTTCTTTAGAATTTTGTAGTAGACCAGCTCTTAAGTCACGTGCTACTCCCCAGTGGCTCATAGCATCAGAGCGGTTAGGAGTAAGACCGATTTCAAAAACTTCGTCTGTAGCGATATTAAATAAAGTAGCAGCTGGTGTTCCAGGCTCCCATTTATCTTCTAAAACTAAAATACCGCTTCCATCTGTACCTAAACCAAGTTCTACTTCAGAGCAAATCATACCAAAGCTTTCTTCTCCACGAATCTTGCCTTTTTTGATTTGGAATGCATTTCCTTCTGCATCGAACAATTCTGTACCAATAGTAGCAACCGGTACTTTTTGCCCTGCAGCAACGTTCGGCGCACCACATACGATTTGTACTGGCTCACCTGTTCCTAAATCAACTTTTGTTACGTTTAATTTGTCTGCATTTGGATGTTTTGTACAAGATAATACGTGTCCAACAACAACTCCTCTTAGACCACCTTTAAGACTCTCATATGTAGTGATTCCTTCTACCTCAAGACCTAAGTCTGTTAAGATTTCTGAAGTTTCTTCTGGTGTTATGTCTAATTTAATGAATTGTTTTAACCAATTGTATGAAATATGCATTCGAGAATATTTTTTTATAAGTACGCAAATATACGCATTGCCAAAGTTTAAGTAAAATTATTTGTGATGAAAAAATCACAAATTAGCGTTAAGTGAAGAAATTATAGAAATTTCTGTTTAATATCCTCACTTGGTATCATACAGCTTTCTTTTTTTCCATACCATTTGTATCTATTTTTAGCGATATATTCGTATAGAGCATCTGTGATACCTGTTGGTAAGAATGAGAATATGCCGATCAGGGAGTACTTGCCTCCTAGAGCAGAAGCAATCTCAAAGGCAGCTTTTGATTTGATAAAATAGGCTACACCTGGTTCATATAGAACGATGCTGTCTATCTTAGTGCGGTCGATACCGATATAGTTTAGAATCTCTTTCCCTTTTTCTGAATCTAAGGCTACGAATCTAAACTGATCTTGGTGATCTGCTTTAATAACCTTATTGACGGTGCTGTCGCATAAATTGCAAACACCGTCAAATAAGATAATTTTTTTATTGCGAGGTATATCTAACATTATTTTTTGCGTTCTACCATTTCTAGTTGATCAAGGCTTACTTTAGATGTAAAGATACCATAATTAACTGTTGCTTTATTTTTTTCGATTACATCGATTGTTCCCACTGAACGACCATCTATCATACGAACGCGATCTCCCACTTTAAGAGGGAAGTTGGTTTTCTTCTGTGCATCTTGTAGTTGCTTTTTCGCCTTTTCTTCTTTCTTCTCTTTGCGAATCACTTCTACTTTTTGCTCCACTTCTTTAATTAGCTCTTTTTGTTGAGCTTCTTTTTCTTTCTTCTCTTTTATGGTAACCTTCTTGCGTTTAGAATTTTCAATCTCTACTACTTTTAGAACTTCTCCAAAAAGAGTTTTCTTACTTTTATTATTAAAGTATTTTTCAGACAAATCATCTAAGCGTTGACCTAGAGCTACTAAACGTTGATTAGAATCAAATAATTCCTGGTAACGCTCTAGTTTCTCTTGAATTTTAGCATTGATGGTCTCCATTTTCTTACTCTCATCTCTTGCCTTAGTCTCTTCCTCTTTTAAGTTCTGAGAAGTACGTTCTAGTTTATGTCTTTCTTTCTGTAGATTAGCGATAGTCTTGTCAAATCTAACTTTATCTCCTTCTACTTTTTTCTTGGCTCTATTAATTAAGCTAAACGGAATACCATTTTTCTGTGCAACTTCGAAGGTAAACGAGCTACCTGCTTGTCCAACGTTTAGTTTATACATTGGTTCTAATGATTTCTCATCAAATAGCATATTGGCATTCGTAGCATTCGGTAATTCATCTGCTAGTATTTTTAGATTGGTATAGTGAGTGGTAATAATACCATATGCCTCTCTATCATAGAACTCCTCTAAGAATACTTCTGCTAGTGCACCTCCTAGTTCTGGATCAGATCCTGTACCAAACTCATCAATTAAGAATAGCGTATTATCGTTACATTTCTTTAAGAAATAATTCATATTCTTAAGTCTATAACTGTAAGTACTTAAGTGATTCTCTATAGACTGATTATCTCCAATATCTGTCAGTATTCTATCGAATAAGAATGTTTTACTTCTTTCGTGTACCGGAATAAGTAATCCAGACTGTAACATTAGCTGTAATAATCCTACTGTTTTTAGTGTGATACTCTTACCACCAGCATTTGGTCCAGAGATAACGATTATTCTACTGCTTTGTTCTAGATTAATTGTTTGAGGATAGGTAGGCTTATTCTTCGCTCTATTGTTTAACAATAAAATAGGGTGATAAGCCTCTCTAAAGTACATTTCTCTTTCTTTGCTAATCTCAGGAAGTAAACCGTTGATTTTATTAGCATACTTTGCTTTTCCAGCAGTAACGTCGATATAGGTTAAGAAGCTTTGATACTCTAAAAGTAGATCTCTAAAAGGGCGAATAGCATCTGTTAGGTTTTTTAGAATACGTACGATTTCTTCGCGTTCTTCATACTCTAGGTTGTTTAACTCTCTAGAGAATCTCAAAGTAGCTTCAGGTTCGATATAGACAATACTTCCCGTTTTAGACGTTCCTAATACACTTCCTTTTACTTTACGTCTATGCATAGCGATTACTGCTAGTACACGTCTGTTTTCTACCACCGTTTCTCTGATATCGTCTAGATACCCAGAACTGTTGTATTGTGTAAGTGCTGCGCCAAAACTTTGGTTTATTTTACCACGAACTATATTGATGTTTTTGCGGATATTCAATAAATCTAACGAAGCATTGTCTTTGATTTCACCATATTTATCCAAGACATTATCTATCTCTTTAAGAATAGATTTCTCTAAAGGCGTTTGTTCTGCCTCATGGTATAAATTAGGGTAGTACTCCTCGAATTTTTTTAAATAAGAGATTAGGGTAATTGTAGTGTCTGTTAGGGTTTGTATCTTTTTAAAGCTACTTACTTCTAAGAAACTATTTTCAATGCCTAAAAATTTTAATTCGTAGTCTATACTGTCAAAGTAGTGATTCGGGATAATGTTATTATTGGTAAATGAAGAAACGTATTCTGAAGTCTGCTTTAATGCTCTCATCGTTCCTGCTTCTGTTTTAAGCGGGCATATCTCCATAGCAGCTTCTTTACCAGCCTCTGTAGTACAAAGGGCTGATACTGTTTCTAATACCGTATTGAATTCTAAATCTTGTAATGTTTTTTTGTTTATTGATGTCATTTTATTAAAATGAGAATATGTACAAAAATAACATTATTTGAGTGAATTAAAGATTTTTAATTCATTACAGACACAATTTTATACGAATGGTGTAGTAATAGGCGCTAAAATAAATTATAATTCTGTAGGCTATTTTAGAGCAGTTAGAATTGTAATTTGATATAAACTGCTTTGCAATGAGTCCGTACTGTGTCCGTTATGAGTCCGTTATTTGAGGCGAATTAACGGAGTTGCTACGAAAGTACTATTCATTTATGAAGTATTCATTAGAAGTGAAGTGGTAGCTAAAGGACTTGAGGAGTAAAGCTATTTATCATTTTAGGGAAAAGAATAATATTGTTGTTTTTAGCAGATTAAAACAGGGTATATTCTTGTTTTGATTTATAGAAGGAAATTTTACATTTGATAAGTCATTAATACACGTAGAAGAAAATGCAAAGTAATCATTTTGTCGATAGATTATTAGAGGATTTACAGGATAGCGTAATTTATAGAACGCTAACAAAAGGGGAAGAAATTCTTCAATTGGGAGAAGTTTGTGATTATGTTGGAATTGTTCGCAAAGGAAGCTTGAGGATGTATTATATAGATGCAGAAGGGGATGATGTATCTTTTGCATTTTATCTGTCTAATCATATATTTACTAACTATGAAGGTGTGTTGACTAGTGTACCATCCCAATTAACCATTGTAGCTACAAAGGAGACAGATGTAGAGCTAATCCGTAAGTCAGATCTCTTTGCGTATTATGAAACATCTATAGAGGCACAATTATTAGGTAGAAGAATGGCAGAGTTGATTTTCTTAGAAGCAAAGAAAAGAATAGATTTTCTCTTATTCTTAAACCCTGAACAACGCTATTTACAGTTGATAGAGAGTACTCCTGAGGTGTTTAAATGTATTCCACAAAAGTATATTGCAAGCTATATAGGGGTAAAGCCTCAGTCTCTGTCTCGCATCCGTAAAAGATTAAACGAAAAGGGATATTAACTTAAGTGAATGTTTTAGAGAAAAGGAAGGATGAACTTTGCGGTCATAATATTTAATAGATGACAATGAGTTTAGAAGTAATGATTAAGATAGTGAATACCGTTATTTTCTCATTCCTATCAGCCGTCCATATTTATTGGGCACTAGGAGGAACATGGGGTGTAGTAGGGGTACTTCCTACAAAAGATGGAGAGCGAAAACTTAATCCTTCACCTGTCGGTACTTTAGTAGTGGCAAGTGGCTTAGTTGTGTTTGCAGAAATTAGTCTAGGTGATGTATTAGCCTATAAATGGGGTTATTTGGTCATAGGAATTCTATTTGGATTGAGAGCAATAGGAGACTTTAATTATGTAGGGGTATTTAAAAAAGTAAAAAACAGTGTATTTGCTAAAAAAGATACGACGATCTTCATTCCTCTTTGTTTTTATTTGTCACTTAGTAATATATTTTTATATATGTCCTAAAAATCAGTAAATACAAGTGTTAACTGATATAAATCAGTTGATTTCTGATTTAAAAATACGTATTTTGGAAATGTTTTCTAAATAGAAGAAACGCCTTAGATGTTTAATTATTTTCAAGCATTTTTAATATGAAATATGTATCAGCTTCAGAAGCCGCTAAAGTCGTAAAATCAGGAGACCGAATTTATGTACATGCCGCTGCTGCAACTCCTAATATATTAACCAAAGCAATTAGTGATAGAGCAGAAGAACTGCGCAATGTAGAGTTCTGTCATATTCATACAGAAGGAGCAGCTCCTTATGCTGATCCTGCCTTGTCAGAGAGCTTTCACGTGAATTCTTTCTTTATTGGTAAGAACGTTCGTCATACTATTGCCGCTGGTAATGGTTCTTATACTCCCGTTTTTCTTAGCGAAGTGCCTAATCTGTTTCGCAAAGGAGCTTTAAAAGTAGATGTAGTTCTTATTCAGGTATCACCACCAGACGAACATGGTTTTTGTTCATTGGGTACATCAGTAGAAGCTACTGTTGCTGCTATGGAGTGCGCAAAGGTGGTAATCGCTCAAGTGAATAAATATATGCCACGTACTTTCGGAGATAGTGTATTACATATATCTAAGATAGATATGGCGGTAGAGCATCATACTGCTATCTATGCACAGAAACAAGCTGTTATTACGGATACAGAAGCGCTAATAGGAGATCATGTGGCTGCTCTGATAGAAGACGAGAGTACATTACAGATGGGGATAGGTTCTATTCCTAATGCAGTATTGTCTAGACTTACTAATCACAAGAATTTAGGATTGCACACAGAGATGTTTTCTGATGGTGTAATTGATTTAATAGAGAGTGGAGTAATTGACTGTTCTAAGAAAACAATAGCGAAAGGAAGAGCTTTAGCTACTTTCTTAATTGGATCAGAACGTTTATATAGATTTGTGGATAACAACCCGTTTATCGTAATGAAAGAGTCTAGTTATGTAAACGATACGGCTATTATTCGTCAGAACCCAAAAGTAGTAGCGATTAACTCTGCATTAGAAGTAGATGTGACAGGGCAGATTTGTGCTGATTCTCTAGGGGTACATATGTATTCTGGAGTAGGAGGACAGATGGATTTTGTGAGAGGAGCTTCTTTGAGTAAAGGTGGAAAGGCAATTATAGCCTTGTCATCTACTAGTAATAAAGGGCATAATCGTATCGTACCTTTCTTAAAACAAGGAGCAGGAGTGGTGACTACTCGTGCCCATGCACAGTATATCGTTACAGAATATGGAGTAGCAGACTTGTATGGCAAGACGTTGAAACAACGTGTAGATGCAATGGTGGAGATTGCTCACCCTGATTTTAGAGAAGAAATTCTCAAAACTTATCACGACAGTATCAAATAGTTTTTATAATTGATTACAAAAGAAAACCAGCGTCATAATTGGTTTTCTGACCTAGAGCGTTATCGCTATTAAGGGTATTTCCTATAGTTAACAATTATTTGATTTGTGAGAATAAATAGGAATGAAAAAGCCATTACACATGTAATGGCTTTTTTATATTTACTTTCTTTTATATCCGAATAATTCTTTTTCTTGGATGATTTTAGAAATACCTTCTGGTAATTTGTCTTCCCATCCATTTTGATTTTGTTGTAGCAACTTCAGAACATCTCTTGAGAAGATAGATAAATGATCTTTTTCATAATCTTCAATATCGATGATTTGGTTGTTCTTTTTGAAGAATTTATACAACTCTTTAATATGTAAGTCCACTTTTAGATTAGTAGAGTCTACTATTTGTTCTTCGTTACCTATCATAGGGTATAGGTAGATCTTCATTGTGTTTCTAAATAGCTTTCCTAGACCTTCTAATATACCTCCTGTAAGATGAGTGTAGTATTTCTCTTCAAAAATATTTAATAAGCTACTAACTCCCATTGCTAATGCAATCTTCTGATCAGTATATTTAGAGAAGTATTCTGTAAGTTTATAATATTCTTGGAAATTAGAGATCATTACAGTTTGTCCAAGAGAACACAATAAGTCTGCTCTATCTAAGAAGTCTATTTCGTCTAATGAACCTTCTGCTAAAAGGTTAGACAAGGTAATTTCAAAAACAACTTTAGTGTTTTCTTTAGCTAAGTTGTTTTGTGTCATGAATTTATCTAAAGACTTCTGATACATATCCATATTAACGATAGTAACAGGTCTAAAGCTACCTCTAAGTGCTAGTATGTTTTGTTTGTACAAAATGTTAGCTGCTAGTTCACTACGTCCACTAGGGCTGAACATTACAGCGTCAGTCATTCCATTTTTAACTAACTGTAAGCTCATTAATCGATTATCTACTGTCTCAAAGATAGGACCAGAGAAGTTAATACTATCGATTTCGATTTGGTCTTTATCTAAGTGATCATAAAGACTGTGAATTAGCTTTTTAGCGTCATGGTGTTGGTAGAATGCACCATAAATCAGATTCACACCTAAGATACCTAAAGTCTCTTGTTGTAGTTTAGAATCTGTCTCTTTGAACTGTATGTGTAGTACTATCTTGTTATACGCTTGGTTAGAAGCTGTCTGAAACATAATACCTACCCATCCATGCCCTTTGTTTTTCTTAGCGTAGTCAATTGTTGCTACTGTATTAGCGTAGCTAAAGAAAGTCTTATTAGGATTCTCTTCGCGTATTAATCTTTCTTCAATTTTTCTTGTCTCATAATCAAGCATTTTGATTAGGCGACTTTCTGTAACATAACGTCCATCTTCTTCTACAGAATAGATAGCGTCACTAAATACTTTATCATAAGCGGACATCGCTTTGGCTACTGTTCTAGAAGAACCACCAGCTCTAAAGAAGTGACGGACTGTCTCTTGTCCTGCACCAATTTCTGCAAATGTTCCGTAAATATCGTTGTTAAGGTTGATTTTTAGTGCTTTATCTGAAATGGCAGGGTGATGTTCTATTACTCTATCCCCATTTAGTACTAAATCTTCAGCAAAGTTTTTCATGAATTAGCTATTTTAAACAAACCTAACAAATATCGTACAACAAAAAAAGATAAACCGTACTTTTGTGGAAAATTTATGTCATTTTGGAAGTATATTTTTTAGGAACGGGTACTTCACAGGGTATTCCGATAATAGGTATAGATCATCCAGTAGCTCACAGTATAGATCCGAGGGATAAAAGGTTGAGAACATCTGTATTGGTTAAGTGGGATGAACACACTATTTTGATTGACTGTGGACCTGATTTTAGACAACAAATGTTGACTGCTGGGTGTAGTAAATTAGATGCAATATTCTTTACTCACGAACATGCTGATCACATCGCAGGATTAGACGAAATAAGACCATTAACTATCTTGCATGGCTCGTTGCCAATCTATGCTCAAGAAAGAGTAATAAAAGCCTTAGAGAGAAGATATGATTATATTTTTACCAAAGAAGATAGATATCCTGGGGCTCCTAGTGTAGAAGAGCATAGTATTACTTCACAAGATACCATTATGATAGGGAAGAAGACTATTATTCCTATTGATGTAATGCATGGGCCTTTGCCTATATTGGGGTATAGATTGGGAGATTTAGTCTATATCACAGATGCTAAGTACATCACAGACGAAGAGGTCGAAAAGATAAAAGGATGTAAGGTTTTAATTGTAAATGCTTTGCGTATTAAGGATCACCCTACTCATTTTAGTTTAGAGGAGTCGCTTGCTTTTATTGATAAAATAAAACCAGAGAAAGCTTATTTAACTCATATAGCACAAGACTTAGGTTTTCATAAAGATGTAGAAAATATACTTCCAAAAGATGTATATTTGGCGTACGACAATTTAAAAATCACTATATAATTTATTATCACATTATGAAACATAAAGCTTTCTTTTACCTATTCCTTTTTTCACTTGTAATTCTTGTTCTTCTATATGCCAATAATAAGAATATGTATAAGATGGAGGGGAAGAAGATAGAAATAGCTCATAAACGCATTGATATTGTTCGAGATTCATTAAAAGAAGTTACTAAGGATTTTAATGAGGCAAATTATTTTTCTATCGAATACAATGAAGATGCACAGGAGTATTTTAATTACAAAACAATAGATCAATCTCTAACTTCTATAAAAGAAGAGGTATTAGCTTTAAACCATCAAGATAATGGTAATCCATTAGTTCCTTATGGAGTGATTAATGGAGAGAAATGTGTGATTAATAAAGTTAAAGTTCTAAATCATAGATGGATAATTGCAGATTTTTATGCAGGAGCTGTTCATGGAGAAGTTTTAATTAAGTATTTTTACACAGAGGGTAAACCTACTGAGTTTAAGACCATAGATACTGTTATGTATGCTACTAAGTAGTGTCGTCTAATATAAAAATAGAGTAGTATGAAAAAGTCAATAAGTTTGTTTGTTATATTGTTGCTTACCATGACGTCCTGTGATTTCATCTTGAAAGATAATAAAGATGATAATGAAAAAGGAATGGTCATAACAGACGGAAGTACTGAGATCGTAACGCTGGATGAAGATGATGAAGTATTGGGGTGTGCTTATTCAGCTGGATATCGTTGGAGTGAGTTAGAGAATAACTGTATTCGTATATTCGAGATAGGTTTTAGACTTAATCCAATAGGGTTAGAAGAGGATACAACAGAGGATAATGCTTTAGAGGATAATAGCGTTAGCTGTTTTGTTACTTATGCTAAGGATAAGAAGAAAGCAGAAATATTCTTACCAAATCATAAAAAGGGGATTGTTCTAGAACTTACTAAAGATAAGAGTGCTTATATCAACGATGGTTGGGAATTATCTAATGAAGGGATGGTTTTAAAGCACAAAGGAGAGACTGCCTTTACAGCGGCAAAGACTATAGAATTAAAAATCATTAACTCTGACCAACCAGTAGAGGAAGATGTTCATGAAGAATAAAACATAATCAAGTTATGTATAAAAAAGTAAGGCTAGTGTATAACACTAGCCTTACTTTTTATATTACTCTTCTAAAAGGAATTCTTTGAAATCTCTGAAGTTTAGTGGATGTACTCCATGTCCTACAGGGTATTCTTTATAAGTGTGCTTGACAGCTAAACTTGTAAGAATCGTAGGTGTTCTTCTTGCCCAATCAATAGGTATAACCTGGTCAACTGTTCCATGAGAGGCAAATAACCTCAATTTACTTAAGTTGTTTTCTTTATAGTTTTTTGCAATGATATTTTCATTGAAGTAACCACTTAAAGCAACTACTTTATTTACCTTTTCAGGATAAGATAAAGCGATAGCATAGCTAAGTATAGCTCCTTGGCTAAACCCGACTAAGTTAACATTGTTTGCATCGATAGGGTATTTTGCTACAAGCTCGTCAATAAAACGTACAATTAAATCTCTAGATTCAATCGCTTGGTTATCATCTGAGAATTTGTTAGCATCTGCATCAAAGGTAATAGCGTACCAAGCATATCCGTAAGGAGGTACTGTGTATGGTGCGCGTGCAGATATTACATAGTAGTCATCTGGTAATTCAGGAGCGAAAGAGAATAAGTCTTCTTCATTGCTACCATATCCATGTAATAAGATAATTACTGGGTTTTTGTCCTTTATTACTTTAGGCTCTTGAATTAAGTATGAAATTGAAAGTGATGTATCCATAATTAAGCTGATAATTTGTCAAACCATTTTTGGAAATATACGCCAATTTTTGGTAATGGCTTAATTTCACCTGTTACAGCACCAATAAAGCTATATGTCCAAAGAGAAATAAAACAAAAATAGAAAGGAGCAGAAATAAGCCAAGTATCAAAGTTACTTGCCATTGAACCTAGGGCAAGAAAGAATAAGGTTAGACCAAATGCTTGCTTAATATAAAAACCAGAGAATCTATTCTTTGGTTCAAGGTTCATAAATATTGCGATTAAAGTTCCTAAGATAAAAATATGGGCAATAGCTGCCATTGTTCTACCTGTTTCAATTTCCTTTTCGTTAAAAGTCTTCAGCATTATGTATATTGATTAATTTATTTTAGAGTTTTTTTGTCTCCGTTTACTACTCCGTATACTTCACCATTCATTGGATGGTTTAAGAAAGCAGAGTTTTTAGATTTTGACAAGATGTTTTCTTTTGTAAAACTGTATTCTTTTGAAGGATTAAATAAAGTGATATTTACTTTATTACCTTCTTTGATAGATAGTGTGTCTATTTTGAAGATAGTTCTAGCACTAGTCAGCTTATCTACTATAACTTCTAAAGGTAGTACTGTATTCAGTGCAGCAAATGCTGATTCTAAACCAATAGTTCCATTAGAAGCACTGTTGAATTCTAGTTTTTTGTGTTCAATGTCTAGCGGGTTGTGCTCTGAAGTGATACAGTCAATAGTTCCATCTAGTACTCCATTGATCAAAGCTTGTCTAGTAGCTTCGTCTCTTAGTGGAGGATATACTTTAAAACGAGTATCGAAGTCTGCTAGTTTTTCATCTGTCATAGTTAATAAATGAACAGCAGTACTACAAGTAACGTTTAACCCTTTTGATTTTGCTTCTTTGATTAACTCTACAGATTTTGCAGTTGATATTGTAGGGAAGTGTACTTTTCCTCCAGTATATTCTAATAAAAATAGATTACGTGCTATTTGTAACTCTTCTGCCAGTGTAGGGATTCCTTTTAAGCCTAATTTAGTGCTTTCTACGCCTTCATTAGCTACTCCTTTACCTTTTATGCTATTATCTTGTGAAAAGGCGATAATTAGCCCGTCAAAGTCTTGCACATATTGCAGAGCAATTTTTAGTACATTGGCGTTTTGAATAGGTTTTTTGTAATCACCAAAAGCAATAGCTCCTGCATTTTTCATGTCAAATAACTCTGCTAGGTCTGTTCCTTCTGATTTTACTGTAAGTGCTCCAATAGGAAATACCTCTGTGGTCTGTCCAAAAGCTTTTTGTTTAATAAAACTTACTATACTTTGTGAATCAGTGATAGGGTGGGTGTTAGGTTCAACTGCAATCTGTGTAAATCCACTTTTAGCAGCTACTTCTAAACCGTGAGCGATATTCTCTCTTTCTTCGAATCCTGGCTCTCCTAAACAAACAGAACTGTCAAACCAACCTTGAGAAACGTGTAGGTTATCATACTTGATTTGTTCGAATTGGTCATTTTCTATTTGATTAGCGATTTTAGTAATAAGGCCATTTTCGACTTGAATGTCAACTGTCTGGTTGTGAAATGGGCTAGTAGGATCGATTACTTTTGCAGCTTTTAAAATGATATTCATTTTCTGTGAAGTAGTTTTTAATTAGTGATGTGTTGTTATTTGTACAAAAATAGGTTTTATTTCTATTTTATCATATTTACAATTCGTGAAAAAAGAGCAAAAAAAATACATCCCTTAATTGGATGCATTTTTCTTTTTTGAAGCTAATAGCTTAGAATTATCATAGCAATCATTTAATGCTTGATAAATCTGGAAGTCTGTAGCGGTATAGATAAATTTATCAGTGTAATTACAGTTTTGAAGAGACTTTACGATATCCTCTCTTGTGATTTCTAATAAACCACAAACAATCTCTCTGTCATATCTGGTCTGCATTAAAGCAATCATGTTCTGATCTTCTTTAATAGCTTCGATTTTCTTAAGTTTTTTATCTTTTCCTTTAAATAGGTTGTACACAGCATCAACAGGGCTAAAGAAAGTACCCATAGCCGTACCATAATAAGGAGTTTTATTTTGTCTATAGAAGTCAAACTGCATTTTTTCGTTTAATTCAATTAGTTTGGTATCCACTTCTAAGTACCCAGTTAAGTCAAATTTCTTAATAAGAATTTCGTCTAGTTCTATTGTGTTTTCTGTAAAGTAAATCTTTAGATTCTCGTTGTTTAACCAATCGTTGGTTACTTTAAGTTTAATAGGGATATAGCCAGGGTAGGATAGGTGTATAGAATCATTAAGATTGGCTTCTACTGTGAAAGAACCATCTCTCTTACTGATTGTACCTTTGACTTGGCTAATATTGATGACATTCACATCATCTACTGGCAAAAATGATTTGTCATTTAAAATAGTTCCTTTAACACTAGTGCGATCTTGAGCCGCTACAGTTAAAACAGAAAGTATTATAAATAAAAAAACTGTAAAATTTCTCATACTTTTTAAGATTGCCTAAAAGTAAAAGATATTTTACAGTTTTGTATGCTATTTTAAAAAAATTAACAAATTAGTTTCTTCTAGTTCTTCTAGATGAATCTCCTTCGCTACTTCTTCTAGATCCGCGTTCGTTACGAGGAGCTCTTTCTGATGATCTGTCTGATCTTCTTTCTCCACGTCCTTCAGATGATGATCTATCCGATCTTCTCTCTCCGCCTCTGAATCCTCCTTCAGATGATCTGTTAGATGATCTTCTTTCACCACCTCTAAATCCACCTTCAGATCTTCTTTCTCCACCTCTGAATCCTCCTTTACGGTTGTTATGGTCACGGCGTCCACCGTTTCTACCACCATCATTGTTAGAGATTTCAACATTCACACGGCGTCCTTGGTATTCAAGACCGTTTAATGTTTCCATTACTTTTTCAGCGTGTTCAGCTTCAGTATTGAAGAATGAGAAACCATCTTTTACATCAACTTTGAATAAGTCATCACGACCTAACTCTAAAGTATCACGTAAGAAATCTTTTAACGTCATCCAGTCTAGGTTATCTTTAGCACCTAAGTTAACGAAGAAACGTACTGCTCCATCTGTAGGAACTTCTTTAGAATTGTTTCTTCCAGCAGATACACTAGATAAGCTGTTAGAAGCTTTTTGGTAGTATTCTAAGAATCTATTAAACTCAACAGAAACTACTTTTTTAATGATTTCTTCTTTGTCGAAGTCTTTTAATAACTCAGTAATTGCAGGTAAATAAGCTTCAATTTCTGTGTTAACTTCTACTTCTTTAATTCTATTGGCTAAGTGGAATAATTGAATTTCACAAATCTCAATTCCAGATGGAACTGGTTTCTCTTCAAATTTAGTTTTGATGATTCTTTCGATTTGTTGAATTTTTCTTAATTCACTTTTCGTTACGATAACCATAGAAGTACCAGATTTACCAGCACGTCCTGTACGTCCACTACGGTGAGTATACGTTTCGATTTCGTCAGGTAATTGGTAGTTTACTACGTGAGTAATGTCATCTACGTCGATACCACGAGCAGCAACGTCAGTAGCTACAAGCATTTGTATCTGTTTACCACGGAATGATTTCATTACTGCGTCACGTTGAGCTTGAGATAAGTCTCCGTGTAATGCAGCAGCGTTGTATCCATCCTCGATAAGTTTTTCAGCAATAGATTGCGTATCTCTCTTCGTTCTACAGAACACTACAGAGAAAATATCTGGATTGGCATCTGCTAAACGTTTAAGCGCTGGGTAGCGATCTCTAGCAGATACTAAATAAAATTCATGACTTACATTAGTATTACCTTGGTTTTTATGACCTACAGTAATTTCTTCTGGAGTTTTCATGAACTCTCTTGCGATGCGCGCAACCTCTTGCGGCATAGTAGCAGAGAATAACCATGTGTTTTTTTCTTTTGGAGTATCCGCTAAAATAGACGTGATATCTTCATAGAATCCCATGTTAAGCATTTCATCTGCTTCATCTAGGATACAGTAATTAATGTTTTTAATGTTAACCATACCACGGTTAATCATGTCTTGCATTCTACCAGGAGTAGCGACGATAATTTGTGCTCCACGTTTTACGTCTTTAGCCTGTTCTGTAATGCTAGCCCCTCCATAAACAGCTACTGAATGAAGTCCTTTTACATACTTCGAGTACTGTTTGATTTCGTTTGCGATTTGCAAACATAACTCTCTAGTCGGCGATAAGATAAGACCTTGTGTATTCTTATTAGAAACGTCTATCTTCTGAATCAAAGGAAAACCAAAAGCTGCGGTTTTCCCAGTCCCCGTTTGGGCTAACGCAACAATGTCGGTATCTTTCTCTAATAGTAATGGAATCGCCTTTTGCTGGATCTCTGATGGATTTTCAAATCCCATATCCTTGATCGCAGATAAAAGAGATTCATTTAATCCTAATTGTTCGAAATTGTTCATATAAATATTAAAATAGCCGCAAATATACTACTATTCAAATTATAATTGTAGTTATTGCAGGTTTATTATTCGAAAATAATTTAAACGCTTGTTTTGAGCGTTTTTTTTAAAGATAATGTAATGATATATCTTCCTTTATATAATTTTTATTTTGCTTAAAAGTGTCTATATCATGTGTGTTGTGTAATGATAAGTACTTTTTATACACTTTATATATCTTTCTTTTATTTAACATATACCGAGACAGCCTCAGTCTAGTTTTATGGTATTTAATTCACTTTATTCTTAATAAGTCATTCAGACATAGCGAAAAGTATGCCGAAAAGTTCAAGATATGCAAAAAAGTGGGGAGTAGTAGATAAGAAAAGTAAGTATTTATGTTTTGAGAAATAAGAGAAATATCAAAGATTCTAATGAAGGATAGGGGAGTAACTAAAAATATGCTCTGAAATGGTGTATAAACCATAAAGAGCATATTTAGATAAATTTTATTCTCCTGCTGCTATGATTTTTTTAATAAAAAGTCAACTAACTGACGAACTGCTTTTCCTCTATGGCTAATACCGTTTTTTGCATTGATATCGATTTCAGCAAAAGATTGGTTCATTCCATCTGCTACGAAGATTGGATCATAACCGAATCCTTCTGTACCTTGTCTCTCTCTTAATAGCTGACCATCTATAATACCAGTAAAGTAATACGTTTCTGTATGTAGGTTTAGGCAAATTACTGTTTTAAAGTTAGCTTTTCTGTTATCTTCTTTTTGAAGTACCTCAAGCAATTTATCTATATTGTCATTGTCATTTTTTTGTTCTCCTGCATAACGAGCTGAGTATACTCCTGGTGCACCGTTTAAAGCATCTACTTCTAATCCTGAATCATCAGCAAAACAGTCATATCCATAATGTCTTTTGACAAAATCAGCTTTTAGTTTAGCGTTGCCTTCTATAGTATCAGCTGTCTCAGGAATGTCGATATTACATCCAATATCTTCTAAACTTAAGATTTCAATTGTATCAGGTAATTGATTTCTAATTTCTTTAATCTTGTTTTTGTTGTTTGATGCGAAAACTAATTTCATAAGTGTTGTGTGTTTTAGCTTATATAGTTCCAGATAGTGGTTTTACTATTTAGAATGTTTAATTTATTTTTGATTCTTTGGTTTTCAGGTTCTTCTAGTGTAGGGTCTTCTTTTAACAGCTGTACAGCATGATGTCTTGCATAAAGCATAATCTCTTGATCCTTGACAATATCAGCTATTTTTAAAGGAAGGGTACCACTCTGTTGAGTTCCCATAATATCACCTGGGCCACGCAATTTTAAATCTACTTCTGAGATTTCGAAACCATCATTAGTACGACACATCGTTTCCATTCTGATCTTAGAGTCATTACTTAGCTTATCTCCTGTCATTAGGATACAATAACTCTGTTCTGCTCCACGACCTACACGTCCTCTAAGCTGATGTAGTTGTGATAATCCAAAGCGCTCTGCACTTTCGATAATCATAACGGATGCATTAGGCACATTCACTCCAACCTCAATCACAGTAGTGGCTACCATAATATTTGTCTCTCCTTTAATGAATCTGTCCATCTCTCTATCCTTTTCTGCAGGAGTCATCTGTCCATGAACAATGCTGACACTGTATTCTGGTAAAGGGAAGTCTCGTGATATGGCTTCATATCCTTCCATTAGGTTTTTATAGTCTAATGTTTCGCTTTCATCTATTAAGGGATAGACGATATAAACTTGCCTTCCTTTGGCAATTTCTGTTTTTAAGAAGTGCCATACAGCTAAGCGTTTACCTTCGAAGTAATGATTAGTTTGTATTGGTTTACGCCCTGGTGGAAGTTCATCAATAACAGAAATATCTAAGTCTCCATATAAACTCATAGCTAATGTACGAGGTATCGGTGTAGCAGTCATGACCAACACGTGGGGAGGTAATTCATTTTTATGCCATAGTTTAGATCGCTGTTCTACTCCGAATCGGTGTTGTTCATCAATGATAGCTAAACCTAGATTTTTAAAGATAACTTTATCTTCAAATAAGGCGTGTGTACCGATAAGTATATGTAGCTCTCCAGAAGCTAATTCTTCGTGCAATACACGTCTCTCAGCCGTTTTAGTAGATCCTGTAAGTAATTTTATCTTTAGCCCTAAAGGTTCTCCTAGTTCTTTAATCCCGACATAATGTTGGGTTGCTAAAATTTCTGTAGGAGCTACGATACACGCTTGGAATCCGTTGTCTAATGCTAGAAGACAACTCATAAAAGCAACTATTGTTTTTCCAGATCCCACATCTCCTTGCAAGAGACGATTCATTTGTGCTGGAGCACCTACATCATTCCTGATTTCTTTCAAAACTCGTTTTTGAGCTCCAGTAAGAGGGAAGGGGAGGTGTTCGCTATAAAAAGTATTAAAGTAATCGCCTACTTTCTCAAAAGGGTATCCTTTAATTTTGTCTTTTCGTGCTATGTTTTTAATCAATAACTGTAATTGAACATAGAATAATTCTTCAAACTTTAGTCTAAATTGAGCCTTATTCAACATATCCATATTTTTAGGAAAGTGGATATTAATTAAGGCTTCTTGCATCGAAATCAAGTTGAGCTTTCTCTTGAATTCATCAGATAAGGTATCTATAAAGAGAGGATGTGTCTCTTTGACAAGTTGCATCATCATCTTGATGATAGACTTATTAGATATTCTTGCTCCGAATTTTTCAGTAGAAGGATAGACAGCTTGCATTGCGTTAGCAATGTTTTTCTGATGTTCTTCTAAAAGATCTAGTTCCGGATGTGGCATAGAGAAGGTATTGTTAAAGCTATTAAGCTTTCCAAATGCCACATAAGGAGTATTTAGTTTTAAATTCTCTTGTATCCATTTGTATCCTTGAAACCAAACTAACTCTATTTGTCCAGTACCGTCTGTAAAGGTTGCGACAAGGCGCTTTCCTCGTTTTTGTTCTACAGTTTTGATATGGATAATTTTACCGACTATCTGAACTTCACTATTGTTATTATAAAGTTCATTTATTTTATAATACTGTGTTCTGTCGATATATCTGTTTGGGTATAGGTGTAGTAAATCTCTATAGGTGAATATACCTAGTTCGCGTTTAAATAAGTCAGCGCGCTGTGGACCAACTCCTTTAAGGTATTCTATAGGTGTATCAAGTAGATTCTTAGACATATTATTCAAAATAAATACACGGCTAAGATACGAATTAGAAGCCCTTCGGACAATTAAGAGTAAATATTTAAGGGGAATTGCTATAGATTTTAGCGGAAGCTAAGATTGTACTTAGGTTAAAAGAATAAAAAAGCGAGCCTAAGCTCGCTAGATATTATTTTTTAGTTTTAGAAATTTCTTTTACTAGAATGTATTTGATAGAAGATGCATCAGCTGGTGGGTTTTCTACTTTTTCACGTTTTACTTCGATTACATATTCATATCCTTCTTCATAGTTAAATCCTTCGATTCCTCCATACATATTTAACCATTCGTCAGAACCTTCTTCTTTGTACTGCATACATTTCATTGGTGCTACACCTGTACAATCTACTAGTTTAGAAGCAATCGTATAAGTTACGTTACCTAATTCTTCTTTAGGTGTTGCTTCGGTAGACTCAATAGGAGTTGTAGTTTGTTCTGTTGGCTCTACTGCAGGAGCTGTAGTTCCTGATTCTCCATCTTTTTTGCAAGAGGTAAATGATAAACCTACAACAGCAGCTAATAATAAAATCTTTTTCATGATAAATGCTTTTTATTTATATCAAATGTACAAAAAATATTTTTTTTGAAGTAAAGTACTCAGAATAATTAAGTTTTAACGATAGTTCGATTAAAAGATTCTAAACATTATTGTGTGATGGAACTGTATTAGAGCAATATCAATATGTGCGAGTAGATTAAAGTAGCAACAGGAGTTAAAATTTTTAAATGAATGTATGAGTTTTGCTTTTGCCACTTATGAATAAAAGAAGAGCGCTTAGCTTGCAGTTCCTTGCGGATTCCTTGGAGATTCCTTGAGGTTTTCTTGCCTAGAGAGCCTTTTTGTCGAAGAAAGGTGCAAGAAACCCTCAAGCAATCCCCTAGAAGGTCAGAACAAAACGACTCTTGGTTTATGAATAGACGCTGTGGAGAAATAGATTTTTTGCGTACTTAGTTTAGAAAGATGTATCTTAGAATGTAATATAAAGAGTAGGAGATGGTATAAAAAAAGCCTCACTAAAAGTGAAGCTTATAAAGTGGGCGATGAGGGATTCGAACCCCCGACCCCCTCGGTGTAAACGAGGTGCTCTGAACCAACTGAGCTAATCGCCCGAAATAGGATTGCAAATATAAAGATGTTTTTAAATAATGCAATGCCTAATGTGAAATATTTTTACATTTTTTCAATATCGTAAAGTACAATCTTATCTGTGTAGTTTATGACTTTGATTAATATGTTTTCATTTTGTTCATTTCTGCCTATAATGACATAAAGTTTACCTTTCTCAAAGTCAATATTACTTTCTGAAAAGTTCACATCTCCATATTGTAGAGATTTACGGATGTCATCGTTAGATACCCAACCTTCTTTAAACTTAGCTTCTACTGTCTTTGAATAAGTAACTGGTTTACTTCTCAAATCTTTTAAAACCCTACAATTAGGTAAATAACAAAATTCTGTTTTCTTCTCACCGAAGAAATAAAATAAGAACATTCCTCCTATAAGTAACCCAAATAAATAGTATGCTAAACGCTGTGTAAACTTCATTTCTTAAAAAATTTACACAAAAGTAGCAATTCAATACAGTAAAACTAAAGATTTATAAAATATTTAAAAGGTGAAAAGGTGAATGTCTTTATAATCAAGGTTAAACCATTCCGCAACATTTCGATTGGTAACTAATCCTTTATAACTATATATACCAGATTTAATGACGCTTTCACAGTTCACAGTACCGTCTAAATCACCACAATCTGTGTATTCTAATAATAAAGGTGTGATAATATTGCTAAGAGCCATGGATGCTGTTCTACTATATCTAGAAGTGATATTTGGTACTCCATAGTGTATTACACCACTTTTTATAATGGTAGGATGATCATGGGTAGTTAATTCGGATGTCTCGAAACACCCTCCTGTATCAATAGATACATCTATAATTACAGCACCATTTTTCATATTATCTACCATAGACTCACTTACTACTATAGGTGCTCGATTTTTACCTCGTATTGCACCGATAGCAACATCACATCTCATAAGAGCTTTGTGTAATATTTTTTCTTGGATCGTAGAAGTAGAAATTCGTTGCGATAGGTTGTTCTGAAGCCTGCGCAGCTTCTGTATAGAATTGTCAAATACTCTTACATTTGCTCCCATTCCTATAGCAGTGCGAGCGGCGTTTTCGGCTACTAGTCCTGCTCCGAGTATAACTACCTCAGTGGGAACTACCCCAGCGATATTCCCAAATAATAATCCTTTACCATTATTAGTTGTGGTCATCAGTTCAGAAGCTATCAGGATAGATGCGGTACCAGCTATTTCACTTAAAGCACTAACAGCAGGATAGGTTCCATTCTCATCGTGAATAAAATCAAAGCCAATAGCAGATATCTTTTTTTTAGAAAGGGTCTCGAAATACTGTCTAGTTAGTGTTTTTAATTGGATAGTAGACCATACAACTGTGTATGGTGCCATTAGTTTTACTTCTTCTAGAGTAGGTGGAGCAACTTTAACAATGACAGGACAACTAAAAATTTTCTTTGTATCACTAGTAAGTTCGGCTCCTGCTTTGCTATAATCTAAATCAGAATAGTTAGCGGCTTCTCCTGCTCCCTTTTCAATAAGCACACGATGCCCATAGGTACTTAAAGTCTGTACTGCTTCTGGAGTGATACAGATTCTTTTCTCTATCAGGGTATTTTCTTTAGGAACTCCTATAAAAAGTTCACTTTTCTTGCGCTCTACCATCAGACATTCCTCTTGCGGAATTAAGTCTTTCATTGAAAAAGGAGTTAAGGTTGCCATTCTGTTTCTGTTTATTAATTATTATTCAAAATCAGTTTTCTATCACCATTTTCTAAAATAGAAATTTCTATTGTAGCATGTTCGTCAGGAATAATATGAGGAGTCTTTTCAGGCCATTCGATAAAGCACCAATGATTAGAATCTAAATATTCGTCCATTCCCATATCATAAGCTTCTTCTTCTGAGTTTAAACGATATAAGTCAAAGTGATATACTCTGTCTTTAGAAGTTGTAGAATGATACTCATTCACAATAGAAAAAGTAGGACTACTCGTCATGTCTTCTACACCTAGCTGTTTACTTATTTCTTTAATAAGTGTGGTTTTTCCTGCCCCCATTTGTGCATCAAATAATACGATGCGATGTTTTAACTTACTTAATATATCAGTAGCTACTTCTTGAATTTGATTTAAAGAAAAAACTATCTCAGTCATTG
The DNA here is from genome assembly GCF_001485415.1 of Myroides odoratimimus. Lineage (GTDB taxonomy): Bacteria > Bacteroidota > Bacteroidia > Flavobacteriales > Flavobacteriaceae > Flavobacterium > Flavobacterium odoratimimum. The sequence goes on from NZ_BCMQ01000003.1 coordinate 47,726, forward strand.
TTATACTTTTGGATTTAATACTATAAATGGAACGATCATTTCTTCTAAAGAAATACCTCCATGCTGGTAAGTGTTTCTAAAATAAGCTGCATAATAATTGAAATTATTCTGATATGCTAAGAAGAAATCATTCTTTGCAAAAATAAATGAACTACTTACATTAATGTTAGGTAATTGAACTTTTTTTGGATCTTTAACATGATAGACATCTTTAGCCTCAAAGGTCAAGCTCTTACCTGTTTTATATCTAAGGTTTAAACTAGTGTTTTTGTCTCCAATAACTTTAGAAGGATTTTTACAGTTAATTGTACCATGATCTGTTGTAATGATTAACTTATATCCAAGTGCCTGTGCTTGTTGAATTATTTCAAACAAAGGAGAGTTTCTGAACCAACTAACAGTAAGTGAACGGTATGCTTTATCGTTAGAAGCTAATTCTTTAATTACTTCCATTTCAGTTTTAGCATGAGATAGCATGTCCACAAAATTGTATACTATTGTGATTAGTTTATTGTCTTTTAAAGCCTTGAAATTATCAGCTAATTTTCTTCCTTCTTTTAGATTGGTGATTTTGTGGTATTCATTCTTAATATTTAATCTCAATCTTTGTAATTGATGTTGTAGGAATTCATTCTCAAACAAATTCTTTCCTCCTTCATCCGTATCATTCTTCCAATATTGTGGAAGTTGTTCAGACATTTCTAGAGGTGTCATTCCTGAAAATATAGCATTTCTAGCATACTGTGTAGCAGTAGGTAAAATAGAGAAGAAGCTGTTCTCGCTCTCTACTTTATAGTGATTTGTTACGATTGCTTCGAATGCTCTCCATTGATCATACCTTAAGTTGTCAATAACAATAAAAAGTAATTTAGAATCTTCTTTCTTTAATTCAGGAGCAACCCATTTTCTGAATATTTGATGAGAGAAAACAGGACTGTCTTCAGGATCATTAATCCAGCTCTCATAATTTTTTTCTACGAATTTGCCAAACAAACTATTAGCTTCAGTTTTCTGAGAGTCTAGTATATTGAATAGGTTTTGATCTTCAATGTTTTCTAACTTCTGTTCCCAATAAAGCAATTTTCTATAAATAGAGATCCAATCTTCATAATCTCTAGCTTGCATTAGATCCATTGATATGTTTCTAAATTCTTTTTGGTAACTAAGAGAAGATTTCTCGGAGATTAGACGAGAGTCATCTAGGTTTTTCTTTAGTGAAAGTAGGATTTGGTTAGGATTAACAGGTTTGATTAAGTAATCAGATATTTTAGCACCAATTGCTTCTTCCATGATATACTCTTCTTCACTTTTAGTAATCATGATAATCGGAGTATTGCTTTTGATGGTTTTAATTTCATTTAAAGTCTCAAGACCAGAAAGTCCAGGCATATTCTCATCTAAGAAAACAATGTCGTATTGGTTCTCTTTAAATAAATCTATAGCATCTTGTCCATTAGTACAAGTAGTTACGATATAGTCTTTTTTTTCTAAAAATAGGATATGAGGTTTTAATAAATCCACTTCATCATCCACCCATAATATATGAATTTTGTTCATTGTAGTTGTTTTAGTATCTCTAAAAATATTATTAATTATAATAAAAAGAGATTTTAGATTAAAATAGTATTGATAAATATAGGAATGAATTTCCGTATTACAATAGTTAACGATATTTTTGTGATTGTATTATAAAAAATTATAAATGTATTTTTCGTTCATTATTCCTGTTTACAATCGACCAGACGAGGTGGATGAGTTATTGGAGAGTTTGACAAAGCAAACATATAAGGAGGCTTTTGAAGTGGTAATTGTAGAGGATGGGTCTAAAGAAGATTCGCGTGCTGTTGTTAGTAAGTATGAGGATAGACTAGAGATATCTTATTATTATAAAGCGAATTCTGGGCCAGGGGCTTCGCGCAATTATGGCATGGAACGAGCAAAGGGAGAGTACTTTATTGTATTAGACTCCGATTGTATTATTCCACAAGAGTATTTAACTACAGTGGATCAGTATCTCAAGGAAGAGTATGTGGACTGTTTTGGAGGACCCGATGCGGCGTTAGCGAGTTTTAGCGATGTACAGAAAGCAATAAATTATTCTATGACCTCTGTTCTAACTACAGGTGGAATAAGAGGAGCTAGTGAACGTATAGGAAAGTTTCAGCCAAGAAGTTTTAATATGGGAATTTCAAAAAAAGCTTTTTTAGCTAGTGGTGGTTTTGGTAAAATACACCCTGGAGAAGACCCTGATTTGACAATTAGGTTATGGAAGTTAGGATTCGATACTCAGTTGTTTAGTAAGGCCTATGTTTATCACAAAAGGAGAATTGATTGGAATAAATTTTTTATTCAGGTCAATAAGTTTGGAAAGGCACGTCCGATATTAAATCAACGTTATCCTGAAACGTCAAAGATAACATATTGGTTTCCAGCTTTATTTATGGCAGGCTTATTGTTAAGTATTATAATGACATATTATACATTTGTTTTTATTTTATGTTATATCTTTTATTTTATGTTTGTTTTTTTAGGTTGTTTAATAAAAGAGAAGAATTTTAAGATAAGTTTATTAGCACTTGTGGCAATTTTTATACAATTTTACGGCTACGGTATAGGCTTTGTGAAATCTAGTTATATTTTATTTGTAAAAAGACAAGAAGCAGAAGTCGGAATGCCAGAAATGTTTTTTAAATAATATATAAGGTATGGCACTTATAGTTGGACTAACTGGAGGAATAGGCAGTGGAAAGACCACTGTAGCTAATATGTTTGCAGAAGAGGGGATTCCTATTTATATAGCAGATGAAAGAGCTAAACAGATTATGGATCGGGCTGATGTAGTGGAAGCAGTACAATCTATCTTTAAAGAAAACGTTAAGATAGGAGAGGTGTTAGATCGCAAAAAAATAAGAGAAATTGTTTTTGATAATAAAGAATTACTAAATCAATTAAATCAAATTGTACACCCAGAGGTTAAGAAGGATTTTGAGCGTTGGAAGGAGGAAAATGACGCTTTTCCGTTTGTAATTAAGGAGAGTGCAGTTCTTTTTGAAAATAATTTGAATAAACAATGTGATTTAGTTATCTTAGTTACAGCTCCTGAGGAAGTACGCTTAGCCCGTGTAATGGCAAGGGATGGAGTATCTTTAGATAACGTTGAAAGTATTATGAGGAACCAATTGAAAGATTCTGACAAAATACCCTTTAGTGATTATGTTATTACTAATATTAATAAAGATTTGGTAAAAAAAGAGGTGAAAATGATAATTAATGATATAATAATCAAAATTTAAACAATTACATCCGTTAATTTTATGTTAATCGCCGTGTAGAGTATTTTTTTTAATGTTAATTTTGAAAAAATAATGAGTAAGGTCAAATTTCGACTTTTAGTAGGGATAATGAGTTTTTCTCTTATAGGAATAATCATTGTTCAAATGTATTGGATAGTTAGCTCTTATAGAAATAATGAAGAGCAGTTTAAGTATCATGTACAACAAGTATTAGGAAATGTAGGTAGTGGACTACAACAAAATGAAGCTACGGAGTTTTATAGAATGTATAATCAACTTAAAGATAGTATAGGAACGCCACCTAAACAAAGTGAGTTGAAACAATATTACATAGTAGAACGAAATCCTACTACTAATGAACAAATAGTATACTCGAATATTTTAGTCTTAGAAGATTATAATATAAAGAGTTCGTTCTTTGATAAGAAAGCAGATAGTTTAAAAGTCAAGAATTTCGTTTCAAAACGAAAAACAGAGATTTATAAAGGAGATGATTTAGATAGGAGTAGTCTTAAGCAAAATTATCCTGACGAGGTTATAGAACAATCTGGTAATCTAGATATTTTAGATAAAGCACAATTTGATATTTACTTTAAGGATATTGTTGCTCTAAGAAGTATAGATGAAAGGATTTCTAAAGCTAAATTGAGAGAGCTCTTAGAGAAAGAGCTTAAACAATATGGGGTTAATGCTAAGTTTGAATTTGGTATTTATAACAAAGGGTTATCAACCAAGATTAAGTCAGAAGATTTTATTTATGAAGAAGGTTCTACTTATGGAGTGCCAATCTTCACAGATAATGAGAATAGAAGTAAATACCAACTGTATATTACTTTTCCAGAAAAGAGTAAGTATTTATTCTCTTCGTTAATAGGGATAACACTATTGTCAATTTTGTTTACGATGGTTATTATCGCAGCATATTTGAATGCGATTAATCAATTGATTAAACAAAAGCAAATATCTGAGATTAAGACAGATTTCATTAACAATATGACTCATGAGTTTAAAACGCCTATAGCTACAATTAATTTAGCTTTAGATGCAATTAAAAACCCAAAGGTTATAAATGATCCAGAAAAAGTTGATCGTTATTTGAAAATGATTCGAGACGAGAATAAAAGAATGCATGCGCAAGTTGAAAATGTTCTTCAAATCTCAAAATTAGAACGACGTGAGTTTAATGTAGACAAAGAAGCAATGGATGTCCATGAAGTGATAGAAAATGCTGTAGATCACGTAGGATTAATTATTCAGGATAGAGGAGGAGAAATAAACTTGAACTTAGATGCTCGTAGAAGTGATGTGTTAGGAAATGATTTTCACTTTACTAGTGTGATAGTAAATATTTTAGATAATGCTATCAAGTACTCTAAGGATGTGCCAATTATAGATGTGTATACTGAAAATGTAAAAGATTTTATCTTAATCAAAATTCAGGATCACGGTGTAGGAATGAGTAAACAGGCTCAGAAGAGAATCTTCGACAAGTTTTACAGAGAGCACACAGGTGATTTACACAACGTAAAAGGTCATGGTCTAGGACTAGCATATGTTCAACAAATTGTAGAGGTACACAATTCTCAAGTTTATGTTGAGAGTGAAAAAGGAAAAGGAAGTACCTTTATTATAAAAATGCCATTAATAAATTAAATATAACATGGAAACAACAAACAACAAAAAGATTTTATTAGTAGAAGATGATCCGAATTTCGGTGCAATCTTAAAAGATTATTTAGCCATCAATGATTTCGAAGTTACTTTAGCTAAGAATGGAATGGAAGGATTCGAAAAATTCAAAAGAGATACTTTTGATTTATGTATCCTAGATGTTATGATGCCTTATAAAGATGGATTTACTCTAGCCAAGGAGATCCGTGATAAAAATAAAGAGGTGCCTATCATTTTCCTTACAGCGAAGTCAATGAAAGAAGATGTATTGAAAGGTTATAAAGTAGGAGCTGATGACTACCTAAACAAGCCATTCGATTCTGAAGTATTATTAATGAAAATCAAAGCGATTATTCATAGAAAATCGTCTGAAGTTAAAACAGATAATACGAAGTTCGAATTCCAAATTGGTAAATTCCATTTAAATTCTAAGTTGAGATTCTTAACTTTTGAAAATGATGAGCCAATTAAATTATCTCCAAAAGAGAATGAATTGTTAAAGATGTTAGCAATTTATGAAAATGATTTAATGCCACGTGAAGTAGCGTTAACTAAGATTTGGAGAGATGACAACTATTTCACTTCTCGTAGTATGGACGTATACATCGCTAAATTAAGAAAGTATCTTAAATTAGACGAAACAGTAGAAATCTTAAACATTCACGGAGAAGGATTTAGACTTGTAGTGAAAGAAAAAGAAGAAAATAATTAATTAAGCCACAAAAAAGGGAAGCATTTGCTTCCCTTTTTTATTTTATATAAGTTAAAGTTATTGATTCTTTTTCGGACTAATAATTTTAACGTCTTGAAATGCTATTGCTCCTCTTATAATACTTAAAATAACCTCATATAAAGCATTAATAATTTGAAGCTTTAATTCGTTGTCTGTATAGATTAAACTAATCTCTCTAGCAGGCTTTGGATCAGCAAACTGTATTAAGTTATTTTTGTCATCTTGATTTAAAGAAAGTGTGTGTAGGTATGGTAATAGTGTGTAACCTAGACCTTCTTTAGATAGATTTATTAAAGTTTCAAAACTTCCGCTTTGTAATTTAAAGTTTTTGCTTTCTGCAGTAGATTTGCTGTTACAGATATTGATTATACCATCTCTAAAACAATGTCCATCTTGTAGTAAAAGTAACTTTCTTAGATCTAGGTCTCCTTGATGAAGTTCTGCTCCCATTTCTTGTCTAAAATTTGCAGGAACATATCCTACAAATGGTTCGTAGAATAGAACTCTTTCTTTAATGTCAGACTCTTCTAAGGGAGTAGCAACTATAGCAGCATCCAGATATCCATTGCGAAGTTTCTGAATAATCTCTTCAGTTGTATATTCTTCTATAATTAGGTTGACCTTATTGTACTTATTTAGAAATGTTTTTAGGAACATAGGAAGTAGAGTAGGGGCTATAGTAGGTATCATTCCTAGTTTAAACTCTCCCCCAATAAATCCTTTTTCTAGATCAATAAGATCTTTAATTCGATCTGATTCATTGACAATTTTCTTTGCCTGTTGAATAATAACTTGACCGATAGCCGTAGGCTGAATAGGTTTTGTACTTCGGTCAAATATTTGTACCTCGAGTTCTTCCTCTAACTTTTGGATTTGCATACTTAATGTAGGCTGTGTAACAAAAGTTTTTTCTGCAGCAAGCGTGAAGTTTTTATGTTCTGCTACTGCTAATACATATATTAATTGTGTTATCGTCATTCTTTAAAACCAATATTTTGTCTAAGTTATGCAAAATAAAGGAAAATGTTTTTATTCATAATCTATTTTCTCTAGTTCCGTATAGTTTTTCATTAATCGTTTGATTAATAAACCATAGATTAGACGGTAGTATAACCATAGTAATCCTAAAAATACACCACATATAATAATAACAATCACTGCGCTAATTAAAGCCGTAGGTAAGGTCAACTTATCATCATGTGTCAGTATATCAATCAATATAATAATGAAAGCTATAAAGAAGATAATTAGGTTAGTATAGATATAATAGTTAACTGTCTTTTTTGTCTTTAGAATAGATTCCATTAATAATTTAGTGGAATCAGCTACAGATATTTTTTTATAATTTAAATAGAAAATAGTAATAAATATCACTGATATTCCTAATGATAACCAATCTAAGTTATTGATCATAAAAGCATAGATAGGGCCAATATCATTTCTATTTACGTCTGATCCGAATAAATAACTAAAACCATTTAATACAATAAATTCGATTATACTAATGATAAATATCCACATGACGATAGAAGACGATTTCTTATGTATCATCTTTTGTATCTCTTCAGTAGAGATCTTAGGGAATTTTTGGTCGCTATTCCAGTGTTTTTTTAATAAATCTAACTCCTTCATATTCTATTGCCTCTAGGGATTTAATATCTTTTTAAGTTTGCTTTTTATTCTATTCATTTTTACCCTAGCATTGACTTCACTAATACCTAAAGTTTCTGCTATTTCTTCATAATTCTTATCTTCTAAATACATGAATACTAATGCTTTTTCGATATCATTTAGCTGTTGAAGAGCTTTATACATTAGTTTTAATTGCTCTTCTTCTTGATAATTGTATTCAGAATATTCAAATTTGCAAAATGTACTATCGTAAGGTATGGTGCTTAGTTCTCTTGTTTTTTTACGATATAACGAGATGGCTGTATTTAATGCTACTCTATAAGCCCATGTAGAGAACTTAGAATCTCCTCTAAACTTTGGGTAAGCGTGCCATAGTTGAATAGAAATTTCTTGGAACAAGTCTTTATGAGCTGCTTCATCGACTGTATATAGTCGACAGACTTTGTGGATAAGGTTTTGATTCTTATCCAAAAGAGCAACGAATTCTTGTTCCAAATGTTTGTTCATGCCTATAAGTAGTCTAATGTTACGATTTGTTACAATATTTTTAAAAAATATATTTTTAGTTATAGAGTAATCAGTTTAGGATAATTATTAGAACATGAGCGCAGATATTATTTTCCTAAATATTTAGTAAGTAATTGGTCAAAGTCTACTTCTAAGTGGTTAATATCTATTACAGTTCCATTCTCGTCTAAAACAAATACTGTTGGAATATTTTTAACTCCATATTGTAGTTGAATTTCATAAAGATTATAGATATGAAGCCAATTAAGACCTTCTTTTTGTATGCTTTCTATCCATTCCTCTTTATTATCATCTAAGGCAATACTAAAGATGTTCAAGCCTTTATCATGATACTTTTCATAAATAGATTTTATGGTAGGCAGTGTTTCGTGACATGCAGGACACCACGGAGCCCAGAAGTGAATAATGGTTACTTTACCAAGATTATCGTATAGTGAAATCACTTCTCCATTAGGATCTTTACCTGAGATGTCTAACGCTTTATCTCCAATTTTTACTAAAGTATTGGCAGCAGAATTGTCTAATAGGTTTTTAATAGCTATACCTATATTAGATTGCTTAATATTATCAGCTAGTTGATTATAATATAATTTAGCCTCATTAGTATCTATATTTTTATTGTCTATTCGCTGAAATAAAATTACAGAAGACGTGAATGAATTGCTATGTTGAGTTAGTTGATTTGTGATAATGTCATTAATGTCTTTTACATAGACTTTAAATTCATTTGATAACCTTTCAAGAACTTCTCTGTTATTATCTTTTATAGCTTGAGTTAAAAGGTCTTGATTAGCATCTCTATAAGCATTAGCTTTTTTCTGAACTCTCTTTATATTATTGTGAAAAGCATTTAATTCATTATTGTTTTTTGTACCAATAGCAGAGGTGCTTAGATCATCATTATAGTCATATTGAAAATTAATAATACCATTTTCTAAAACTACTAATTCCGTAACGTTTTCAGATAACTCTAATAGTGCATAAGTAGGGTAAGTTGTGTTACCTTTAAATTCGAATGAGTTGTTTTTTAAACGAACAGAATCTATTGCGTCAAAATTATTAGTTTCAGGATTTAAAACTTTTAAATAGATCATTTCTCCCTCAGGAATGTTTTTTGCTATTCCCTTTATTAGAAAACCTTTATCTTTTATAGTAAAACTCATTAATAGAAAGGCTATAATTACTAAAGGTAGTGTTCTCATTGGATGTATTTTTAATATAATTTGTAAAGATTAAATATAATAAAATATTACTGATTATAACGGAGATATTAGAGTATTAAAAAAGGGTTATAGAAACTTCTATAACCCTTTTATTTTCTATATCTTAAGTAGATATTTATTTGTCTAAGATTTCTTGAACTTTAGCTCTAAGTTTTTTACCTCTTAAGTTTTTAGCGATTACAACACCATTTTCATCAAGTAGATAAGTCGCTGGAATGGCACGTACCTCATAATTTTGAGCGATTGGCTCTTCCCAGAACTTTAAGTTAGAGATTTGATTCCAAGTTAATTTATCTTTAGCAATTGCTTCGATCCATTTTGCTTTATCCTTATCTAAAGAAACACCAATGATGTTTAATCCTTTAGGGTGGTATTCTTCATATAGAGCTACTACATTAGGATTCTCTGTTCTACAAGGACCACACCATGATGCCCAGAAATCAATAATAGTTAATTTACCTAAACTTTCTTTTAAAGAAATTTCTTTTCCTTCTGGAGATGGAGCACTGAAATCAGGAGCTTTGTCACCAATTTTTACTTTAGCATCAGGAATAGCGTCTAATGCTGTTTTAAAAGCTTTTGCTACAGTAGTGTTCTTTAATGTTTCATCAAATTTATTGAATTTTTCAACTAATTCTTCTTTGATGTATTGTCCTGAACCAACTGTTTTTGATAAATAGACTAAAGTAGTTAATGAATTAGCGTTATTATCAATGTAATCTTCTACATACTCATCATACTTTTCTGCTAATGCCATATAACCATTGATAATAGCATCTTTTTTAGCTTGGTCTTGAGCTTCGTTAGCTTGTTTAAAAGCCTCTTGGTTATCACCTTGGTATTGGACTATAGCTCGCTCTAATTCGTCAACTTTTTTAGTGAATGCTGTATATTCATCATTGTTTTTAGTACCTGTTACGCTACTGTTTTCTGCTTTTTCATTATCGTATTGAACAACGATTTTACCATTTTCTAAAACGAAAGGTAATTTTCCTGGTTCTTTACCAAATGAAAAGAAGTTTTGGTCTAGACTTTCAGCAGCTCCTTTGAAGGTGAATGCATTGTCTTTAATTTCAGTAGAGTCAATAGCTACTGTACTACCAGTTGCAATATCAATTTTCTCAATATATACTTTAGTTCCATCTGTTAGACCTTTAGTTTCACCATTGATTGTATAACCAGTAGCTTCTTTGTTACATGAAGCTAGTACAGCTACAGCTCCAAGTACTGTTAAAATTTTTTTCATCGATTTTGTTTTTTAGTATTAGAAATACAAGTTATAATTGCATTATATGAACAAATATACTTAAAAAACTAGATTAAGCTAAAATCAGCCTAAAAAAGTCTATAAAAGTTTTATGAATTGAATTAACAGCATTATCCAACCAATTACTAAACACACTCCTCCTAAAGGAGTTATAGGGCCAAGTATTTTTATTTTCTTCTTAAATGTAGCACTTAAGGTTAATCCATAAATACTGAAAGAGAACAAGAATACACCAATGATGATGATATTAACTGCTCTTGTAATATGAATATGTGCAGGCATTAATCCTAAGATTAGTAATAGGATAGCGTGGTACATTTGATATTTTACGCCTACTTCAAAGCTTTCTAAACGTTCAGCTGTCATGTGTTTTTTTAGAGCATGTGCTCCAAAGGCACCAAATATAATAGCTAGTGCGCCATATATTGAGCCTGCTATGAGGGGTGTTGTATTAACTAATTCCATATATTTATTTAATTAAAAGTGAGTTGTCCTAATATTTCTTCTGACATAAACGGTCCGCCAGGGTATCTAGCGGTGTAATCCATGTTTAACCATATTTGACCACGTTCGTCTATGTGATAATGTATCTCTTTACCTTTACTTTCTTCTTTAAAAAGAACTTCTTTAATAAGGTAGATTACCTGTTCTAGATCTCCTTTATTTGGGATTAGTAGTTCAGGATACATATGTTCTTTAGTATGTATCAATCTTGGGGTTGCGCCTATAGCTCTGAGAAGTCCTGCCATTAATACAGAATAGTCATCACAATCTCCTGAGAAATGCTGTAATGATTCTGATGCTGTAGCGATATATTCTCTTCCCTTAGGGTCATTTACATAATTCCACTTCGTACGTACTTCTTTAAAAATAGCTAAAGATTGTACTATTTGTCTATAATGTTGAGTATTTGGAATATTGCTAAAGTGTTTACGTGTAGTTGCTAAAGCATAATTCCTTACTATAGGTTTATCATATTCTATCGCTGGGATTATTTTACTCTTATTAGGAAAAGGGAGTAGTTTAGAAATGATAAGATCTTGCGGTTTAGGATCTTCTGCCATCGCATAGATCATAACTTTATAGTCTTCAAAAACAGCATTATAACCATAACCACCAAAGAAAGAATTTACAATAAGAACAATCAAATAAATGATAATCAGCATATTCAAGACTAATTTCATCTTTTGAAGTAAGAACTGTAATATACCTACAATAGATAAAAATAGAATGATACGATCTAGTTGGTATGGCCAGTTCGGGTCATCTATATTTTGATGAATAATAATAAAAATAGGAATAGTGATCAGTACGTTAAGTATAAGTATGATGATATTGTCCCAAGGTTTTGGGACTCTCAAGTACTTAAGCCAACTTTTTTCAGAAACTTTATCCGGTAATTCTGTATTATTACTCATCGTAGTCTATGGTCAAAACTATATTATAAAACGGTTTCGCTGTATTTAATAGTATTAGTGATTATATTTAAATCTACTAATTGTTCTTGTGTTTTATTAAAGTGTTTTTCTGACAGTTGTCTTTGAGACCATTTAGTCATACTTAGCCATTCTTTAACATCATCTATATTGATATTATATTTACTAGATAATGTACGGTCAATAGAAGGAATCATTTTGAACTCTTCTGTAGTAGCGTTAATACATTCCAGTAGATTGTCAATTAATCCTTTGTTTTTATTTAGGAATTCATTGTTCGCAACTAATACAAAAGAAGGCCAAGGAGTAGGACAGTCGCCTAATCTTCTAAATATCCCTTGGTCAACTATTGGTTTAGTCATAAAATGCTCCCACATAAAATAGTCTGCTTCACCTTTAGTTAGAGCTTCTATAGCATTGTCTAAGGTATTAACAATTACGAACTCAAGATTAGCAATGTTCCAGTTCATTTTTTTTGCATGAACGATTGCCATAAGATGTGAGCCAGATCCATATCTACTGATGGCAATTCGTTTACCTTCTAGGTCTTCTATTTTTTGATATGGAGAATTATGTGCTACATGTATTCCCCATTGTAGAGGAGAGGCTACATATTCTTGTATGATAGTTGTTGGATTTCCTTCAGATATATCTTTTATAATTCCTTCAGTAAGTATAACAGCGAGATCTGTTTCTTTATCTCTTAGCATCTGACACATTTTACCTGTGCCTTCAGGTACATCTGTCCATTTTAAATTTATGCCAAGTTCTTCGAATTCACCATTTTCTATACATAATTGCCACGGTAGGTTGAAGTGCTCAGGCACTCCGATAATATTTACATTTGCCATTTTAAATCGTACTACATTTTTATGCTAAGATAGTAAAATAGGGCATTTTTTAGATAATATTTTAAGAGTAAAACAAAAAAAAACTCTACTAAAAAGAGAGTAGAGTTTTTATTTATTATTAAGGTTTCATTGAACCTTTTTCTTGGAAGCGAATGTGGAATTTGAAAGCTTCTTCTAATACATGTGGAGTATGTCCTCCTCTTTCTTTTGCTCTTTCGTAGTAATCTCTTAATTCTGCTTTGTATTCTGGGTGTACACAGTTCTCTATGATTACCTCTGCACGTTCTCTAGGAGATAACCCTCTTAAGTCTGCTAGACCTTGGTCTGTAACTAGGATGTCTACATCATGCTCAGTATGGTCTACGTGAGATACCATAGGAAGTACGTGAGAAATATTGTTTTCTTTAGATGCTGCCTGTGTAACGAAAATACTTAAATAAGCATTTCTAGCGAAGTCTCCAGATCCACCGATACCATTCATCATTTTACTACCTCCGATATGAGTAGAGTTTACGTTTCCGTAGATGTCAAATTCGATAGCAGTATTGATAGCGATAATACCTAATCTACGAATAACCTCAGGAGCATTACTAATGTTCTGTGGGCGTAGTACTAGTTTATCTTTATATTGTCCAAAGTTGTTAATGATTTTTCCATAGCACTCTTCAGTAACAGTAATAGAAGATCCTGATGCAAAAGTCATTTTTCCAGAGTCAATTAAATCAAAAGTACTGTCTTGTAATACTTCAGAATACATCGTTAAGTCGTGGAATGGGCCATCAATAAAACCAGTTAATACAGCGTTAGCTACTTTTCCGATTCCTGCTTGTAATGGTAAAAGAGAGTGAGTTAATTTGCCTTTTCTAACTTCTTCTTCGAAGAATTTAAGTAAGTGACCAGAGATAGCAGAAGTTTTAACGTCTGGTTCTGGTAATTGAGCAGGAGTATCTTCTATACTAGAGTAAACAACTGCAATCACGTCATCTGGATTTAGACGAATAAAGTTTTCTCCTATTCTATCTTTTACTGTGTGAATAGGGATGATTTCTCTACGTGGTTGTTTGATAGGTACACTATTATCGTGTACTCCTTCTATTTCTAAAGGAATAGCTGTATTTACTTCAATGATTATTTTTCTAGCTACACTAGCGAAGTAAGCAGAGTTACCAATAGATGTGGTAGGAATGATAAATCCTTCTTCGTTAATATAAGTAGCCTCAATGATAGCGATATCTACTTGAGGAATATGTTTCTCTTGAAGTTGTTCGATTGTTTCACTTAAGTGTTGATCGATATATTTTACTTGCCCACTGTTTATAGACTTTCTTAATACTGAATCTGCTTGGAAAGGCATTCTTCGGATTAAGGCATTGTTAGTTGCTAAGTCAGCGTCAGTAGTTTGTCCTAATGAGGCACCAGTTATTAAGGTAATTGCAACATTTTCTTGTGCTGCACGTAGTGCAAATGCAGGTAATACAGATTTACTATCTCCAGCTTTAGTGAAGCCACTAGCTCCTACTACTGCCTGGTCATGTATTAAGAGAGCAGCATCTTCTGCTGATACAATACGCTCTCTGTACGGTGCGTATTTTATCCTCTCTAGTTTCGAGTCTTCTTTCGTCATTTCAAATAAAAATTTTAAGCACCTTAAATTAAGTGCATTTATTTGAAAGAGTCAAATAAAATAAACGTATATATTAATTATATTGATTAATATAATTTATTTATTAAAAAAATACGATAATGTTTAAAAAAATAAGATATAAAAATGATACTGTTATGTGAGGGGTTTTTTGTTAATTTTTTGCTATTATTTTATAAGTACTAAACTTGGTAATAAGGCTTTTTGTAACTTACTTTATTGAATTAATCTTGAGAAAGACAATGAAAGAGGGTTTTTTAGTAGTAATACTTCTTTAGTTTTTGTGATTTATTGATCTTGTATTTTGAATTAGGAGAAGTTCTTTAGAAGAGTTTTTTTTGAACTATCGAGATTTGTTTTTCTAGAGGAAGGAATAGGATAATAAATATTCAATATTACGAAGAGAGGAATAGTTGTACAGTTATAGTAGGACGAGATGTATTTTGTTTTGAATGAGTCCGTAGTGAGTCCGATATGAGTCCGTAGTGAGTCCGTTATTTTGGGTAAAATAACGGTGTCATAACACTGGTGTATTGTACTTAAAGTTAAATCAACTGCATTATAATCACTTTCAGTGTGCTACTTTAGTAATTAAGAGGTAGTGAGCAGTGAGGAGTAGATATAAAAAAAGCTACCTCTATAAGGTAGCTTTTTAGAAAAAGTAATCTTATTATATTGCGCTAAGTTTGTCTAATGTATATACAATTAGTTTGTCAACAGCTGCATAAGGATCTTCTGAGAATGTTCCGTTAGCTCTATTTGCAATAATTGTATTAAGAGATACTGCATGATGTCCTAATAAGTTACATAAACCATAGATAGCAGAAGTTTCCATTTCGAAGTTTGTAATACGGTATTCACCGAATTTAAAGTTGTCGATTTTATGGTTTAGTTCTGGATCTTGGATTTGTAGACGAAGTACACGTCCTTGTGGACCGTAGAATCCACCTGCTGTACCTGTAATCCCTTTGAATGTTAAGTCGCTTTCTAATTTAGCTTCTAACTCTGCACTGTTTTTAATGAAGTATGGGCGTCCTTTTTTAAGATCCCAATTTGTGTGTTGAATAAAAGCATCTTCTAAAGCAACATCTGTAACTCCGTCAATAAGGTAAGAACGCATTAAGTTATCAAGTCCTAATCCATACTGAGATAGTACAAAGCTATTCACAGGGATATCTGTTTGTAAAGAACCTGATGTACCTATTCTTACAATATTTACAGAAGTAAGATCTTTTTTAATTTCTCTAGTTTCTAAATCAATATTAAATAGAGCATCGATTTCATTAACAGCGATATCGATATTGTCAGGTCCGATACCTGTAGAGATTACAGTTAGACGTTTTCCTTTATACGTACCTGTAGTTGTTTTAAACTCTCTTTTTTGTGTTGAAAATTCAATAGCATCGAAGTGCTTAGTGATTCTGTCTACACGGTTTTGGTCACCTACGAATATGATGTCTTTAGCAACATGTTCAGGTCTTAAGTTTAGATGGTATACACTACCATCAGGGTTTAGAATTAATTCAGATGATTTAATCTTCATAATATTAAATTTTTAATTAGCCGCCTACACGTTTTACTTTGTAGCCCTCTTTTATTAAATAATCCATTATTTTATCGCGAAAATTACCTTGTATAATTATTTCGCCATCTTTTGTACTTCCGCCAACACCACATAGTGTTTTTAGTTTTTTAGCTAAATCTTTAAGGTCGTCTTCATTTCCTTCAAAACCTTTAATAAGGGTAGCTACTTTACCACCTCTATTCTTTTTGTCTATATGTGCTTCTAATCTTTGAAGATTAGGGGCAAGAGTTTCTGTGGATTCTTCTTGTTCGAATTCAAAATCTTTATTAGTAGAAAAAACAAAGCCTCCTAAGGCATCTAAGCTATTTAACTTTTTACTCATTTAGTTATGTAATATGGTGCTTATAAAAATGATTAATCTAAAAGCGTATTCTAGTCTTTCTACAGGAGAATGATTAGAGTGCTATGTATATAAGTAAAGATACGAAATATGTTAAAATCAATCAATATAAATAGGGTAAAAAAATGACCTTTTACGAAGTATATCGCATGAAATAAAAAAGAGGGAGTAATGGGCTCCCTCTTTTAAGAATATGTTATTATTAGGATAGATTATTTAATCAAGCCTAATTCAACTAGTCTTTGGTGTAAGAATTCACCTGCAGTGATATCTTCGTATAATTTAGGGTTGTTTTCGTCTATACAGTTCTCTAAACAGTTTAGTGGCATTGTGCTCACTGGGTGCATAAAGAATGGAATAGAGTATCTAGAAGTTCCCCATAGTTCACGAGGTGGATTTACCACTTGGTGGATTGTTGACTTTAGTCTGTTGTTAGAGTGACGAGATAACATATCACCTACATTGATTACTAATTCGTCTTCAGCTGCGATAGCGTCAATCCATTCTCCATTGTGGTTTTGTACTTGTAGTCCTTTACCTTGAGCTCCCATTAACAATGTGATTAAGTTAATGTCTCCGTGAGCAGCAGCTCTTACAGCGTTTTTAGGCTCATCTTTAATAGGAGGGTAGTGGATAGGACGTAAAATACTGTTTCCGTTTTTAACGAATTTGTCAAAGTAGAACTCATCTAATCCTAAGAATAGAGCAAGTGCACGTAATACGTATACTCCTGTTTTTTCTAACATTTGGTAAGTTTCTTTTCCTACAGTGTTAAAGTGAGGAAGTTCTTTTACTTCTACGTTAGCAGGGTAATTTGCTTCTAATACAGGATCATTGTCAACGTATTGACCGAAGTGCCAGAATTCTTTTAGGTCACCTTCTGTTCTTCCTTTGGCATGTTCTTTACCAAAAGATACATATCCTCTCTGTCCTCCAATTCCTGGAACTTCATACGAGTCTTTAGTCTCTAATGGAAGATTAAAGAAATTACGAACTTCTTTATATAGATTCTCAACTAATTGATCATCTAAAAAGTGTCCTTTTAATGCTACGAATCCAATTTCTTCGTAGGCTTGGCCGATTTCATTTACAAACTTTTGTTTACGTACCGGGTCATCCGATAGGAAATCACGTAAGTCAACACTAGGAATGTTTTGCATTTTCTAAGTTGTTATATATGCTTACTTGAGTTATTTGACACAAATGTATATTTTTTTTCCACAAAATAGTGTTGATAACTACTATTTATGTTTTTTTTAGGTCTAGATTAGTCAAGATATGCGAGGTGGTACATTGAAAATTTCGAAAGAATGGTGAGTTTAATTGATTGTGATTTTTTTAATGAATGTAAAAAATTAATGAATTTTTTTATAAATTGCCGTAATAACCATTAAAATAAAAAAACTATGAAATTACCTATTGAATTAAAATCAAATGAATTTGTCGTATTAGTAGCTGTAGATATTGATCCTAAATATAAGGTGTCTAACGCAGATGAGTTTTATAATACATTGCCTAAAAGCTTTAAGCCAATTTTTAAAAAAGTGGTTGGGTCTAATATGAATATTTATTGTGTATGTAATAATCAGGATGATTTTATGTTCTGTCTAAGACAAACAGGGTATAAGACGACTTTATTGTAAAAAATAGTAATTTTGCTCCTGATAAAATTAAGATAGTAGAATGAGTAAAAAGGTAGCAAAGACTAATGCTTTACGTATATTAGATAGTAAGAAGACAAGTTATGAGATGTATGAGTATGATATTTCTGACGAACTAATAGATGGTAAATCTGTCTGTGAAAAGTTAGGAATATCTGAACTAGAGTCGTTAAAGACTTTGGTGGCTCATGGTAAGGGGAATGCGATATATGTTTTTGTGGTTTCTATTAATAGTGAGTTAGATTTAAAAAAGGCAGCTAATATCTGTGGAGAAAAAAAGATAGAAATGTTAGCTGTAAAGGATTTGTTAGGAATAACAGGATATATTAGAGGAGGATGTTCTCCTATAGGGATGAAGAAGTTATATCCTACATTTATAGATATAGAAGTAAAAGATTTAGAGACTATCTACGTAAGTGGTGGACGTAAAGGACTGAGCATTGGTATTAGTCCTGGGGATTTAGCGAATATTGTGAATGGTGAGTTCGGTGATATCGTTAAAAAAGAGTAATCCTAAAATGAAATGTGTGTATAAATTGCGTGATTAGTACAAAACAAATGATTTAATATGCATGTATTTATTAATGTTTTGTTATAATTATGACAATAGGTGTCAAAAGGAAATGCAGTTTAATTATTGTTGTTGTATCTTTGCAAGGACAAATAAGATGAAAGTTTAAAGAATGTAGTCATTCAGAGTTAAATTAATACTAAAAGAGAGTGAATAATTCTTTTTAGAAGATAGTAGGATTTATCTTTGCATACTGTAAAATTGAAAATATGATATTGGCGTTAACTGTTTCGTTGTTTCCTTCTTGTGGGGTAGATCAATCTAAAGAAAAAAGCTTTAAAGAAGCTAGTAATAAACAAATTGACCTATTGAGCAAGAATGATTTAGATGGTACTTTTTTTAAAGCAGTAGCTCAAGATTTACCACAGGTTGTATCAATTGGGAAAAAAGGAATTGTTTATTCAAGTACAAAACCTAATCAGAAGATAATTTTTCCATTTGTAGAACCATTAGTGGATGGAGAATCTAGAATATATAAGTCTTATACGAAGCATGAGGAGATAGAGATCGTGATTTATGAAGATGAGACTGCGAAGGACTTTGCAGATGGTAGATTTGATCACTCTGTTGCAGTGCGTTTAATTAAGAAACATGATGGTGTGGAAGATGATGTAATTGATTTTGCTTGTTTTGGACACTATTTATATACAGATAAATTATCTGGTAACTGGATTTTTCAGTCTTATGAAGATAAGAGAGTAGAAGAATTAGGTATTAATCAGATTCCTATGATTTGTATTGATATTAATACACGTAGTTTCTCTGGAAGTGGAGGGAATCATATGATTTATGGAGATGTTAGATGTGAAGGGGATTCAATCTTCTTTAAAGTTGTACTTTCTCCAGAATATGTGACTGAGATGTATCAGAAAGAGAAGGAGCTATTGGCAGTACTAGATAGTTGTGATCGCTTTGAGCTTAAAGATGATTACTTGTATCTATATGAAGAAGGAAAGCAAAAGCTTATGTTCTTAAGAGATACATACAATATGTAGAATAATTGTATTGAAATAAATAATAAAAAATGGAAGGTTAACTAGTTAACCTTCCATTTTTTTTAGTTCTTCTATAGACATCTTATCAGGTCTTTCTTCAATAGTCTTATAAGCATCTACGATTTTCTTTACTAATCTGTGTCGTACGATATCTTTATCATCTAAATACAGCATTCCTATTCCATCTACGTCTCTTAGGATATAAAGAGCTTCTTTTAATCCAGAAGATACTTTACGAGGTAAGTCTATCTGACCAGGGTCTCCTGTGATGATGAATTTAGCATTTTTACCCATACGTGTCAGAAACATCTTCATTTGAGAATGGGTCGTATTCTGAGCTTCATCTAGGATAACAAAGGCATTATCTAATGTACGTCCACGCATAAATGCTAATGGTGCGATCTGTATAACCCCTTTAAGGATATAGTCGTCTAATGTTTGTGGAGGGAGCATATCTCTTAGAGCATCATAGAGTGGTTGCATATAAGGATCTAGCTTCTCCTTCATATCTCCAGGAAGGAAGCCAAGGTTCTCTCCAGCTTCAACAGCAGGTCTAGTAAGTATGATTCTCTTTACCTCCTTGTTCTTTAAAGCCCTTACAGCTAGTGCTACTCCTGTATAAGTTTTACCAGTACCAGCAGGTCCTATTGCAAAAACCATATCGTTCTTTTCAACGAACTTGACTAGTTTTTGTTGATTAGGGGTGATTGCTTTGATAAGTTTTCCAGATACTCCATGTACGAGAATGTCGTCTGTAGGAAGAGAAGGAGGTGCGCTATCAAGGACTAATCTTTCGATAATGTTTTCATCGATGCGATTATATCTGATAAAATATTTGACTAGTCGGTCAAAACTCTTCTCAAATTCATCTAAAATTTCTGGATCTCCATAAATCTTTAGGACTGATCCTCTTGTCACAATTTTAACTTTTGGATATAATTTTTTAAGTATATCTAAATGAGTGTCTTGTGGACCCCAAAAATCTTTAGGGCTAAAATCTGTTAATTCTATTATCCTTTCGTTCAATACCTGTAGAGTTAATTAAAAAAAATAATCTAATTTTGTATATTCAAATCTACTATAAAAAAATCATTTTTCTTAAAAATATATTGAAAAATAATGCAGAGAATAATTACACTAACAACAGATTTTGGATATCGAGACCACTATGTAGGAGCTTTGAAAGGGAAGATCTATTCGAATATCATTGGCTGTAATTTAGTTGATATCTCACACGAAATAAGTAAATATAATACCGAGGACGCTGGATTCGTTATCGGGGCAGCATATAGCCAATTTCCGAAAGGTACTATTCACATTATAGCAGTTGATGCTTCTGTGACCGACTATACAAAGGCAATTTGTGTAGAATTTGATGGACATTATTTTATTACAGCAGATAATGGAATAGTTAGTATTATTTTAGGAGATGAGGATTTCGATAAAGCAATAGAGATTAATCATGATGGTATGATGAAATCAAATGATATATTTGTCTATTGTGCATATCAACTAAATGAAGGTCGTCAATTAGAAGAAATAGGAGTGATGTTAGAATCTATCTATAGTCCTAGTAGACTGGCTACAAATGTCGTCTTAAATAGAAATAAAATAACAGGTAAGGTGATCTATGAGGATTCTTATGGTAACCTTGTGACTAATATCCATAGAAGTGACTACGAAGTAGTCTCGGAGGGGAGAGAATTCGCTATCAGAGTTAAGAATTATAGAATCAATCGAATAAATGACTATTTTGCAGACTTCAAGCTTAATGATAGAGCTACCTTAAAAGAAAGGGCAGGCGAACTAGTTGCTATATTTAATGATATAGATTTGTTGACTATTGCATTGTTCTATTCTAAACCTGACACACCAGGAGGAACTCCGCGAAAATTAATGAATCTTCAGTTAAATGATACTATTGTCATTGAATTTGATTCTGAAACACAATATTAAAATAAAAAGTATGTTTATAAGAATTGTAAAGCTAACCTTGCTTGAAAATAAGGTACATGATTTTTTAGAGCATTTTGATACGATTAAGGATAAGGTAAGACATTATCCTGGTTGTCAATTCTTAGAAGTATATCGTGATAAGGATCAATCTAATATTTTCTTTACTTATAGTTATTGGGAAGATGAAAGTAATCTAGAAGCATATAAAAAATCAGAACTTTTCGGGGAGATATGGCCTTACACAAAGACTTTATTCAAAGAGAAAGCAGAGGCGTGGAGTGTGGATAAAGTCGTTACTCTTAAATAGATGTTTTTATGAAGGCAATTAGTCTTAGAGAAATTAGAGCTTTCTTTAGCTCATTGACAGGTTATCTTGTTATCGTCCTATTTTTAGTGATAAATGGAGCTCTACTATGGTTTATAGATGGAGAATATAATGTGTTGCAAAGTGGTTTTGCAGATTTATCTCCATTCTTTTATTTAGCCCCTTGGGTATTGATATTTTTGATTCCCGCTGTTAGTATGAAGAGCTTTTCAGAAGAGCTTAAAAATGGAACGATAGAGTTGCTGTTGACTAAGCCTTTATCTGTTTGGCAGATTGTACTAGGAAAATATCTAGGAGTATTCACATTGATATTTATGGCTATTGTGCCTACTGTAGTTTACGTTTTTGTGCTGAATAATATTGTATTAGAAGGACAGGTAATTGATTATAGCAGTATAATAGGTTCATTTATAGGATTGTTATTTTTAGTGAGCTGTTATGTTTCGATGGGGGTATTAGCTTCTTCATTGACAGAGAGCCAGATCGTAGCCTTTATAGTAGGTGTTGTTTTGTGCCTGTTTTTTTCATTGGGAATCGATATGTTAGCAGGGCTATTTGGAGAGTGGTTTGAAAAAATAGGGATTCTATATCACTTTAGAAGTATTTCGAAAGGAGTGTTAGACACTAGAGATTTGATTTATTTCGGATCTATGACTGTTTTGTGTCTAGGATTAACTGTCTTTAAAATTAAAACACTGCGCAAATAATGAAAAAGTTTCAAAAAAGAGATGTAAAGCTACTGGTTCGATTATTAGTTGTTTTGGTTATTATTAACGTTATCAGTGCTCTAACTTATACACGTATTGACTTTACGCAAGATCAGAGATATACTTTGTCTAAAAGCACAGTTGGGATAGTAGATAATGTTCAGGATCTGTTAATCGTAGATGTGTTTTTAAAAGGGAGCTTCCCATTAGAGTTTAGAAGGTTACAGAACGAGACAAAGCAATTACTAGAGGAAATACAATCTAGAAATGAAAATATTAAGTTTAGATTTATAGACCCAAATGAAGAAGGAGCTAATAAGGCAGAAACTTTAGAACAATTATACGAGTATGGATTAAAACCTGTAACCATTACAGTAACGGATAAAGGGGCTCAAAGTCAACAGCTAGTTTTTCCTTGGGCATTAGTAAGTCAAGGAGAGAAGGTTGCTAGAGTACAATTGCTGAAGAATATGATGGGGGCGAATACAGAAGAAAAAGTGATTTCGTCTGTACAGCATTTAGAATATGCATTAGCTGAGGCTATCAGTAAAGTAACAACAGATAAGAATAAGAAAATAGCTATTCTTAAAGGGAATGGAGAGTTAGATGATGCTTATATAGCAGACTTTCTGATGACTTTACGTGAGACTTATCACTTAGCACCATTTACATTAGAAAGTGTGTCTAATGAGCCTCAAAAAACCTTAGATCAGTTAAAAGAGTTCGACTTAGCAATCATTGCAAAACCAACAAAAGCTTTTTCTGAAGAGCAGGTAGGTGTGTTGGATCAGTTTGTTATGAATGGAGGTAAAACAATGTGGTTGTTAGATCAAGTTCAAGCAGATTTTGATAGCTTGCGCTCGAATGGGACTATGTTAGCGTATAATAAAGATCAAAGCTTAGGAGAATTGCTTTTTAGATATGGTATACGCATCAATCCTGTGCTTGTAAAGGATGAAATTAGTACAAAAATAAAATTAGCATCAGGTAGACAAGGGAGCGAAACTGTGTATACAGACTTCTTATGGAAGTTTGCACCATTTGTTTATCCTGATATAGACCATCCTATTGTAAAGAATATAGAAGGAGTGAAGTATGATTTTACTTCTCCTATCGACACTCTAAAAAATGGAGTTAAAAAGACTATTTTAGCTAAATCCTCAAAGTACTCTAGTTTAGTAGGAGTTCCAGGTGAAATTAGCTTTAATGTTTTAAAGGAAGAAGTTACTCCTGAGTTTTATGAAGGAAAAGGGAATTACATTCTAGGAGTTCTTTTAGAAGGAGAATTTCCTTCTGTTTTTAAGAATAGAGTCTTTCCTTTTGGGCTAGATAAGCCGATTTCTGAGAGTAGACAGACTCAAATGATTGTGATTTCTGATGGAGATATTATTAGAAATCAACTAGACGATAAAGGAATGCCTCTAGAGCTGGGGTATGATAAGTGGACTAATATGCTTTATGGTAACAAGGAGTTATTAGTTAATTCAGTAAATTATCTTTTAGATGATACGGGGCTTATTAATTTGAGAACCAAAGAGGTTAAGATTCCGATGCTAGATAAAGTTAGTGTAGAACGAGAATATACTTCTATTCAAATGAAAGTATTAGTGATACCTATAGTTCTAGTTGTGGTTTTCGGAACTATATTTATTCTTATAAGAAAACGCAAATTCAATAAAAAGTAACGTAATAATCCTTTTATTATTGGTAATAATCGGATATATTTGTAACTGTAAAAGTATTTTTACATATAAAACAATTATAGTATGAAGTTTATAGTATCGAGTTCCTACTTGTTAAAGCAATTACAAGTTCTAGGTAGTGTAATAAACAGTAGTAATACCTTACATATCTTAGATAACTTCTTATTTGAGTTAGATAATAATGTATTAAAGGTATCTGCTTCAGATTTAGAAACTACAATGTCTGCTACTTTAGAAATTGAATCTACAAGTCAAGGAAGTATAGCTGTTCCTGCAAAGTTATTGTTGGAAACATTAAAGACATTTCCTGAGCAGCCATTGACTTTTTCAGTTAAGGAAAACAATACAATTGAAATTAGTTCAGACGTAGGTAAATACGTTTTAGCATATGCGCAAGGAGATGAGTTTCCTAAAGCAGAATCATTAGAGGATCCTTCTAGAACAGAAGTTCCTGCAGGAGTTTTAGCAACAGCTATTAGCAAAACTATATTTGCTGCTGGAAATGATGATTTACGTCCTGTGATGTCAGGAGTATTTTTTCAATTCTCTCCTTCAGGATTAATCTTTGTGGCAACAGATGCACATAAGTTAGTAAAGTATTCTCGTACAGATATCGTTTCTTCGAACGAGGCTAGTTTTATTATGCCTAAAAAACCACTTAATATTCTTAAGAGTATTTTAATGGCTTTAGGAGCAGATGTCGTTATAGAGTTTAATGAATCTAATGCACAATTCTCATTTGAGAATTATACTTTGACTTGTCGCTTGATTGATGGAAAATATCCAAATTATGAGGCAGTTATTCCTAAAGAGAATCCTAATAAGCTTTTAATCAATAGAACACAGTTTTTAAGTTCTGTAAGACGTGTTTCTATTTATGCTAATAAAACAACACATCAAATAAGATTAAAAGTTGCTGGTACAGAATTAAACATATCTGCTGAAGATATTGATTATTCTAATAAAGCAGATGAGCGTCTTACTTGTGATTATCAAGGAGATGATATGCAAATCGGATTTAACTCTAGATTCTTATTAGAGATGTTAAATAACTTACAGTCTGATGATATTTTATTAGAGATGTCATTACCTAATAGAGCTGGAATCTTGACACCTGTAGATGGGTTAGAAGATGGTGAAACAGTTACGATGTTAGTAATGCCTGTAATGCTTAATAGTTAAGAAATAAGCTATATAATATATAAGCCTCTCTTCAATTAGAAGGGAGGTTTTTTTGTTTCTATTAGTCAAAGATATCTGATAAGTGTATTTGAATACATAGCAATACAATAAGTTTAAAATTGCTTGAAAATGCACTAGGTAATTCGTTTAGTGATATGCTGTACTATACCCCAAATAAAGTAAGTGAATGTCAGTAATGTAATAATAGAAGAAATTACAGTGATACCAAGTGCTATACCAAAGATGTGATCTAGATCTGTATGTATATATTGAATCAAGTAATCTATTGCTAGACTATTAAAGTAGATGGAGACAGATAGAGTGATTATCTGAATGATAAAAATTGACGGTTTCATAATAATAGATGTTTATCTAGAAGACCGCTAAGACTATACCAAGATCAAGTAAATGTTTCAATAGAAACATTATAATGTTGTATACTTTGAATAGTATATTAAATAATCTGAATATAGTAAAAAGTATTTGTTGTTTTTGTTGTTGTTTGTGAGTTTGGCTATTACTGCTAGATTACTACTTCCGTCATTGAGTTAGTATATAGATTAGTATCTAAAGTCATATTTAGCTCTGGAGTAGGTATTCCTAATAATCTCTTTAGGCTCTTTAGGTTCTTCATGATATCTAATCCGTTGTTTTTACATTTGTTTTCTAGAGTAGAAATCTGTTGTGTTATAATGTCTTGAATTTCATACGTTTTATAGCTTAGAAGTTCTTGTTCGTTGATTTGGAATAGGATTTTTAGTTTGTTTAGATCCTGTAAATGGTCTTCTGTTAGGTATCCTATAGCATCTAGTATTTCTAGTTTAATATCTATGAATAAATTGATTAAAGCCTTTTTAATGCTTAAGATATTTTCTATTTGGTTATTCTCCAGCATGCCATAAAAACCAATTGGCGTAATGGTGTTTTGTGTCAAATAAGAAAGTATGTAATTGGTGGTGTTTTTACTTTCCTTTTTAGCATTTAGATTTGACAAGTGATTTTGTAAATCAGATTTGAATACTATCATATTTATGGTGTTTTTATTTGATTTATTACATATGCTAAGATAATTATTATTGTTAAAATAATGGTTTATTTTTATATATTTAGTTTGTTTTTAGAATTCAACAGTATAATGTGTTTAAATTGATTAATAATAGTTTGATATGCGTGTTTTTTGTGTTTTTTAAATAAAAGTTTAGTTTTATGTAATAATTATATATTGCAACTTTTAGTCAGTACGCTGTTTTAGTGTTTCTTAAGTATTAAAAAAATGTTTATTTATCTGTATTAGTCT
Source organism: Myroides odoratimimus (assembly GCF_001485415.1). Classification (GTDB taxonomy): domain Bacteria; phylum Bacteroidota; class Bacteroidia; order Flavobacteriales; family Flavobacteriaceae; genus Flavobacterium; species Flavobacterium odoratimimum. The sequence goes on from NZ_BCMQ01000003.1 coordinate 74,324, forward strand.
TGAATTAGCCAAATTGTATCTATAAATTATGATATTAAGAAATCGATTTATTTCTTTAGTTTTGTTTTAAAATAAAGGTAGATGAAAGCTTTTTTAGTCATAGTAATTTTTTTATTGATAGTAGCTATTGTATGTTTAGTGTACTTAATTGTACAGAATAATAAAAAGCGTTTAGAATTAGAAAAGGAAAAATATCTCTTTGATTCTAAGATGCGTTATTTACAATTAGAAAATCTTGAGTCAAGATTAGATCCTCACTTGTTTAAGAATATTCTAAATTCTATTCAGTCTCATGCTTATCAGACCTACTATGCATTAGATAAGATGGCAGGTGTATTAGATTATATTTTATATGATAGCCAGAGAAAAATGGTTTCTCTTAAAGAAGAACACGAATTTGCTTTGCGACTTATCGATATCAATAAGATTAAGCTTAATCCTCTTTTTAGGCTTGATATACGATCTAATATAGGTGAAGGGGAGGTGTTTTATACAGAAGAGTTAATCGCTCCTCTTATATGCGTAGAATTGATTGAAAATGCTTTTAAGCATGCAGACCTGGCAAGTACAGATGCTTTTATCTCTATTTTGTTTAAACTGAAAAATGGGCATTTCGATTTGTTAGTTTCTAATAAAAAATCCCGTATGAAGACCCTACATAAAGAAAAAGGAGGTTATGGCCTTACAGCTTTGAATAAGCGACTCGAACTGATATATGGGACTGCTTATAAATTAGAAAAGAACGAGGATGATCATATTTACTCTACGCACTTAAAAATTAATTTACATGATTTCAAAACTAAAATGCATACTACTAGATGATGAACTTTTAGGGTTAAAGTATTTAAAGATGCTATGTGAGCAAATAGAGGAAATAGAAATCGTAAAAGCATATAACGATCCAGCAGTCTTTTTAGAAGAAGCACCACATCAAGACTTTGATGTGGTCATATTAGATATCAATATGCCTGGATTAGATGGTCTAAGTGTAGCGCAACTGCTCCCTAATAAAGGCGTTATCTTTGTGACAGCTTATAAAGAATATGCTTTAGAGGCTTTTGAAATAGAAGCGATAGACTATATTGCCAAACCAATTAAAAAAGAAAGACTTCACAAAGCAGTACTAAAAGCAATGCGACAGTATAAACCAGTCGATGAAGCTACTTTTATTACTATTAATTCTAACAAAGGAAAAGCACTGCTATACTTCTCTGATATTCTTTATATCACAACTAATGAAATGGACAGTAGAGATAAAGATGTATATTTAGAAAACAACCAAGTAGTGATAGCTAAGAATATGTCTTTAGATAAGTTCGTTTCAGCTTTGCCTAGTTCTAAGTTTTGTCGTATCAATAAAGGGGAATTAATTGCTCTGAGAATAGTTCGTTTTTTTAGTCATGATGAGATAACGACTACACTTAAAGGAGTAGACGGGAAACCCCTAGAATTAACACTTGGGATGACTTATAAAACTGACTTCTTAGAAAAGATATAAAATTCATTACAGAAAAACATACTTTCATTACAACTTGGTGGTCTTTGGATTCATTCTTGCTATTTACAAATATTATTATAGAGATGTTTGTATCGTTAAAAAGTAAGTAGTATGTCAAAGTTTAAAAATTCTCTTTTATATTTCTTTATTATAGGAGGGTGTTCCGCCTTAATGTATTGGGTAGTTTCTAAAGGAGTTAAATTAGAATCGAATGTCGTTAAAGTAGTGTCTGATAAAAGTATTTTTGAAAACTTCTTAGATACTATACAAGATAACCTAAATTTCCCATTGGCTTTATTATTAGCTCAGATTGTTACTATTGTTTTAGTGGCTAGAGTATTCGGATGGATTTGTAAGAAGATAGGACAGCCTTCTGTAATTGGAGAAATCATTGCAGGTATTGCCTTAGGTCCTTCTTTTGTAGGAGCTTATTTTCCAGAATTCTCAGAAGCGTTATTTCCTGTACATTCATTAGGAAACTTAAGCTTCTTAAGTCAGATAGGATTAATCCTATTCATGTTTGTCATCGGAATGGAACTAGATTTAAAAGTGTTGAAGAATAAAGCACATGATGCTGTTCTGATTAGCCACGCTAGTATTATCATTCCCTTTGCTTTAGGGATGACACTTGCTTATTATATATTTACATCTTTTGCACCTGAGGGAGTCGAGTTCTTATCTTTTGGGCTATTCTTAGGGATTTCCATGAGTATTACAGCCTTTCCTGTATTGGCACGTATTGTTCAGGAGAGAGGTTTACAAAAGACACGTTTAGGAACCATTGTGATTACCTGTGCAGCGGCAGATGATATCACGGCTTGGTGTCTATTAGCAGCTGTAATTGCGATTGTACAAGCAGGAAGTTTTGCTAGTTCACTTTACATCATGGCTCTAGCTATTATTTATGTAATCGTGATGCTAAAATTAGTCAAGCCATTCTTGGCGCGTATTGCTAAGTATCAGCCAACGAGTAATATGTTCTCTAAAGGAACAGTAGCTATATTTTTATTGACATTAATTATTTCTTCTTATTGTACAGAGGTAATTGGTATCCATGCTTTATTTGGAGCTTTTATGACAGGAGCTGTAATGCCTGATAATATGAAGATCAGAAATATCTTTATTGAGAAGGTGGAAGATGTAGCAGTAGTTTTATTCTTACCTCTATTCTTTGTTTATACAGGGTTACGTACAGAAATAGGTCTTTTAAATGAACCTTATCTATGGAAGGTGACAGGAGTAATTATCTTAGTAGCAACGATAGGAAAGTTTGTCGGTAGTGCTTTAACGGCCAAGATAGTTGGTATATCTTGGAAAGATAGCTTAACGATAGGAGCACTGATGAACACTAGAGGGCTAATGGAACTGATTGTATTGAATATTGGTTTTGATCTAGGTGTATTGACAGGAGAAGTGTTTGCTATGATGGTGATTATGGCTTTAGCAACGACCTTTATGACAGGCCCAGTATTAGATTTAATTGCAAAGGTATTCGGCCCATTAGGAGATGATGAAGTAAAAACAGTAACTCCGAATTTAGGAAAATATCAAGTATCTCTTTTCTTTGAAGACAAAACAAGCTTGGCTCCTCTGATGAGACTGGCTAGTAGCTTTGTAGGTAAAAATAATGCAGATACAGGAATTACAGCGATGCACTTAGTGGATAGTATTGAAGTAAATGCTTTTACCTCTACAGAGTATGAGAATGAAATATTTGAAGCAGTACAAGAAGAGGCAACAGCCTTAGATCAAGAAGTACAAACCTATTATAAGGTATCCAATGATATCGAAAGTGATGTGGTCAATGTAGTTAATGAGCAAATCAGTGATTTATTGTTAATTGAGGTAGGATATTCTATCTATAGAGGGTCTTTATTAGGGAATATTTTAGGCTTTACCACTCGTATTATCAATCCAGATGTGCTATTAAACAAGGTAACAGGAAAAGAAAAATTCTTTGAAAACTCGTGGTTTAATGCTAGAACTCAACAAATACTTAATAGATCTAAAGTACCTGTGGGAATTTTTATCAATAAAGACTTCGATAAGGTAGAACAAATCTTTTTACCTGTGTTCTCTAAACAAGATTTGAAGTTGTTAAGTTATGCACAGAAGTGGATTCGCAATAGTGAAGCACAGATTACGGTGTTAGACGCAACAGGGCAATTAGAAAGTTATCCCGAGTTTAAAGAACAGATTAGATTGATTGAACAATTTAAACCTAACCATATCCGCATTGTAAACGCAAAAGAAGTTAATAATGAGTTTGTCAAAGATTTTAATCTAATGTTGATTAGTTTAGAAAGCTGGAAAACATTAGTGGAAGAACGAAAAACATGGCTAAACAGTGCACCATCTATGTTGTTAATTCAACTTTAGTAATTGTTGTGTGTTTTATATTAATTTGTGGTACTGCTCTCCGTCCAGGGAGCAGTTTTTTGTTTAGAATACAGAGATTACTGGATAGTATTGTATTGTTGTTTGCTTTGAAATATGTGATTAACCTCAGAATTATTTAATATCTTCACATAGATATTCCAGGTTTAAGGTATGATAGACATAGAAACAAGTATTCATGATGCTTACTCGATAGAGGTAAAGGTTGGTTTTAAAACAAAAAAGATAGGTCAGACAGCTGAGTTTGATATTAATACCTGGTTTTTTATTCCTAATAGCCTAGACATTAATGCATCTACATATACTAAAGATCAGTTCTATTCAGATGTTAAGTCTAAAGTTAGATTTATTACCCCTATTTACCTTCTAAAAGAGATTGTTGATAACGGAGCAGTTCCATTGAATAATTTGCGTTCAGCCTTAAATGATGTGTTGCAATCAGAAGAAGATTCATCTGAGTTATTAATGGAGTATGAGTTTCAGTTGAAGATGTTCATGGCTATCTTTAGAAGTGCCATCCGAAATCATTTGACAGAGATTAAAAAATGCTATCAGACTGATGATTTAGAGGTAAGATGCCTTGAGTTTGCTTCTGCAGTAGAGAATATCTCTATTCAATTTAGAGGTTTGAGAGAATTGTTGGTAGGAGTAGAAGAGGGAAGTGAGACGAGAAATTATTATGATTTTGCAGATGAATATTTATCTTATGCTATAGTACATCAAGTTTTCGGTTTTTTAGAGCTGTTAGAGGGAGAACAATACGATTTGTCAGAGAAAGTGCGTCAACATCTAATCGGATTGATAACACGAGAAAAAGAGTATATGAAAATACACAACTATCTAGATATTAAGAAAGGGGATAGAGAGAATAACCAGAAGGTGGTGTATAGACATACGATGTTAGATAAGTATATAGAATCTGATTTAGCTCTAATTTCGAATAAACGAAAAGATGAAGATGGCGTGATTGCACAACAGATTTATTATAGTTTAGCAGCAGGTTTATCTATGATTTTTGCTACTATTATTGCTTTCTCTTTTCAACAGAAATATGGCAACTTTACGATGCCTTTATTTGTAGCATTAGTTATTAGTTATATGTTGAAAGATAGAATTAAGGAGCTAATGCGTTATTACTTTATAGGGAAGTTAGGAGGGAAGTATTTTGATAATAAAACGAATATTAGTGTAAAGGATCAGAAGATAGGATGGATAAAGGAATCTGTAGACTTTATAGCAGAAGAAAAAGTGCCTGAAGAAGTGCTTAATTTGCGTGATCGTTCAGCCTTATTAGAAATAGAGAATAAGATTCACAACGAGAAGATTATGTTGTACAGAAAGAAAGTACACTTAGATAATAAAAAAGTGATTAAAGAAAGTACATATGCTTTTGACGGAATTAACGACATCATTCACTTTAATCTAACTCGACTTACCCAAAGAATGAATAACCCTTATGTGACAGTGTATACTTTAGATCAAAATGATTTAATAGGGGAGCCAGAAAGAATATTAGCAGATAAGATCTATTATCTTAACTTCATAGCACAAATAAAGTATGAAAATATAGTAGATTATAAGCGATTTAGAATTGTATGTAAACGAACTGGTATTGAGACAATAGAAGAACTTTCTTTGAGTTAATTTTAGAACCCAAAGAAAGTCTTTATAAGATTAAGACTAGTGTACCTCCTACAATAAGACATCCACCAATGATAGTTTTCAGATCCATAGGCTCTTTTAAGAAGATAAAAGAGATAATCATCACAAATACAATACTCAGCTTATCTATCGGAGCTACTTTAGATACAGGACCCGACTCTAGAGCTTTGAAATAAAATATCCATGATAGTCCAGTTGCAATTCCTGAAGCGATTAAGAAGATAAGATTAGATTTGCTCAATTCTTTCATTCCTTTAAAATCGCTATTTGCAATCACTATTCCCCAAGCTAATACTAAGACTACACTGGTGCGTATAGCTGTCGCTAGATTGCCATTAATTCCTTTTACCCCTACTTTAGACAATATTGCAGTTAAAGCTGCAAATACAGCAGATAGTAAAGCATAGTATTTCCACATAATTCTTTATTATAAATAATCATCTAGAGGACACTGTATAGGTACAGGGATATCTCTTTTTATTTGTTCTTTAAATTTGCTCAAATCTACACTTTTAGAAGTAAAGATGTTTATAATTTCCATATTACTTCCATTTGGACGAATACTAAGTTTAGAATTTATAGATCCATCACTATGCTCTATGGTTTCTATACACATATATTTGACCTCTGCTAGAGGTATTATATGAGCATAGCGATCATCAGAGAAGCCTATTTCATCGTTATTATCATCTATCCAAATAAAGGGCTTATTTTGAGAGATTTCCTGTATAAATGTTGGTACTCTATAGATGTGTGCTGTTTCTTTATAGGTTTGTATATCCAGTGTTATATCGCCTGATAGTGTTGTACAATTGACTATAGATAGTTTAAGGATATACTCTGGGTAAATTACAGTATTTAAGTATTCTTTTAAATTAGTAATTAGGAAAAACACTTTGTTATTAGCGGCATCTAGCTCCACAGGATAAGCATTAGAGAAATAAAACTCTAGTTGCTCTGTTTTTACTTTTGTGCTAAATATTACAGTTTTATCTTCTTCTGTATCAATAGAAGCATTAGTAAGACTTTTGTTTTCTAACAAAGCATTTTTTAAGAAAGCATAAGGCTTATTAATAGCCTGTTTGTACTCGCAGTAAGAAAAGTAGTTACTTACTGGAATATTTTTTCGATGACAATCATAGAAACTAAAATCGTTTAAAACAAGGTTGCCTATTCTTACAGGAACTTTAAATGTATATTTAATTAAATCATCTTCATTAGAAGGTTGGGTGACTAAAACTTCGTCTAAAGCAATTACATCTTCATAAGGAGTTTCCCATGACACAAAGGTTTTTGCTTGATTCTGTAATTCATATCCTTGTAGTATTGTATCAGCATATTTACCTTGTTCTAGTACTTTACAGTTACTAGGGTTCTTTCTTGCCCATACAAACATATTTCTGTCACAGCTAAAAGTTTCCTCAAATATTGTTAGTAGAACAGGGTTAAAACCTAGTTTTTCTGCAAGATGTAGAAAAGTAGGAAGAAAGTTTACTGATGATGTAGGGATATGACTATTGTGCTTTCCTGCTATAAACAGCAAAGGTTTATTGTTGATGCAAGTAAAATATAATACCTGTATGTCATCGATATTCTGGTTACAATTGTAATAAGATATTTTGTTTTTGCTTATTAAGTGATTATCAAGTATAAAAACAGCGTTATCACAATTTTGTAAAGTCAAAAAATCTAATGACGTATTGTCTATTTCTTTGTTGTTTTTTCTTTTTAGAAAAAGTTTTAAATAGTTAATCATAGATTTGGAGAGAGAGTTTGACGTTATTTTACAAAGACGAGTTGCTTAGAGTCCAACTTGTCTTCCCCACTATATCTGTAGCATACAAGTATTCCATCTCCTTTAGCAACGCTAAAATCAACACAACATACATTATCCTTAATTATATTAGGTCTAGTGCCTGTCTTGTGCTTCATCCAATAATGGCCAAAGAACACTGGTTTTTCTATAATTTGATAAAAGTTTTCACTCTCAAATTCGAATGGAGTATGAGGAAGTTCTTGTATAGGATGTACGCTGATAGAGTTATAAGTCATTTCTTTAGGGTCTTCCCACCATTTAGTTCTAAACTCAGTGCGTAGTATACGATCTTTATCAATAAAAGTTATGCCTTCAGGCATCTTCGCTTCTTTTCCTTTTAATGTTGTTTCTATAGCATTATATAATTCTGTTCCTTCTGTATTCGCTTCTTCTAACAGGTCATTCGTAATACAGTCGTTGACTAATCGGTTTCTTAAATAATTGATATGTTGATCATCCCAGCATGCGTGAACAGCTCTAAACGAATCATTCTCATAAAATAAAGGAAGTGATTTAAACCACTCTATATACATTTTGTACATATTAGGCACTTGCATAAACGCAGCCATGGTCACAGCATGTTGATTAAAGTTTTTAGGTGTATGCTCTCTAAGGTACTCTCCATTAGTAGAGAGTGTATTATAACAGATTGCATTGTACTCATGATTTCCCATCAACGCAATAGCTTCTCCATTGTCCACCATCTTTTTTACGATATCTAATACCTCTATGATATTAATACCTCTGTCTATATAATCTCCTACGAATAGTACTTTTCGCTCCGGATGTTGGTAGTAACCTTTTTTGTTAGAATAACCTAAAGCAGATAATAGTTGCTTTAAATCATTGCTATGTCCATGTATATCTCCTATTATATCAAAGTCTACAAAATTTTTGTCAATTGCTTTCATTATACAAGTTGTTGGTGTTATTAAATGTACGATAATTTGCGAATAAATTATCAAAAAAATAAAATTAAAATGAGAATATAGGATATATACAATAAAATTAGTTTATGATAAAAGTATTATATGAAATAAAAATGAAAAGAGCATGATGATGAGAATAGAGTAATGTTTTAGGAGTTAGTTTTGATATTTAGCAAAATACTGGATGAATGGATTGTAGCAGTTTACTGGAGTTTTTTTGGGAAATATTAACTGTTATTAGGATATGGCGATACCTTGTTGATTAAACCCAGATTAAGCATTAGCCAAATACTGCAAAGCAATTCTACTTCATATCTCTTTCATTTCTTCTAAAACCATACTACAGTATGCTTTTTTCTTAAAATCAGAGCTATTTTGTATAATTACTTTTCGTTTATATGTCTATCGCTTAATCTGGGTTAAAAATATAGTATTGTTCATTTGTAGGTAATAGGAGTCTATTAAAAAAGTTTATGTTTTCTAAAAAAATAAGAGTCAAATTGCCAATATAATAATTTTTAAAGAAGTCCTATTTTGCTGTTTATAAGTCGGATATATTATAATGTTAGCGGATTTTTAATAAATTTTTAATAGCTAATCTAGTTTGTTTTCAGTAACTTAACCTTTATAAACTAACAATTATGACAAAGTATAAAATTGCATCATTAAAAGAGTTACAAGACAAGGGTAACAATATCGAAAGATTGCCGTTTTCGATACGAATTTTATTGGAGAATGTTTTGCGTAACCACGATGGTTATGTAGTGACTGACGAACATTTAGACACTCTAGTTAACTGGGATCCAAAGGGTACCGATAAAGATATCCCCTTTAAACCAGCACGTGTTTTAATGCAAGATTTCACAGGAGTGCCAGCTGTTGTAGATATTGCGTCTTTGAGGGATGAGTTCATCAGACAGGGAAAAGACGGAAATAAGATTAACCCAGCAATTCCTGTAGATTTGGTTATTGACCACTCTGTTCAGGTAGATTATTACGGAACAGACTACTCTTATAAGGGAAATGTAGAAAAAGAGTATGAGCGTAATTCTGAACGCTATGAGTTGTTAAAATGGGCTCAGCAGGAGCTAAATAACTTCACAGTAGTTCCTCCAGGAATGGGTATTTGTCACCAGGTAAATTTAGAGTACTTAGCTAAAGGTGTTATCGAAAGAGATGGTTGGGCTTTCCCAGATACTCTAGTAGGTACAGATTCACATACACCGATGGTAAACGGGATTGGAGTTATTGCTTGGGGAGTAGGAGGTATTGAAGCTGAAGCGGCTATGCTTGGACAACCAATTTACTTTACCTGTCCAGAGGTAATCGGATTAAAATTAACGGGTAAAATACCACAAGGTGCTACCGCTACTGATATGGTATTATCTATTACGAAGATATTGCGTCAGGTAGGCGTAGTAGGTAAATTCGTAGAAGTATTTGGCGATGGCTTAGATAATCTATCTGTTACAGATAGAGCGACTATATCTAATATGTCACCAGAGTTCGGATGTACAGTTACTTATTTCCCTATTGATAACCGTACCTTAGATTATATGCGTGCTACGAATAGAAGCGAAGAGCAGATAAAACTAGTAGAAGACTATTGTAAAGACAATATGCTATGGAGAACAGGGAAAGAGAATATTGAATATACTACAGTGATCGAATTAGATCTAAATACATTAGAGCCTACAGTATCTGGACCTAAACGTCCACAAGACAAAATATTAGTAAAAGATTTAGCGACATCATTCTCTACTTTATTAGAGCAAGAGTATAATCGTACTTATACAGAGACTAAAGAGCGTAGAGAACACGCTTGGCTATCAGAAGGTGGTTCTGGTACTGAGTTTGCTTACGAAGAGAATAAAGTCACTAATCCTACTACAGAAGTTGTTAAAGACAGTCTGCGTACAGTTCGTATTAAACAGAAGAACAAAGAGTATGTAATAGGAGACGGAAGTATCGTTATCGCTGCTATTACGAGTTGTACGAATACGTCTAATCCAGAAGTGATGATTGGAGCAGGACTAGTAGCTCGTAAAGCTATCGAGAAAGGTCTGAGAACGAAGTCATGGGTTAAAACAAGTTTAGCACCAGGGTCTAAGGTTGTGACTCAGTATTTACAGCGTTCAGGTTTATTAGAAGACCTAGAGGCACTTCGCTTCCATACAGTAGGATACGGATGTACTTCATGTATTGGTAACAGTGGACCTCTTCCATTACCTGTAGCAGAGGCAGTGACTAAAGGCGATTTAGTTGTAGCATCTGTATTATCAGGGAATAGAAACTTCGAGGCTAGGGTACACCCACAAGTAAAAATGAACTTCCTAATGTCTCCGATGTTAGTTGTTGCTTATGCACTTGTAGGTAGAGTAGATATTGATTTAATTAATGATCCTTTAGACTATGATCCTAATGGACAGCCAGTGTATCTAAAAGATATATGGCCTACGCATGAAGAGATTAGAGCAGTAATTAATGAATCATTGAAACAAGAAGATTTTGAACAAGTATACAGTGTGATTTTTGAAGGTGAGCAAGATTGGAAGAACTTACAAGCGCCAACAGGTCAGAAGTTTGAGTGGGATCAACCTTCTACTTATATCAGACAAGCGCCATTCTTCGAAAACTTACCAGCTCAACCTAAACCTATTGCAGATGTACACAATGCTAGGGTATTGTTGTATTTAGGAGATTCAGTGACTACAGATCATATTTCGCCGGCAGGAGCGTTTAATGAGAGTTCAGCAGCAGGTAAATATTTACTGTCACAAGGAGTAGAACCAAAAGATTTCAACTCATACGGATCTAGACGTGGTAACCATGAAGTGATGATGAGAGGTACCTTTGCCAATGTGCGTATTAAGAATAAAGTAGCACAACGCGAAGGAGGATATAGTACTTATTTACCTACGAATGAATCTCTTTCTGTGTTTGATACAGCGATGAAGTATCAAGAAGACAAGACTCCTTTAATAATCTTGGCTGGTAAAGAATACGGAAGTGGATCTTCTCGTGACTGGGCAGCAAAAGGAACTTATCTATTAGGAGTAAAAGCTGTTATTGCAGAAAGCTTTGAGCGTATTCATAGAAGTAACTTAATTGGTATGGGAATAGCTCCATTACAATTCTTAGAAGGCCAAACAGCTGAATCTTTAGGTTTAACTGGAAAAGAGACATTCACTATCACAGGAATCGAACAAGATTTAGTACCACACAAAATACTAGAGGTAAAGGCTGTAAAAGAGAATGGAGAAACTCTTTCTTTCCAAGCTAAAGCTCGTTTTGATTCTTTAATTGAAATAGAGTATTATAAAAATGATGGTATTCTACAATATGTATTGAGAGACTATCTTAAATAGGTTTTTTGTTTTTTGTGAAAGTGTGAAATCGTTTTAGATGATTATATCAATACATAGTGTATCATATCATCTAAGTATATTATGCCCGCAGGGCAATGTCGTAAACTGATTACTGTAAACCGAAAACCAATTTAAATTCGTAATTAAAAAAGGGCTGTCTTATTTAAAAGACAGCCCTTTTTCTTTATTTTAATAACTAAAATTATTTAGTCATATTTTTCATTTCTTTCTCGATCATATCGTAGAATTGATCAATCTTAGGAAGTAAAACGATTCTAGTTCTTCTGTTTCTAGCTTTGTTCTCAGGAGTATCGTTTTCTACTAATGGCACATACTCTCCACGTCCTGAAGCAACTAATTGAGAAGGGTTTAATTGGAAGTCATTTTGTAAAACTTGAACGATAGATACCGCACGTTTAACACTTAGATCCCAGTTGTCTCTCATCATTGCGTTTTTGATAGATACGTTATCTGTATGTCCTTCTACCATTACTTCGAAGTCTGGTTTGCTCTTAGCGATAGCAGCTACTTTAGCTAATACACGTTTAGCCTCAGAACTTACTTCATAACCAGCTGTTTTGAATAATAATTTGTCAGCGATAGAGATATATACTACACCTTTTTCTACGTTAACTTGGATATCTGGATCATCGAAACCAACTTCTTTCTTCACACTTCTTACTAAAGCTAAAGTAACAGAGTCTTTCTTCGTGATTGCATCTTGAAGACGAGTGATCTTAAGATCTTTCTCTTTCATGCTCTCCAAAGTTTTCTCTAAGTTTTCAGCACCTTTAGAAGTTAACATAGTCATGTTACCCATATTGCTTAATAAGTCAGAGTTGTTCTTTTTCAAATGCTCGATCTCGTTAGAGAAAGCATTTCTCTCAGCTAAAGCAGAGTTTAGTTTTATAGTACATGTATTTAATAAATCTTGTACTTCTTTGTTTTTAGCTTCTAAGTCTGCAATTTTCTGTTTTGTACCACAAGAACCTAATGTCAAGGCTAAAACAGATAATCCTAAAACTACTTTTTTCATAATTAAAAAATGATTGAATTGTTTTGTCAAATATAGCAAATAGATGGCAATATAGAAAGAAAAGCCTAAACTATTTTAATTAGAATATTCTAATATAAGTCTTACGTTTTTGAATATAATATAATTTAACAATTGATTTAGTTCGATAATACTCTTTTACAGGAGATTTTGATACCTTTTTTTTGAAGATAGGAATACGTTTGTAAAATGCAAAGTGAGAACGAACAATTGCAAAACAATGTTTAGGTTGTAACATAAGCATATACCTTACCCCTGCGATGCCATCTAAGCACAATCTCAAAAAGATAGTAGAGAACTTGCCTTTAGAAGGAAGGTTTTTATACAAAGTAAGTAGAGAGTTCCTAAAGTTAAGATAAGTCTTCTTTGGGCTCTGATACTTTAAAGTTGCTCCACCAACGTGATACACAGTAGAATACCCCGTGTATTTAATCTTATGTCCTAGATGATGTGCTCGCCAGCATAAGTCTATTTCTTCTTGATGGGCAAAGTAATCTTCATCGAGTCCACCTAGTTTTTGGTAAACTTCATTACGGATAAAAAAGCAAGCACCTGACGCCCAGAATATATCTATAATATCGTTGTATTGTCCTTTATCTTCTTCTATGGTATCGAAGATACGCCCTCTACAGAATGGGAATCCGTACGAATCTATAAAACCACCTGCAGCACCTGCATACTCAAAGTGCGTTTTGCGTTTATAGTCAAGAATTTTAGGCTGTACAATAGCTACTCGAGGTTGTTTATCAAATATTTCTTCTACCGAGTCTAACCAATTTTCGGTTACTTCGATATCTGAATTCAACAGTACTAAGTAAGGCTCTTTTATATCTTTTAACCCTTCATTATATCCTTGAGCAAAACCATAGTTTTGCTTATTCTGAATAATATGAACAGAAGGAAACTCTTGTTCTAGAACAGCTATAGACTGATCAGTAGAAGCATTGTCGATAACGTATATATTAGCTTTGTCCGAATACTTCAGTACAGAAGGAAGAAACTGTCTTAACAGCTGTTCTCCATTCCAATTTAAAATAGCTACGGCAAACTTTTTATTCATTTTGTTTTTCTTTAGTGTGAAATCGTTTTTTTGTGATGTTGTGATGTTGTTTTTTTTGTGAAATCGTGATGTTGTTTTTTTGTGATGTCGTGATGTTGTTTTTTGTGATGTCGTTTAGCATATGTTATCAATATATAGTGTATCACATCATCTAAGTACATTATGCCCTTAGGACAATACTGTAAACTGTTAACCGTTCACTGTCAAGTAATCAGTGAAATCGTGATGTTGTGTGGTATATGTTATCAATATATAGTGTATCACATCATCTAAGTACATTATGCCCGTAGGGCAATACTGTAAACTGTTCACTGTCAACCGTTCACTGTCAACCGTTCACTGTAAACTAATTCTTCATTCCTAATTCCTCATTATAATTCGGTAATTCTCTTAAGAACACATATTTGCTATTCTCATAATCCATTTGACAGTAGTAATGATTTAGCCCATTGCTGACATACAGATAGGTTGATCTTAATTGAAAATTATAACGAGCAATCTGATCAAATGTTGTTTGGGTAATTTTTATCTCAGGTGCTTTACACTCTATGAGCATAAAGATTTCACCATTAGGTCTAAAAATCACCACATCATATCGTTTCGTCATTCCATTAATTCTCACTACTTTCTCTACACTGATGAGGGAAAGAGGATAACCTTTAGTATAGATCAAATCATGTACCACATGCTGTCTTACCCATTCCTCAGGAGTAAGCTGAATAAACTTTTTACGGATAACATCAAAAATAGATAGCTTATTTTCACTATTTTTGAAACGAAAATCAAACGGTGGGAAATTCAGTCTTTGCATAAAGCAAAGATATTTTTTTTCTACTGGTATTGAGCAATATTTAAAACTAATATTTTGGATCAAGTAAAGGACATAATAAAGAATATAAAGGCAGGGAATGCTGCTCCTATATATTTTTTGATGGGGGAAGAACCGTATTATATTGATAAAATCTCTGAGTATATTGAAGATAATCTATTGACAGAAGAAGAGAAGGGGTTTAATCAAATGGTATTATATGGGCGAGATGTCACTGTTCAAGACATTGTTTCTAATGCAAAGCGATTCCCTTTAATGGCAGAAAAGCAAGTTGTCATAGTTAAAGAAGCTCAAGAGTTAGCACGTTCTATAGACCAATTAGAATCTTATGCTGCACAAGTACAACCATCTACGGTATTAGTATTCTGCTATAAGTACAAAACATTAGACAAAAGAAAGAAGATTTATAAAGCGATAGAGAAGTCTGGTATCATATTTGAAAGTAAGAAGTTAAAAGAGTATCAGATAGAAGCTTGGCTTAAGAAATTACTAACTGCAAAAGGGTATAGTATAGATCCTAAAGCTTCTGCAATGTTAGTAGAGTTCTTAGGAACAGATTTGTCTAAAATAGCGAATGAGATAGATAAACTGGCTTTAATCGTACCAAAAGGAGTACAAATCACAGCAGAAGTAGTAGAAAAGAATATCGGAATAAGTAAAGATTTTAATAATTTTGAATTGATTAAAGCTATTGTAGACCGCAATCAGCTCAAAGCGTATAAAATTGCAAATTACTTTGCACAGAACCCAAAGAATAACCCAATCGTATTGACAATGGGGCTTGTTTATTCTTATTTTTCTAAGCTTTTGTTGTACCATGGGTTGAAAGATAAGTCACCATCTAACGTGATGAAACAATTAAAAGTGAGTCAATACGCAATAAAAGACTACGAAACGGGTTTTAGAATCTATAAGATGAAGCAAGTTAGTAGTATCATTGCACATCTAAAGGATGTAGACCTTAAAAGTAAGGGAGTAGGAGCTCAGGCGATGCCACAAGGAGAACTGCTTAAGGAGATGTTAATCAAAATATTTAATTAAAATAAATAAATAATGCCGAACAATTTAAACAAGAATAAGATTCTAGGATATGCTACGTTGATTATGATTATGATGGGTATCTTATTAATCTGTCTAGGAGCATTTAAATATTCCGAAATCGCAGGGTGGGGATTCACAGCTGTAGGAATCGGTTTCTTTGCAATAGCATGGGTTTTTAACGCCTTAAAAGGAAGAGTATAAGTTTAAAAAAGAAGAGGAGAGCATTGCTCTCCTCTTCTTTTTTAAACAATTAAGAATTAGGAATTAAAAATTAAGAATGTTTGGCTTCGCCATGAGGTATGTATATACGTCCTATCGGTATACATATCATGCAATCGCTACGTTCGTGTTATCGCGGATTTAAGGTTTTAATCCGTGAGATATAACGATTTAATATGTCTTCTTGAGTGTAACGAAAGATCCCATCTCCCTTAGGGAATTACGAATTTCAAATTAATAATTATGAATCTTAGCCCTTCGGGCTTTAGGTGCGTACATTACGTCTCGTTATCGCGGATTTTTAATCCGTGATATATAACCGTCCAGTATATCTATTCAACTTCAATTAAAAAATTGATCAACTTTTATCAAAAAAAACACTTTCTTTTTTTCAAAAAAGCACCTATTTATCATCAAAAAATCTTATTTCTCCCTTAAAATTCCCTTCTTTTTACCGCATTTTCTTCTTATTTCAGTGAAATAAGGCTTGAAAAGCAAAAAAATGTATACTTTTTTTTAGTTTATTTTTTATATAACTAACTAATATTCAGTTGTTTGTTATGAATTGGTCTATTGTAGTACTCAACGTTATATAGCTTTTAACCCTAGTAAAATCAGGGCTTCTTCTTGGATCCTTGGACAGTTGTAGGACAATGCTAGGACTTTAGTGGGCTAAATAAGGCTTTTGTCGAAGGATGCTCCTTTTATACTCTGTGTATTCATCTTGTATGTAGTGAAAAGGTGTGGTGGTGATTAATATAGCTATTAAAATAAGGATGTAGGGAGGGAGCTTCTGATGAATTGTTATTCCCAAAAAGAACATATTATAAGAGTTGTAAAAGGTGTCTTTGTAATTAAAGATAAAGTGCCGATGCTACAACAGCGAATAAATAACCCAATTAAGACTAATAAATTAGCAAGGAGTTTAGATAGTTGACCTTCGATGTTATATAGGGTTTGCTTAGATTGTTATGTGAAGAGTCAATAGAGAGCTGATATTAGAATGTATAGATGTGATGCGTCATGTGTACTAAGTTCGCCACATCAGTAGAGACGGAATACTTCCGTCTAACACACAGCTAGACCCCCAATGGATAGGAAGCTCTTATTCAGGGGGTTGATGTTTAAACTTGCCTCACAGTGTTTCATATGCTGTGTTCTGTGTTTAAAGCCGTCCACTGAATCCACAATATATGTTATCCCGACGATAGGAGGTATCTCATCCTATTGGTGTGTAGATATTTATGAGAGACTGTTGTTTACTCAATAATTCTAGGTGTTTACGGAAAACCGTATAGTATATTCTCATAAAGAGGGTAAGTTTGTTAGAATAACAACAAAACGACATAAATATGGCTCAAAAAAAGAAAAAAGTAGAGTTTTTGCAAGTAGCTCTTGAATTGTTTGATTCAGCACCTAAAAGTTTAGATTTTATAAGTATTTTGAAAGACAAGATATTTAAGAATAATGAGGTTTACCTAAAAGGTAAAAATTACGAACTGAAATTAATTGAGGAAACAGATGATTATTTAATTGGAATTATTGAAACGGCTAATAGAAATGGTATACCTCCTAAAAAGAACAAAAAATCAAAAACTGTCAGTAAAATAGGATTAACTAATGAAGAAGGATTGGCTTATGCTAACGTGTTTTTATATCAAAAGAAGACTCAAGTCCTCCTGTATGAGGTAAATAAGTTTGGATGTTTTATTGATAATATGATTAGTTTTATTTATCTTGTATGGAAAGAAAAAGAAGAAGGTAATCAATTTAAGCTTAGGTTTAACTTAGTTTTGAATAAGGATGAATATAAAAGGATTATTGATTTGTCATTTCATAAGTCTTTAGAAATTAGATTAGCCAACCCTACACAATTATTGAAGGAAGATTTACATAAAAATAAGTCTTTAATCAGCTTATGTCAAGTGGCAGAAGAAGTGAATTCGAAAGAAGTCTTTGCAAAGTTTGATGTTAAAGCGAGAAAGAATAAAGTTCCACCTTTAAATTCAGAGAAAATAGGTGGGATTGTTAATGCCTTACAGGATATTCTATTAACTGTAAATGCAGAAAATGTTAAAAAAGTTATTGTTAAAGGATATGCAGAAGATCAAGATCAAGAAACAACGATTGACTTAATCGCAGATAGAATGATAAAATTTATGAAACTTGAAGAACCGCGTGAAAGTTCAGATCTGCTAATTTCTCAACGAAAAGAAGAAATAAGAAAAATATACGAAGAAACGAAAAATGAGTTATCTACAATTTTTATAAGTCATGAATAAAAGTCCAGGTTATTATATAGAGAAATATATAGGATATGCTTTTGGTATAGGTCTATTTTTATACCTCTATTGTGGTAACTTAGATTTTATTATGAATGCTAATTTATACGATAAAATGTTAGCTTTTTCTTCTACTCTGTTTGGTTTTCTATTAGCTATTTTAACTTTAGTTGTTCAAAGTAATAGTGAATTTGTAACAGAGATGAGGACTTACGATAGTTATGATAGGTTTATAGAGTTTAATAAGAGGATAGTCTTTTTATCTTTGATTGAAGCTGTTTTAACGCTTTGCCTATTTATGCTTCATAAACATATACCACAAAATGTAGAGTATGTGGCTTCTTGTATAAGTCTGTCAATATTTTTTGTAATTATAGTCAATACCTTGATATTTCTTTCAATTTTCTATATAGTTATAAAGGAAAAATAAAAACCGAAGCGTTGCTTCGGTTTTTTACTAACTCCCTTGTCCACTTTACGGTTTTCCGCTTGTGGGGTTCTAATGATGGTAGTATATTTACCTTGAAAATATTAGAAGAATGACAGTAAATACACATAATAAGTTAGTTTCGTTTATCTGGTCTATTGCAGATGATTGTTTAAGAGATGTTTACGTAAGAGGGAAGTATAGAGATGTGATACTGCCGATGGTAGTATTAAGACGTATAGATGCTCTTTTGGAAGAGAAAAAGCAAGAGGTATTAGAAGAAGTAAATAGACAAGTAGTAGAAGAGGGAGCTATAGAATATAGTTCTAAGAGAATTTGTTATGTTTCGGGTTATCCGTTTTATAATACCAGTAAGTGGACTTTGCAGATGCTTTTTAATACCGTGTCAAATTCTAAACAACAACTTATAGCAAATTTTGAAGAGTACTTAGATGGGTTTGATGTTAATATCAAAGAAGTAATTAGCAAGTTTGATTTGCGCCGTCAGATACGCCATATGGCTGATAAAGATGTGTTATTAGATGTAATAGAGAAGTTTACTTCGCCTTATATTAACCTTACTCCAGAGGATAAGTTAGACCCAGAAGGGAATGTTATGGGTGGACTTTCTAACTTAGGAATGGGGTATGTATTTGAAGAGTTAATTCGTCGATTTAATGAGGAGAATAATGAAGAAGCAGGAGAGCACTTCACACCAAGAGAAGTAATACAACTGATGACGCATTTAGTTTTTGAACCTATTAAAGAACAGTTGCCAAACATTATCACTATATATGATCCTGCCTGTGGAAGTGGTGGGATGCTGACAGAGTCAGAAAACCTATTAGTGGATGAGAATGAAGGTTTCGGATTTAAAAAAGATATTTATCTATATGGTAAGGAGATTAACGATGAGACTTATGCTATCTGTAAGTCAGATATGTTGATTAAAGGTAAGAATCCAGAGCATATAAAAGTAGGGTCAACTCTATCTACGAATGAGTTCTCAAGTTTGAAGTTTGACTTTATGTTATCTAATCCTCCTTACGGGAAGTCATGGGCGTCTGAACAGAAATATATTAAAGACGGTAAGGATGTAATCGATAGCAGATTTATTGTTAAACTAAAGGACTATTGGGGGAAGGAAGAAGAGGTAGATGCTACTCCTCGTAGTTCGGACGGACAGCTACTATTCTTAATGGAGATGGTAGATAAGATGAAAGATGTGTCTAATACAGGTGTTGGGTCTCGTATTGCATCTGTACACAATGGTAGTAGCTTATTTACAGGTGATGCAGGAGGTGGAGAGAGTAACATTAGACGCTACATCATAGAGAATGATTTGTTAGATGCTATTGTGCAATTGCCTAATAATATGTTTTATAACACAGGTATTACTACTTATATCTGGCTTTTGACAAATAATAAACCTACCAATAGAAAAGGAAAGGTTCAGCTAATCGATGCAAATAAGTTATTTCAGAAAATGCGCAAGAACTTAGGGAGTAAGAACTCTGAGTTCTCTCAAGAGCACATACAGGCTATCTTAGATGCTTACTTAAACTTTAGTGAAGGAGAACTATCTGAGGGGATGCTAAATGTAAAACTGTTTGACAATGCTGACTTTGGGTATTATAAAGTGAATATAGAGCGCCCTAAGCGATTAAAAACGCAATTTACAGAAGCAAAAATAGAAAGTCTGCGTTATGACAAAGCTTTTTACAATCAAATGGAAAGCCTGTATGCATACTTCGGTGAAGAAGTATATGCGAAAGGATTAGAACATAGACAGGCAGAAGTAAGTAAGTACGCGGATAGTCAAGACTGGGGATTAAACAAAAAACAGCTTGTAAAACTGTGTGAACGAGATACGTGGACGAAGAGTAAGGAACTCTTTGAACAAGCGATTACCATCTGTGAAGCTTTTGGACAAGAGGTGTATATGGACTTTAACCAAGTGCAAAAAAGATTTGATGCTATATGTAAGGATATCAATGTCAAACTGAATGCTACTGATAAAAAAGCAATCTTAAATGCAGTAAGTGAATACGATGCTACAGCAGAGCGTGTAGTGAAAAAGGTAGAAAAGCTCAACGCTGATAAGTTAGCACAGTTAGTAGCTCGTCTGGGGTGTACAGAAGCACAGTTGGCAGACTATGGATACTATGCTACAGCCAAAAAAGGAGAGTATATCACGTATGAGACAGAGAGTGACCTTAGGGATAGTGAACAGATACCGTTAAGTGAAGCGATATACAACTACTTTATCCGTGAGGTAAAACCACATGTAGAAGAAGCATGGATTAACTTAGATAGTGTGAAGATAGGATACGAAATATCTTTTAATAAATACTTCTATAAACATGTACCACTGCGTTCGATAGAAGAGGTAAAAGCAGAGCTATTAGCTTTAGAAGAACAAGCAGACGGAATACTAAACGATATCTTAAATTTTTAAGTAATTAGGTTATGGAAAGTAGTATAATTATTTACCAAACGGATGACGGAGGGACAGCGATAGAAACGCGCTTAGAAGGAGAGACAGTATGGCTATCTCAAATGCAGATAGCAGAACTGTATCAGAAAGGAAGAACGACTATATCAGAGCATATAACACATATCTTCGAAGAAGGAGAATTAGAAGAAGAAGTGGTATGTCGGAAATTCCGACATACCACTTCACACGGTGCTATAGAAGGGAAAACGCAAGAGAGAGAGGTAAAATATTACAATCTCGATATGATAATTGCTATCGGATATCGCGTGCGAAGTTTGCAAGGGACAAAGTTTAGACAGTGGGCAACTGCACGCTTAAAAGAGTATATCGTCAAAGGCTTTACGATGAATGACGATTTGCTTAAGCAAGCAGGTGGCGGCAACTACTTCGACGAGTTATTAGCACGCATTCGAGATATTCGCTCAAGTGAGAAAGTGTTTTGGCGCAAGGTATTGGATATCTATTCTACCAGTGTGGATTATGACCCGAAAGCAGAAGTGTCTCAGTTGTTCTTTAAAACAGTACAGAATAAAATGCACTGGGCAGCACATGGCAACACTGCTGCTGAACTAATCTATAAGCGAATAGACGCTGATAAAGCACATTTAGGATTGACTAACTTTAAAGGAGTATCTCCTACTAAGCAAGAGATTCATACTGCTAAGAATTATCTAAGTGAAGAGGAGTTAAACGTGCTGAATAGAGTAGTAACAGCTTATCTGGAGTTAGCAGAACTACAAGCGCTAAACCGCAAACCAATGTATATGGCGGACTGGATAACCAGATTAGACGAGTTTATCCGTATGACAGGTAATGAAGTATTAGAGCATGCAGGAGTGGTTAGTCACAGCCAAATGCTCGATAAAGCAAATGCTGAATATGCCAAATACAAAGAGATGATAAAAAATGATTTGTCTAAAGTAGAACGTGACTTTGTGCAGTTTATTGATCAAACAGGCAAAGTGTTAGAACACAAAAAAAAGACAAAGTAGCATGAAGAAATACGATAGTTATAAAGATAGTGGTATAGAGTGGCTTGGAGAGATACCAAGTCATTGGGAGGTGAATCGTTTAGGAATTTGGTTTAAAGAGAGAAGAGAGAAAGTTTCAGATAAAGTATTTGAACCATTGTCAGTTACGAAGAATGGAGTAGTTCCTCAGCTTGAAAGTGCTGCAAAATCAAATGACGGGGATAATAGAAAGTTAGTTAAAAAAGGAGACTTTGTTATTAATAGTAGATCTGATCGTAAAGGCTCAAGTGGCTTGTCTTATTTAGATGGTTCAGTGTCACTGATTAATATTGTTTTACAACCAATTAAAGTGAATGGAAATTATGTTAACTACCTTTTGAAGTCTAATTCGTTTATCGAAGAGTTTTATAGAAATGGACATGGTATTGTTGCAGATTTATGGACTACAAGATATGAAGATATGAAGTTTATTGGTTTAGGTATACCACCTATTAAAGAACAACAAGTCATAGCAACCTTTTTAGACGATAAGTGTGGACAGATAGATAAAGCGATTGAAATCAAAGAGAAGCAGATAGGGTTATTAAAAGAGCAACGTCAGATAATCATTCATAATGCAGTAACGAAGGGTATAGATAAGAATGTGAAGCTAAAAGATAGTGGTGTAGACTGGATAGGAGATATCCCCGAGCACTGGGAGGTGAAGAGGTTGAGGTATTTAGGGATAACACAAAATGGGTTAAGTAAAGGAGGTGAGTTTTTTGGAAAAGGAACTCCCTTTGTAAACTATAGTGATGTGTATAAGAATTTTACATTACCCACTTTCGTAAATGGTTTGGTTGATGTGTCGGAGGATGAAATTGTACAGTATTCTGTGAAAAAAGGAGATATTTTCTTTACTCGTACATCTGAAACTGTAGAAGAAATAGGTATTTCATCAGTAGCTCTTGAATCATATAATAAAACTACATTTGCAGGTTTTTTAATTAGATTTAGACCTAATAGTAGAGTGTTCTTACCTATGTTCTCTAAATATTTTTTTCGAAGTGAAATTAATAGATTTTATTTTATTGGGAATATGAATATAGTGATTAGGGCATCTTTAAGTCAGGAATTACTAAAAGGATTACCGATTTTACTTCCGTCATTACAAGAACAACAGCAGATAGTTGATTATTTAGATGAGCATATCACTAAGATAGATAAATCTGTAGCTATTAAGGAACAGCAGATAGAGAAGCTAAAGGAGTATAAGCAGAGTCTAATAAATGAAGTGGTGACAGGTAAGGTGAGGGTGAGTTAGAGGTTGTCAGCACCAGGACTTACAGGATTAGGAAGATTAACAAGATGAGGGAGTGATATACTATGTGTGATTATCTGCATTAGGATTAATAAGATAATGAGATGATGTTATAAGAGCACTGAATATTCGGCACGATCTTGTTAATCCTGTAAATCTTGAGAATCGTGGTTAAGACTATTCGGTACGATCTTGTAAATCCTGCAAATCTTGAGAATCTTGGTTAAGACAGTGAGGAGTAACATTCAATATTAATTATATGGATATTAATCAATTAACGCATCAGATTATAGGAGCGGCTATGGAAGTACATTCTATATTAGGTAATGGCTTTCAGGAAGTTATTTATCAGCGTGCTCTTCAGATAGAGTTCTTTAAACGAGGTATTCCATTTGAGCGAGAGTTCGAAATGAGTATTGAATATAAGGGCTTTAATGTAGGAACACGACGTGTTGATTTTTTTATAGCTGGTCAAGTGATGTTAGAGATTAAGGCAGTTATCCATTTAGAAGATGTGCATTTAGCACAGGCTAAAAATTACTTAGAGGCATATAAACTGACTGATGGGTCGTTGATTAATTTTGGTAGTAAGAGTTTAGAGTTTAAGAGGATGTTTAATAATTAGTAGGGATGAAGTTGTATTTAAAAGATTATAAAGATTTGATTCAGTTTTTGCCTGTTAGAGAACAATCATTTGAAGTAAAAGCAAGTGTTTGGGAGAATCAGATTAGCAAGGAGGATTATACCTCTTGTTTTGAAGGATTATTGAATATTACTATTAGTAGGCAAGATGTTTTTGATACAGAAGATATACGATCTCTAATTTTAAAAACGATTCTTTGGGGATATCCTAATGGGCATAGAGGGAATAATTTTGAAAAGATATATAATTGTGAAGACTTACGAGGTTTAGTTGAGATTATTAAAGGTGTTAGAAACTGTTCATTGAATAAAGAAGAATGGGGAGAAGTATTAAGTCGTTTTAAAAAGATAAAAGGACTAGGTATATCTACCTATTCAAAGTTGTTGTATTTTAGTAATGTATCTATTGATAAAGCTCCTGCTATAATCTTAGATGAACGTATCATTAAGGTATTAGGTAAAGGTGTTTTTGAAGAATTAGAAGGATTAAAAAATATTACAAGAGTAAATGCAGATAGACATTATCCAACATATTTGAAGACGATACAAAATATAACATTAGAATTAAAAACACATCCTGAGAATATAGAACAATTCTTGTTCTTGTTTGGGAATAATTTGAAAAATTAGAAGACAATCATGAACACCAACTATAACGAGCAAGCATTAGAATCATTAATAGAACAGAAGTTAGTAGGTATCTGCACGGAGGTTTTAAAGAAAGAGGATAAGAGCTATATAACATTTAACGAAGATAGGAGTCATTATACGTCAGGACATGGGTATTACTTAGGACATACACATGATTATGATAAAAAGTATGCGATAGATACTGTTCGTTTATGGCATTTCTTAGAGGCTACGCAGGGTGATGAACTCGAAAAGTTGAAGAGATATAGTGACTGGCAATTAAAGATAATAGAGCGTTTAGATCGTGTAATTAGTAAGAATGGTGTACTTCATGTACTAAAGAAGGGAATAGAAGTAGATGATGCATGTTTTACCTTCTTTTATGAATATCCTAATAAGAATAGCTCCCGTAATACACATGATTACTTTAGGGCTAATGAGTTCTCTGTGACTCGTCAGTTACAATATTCTACTGTTAACCCTTTAGAAGAGGTGGATTTGGTGATCTTTATTAATGGACTACCGATTATGACAATGGAGTTAAAGAACCCATTAACAGGCCAAACTGCGGCTATACAAGGGCAAAAACAATATCGTGAAACAAGAGATGTAAAACAGACTTTGTTTAACTTCGGAAGATGTATTGTACACTTTGCAGTAGACACAGAAGAGGTGTATATGACAACTAAGTTACAAGGAAAAGACACTTACTTTTTACCCTTTAACAAAGGGAATAATTATGGAAAGGGAAACCCTGTTAATCTTAATGGACATCGATCAAGTTATTTATGGGAGGAGGTATTATCCAGACCAAGTTTGGCTAATATTATACAGCACTTTGTATTATTAGAAGGTAAAAAAACAGATTCATTAGATAAGAAGTTTTTTATTTTTCCTCGTTATCATCAATTAGATGTTGTAAATCGTTTAATAGAAGATGTAAGTGAACATGGTGCGGGTAAAACATATCTTATACAGCATTCAGCAGGGTCGGGTAAGTCAAATTCTATTACTTGGGCTGCTTTTAAATTAATAGATGTGTATGAACAGGGGCATACAATAGTAGCTGGTAATCAGAAAATTTATAAACCACTATATGATACCGTGATAGTAGTAACGGATAGGAGGA
Source organism: Myroides odoratimimus (assembly GCF_001485415.1). Taxonomy (GTDB): domain Bacteria; phylum Bacteroidota; class Bacteroidia; order Flavobacteriales; family Flavobacteriaceae; genus Flavobacterium; species Flavobacterium odoratimimum. Next base: position 100,075 of record NZ_BCMQ01000003.1, read on the forward strand.
TATTAGATAAACAGATAAGAGATAATATACGCAGCTTCTCACAAGTATCTGGATTAATAGCTCCAGTACATAGTTCGTCTGATTTGCGTTTAGCCATTGAGACTGGTAAGCGCATCGTGATAACAACTATACAGAAGTTTCCTTTTATAGTAAAGGAAATTGGAGATATGAGTGATAAACGTTTTGCTATTATTATAGATGAGGCACATAGTAGTCAGAGTGGAACTACAGCAGATAGTTTAAACTATGTTATAGGTAATAAGGATGATGAAGACAATCAAGATTTGATCCTAAAAGCGATGAAGTCTCGTAAAATGAGCTCGAATGCTTCTTATTTTGCCTTTACAGCAACTCCTAAAAATTCTACATTAGAACGTTTTGGCGAAAAACAAGGGGATGGTAGTTTTAAGCCATTTCATTTATATTCTATGAAACAAGCGATAGAGGAAGGGTTTATCTTAGATGTTTTATCTAACTATACAACTTACAAGAGTTATTATAAGTTAGAGAAGTCGATAGAGGACAATCCTATGTTTGACTCTTCACGTGCTCAAAAGCGTTTAAAATCTTTTGTAGAACGCGATCCGAGAACCATAAAAGCGAAGGCTAAAATTATGTTAGAACACTTTATCTCTAAAGTTTATAACACAAAAAAATTAAAGAACAAAGCTAAGGGTATGGTGTTGACACAGAGTATAGTGTCAGCTATTCAATATTATCAAGCTTTGAATGAGTTGTTGGAAGAAAAAGGCAACCCTTTTAGGATATTAATAGCTTTTTCTGGAGAGAAAGAAGTAAAGGGGATTAAGTACACAGAGAGTGGGTTAAATGGTTTTTCTGATACTGAAACAGCTACTAAATTTGATGAACATGAGTATCGTTTATTAGTAGTCGCAGATAAGTATCTGACTGGATTTGATCAACCTAAGTTGACAACGATGTATATCGATAAAAAGTTGCAAAACGTATTATGTGTACAGGCATTATCACGTCTTAACCGTGCCGCACCTAAGTATGGTAAGCGCACAGAGGATTTGTTTGTATTGGATTTCTTTAATGAGGTAGATGATATACAAGCGTCTTTTGAGCCTTTTTATACATCTACAGTATTAAGTGAGAGTACAGATATAAATGTATTACATGATTTAAAAGAAGCTTTAGATGAGTCTGGTATTTATGAAGAGGAAGAGGTAGAATTGTTTAGTCAGTTGTATTTTAATAACGCTACTTACGAAGAGTTAATAGCAGTATTAAACTTACCAGCTGAACGATTTAACAAAGAGTTAGAATTAGAAGATGAGGTAAAAGCAGATTATAAAATTAAGACAAGACAATTTATTAAAATATACAGTCAAGTAGCTGCTATCTTAGAATTTAATAATGTCAGATGGGAGAAATTATACTGGTTCTTAAAGTACCTTATTCCATTTATGATTGTAACGAATAAACAAGATGCACTATTAGATGAGTTGTTGGAGTCTGTAGATCTGTCTACTTATGGTTTACAGAGAATGACTATTAATGAACATATAGTTTTAGATGATAAAGAAAGTAGTCTTAATCCGCAGAATCCTAATGCAAGAGGAGTATTTGCAGATGAAAAAGAAGAAGAGGACTTAGAGACTATTTTGGCTGATTTTAATAAGCGCTTTTTTAATATTGATGGGATTGATGAGAGTAATATAGAAATAGTAAATTTTATAGAGCAGAGAATTGTTAATCACCCGGATTTTCAGAGTCATTTTGTGGAGAATAATGATGAATATACCATAGGTATTGCCTTGCAGAAAATAATGGATGAGGTAGTACTTCAGAATAGAAATGGTAATGTGGCATTTTCGAAAATGTATAATAATGATCGTTTCTGTAAAGATTTCTTTGATACAATGTTTCAGGCTCTTTCATTGAAGTATAGAAATATGATGAAGTAGAATTGTAACGATGAAAATGAAATATCTATGAGAATGTATCTGATGAAAGAAGAATTAATATGCTTTTTAAGTGATTTAAAGAATTAAAAAAAAGTGTGTCTATATACATTTGAGAAGATATATACCTTTTACAATAGTCAGTAATTAATGTTGAAAATGACAGAAGAACAGAAGAAAAAAGCTTGGCAAGAAGCATTACAGTATGCTTTTGATCAGGCAGATGTTAGGGGTTGGCCACATAATGAAAGGGCAAGAATATATGGAATAAGTAATAATGGAAAAGTTTATCCTAATAAACATATCTATCGTTATTGTTTAGAATATTTAAAGTCTATAAATATAACTCTTTATAAGGAGGCAATTTTAGAAAGTAAAGGTGTTCATAATGGAGAAAGACTGAATAATTATTTAGCAAATAAAGGAGCTAAGGCTATTGTAGTAGATTCAAATACTATTCTATATAGAATCTTAAAAAAGCTGTCTCATCGAATATTACCTTATTTTGAAGTACTGGATTATTTAGTTGAAGAATTAGGATTAGAGAGAGGATCAGAGAAGTTTTATTTTCATTATAAAGGAGATAAGATTGTTTTCATTATTGGTCGTCGATATATATGGAATGTCGAACCTATGCGATATGCATATATTTCATTAAAAAATGATGGGGAAGAAGTAGAGAAGTTTGCTAAAAGTAAGAACGGAAAGCAAGCATATTACAATAAAGTTTCTTGGGTAAATGATTTTGGTGCATTAGCAAAAGATATTTTAGAACCTTCAAAGTTAGAATTAGATATAACAACGAGGTCAAATAGAATTGATTCTAATAAAGCAGATCTTGAAGAATTGGTGTTTAATAAAGAATATAGAAACGAAGTATTTACAGAGTTAGGAATTTATGATGAAGAGATAGTAGATACTTATATAGCAAATAGAGAAAAAAACATGAACCACCCACTAAACCAAATACTATATGGTCCTCCTGGAACTGGGAAGACGTATCATACGATTAATAAGGCGTTGTCTATAGTAGAAAATAGACTAACAAGTGATTTAGAGCAGGAGGATAGAAAGAAGCTTAAGGAGCGTTTTGATAGTTACATAGCGAATGGGCAGATCATGTTCACGACCTTTCATCAGAGTATGACATACGAGGACTTTGTGGAGGGAATAAAACCTAAAGTGGATGAGGGGACAGAGGATAAGTCAGTGTATTATGAGGTAGAGAAGGGAATCTTCACTCAGACAACAGAGAGAGCGAAAGAACACAGTGTGGATAAGGTGGAGAGTAAGAAGGTTTATACTTTTGAAGATGGGTGGAATGATTTGGTTAATCAAGCTTTAGAAGAGTTAAATGAAAATAAAGAGTTGATATTACCTATTCAGACTCCGAATATGGGATTAAAAATAGTAGAGATAACGGATAGAGGTAACCTTCGCTTACAGCCTAAATCTACTGAAGGGGCTGGTGTGTATACGGTATCTTTAGCAAGGGTGGAGAAGTTGTACAACGCTTTTGCTGATCTGAGTGCGGTTAGGAATATAGATAAAGAGTTTCGCGGTGTAATAGGAGGGAGTAATTCTACAGCTTATTGGGCAGTGTTAAACGATATTATTAATAAGGTTAACGCTTCTAACGATATCGTGTTTGAGAAGCAAGAGAGAAAGCCTTATGTCCTTATTATAGATGAAATCAACCGAGGGAATGTATCTGCTATCTTCGGGGAGTTGATTACCTTGATAGAAGAGAGTAAGCGATTAGGAAATGAGGAGGCATTAGAGGTTACTCTGCCTTATTCAAAAGAGAAGTTCGGTGTACCGAATAACTTACACATCATCGGTACGATGAATACAGCGGATAGAAGCGTGGAGGCTCTGGATACAGCGCTTAGACGTCGCTTTACCTTCGAAGAGATGATGCCTGATTATGATGTAATCGAGTCAGAAAACAGCTTTGGAATTGATCTGAGTGAATTATTAAGAACGATTAATAGCCGTATAGAGGTGCTGTTAGATAGAGATCATCTGATAGGACATAGTTACTTCTTAAATATAGACTCTCTTGAAACGTTACAATCGAGATTTATGAACAACATCATTCCGCTGCTGCAAGAGTATTTCTATGGAGATTATGGCAAGATAGGATTGGTACTTGGTGAGGGATTTGTAGAAAAATCAGAAGGGAATAAGGTTGTATTTGCGTCTTTTAATTATGACAGTGATATGTATAGTGAGAAGAGTATTTATGCTTTAAAGAAAGAGTGGAAAGAAGGGGAGTTTAAGGTAGCTATAGATAATTTGTTGGGTAAAAAATAGTAATAAGTGAGTAAGCTAAAGATTACAGTTTTTGAGCATAATACGTTAAGAATAGGAGATGTACTATCTGAGGGTGCAGTGTTTGAAGAAAAACATTTGACTCTATTAGAAGCATTCTATGGAACGAATGGTGTGCCATATTACTCTTTAATTCACAAAGGAGTGAAGTTTAACCAATATGTGGGGGTTCTACAGTTGGGTAACTTGACTATCGAGGTATTGCCTAAAGTGGATAATAATGGAGAAGAAAAGGATACTTGGCGGAATCTGTTGATTAATATGATTTGGCGTGTAGGTACTTTTACTACGCATGCTCCTACCTCAAGTGCCTTATCGTTAAAGTCAAATGCTATCTTAGATGTTTATATCGCGATGTATCTACAGGAGTTAAAGCGTTTAGTTCATCAAGGATTAATAAAGAAATATAGATCACAAGAAGGGAATACATTAGCCCTAAAAGGGAGTGTAGTGTTTAGTAAACACATTCAACAGAACTTGGTGCATCAAGAGCGCTTTTATACTCGGCATAGTGTATATGATGAACAGCATCTACTACATAAAGTGTTGTACAAAGCATTGAGGTTATTAAAACGCATTAATGTAAATACAGCTTTGGATAGTGAAATTAATCAATTGCTGTTTAGTTTTCCTGAAATGGAAGATATCAAAGTATCTGAGAGGACTTTTGAACAAATAGTACTTAATCGAAAAACAGCTTCTTATGAAACAGCATTAGGTATAGCTAAATTATTACTTCTAAATTATCATCCTGATATTAGAGGAGGTAGTAGTGATGTGTTGGCTTTATTATTTGATATGAATGCACTGTGGGAACGCTTTGTTTTTGTGACTTTGAGAAAACATTTAAAAGGATCTCATGAAGTGAAAGAACAGGTGAAAAGAGATTTTTGGCTTTCTCATACAGAGACAAACCGAAGTGTGAAGATGTTTGCAGATATTGTGATAACAGAAAAAGGGGAAGAATCAAGAGTCTTTGTGATTGATACGAAATGGAAGAATCTAAATGGGAAGCCTTATCCTTCTATAGAGGACTTGAGACAGATGTATGTATATCACCACTTTTACAAGGCGGATAAGGTAGCGTTAGTTTATCCAAGTCAAAAATATAATGAGCATAAAGGAAAATATTTGAATAGCCAAGATAATATGTGTTATTTGATTCATCTTGGGGTGAAAGATGATATTGCTAATTTTGAAAAGCAGATCGTTGATGTTGTTAAGGAATGGTTTACAGTCATGGATTCAGAAATCTGCGACAACTATAAAACGCAAAGTCGGGAGACTATTGTGTAGCTGTGTGTAGTTATGAATTCGAGAATCCTCGACAACTAGAAAACGCAAAGTCGGGAGACTATTGCGTAGCTGTTTATAATCACAGTTCGAAAATCCTCGACAACTAGAAAACGCAAAGTCGTGAGACTATTGCGTAGTTGTTTGCAGTCACGGATTCGGAAATCCTCAACAACTATAAAACGCAAAGTCAGGAGACTATTGCGTAGCTGTGTGTAGTCACGGATTCGGAAATCCTCGACAACTCAACAAATCCTTCTACCACACCCCATATATTTGTAATTCTCTTTAAATTTGTTATATTATAGTTTGAGGAGGAGTAATTTATAAGTTTATGTTATCACACAGAGGTAAGGAGAGAAGTTTTATGCAGAATCTGCGTTTAGCAGTGTTGTTATCATTTGTAGGAGGAGTGGTGAATGTAAGTGGTTTTTTGGCTTTAAAGCTGATGACAACCAATGTGACTGGGTATTTATCTAATTTTGCTCAGGAGGTACTTACCTTTAATAAACAAGCTATTTTGAAGTCAGTGTTGTTATTGGTTTCGTTCTTTTTAGGATCTTTTACTTCTCACGTGATCTTACAGTTGCAGAAGTTGATTTGGAATAAGGTGTATTTTACAGTGCCCTTGATACTAGAGGCTATCTTATTAGGAGGAGTGGCTTATCTCGAAGGAGATATATTGTTTCAATATCCGATGAAGATAGCCTACGTACTGTTATTTGCGATGGGATTACAGAATTCTCTTGTTACTTTTATTTCTAAGGCGGTAGTGAGAACTACGCATATTACGGGTATAGTTACCGATCTAGGGATAGAGACAGCGAGGTTATTGTTTAATCTAACAAGAGCCAACCTTCGCAATCTTTTGCTTTCTCATATAGGACTTAAACTTGCCATTGTCTTTTCGTTTGGGGTAGGAGGGATTACCGCAGCATTTTGCTTTGAGTACCTTCATTTGCGTACCTTATACATTGGTGTAGTAGTTATTCTATTTACTACCGTTTATGACTATTTAGTGGTTAAAATGATGAGGGTATTAGAGGAAGGAAAACAGATAGTGGACTGGAGTAAGAAAGTAGTGACTAAGGACTATAAAGTTTACCATATCTTAAGAAGGAAGAAGTAGGCTATGTGGTTTTAAATATAGCAATCACTTTAAAGTAGAGATAAAGCATCTCGTCCTTCGGACACCTCTCCAAAGTAAGGGAATAAAAAAAATCTTGTAATTAAGTCTCTCACATTAGAGTTAATTACAAGATTCTGTCGACCTTAGATTCCAATATGCAATTCGTATTCATCGTCTGTCTTCTCTTCGAAATCATAAATAGAATTTGCTGGTGAAATTGCGTTGCATGTTGAGCAAACGTAAGCATCTATTGATGGGTCATAGTAGTGATTTTCGTGATTGTTTTCACAAGTTTCACTTTTTGCAAAAAGTAAATTTTCTGTCATATATGTGAGTTTTTTAAAGTTGTCTCTAAGATAGTACTTAAAAGTGTAGAAAACAAATAATAATAGGCTTAGGTGTGTGTTTTTGTTGTTAATATTTTCTAAACATTGTGTTTTTGTGTGTGGTTTAGGTTTAATCGATGTGAAATGATGAATTTTTTAGAGATAAGAGGTTTTATAGAAATATTATTCTATAAGATTCTGTAGTCCAAAAAGGTCTTATGAGGTAAATAGAAATTCAGGTAGAGACCATAATGATATAAGATCAAATAGTCTATCAAGACAAAATCAAAAAAATGTAGAACACATTTCCTAATCTCCTTAATTAATACTATTTTTGGCTAATATGCTATAGAACGCTTATAGCTTAGTAATCAATAAATTCAATATATTTTACTTTATGTCAGACGATAAAAAGGTAATTTTTTCGATGTCAAAAGTGAGTAAAACTTACTCATCGACAAATAAGACTGTATTAAAAGATATTTATTTAAGCTTTTTCTACGGGGCTAAAATTGGTATTTTAGGTCTAAATGGTTCTGGTAAATCTTCTTTATTAAAGATTATTGCTGGGGTTGATAAAAACTATCAAGGTGATGTGGTGTTTGCACCAGGATACACTGTAGGGTATTTAGAACAAGAACCTCAATTAGATGAAACAAAGACTGTTATCGAAATCGTTAAAGAAGGAGCTGCTGAAACGGTAGCAATCTTAGATGAATTCAATCAGATAAATGATATGTTTGGTTTGCTAGAAGTGTATGAAGATGCAGATAAAATGCAGAAACTGATGGATAGACAAGCTGAGCTACAAGATAAAATAGATGCTGTAGGAGGATGGGAGCTAGATACAAAACTAGCTATCGCTATGGATGCTTTGCGTACGCCAGAGCCTGATACTCCTATCAATATTCTTTCTGGAGGAGAGCGTCGTAGAGTTGCTTTATGTCGTCTATTATTACAAAACCCAGATGTATTATTATTAGATGAGCCTACTAACCACTTAGACGCGGAGTCTGTACACTGGTTAGAGCAACACTTACAACAATATTCAGGAACAGTAATTGCTGTAACGCACGACCGTTATTTCTTAGATAACGTAGCAGGATGGATTCTAGAATTAGATAGAGGAGAAGGTATTCCATGGAAAGGGAACTATTCTTCTTGGTTAGATCAAAAGTCTACAAGATTAGCTCAAGAGGAGAAGGTAGCTTCTAAACGCCGTAAGAACTTAGAACGTGAGTTAGATTGGGTACGTCAAGGTGCTAAAGGTCGTCAAACAAAACAAAAAGCAAGGTTACAGAACTACGATAAATTATTAAACGAGGATCAAAAAGTTCTAGAAGAGAAATTAGAGATTTATATCCCTAATGGACCACGTCTTGGAACAAATGTGATTGAAGCAAAAGGTGTAGCGAAGGCTTTCGGAGATAAATTGTTATATGATGATTTAAACTTTACTTTGCCACAAGCTGGGATTGTAGGTATTATCGGGCCTAATGGTGCTGGTAAGTCTACTATATTCCGCATGATCATGGGAGAACAACAACCTGATGCGGGTACATTCGCTATCGGAGATACGGTTAAGATTGCTTATGTGGATCAAGCACACTCTAATATAGACCCAGAGAAATCAATTTGGGAGAACTTCTGTGATGGTCAAGAGTTGATCATGATGGGTGGTCGTCAAGTGAATTCTCGTGCTTATTTGAGTAGATTTAACTTCGGTGGTTCTGAGCAAAATAAAAAGGTATCAACGCTTTCTGGAGGTGAGCGTAACCGTCTTCACCTAGCAATGACATTGAGAGAAGAAGGTAACGTATTGCTACTGGATGAGCCTACGAATGACTTGGACGTAAATACACTACGTGCATTAGAGGAAGGTCTTGAGAACTTCGCTGGATGTGCAGTGGTTATTTCCCATGACCGTTGGTTCTTAGACCGTATCTGTACGCATATCTTAGCTTTTGAAGGTGATTCTCAAGTGTATTTCTTTGAAGGATCATTCTCTGACTATGAAGAGAATCGTAAGAAACGTTTAGGGGATGTAGCTCCAACTCGTTTGAAATATAAAAAATTAGTTCGCTAATTAAAATAGTAAAGGCCTAATTAGTTTTCTAGTTAGGCTTTTTTTGTGATGTCGTGCGCTCCGTTTCACTTCGCTTACTAGGGAGGCGCTGCGCTAGGGAGGCGTGCACTCCGCTTCACTTCGTTTACTAGGGAGGCGCTGCGCTAGGAAATAGGGAACAGGGTTACTCAAAGTCGGGAGACTTTGCGCAGCGAGGTTACATGTCACGGATTGCAAATCCGCGCCAACCGTAGGGTCGCTACGCTAGGGAGTCGTGCGCTCCGTTTCACTTCGCTTACTGGGGAGGCGCTGCGCTAGGGAATAGGCGAGACATCACAGTTTCACGGTTTCACAAACAAACAAACAAACAAAAAGACGATTTCACGATTTTACAAAAAAAACAATGAATATAGAGATATTACATATAAATGCCCAGTCTGCGGAAGGACAACCTGCAGTATTTAATCCTGTGGTAGTTGGATTTGCAGACGGAACTTCTTATTTAATAGATTGTGGTTTTACTTATAATTTTCAAGAGTTTAAACAAGAGTTAATGCATCTAGGACTAATGGTAGCTGACTTGAAGGGAATTATTATTTCTCATGATGATATTGATCATTTAGAAGGATTGCATAAATTTAAAGAGGAATATGTTTCTCTAGAGGTTATCAGTAGTGCTATAGAGGCTGACTCTGTTTCTGGTCGAGTAGAGTCTGAACGTCTTGTACAGGTTAGGGAAAGCCTTTCTCATATACCTGAGGAAATGAAAGAATGGGTAAATGACTTTATTAAACAACTTGAGGCAATTCAGCATTTTGAGGTTACTCAAACTTTAGAGGATGGGCAGTTCTTTAAAGATACATTACAGGTTATAGGTACACCAGGGCATACGAAAGGACATATTTCATTCTTTGATACAGAGAGTAAGACATTAATTGCGGCAGATGCGATAGTGGTAGAGGAGGGTGAGTTTAATATCGCTAACCCTCAGTTTACTCTGGATATGGAGGCTGCTTTAGCTTCTGTTGTGAAAATGAAGAGTCTTAAACCGAACCGTGTAATTTGTTATCACGGTGGTGTGGTAGAAGAGGGGATAGAGGAAAAATTAGATCGATTAATCAAGAGGTATTGTTAGTTTACAGTTTATAAATCCGCGACAACTGTAGGAACGTATTACCATACGCCCACGATTACAAATTCGTTTGAAAGGTTACAAATAATATCAACAAAAAAGGCTACTTAAATCTAGTTTAAGTAGCCTTTTTTATATGTAATTTTGTGTTTCGTTTTCTATAAAAATGTAACAAATACATTTAAGATTAATGCATTCAGGATGTCTATAAAGAATGCTCCTACCATAGGAATAATAAGGAATGCTTTAGGTGATGGACCAAAACGGCTTGTTACAGCTTGGATATTTGCTACAGCTGTTGCTGTTGCTCCTAATCCAAATCCACAGTGCCCTGCACTTAATACGATAGCATCGTAATCTTTGCCCATAGCTCTGTAGGTAATAAAGTAAGCAAATACGAGCATTAAACATACCTGTACTACTAAGATAAGTAAGATAGGCAAAGCAAGTTCTGTAATCGTCCACATCTTTAAAGACATTAGTGCGCAAGCCAAGAAAATAGAAAGACCAGCATTACCTAGTATTTCAATAGATTCGTCATGCATCTTTACTTTAAATAGGTGTGGTAGTACATTTCTGATGATTACTCCGATAAATAAACACCATACGAAAGTAGGTAGTTTAAATGTGTACTGTGCATTCCAGTCTGATAAGTATTGTCCTAAAACTAAACAGATAGATAGAAGAGTGATTGTAAGCATAATACTCTTATAGTTTACTTTCTTATCCGTTACTACTGAAGGAACAGATATTTCGTGTGTTTCTTCGTGTTCTTGAATTTTTTCAGGGGGTAACTCTTTGTAATTATTCTTGCGCAATAGTTTGTAGGCTAGTGGACCTCCTATTGTTCCTCCAAGGATTAAGCCGAAAGTAGCACAAGCCATACCAATGTCTTTAGCTCCTATTAGAGGATTGTTGCTTGTCATAAAGGTGTCAGCCCATCCACCAGCTGTACCATGACCTCCCGTAAGTGTGATAGAACCGGCTATTAATCCAAATCTAGTGTCAAGATCTAATAAATATGCTAAAGATACTCCTAGAGAGTTCTGACATATAATGAATGTAGCTGCTATAAGTAAGAATATGATTAATCCTTTTCCTCCTTTTATAAGTGTTCTAAAATCTGCATTTAGTCCAATAGAAGAAAAGAAGATAAACATCATTCCTTGTTGAATACTTTCGTCAATAGTAAATTCCTTGCCAGTAACAGAATAGGCAATCCAAGAAAACATAGCAACAATAAAACCACCTACAACAGGTTCGGGGATATTAAATTTTTGAAAAAAGTTTACTTTTTGAACTACAAAGTGTCCTAGTAATAACACAAAGCAGGCAAGCATTAATGTTTCATAAATTCCAAAATCCATATAAGTTTGTTCTATTAAAGGTGAAAAAATAATGGTCTAAAGGCAGACCTTCGTTCGCAAATATAAATAAACTAGGGTGGAGTAACCTAAAAAACTTCTTTTTATTCTTGTTTAAATGATGTTTTTAATTGTTAACTAGTTTGTTTTGTACTGGTTACTGGGCTTGGGTGTAGAGGTAAATAAGAAATAGAAAGAAATTCTAAAAACTTTTTTGAGATACGTAGAATATAACTATTTTTGCGCATGCAACACAATGTACTTATTTTAGATTTTGGATCGCAATACACACAGTTGATTGCGAGAAGGGTTCGCGAGTTAAATATATTCTGCGAAATCTTACCTTATAATGATATGCCTAAGGATTTGACAGAATATAAAGCTGTTATTTTATCAGGTAGTCCTTATTCAGTTCGCTCAGAAGAAGCGTTACACCCAGATTTGTCGAATATCAAAGGAAAAATGCCTCTATTAGCAGTATGCTACGGTGCTCAGTACTTAGCTCATTTCTTCGGAGGAGAAGTAGCACCATCTGATACACGTGAGTATGGTAGAGCGAATTTAGACTTTATAGCAGAGGATGCTTTCTTTAAAGATATTCCTCATAATAGTCAAGTTTGGATGAGTCACAGTGATACTATTAAACAATTACCTACTAATGGGGTGTTGTTAGCTAGTACTAAAGATGTGAAAAATGCTGCTTATAAAGTAGAAGGAGAACAAACTTATGCTATCCAGTTTCACCCAGAGGTTTACCATTCTACAGATGGAGCACAGCTGTTGAAAAACTTCTTAGTAGATATCGCTGGTGTTAGTCAAGATTTTACTCCAAATGCTTTTGTTGAAGAGACAATAACAGATTTAAGAAATAAAATTGGATCAGAGAAAGTTGTTTTAGCTTTATCTGGAGGGGTAGATTCTACAGTAGCTGCTGTGTTATTACACAAAGCAATTGGAGAGAATTTACACTGTATCTTTGTAAATAATGGATTATTACGTAAAAACGAGTTCCAAAATGTATTAAATCAATACAATGGAATGGGGTTAAACGTAAAAGGAGTAGATGCTACTGATCGTTTTATGGAAGCTCTAGCAGGTCTAGAAGATCCAGAGCAAAAACGTAAAGCTATTGGTAAGTCTTTTATCGATGTATTTGATGATGAATCTAGATTAATCGAAGATGCTACTTTCTTAGGTCAAGGTACTATATATCCTGACGTAATCGAGTCTATCTCTGTAAAAGGGCCATCGGCTACTATTAAATCTCACCATAACGTAGGAGGTTTACCTGACTTTATGAAATTAAAAGTAGTAGAGCCTTTGCGTATGTTGTTTAAAGATGAGGTACGTAGAGTAGGAGCTTCTTTAGGTATAGACCCTGAGTTATTAGGAAGACACCCTTTCCCAGGACCAGGTCTTGCTATTAGAATCTTAGGAGATATCACTCAAGAGAAAGTAAGATTATTACAAGAAGTAGATGCTATCTTTATAGAAGGACTTAGAGAACATGGTCTTTATAACTCTGTATGGCAAGCAGGAGCAATCCTTCTACCTGTAAATAGTGTAGGTGTAATGGGGGATGAGCGTACTTACGAAAAAGTAGTAGCACTAAGAGCAGTTGCTTCTACAGATGGTATGACTGCAGACTGGGTACACTTACCTTATGAGTTCTTAATGGAGATTTCAAATAAAATAATTAACCGCGTAAAAGGTGTAAACAGAGTGGTTTACGATATTAGTTCTAAACCGCCTGCAACAATTGAGTGGGAATAATTTAAATAATTCAATAAGTCGCTGTAACTTTGTTATAGCGACTTATCGTTTTTTATAAATTGTATTGCTAATGAAAAAGAAGATATTTATAGCCTTAACGGCATTTGTTTTTACATCGTCTGTTCTAGCTCAGTCGGGTTCGTTTATTCAGTATAGAGTGAATAAGGGAGATACTGTAAGTAAGATCTCTAGAGATTATGATATACCTGTGAGTGAAATACTGAAGTATAATCCTGATGCAAAGAATGGAATCAATGAGAATAGTTTTTTATTAATTCCTACGAAGGACTTTGTAGAGAAAGAAAAGAATAAGGGGGCTAATCCTTTATTGAAAAATGATGAGAAGACAAAGAATACTTCTACTTCTAAAGGAACGCATACTGTGCAACCTAAGGAGACAATGTATAGTATTAGCAAAAAATACAATGTATCTATCAATGATCTACATACATGGAATCCTTCTTTAAAAGAAACGGGGTTATTAGCAGATAGTGAGATTATTGTTGCTCCTAATACTAAGAAATCATCTTCTATGGATGTAACTCAGTATGAACAGGATAAACCAAAGAAGATACCAGCTACATTACCATCGTCTACAGCAGATACAATTAAGGATATTAATAATATCTATTACAGAAATATAGATGTAGAACCTAAGGCAACGCTTTATAGTCTAGCTGTAACGTACAATACTTCAGTACAGAGATTACTAGAGCTGAATCCAGAGCTAAAAGATGGTCTTAAAAGTGGGCAAACGATAAAAGTACCTGCTTATGGTTTTCAGGCAAAGGCAAAGGTAGTGGAGGTAACTCCAGAGACTCCTAAAGAGAATAAGTTTATTCGCTTAATAGTAGAACCACAACAAACGCTATATAGTATAAGTCGTAAGTATGATGTGCCTATTAAGGAGATTATTAAGCTTAACCCAGATCTTCAACAAGGATTAAAGAGCGGTATGGAGTTAATATTGCCTTATAAAGAAGGTCTAGATATTGCTGTAGAAGAAAATATGCCTAAAGAGGAGAATGAAGGTTATTTGACAGTTGATACAACAGGAGGTTATGTTGATTTGAGTAATTCTATTAGTCGCTTAGATCATAAGGAGTTAGCGTTATTGTTGCCTTTTAATATCGATAAGTTAGGAGATAATATAGATGCGAAATTGAGTTCTGATGGGTTCTTGAATATGACTTTAGACTTCTACTCAGGAGCTAAGATGGCTGTAGAGTATGCAGAGAGTCTTAATCTACCTTTAACCGTAAATGTCTATGATTCTAGTGAAAGCAAGAATAGTAGTGGTGTGAAGAGCTTATTTAACTCTAAAGACTTTAGTAATACAGATGTGATTATTGGGCCATTTTATCAGAGTAATGTAGATGCTGCTGTAAAGGCTTTGCCTAATGACAAAGTAATACTAGTGTCTCCATTGTCAAATGAGAAAGCTACTGCGTCTAATAGACTTGTACAGACTATGCCTTATAGTAATGTACTTAAAAATCAGTTGCTAGAGTACTTTAAGAAGTCTGGAGCTAAGATTACCGTAATTGTAGATGATAAAAAACAATCGACAAAGCAGTTTATGAATCAGTACTTTCCAGATATTAAAATGATTAGTACTAGTCAAATAGGAGAGATAGATAAAACGCTAGTAAAAGATAAGAAAAATGTCTTTGTACTAGATTCTAATAGTATCGCATCGGCATTATTATTCACGGATAAGTTAAAGAATAAAACAAAGGATTATGATATTCAGATTGCTTCTTTTGACAAGTCAGATGTCTTTGATTACAGTGAGATTAGAATAGAGACTTTAGTTGATTTAAAATACACTTTCCCTTCAGTGACGAGAGATTCAAGAGAGTCTAGATCTGAATCTTTATTTGGACAAGAGTATAAAAACAGATATAATGTGTATCCTAATCGTTTTGCTACAAGAGGATTTGATGTGACATTAGATGTGATTTTCAGAATGTTCCAGAAAGAAGGGTTTATACCAACTATTGGTAAGAAATCTCAAGAAATAGAGAATAGATTTAGTTATAGTAGAAATCCAGAAGGAACACTTAGAAATAGTGGAGTATACTTACTACAGTATGATACAGACTTAAATGTAAAGGTGCTTAACTAATGATAGATAATGAAAAGTACTTAGTAGAACTCGCTCATACTAAAATGCCTTATGGCAAATATGAAGGAAGGTATTTGATTGATTTACCAGAACATTATATCGTTTGGTATCATAATAAAGGCTTCCCAAAGGGTAAACTAGGAGAACAATTAGGTCTAATCTATGAGTTAAAATTAAATGGATTAGAACCCTTAATACGAAATATTAGAAATAATTTTAAATAATCATTGATTATTACATAGTGAAAAGGCAAGTTGTGAATAACAGCTTGCCTTTTTTCATAAGCGTATACTTAGTAAAATTATAAAGTTCAGGTATTTGTCAAAAACGTATGAAAATTATTAAAATAATGTAATTGTTAGTTTTTTAGCATTAGAAGTAAAAGTTCTATAATTAGCGTAACTCAAATTATCAAATCAATAAAAATAGGGCTTTAAATCTTCTTTTGTCTTAAATTAGAACATAGATTAAGGGAAATTTAGAAAACTGAAATTTTTATCAATGCGAATTAATTATTGTAAATTTGCATTGTAAAAATCGAGTGATTATGATGAATATTCCTACTTCAAAGCGCCCACGTGTTGTTATTATTGGTGGAGGTTTTGGGGGTTTAGCACTTGCTAAAAAACTAAAGAACAAAAATTTTCAAGTTGTGCTTTTAGATAAGCATAATTATCATACGTTTCAACCACTGTTGTATCAAGTAGCGACAGGAGGATTGGAGTCAGGATCTATTGCATATCCTATTCGTAAAGTTGTACAAAATTATGAAGAGATTTACTTTAGATTAGCTAATGTTCAACGTATAGATACTGAAAATAAGAAGGTAGTTGCTGATATTGGTACGATTTTTTATGACTATGTTGTAATTGCTACAGGATCTAAGACAAATTTCTTTGGTAATGAAAACATTACTAAGAATAGTATGGCAATGAAGACTATCCCTGAATCATTAGATATCCGTAGTTTAGTATTAGAGAACTTTGAAGAGGCTTTACAGACTACAGATGATCAAGAGCAGAAAGCATTAATGAATTTTGTGATCGTTGGAGCAGGACCTACTGGGGTTGAACTTGCAGGTGCTTTAGCAGAAATGAAGAAGCATGTATTGCCTAAGGATTACCCGGACTTAGACTTTAATAAGATGGAAATCAACGTGATTCAAGGTGCTAATAAAGTACTTGATGCAATGAGTGAGAAATCATCTAGAAAAGCACAGGAATTCTTAGAGAACCTAGGTGTGAAAGTATACTTAGGTGAAATAGTAACAGATTATAAAGGTAAGAAAGTATATACAAAATCAGGTAAAGAGTTCACAGCAGAAACGGTGATTTGGACAGCAGGAGTAATGGGAGCTACTGTAGATGGTTTTGATGCCACTGTTATTCAAAGAGGAAATAGAATAAAAGTAAATGAATACAATCAAGTGGAAGGCTTTACAGATATCTTTGCTATCGGTGATGTCGCTACTATGATGACAGATAAGACTCCTATGGGACACCCTATGATGGCTCAGCCTGCTATACAGCAAGGAGAATTATTAGCGAATAACTTGATTAGATTAAGAGATGGTCAACCTTTAAAATCATTTGTATATAATGATAAAGGATCTATGGCAACCATTGGACGTAATAAAGCTGTGGTGGACTTACCTAAGTTCCAATTTAGCGGTTTCTTTGCTTGGTTTGTATGGATGTTTGTTCATTTGATGTCTTTAATTGGATTTAGAAACAAATTAGTTGTATTCTGGAACTGGATGTATAACTATATGATGTTTGACAGACAAGCTCGTTTAATCATTCGACCATTTAAAAACAAAGTGGATGAAAGAGAATAAAGTCTTATAGAATAGGATTTTTTAAATCATAATTTATCAGAAGGTCTACAAACTTATTATAAGATTGTAGGCCTTCTTTTTGATTATTAAGTTTTAAGAAGCCATTATAAAATACCTTAAAGAAAGAATCCGTGATATTCTTATACTCACTCCAGAATATAATATTCTCGTTTAGGTTATCTTTCACTCCTAGATGTATTGTCTCAAATAAAGCTTTGACTTCTACCGATTCTTTGTCATTGATATTGGATACACAGTATCTTAGGGCATAGATAATAGCTGCATATTGATAAGCAGTATCTTTTTGATTATATGCTGCCATAAAGCCTATAAAGTTAGCGTCACTTTCTTTTGCAAATCCTAACTGATGAGACATTTCATGAGATGCTGTGACAATCATGGTAAGGGTAGGTATTTTATTGTTTACCTGTGCTTCTAGTGTAAAAGGATTAATGTATCCAGAGAATCCCATATAAGTCAAAGGAAGGCTAAATAAAGACTCTTTGATAGTTAGTGATTGTGTATTATCTATCTGGTGTAAGAAAGTTATTTGTTCAATTCCTTTTTTAGCATCTACTAATATTGTATTGATATCTTGTTTTAGTTGTACAGCTGTTATACTATCATTAGTAATAGCTAGTTGTAATAAATTAGCTCTTTGTATTAATCTGGTCGTTAGATTTATTAATTTCTCCTGATCATAGCCACGTTCTATTCCTAATTGGCTTTCTAGAGTTGGTCTGAAGTTATTTAATCCCCAACCTATATTAAATAGAATATAAAAGATCACAACACATTTAAAAGCTAATGCCGCACAAGCCATTGTGATTTTCTTCCATCCTTTGTGTTTTTTAAAAATTTGGTAAAACTTATAGATAAGAAATAACCCTATAATCGTATATAGTATATCTCCTACAGAAAAAGGGAATAGACTGGTTATCGTATTGAAAACATTACATAAATAGAAATAAAAACCATTTGTATAAAAGGTTTCAATAGCATCAGGAAAACGTGTAACAATATTAAAAGTAAGAATAGAACAAACAAATAATATCAACCAATATCTTAATTTCATAAAAGTGTGCTAAATTTTATTTAGTTAATTTAGAATAGATAAAAATAAATATATTTGTATCAAATACTAAAACTATGAGTAAAGTTAAGAAAGGTGAGAGAACTATCTTCGTTTGTGATGGAAAAAAATGCTGTAGATATAATGAAGAGACTAAAAGTTGTTTTAAAGCTTTATTAGAAGAGAGTGGGCTTTCTAACGATTACTCTTTGTGTAAGATGAAATGTCAAGGAATGTGTAAGAGCGCTCCTGTAGTGTATATCTCCTCTCATGACAAGTACAAAAAAGAAGTAGGAGTAAAGAAAGCAAAGAAGATTTTTCAAGAATATATAATCGCTTAGATCTAGACACTATTGCTATTTATTTTATTACCGTAATATAAAGCGTGTCAGATCCAAACAAGAACAAGGCTATTTAGTATACTAAGTAGCCTTGTTTTTTTATATGCTTGATAGTAAATTGAATTTAAAATGTCTATGTTTGGAGCCAACTAATTAATTTATATTTATGAAGCGTGTTTTATTTACCCTTGTGATTTGTCTAATGACTATTACTTCTTTTGCACAGAAGACTATAGATAATCCTAAGAAATTCTTAGCGTCTCTCGCTGCTCACTGTGGAAAAGCATATGCAGGTCAAATCGTGTCTCCTAACGTACCTGCTGATTTTAAAGATAAAGAGTTATTGATGAAGGTAATCTCTTGTAAAGAGGAAGAGGTGAAGATTTCATTCTTTGTAGGTGAAGATTTATCTCGTACTTGGGTATTTACACTAGAGAATGGACTAGTAAAGCTAAAGCACGATCATAGACATCAAGATGGAACACCAGATGATATCACGATGTATGGAGGTACTGCTACCAATACAGGATTTGCTGATATGCAATTTTTTCCATCAGATCAAGAGACAGTAGATATGATGAGCACAATAGCAGGGAATGTATGGTGGGTGACAATTAAGGATAATACATATACTTATAATCTAAAGAGAGTAGATAGTACAGGCTATTTCAGTGCTTCTTTTGACCTGTCTAACGAGGTAAAAACAGATAAAATGCCATGGTAATACCACTGTGAATATCTTCTGTACTAATTGCTGATTTTCTTATTCGATTTTCTATCTTGCAGGCTCAATAAGGCTTTGAGGGAATCAAAGTAACAAGATAAGCATAGATGAAAATAAATAGAATAGCAAAAAGAGGATTATTTGAATATCAAAAAGACCGCAACGAAGAAGGGTTAATGTTATATGACTTTCTAGAAGAGCGAGTTATTCGCTTTGCAGATTATAAAGAATGGCGTATTAATGCCATTTCTCCAGACGGAAAGTATATCGCTATAAATAAAATATCAGAGACGACTAGAGCGTTTAAAACAGATTTTGCTATCCTACGTGTAGATACACAAGAACAAGTGTTTTTTACGAATACTTATTTTATATATGATGCAGAGTTCAGTTTAGACTCTGATAAAGTACTAATTGTTGCTCATAATAAAAAACCTTTTTGTTTAGACTTAGTGACCAAAGAGATTATAGCAGAGATGCCTAAAAATATCCGTACTTATCAAGGGAGTTTTAATAAAGAGAAGAATCAATTCATTGCTCCTTCAGAGACTTTTAAGGATACGCTTTATCTATTTGACTTTGCCTCAGGCGAAACAGAGAAGATAAAAACTAGCCTAAAAGAAAAGATAGGTAAGGTAGAGTATACTAATGATAGTCAACATTTAATTGCGTTGACAGAAAGTAGTATTGTTTATTGCCTTGATTTATCATATAGGGTGATTTGGTCTGTTGATTTTAATACGTTACTAGAATCATCTGTACGTATTAATTCGTCAAGTATGTTACTGTCAGAAGATAATCAATATCTAATGTTAGAAGCATCCTCTACTGAGACCAATAATTGGGGAGCAGAGTTTGTCTTGAATGTAAAAACAGGAGTACTGGTAAATACCATAGAAGGATACCAATATCGAGGTAGAATACAAGATGCGCTCTTTGGTAATGAAGTACTATTATATACTTATCATACCTTAGATATGTTGACAGGAGAGGTAAAGGAACTAGAATTAAAGAGATAAAATAAAAAAAGCCTCATTAGACATTCGTCTTTTGAGGCTTTTTTCTCATAGCAATTTAATTTATTTTCAATTGTGGGGCAATATATATTCAATTTAGGATAGATCTTTATTACCAACTTGTGTTTCGAACAAAGAAAATAAAGCTTTTTTATCGTTAAAAGCAGTGCAAATGTATGTGTATCTCATAATATATGCAATCCAATAGGAGCGGTATTAACATAAAGTATACCTTTAGTATACTAGTGAAAGTCAGGATACTAACAATAATAAAGATGTAATATTGTATTTTAGAGGATATAAGTGTCTTGTATTTAATTAGATAGTTGTTTTAAAGAGATATTGCGAGCTTGTTGTTGTGTAAATCGTATATTGGATTGTGTTTTTTATAAATGTTAAAATTTATTATTATGTTAAGGGTTACTTGTGCCATCATTGAGTTTAATCAGAAGGTTTTGATAGCTCAGCGAAATCAGAATATGCTATTACCTTATAAATGGGAGTTTCCTGGAGGTAAGGTTGAAAGAGGGGAGCAAGATGAAGTATGTATTGTAAGGGAGGTAAAAGAAGAACTCAATCTAAATATCGAAGTACAATCAAGGCTAACACCTGTAACTCATCACTATGATACATTTTCTCTAGAATTGTTTCCTTTTATTTGTAGTACAACTTCAAGAGAGTTTGAATTAAAAGAACACGCTCAAGTTTTATGGGTTGATTCTCAGGATTTATTAAACTACGATTGGGCTGAAGCTGATATTCCTATTGTGAAAGAATATTTGGAATTAAAGTTAGAGGAATAGGAAGTATATAAACGATAAGAGGCTGCCTAATAAGACAGCCTCTCCGAGGTCAACTACGATATGCATTATATAAGAATAGTGAAGAAGTTGAAAATAATACATACCTCATTGACCTATTGAAACATAATTATTTGATGGTCTATTTAATAATCTTGACAGGAGAATGTCCTTTGTTTATCGTTGTTTCCTCTTGTGGAACATCTCCTTTTTTGTTCTTTCCACCGAAATTATAAGTTATTCCTAATTTGAATACTCTCATATCATTCTTTACAGTGAAGTTGGTCAGTTGATCAGGATGTTCTAAAATTGTTGTTCTAATACCTCCTGTTTTGAACAGATCACTTACTGCAAGTGTAGCTGTAAATTTCTCATTTAAGAATTTCTTACTGACTCCCAAGTTTACTTCTCCTAATGAACGATATCTAAAGTTAGACTCTATTCCTCTGTTTTGGTACCAAGCAGTAAGCTCGATATTCATATTATAAGGCAACTTAAAGTTGTTATAGGTAAATACCCCAACACTATTTTTATTCTCATTGATTAAGTTATTGTCAAATCGAGTATTAAAAAAGTAAACTCCATGGTAGTTTTCCCACCAGTTGATACCTGGTATAGAAGCAGATAACGAAGCATACCATTCACTTCTACTTTTGCCATTAATACTTGTGAAATAGGACTTGTTTATTCCTTCGTTGAAATAGCTGTATAGCATAGGGGCTGTAATGCGACTATATCCGATAGATAAATCTATGAAACCTAAGAACTGCTGATCTAATTCTATATTATTAGAATATTCAGGTTGTAGATTAGGATTACCCATTGATGTTGTTGTACTATTTAGATAACGAATAGCAGGGTTTAATTTATCGAATTCAGGTTTTTCTATTCTTCTAGAATAAGAAGCCATTACAGAATAGTAATCACTAGCTGTATACGTTAGTTGTACAGTAGGGAATAATGAGAAATAATCTTGTTTTACTAACTTTTTATGAGCTAAGGTATCTCCATTGATATGTGTATATTCACCTCTTAAGCCTGCTGTTATAGCCCATTTATCGAATGTCATATCTACTGCACCATAGAAAGCATGTACACCCGTTTTATACTCAAATTGACTTTTGTGCAAAGAATTAATATTGTTTCCATTGGAGATGAATGTATATAAACGTTCATCTGTTTTCAGAATAGAATAATTACTCTTTACGCCAAACTCTACTTTTGCAGTTGTGTTTTCTTCATCCCACAGTTGTTTCTGATAATCAGATTTAAAATTGAACTCTTTTCTATCTGTAGGATATTTATTCTGCTGTTTGGTCAGTAAGGCGTGTGGTAGTAATAGTTGTCCATTATTACCATAGATTACATCATTGATATCTGATTTGACATACATGGTACCAATGGAAGTAGTCCAACTTTCCTTTTCTGCTATTTTCATTTTATAGATTACATCAGCTTTAAAACTAGTCAATTTACTCTTGCTTTCATTCTTCTGTACACTGTGATAGAGATCGTTATTGTTTCCTAACGCTGTGTTGGTATGTACTGTACTAGGAGTATCGTTATAATCCATAGACGTTTTTAAGCTTAGTATATGACCATTCTGGAATGTTCTATCTATATCTAGTCTGACTAAGTGAGATTTACTATTAAGAACCGAGAACTGAGACTGATTTGACCATGTATGATCTAATGAAGCCAGATCTTTTTTATCATATCTCTCTCTTAATCTATCAGGAGAATAGCTAAATGAATACAAGAAGTTATAGTTCCAATTGTCATTGCCATACCCTAAGTTTAAGGAGTGATCTGTGCTTACTTTATTACTAATACCGACTGTTGAATTAACTGTTCCATAAAAGCCCTGAACTAGCTTTTTCTTAGAGATAATATTAATTACTCCACCTGTACCAGAAGCATCTATATTAGCAGATGGTATATTCATAATTTCTATAGACTCTAAAGTAGAGCCAGGAGTCCCTTTAAGTATGGTCTTTAATTGTTCTGCAGATAGCTGAGTAGGCTGTCCGTCCATTAATACCGTGACACCTGATTTGCCTTTTATTTTTAACTCTCCGTTTTGACTAATAGTAACCCCAGGGAGTGTCTTTAGTACATCATAGGCAGACTGTGTTTGTGCTAAGTTACTCTGCTCTATATTTAATGTAGCTTTGCCAGGAGTTACTTTAAGAGCCTTTCTATGGCTGGTGATCATTACCTCATCTAAGATGTTTTCGTCACTTTGTATGATTAGATTGATCGGTGTTGTATGATCATTTATAGTGATAGTAGAGACTGTATCTTTATACCCTATAAAGCTAGCAGTTAGTTTAAAACTTCCTTTTGATTTTATATCTGTGAAAACAAAAGTTCCATCTTCCTCACTTGTGATAAAGTATTCCTCTTTAGGATTGTCCGTTGCTTGCAAGATTACAGTTGCCCATCCGATAGGATTGGCCTGTGTGTCTTTTATTACCCCTTTTAATTGAGATTGAGCCCATGATGGTAAACTAATTACCCCTAATAGAATTAATAATAGTTGCTTCATAATTAAAACGATCTTAGCATTTATTTCTGAGGCAAATGTATTAGGATGTTTTATGGCTTATTGGAACTTTTACATTAACTAACTCATTTCTATACTAAAGCCACCGAAACGATGATTATAGTGCAATTAAGCTTAAACCCACATTACGCATTAGCCAAATACTACAAAGCAATTCTACTTCATAGTTCTTTCATTAGCTCTAAAACCATACTATAGTATGCTTTAATCACTAATTCAGACCTATTTTGTATAATTACTTTTCGTTTATATGTCTATTGCATAATCTGGGTTAAATAGAAGTGAATAGGTTATTCAAGAGCAAAAAATGTCAATTGATGTATCTATACCCTATAAGAGCTGAATACCCCTGTATTTTTGTGTAAGAATAATTAGAGAAGATGAGAATAAATAGATATTTGGGCAGGGGATACCGCAGTACTGCTGCTCATGTTTTGCAACAGGCTTTTAATGAAAAACTAAAAGGAATACTAGGGGCAGAGGAAGAAATACATCAAGTTATTTTAGCATCTCTAGATGCTAAGCATATTATCGTGGCACGTTCTAGTGAAGGAGAATTAATAGGTGTAGCAGCTTATCAACACAATGGTCAATGTACTTTGAATATTTCTCTGAGTATTATGATTAAGGTATATGGGCTGATAAGAGGACTTTATAAGATGATGCAGCTCTCATTATGTACTTTCCTTCTAAGAGAGATAAGGATGTGGTCTATGTAGATGCTATTGCGGTAGATGAGAATTTTAGAGGATTAGGAGTCGGAAAAATGCTATTAGAAGAAGTAGAAAAGTTAGCTTTAGAACATCATGCAAGATATGTAAGTTTAGATGTAATTAAAGAGAACCCTCGTGCAAAAAAACTATATGAGCAAATAGGTTTTGTAGAAGTGAAATACAACGAATTAGACGAACGAACAAGTGATAAACTTGGCTTTTCAGGGTATTATTATATGATGAAAGTAATAGGTTAAATGCTATTCTGGTATTGTAATTGAGAGCTATTTCTTAACTTAAGACTAAGGAAGACAAGTTCAGTTATAAAAAATGTAAAACGAGCTTTGTTTTTTGTTACTTTAGGTATATAATCGAAAAAATCAGGAAAGAATAGCATAATTTTAATCTGTAATGAAAACACAAAAGCAAAAGAGGAGTAAGAAAGAATGGAGGTATAGAGTAGCTTTAACGCTCTTAGTAGCGTTGTTTTTTATTTTTTCGTTGTACATTATTAGTACTGCAGATCAGTATCAGATAGTTTCTTTTGAGAGTGGATATACCTTTACGGCAGATGTGATTTGGTTTATAGCTATCAGTTGGATTGTGACTACCCTAGGTATTTATCTGTCAGACCGATTGCCGATAAAGACGTATTCTATAAAAGAAGTAATTCGGTTTGGAGTATTGCATGTGATTATTTGTGTTGTAGTCTTCTTATTTTTAGTTATTGTGACAGATTACTATTTAATAGATCAAGATCATACAGCACGAGAAGACTGGTTAGGCGCTAGACAGATGTTTTTTATAGGCTTATGCCTTACTGTCTTTGTTATTGTTGTACACAATGGAAGAAAGCTAGTAAAGATGTGGAAAGAGTCTGTTTATGAAAATGCACAGATGAAAGAAATAGTATTACAGAGCCAACTAGCATCTTTAAAAGCTCAATTAGACCCACACTTTATGTTTAATAATTACAGTGTACTAAGAAGCCTAATCCAAGAAGATAAAGAGAAAGCAAGTGAATTCTTAGAGCGATTGTCTGATGTGCAACGCTATCTATTGGTAAACCTAGAGCATGACTTAGTCAGTCTAGCCAAGGAGATACAGTTCTTGATTGATTATTTATACTTGATTAAGATTCGCTTTGGCGAAAGTATACAAGTAGAGATCAATGTCAGACCAGAGCTGTTAGGAATGAAGATTCCACCCATGACTTTACAATTGTTATTAGAAAACGCAATAAAACACAATAAAGCAACCAAAAAAAGTCCCCTCTTTGTGAATATTTATGGGGAAGAAGAATATTTAATTATTGAGAATAACCTCCAATTATTGAACACTCTTCCTCATTCTTCTAAGTTAGGACTGACGAATATAAAGAAGAGATACTTACTGATCGAAGACAGAGAGGTCGTGATAGAACAGACCGTATCCGTTTTTAGAGTTAAAATCCCATTGTTATAAGCTATGATAAAAGTATTGATAGTAGAAGACGAACAGTATAATGCACAGCATCTGACTACCTTACTTCAGGATATAAAAGAAGATATTCAGGTCGTACAGGTTATAGAAGGTGTAGAGGACTGTATAGAATGGCTAGAACAGCATGATGATATTGACCTAATCTTTATGGATATAAGATTAGGAGATGGAGTATGCTTCGAAATATTTGATGCTATAGAAGTAAATGTACCGATTGTTTTTACGACAGCTTATGATCAGTATGCCTTACAAGTATTTCAGGTTAACAGTATAGATTATTTATTAAAACCAATCAAAAAATCTGCCTTAGAACAAAGCATAGCGAAGTATAAAAAACTGCATCAATTACAGGTCTTAGATAAAGAAATCTTAAGTAATCTAACCGAAGTTATACACGGAAAGAAACAGAGTTATAGAACACGTTTTTTACTGAGTAATAACGATAGGTATAAAGTTGTACAGACAAGTGATATTGCCTATATCTATACGGAATTTCGTTTGTCTAAAGCAGTTATGTTTGATAAATCTGTTCACGTATTACCATTCACTATGGAAGAACTAGAATCAGAATTAGATCCTAATCGATTCTTTAGAATATCTAGACAATATCTAATAAGCTACGAGAGCATCACTGCTATTCAGAATAATCTAAACAGTAAGGTAAGTGTAGTATTACAGGGTGATGTAGAGGTAGATCTAAGTAGAGAAAGAACACGAGCGATAAAGCAATGGCTTGACACATAGTCCTTAGGAGGTTAACGGTTCACAGTAATTAGTTTACAGTCTTGCCCTACGGGCTTAATACAGTTTACTCTAATATTATAGACTAAATGATTTTACTAGTTGTTGATATAGTGTAAGTTAAAAAAAGGGAACCTTATATTGAGGTTCCCTTTTTTAACATATATGATTACTCTTTTAGCTGTATTGCTAATAAGGCTTTACTACTTGTGCTGTCGCAGATATTTAATTCGTGGTGTGTATGCACCTCTATAATGTACTTAGAGGGTGTGATATACTATACATGGACAGCATAGACCAATCGATTTCACACCATCGCGATTTTATAAAAAAACGACATCACAAAAATACAAACCCTTACTCTTTTAATTGGATAGCTAAGATTTCACCCGTAGCACAGATTATTCCATTAGCCTCTAGGGTTAGATCTACCCATACCTTTCTGCCCTCTATGCTTCTTAGTTTACCCTTTAGCACTAGTTCTTCTCCCATAGGAGTAGAGGCTTTAAAATCAACTTTAAGAGAAGCTGTTACACATCTCACAGGTATAGTGTCTTCTAGTGGGATATTATTGTGCTTACACAAAAATGCCGCTGCTGATCCTGTACCATGACAGTCTAGTAGAGAAGCGATTAAACCACCATATACGCTTCCTGGTATAGCAGTGTATTTAGTATCTGGAGTAAAACGAGCGATTGTTTCTTCTCCGTCAAGATATGTTTTTAGTTGATGTCCATTAGGATTGTTTTTTCCACAGCCATAGCAGTGCGCTAAGCTCTCAGGATATAGATCTTGGATTGCTTGTGTCATAATATTTGTTTTGGTTGTTATTCGATAGAGGAATCCCTCTATTACAAATAAAGTTATTTTTATTGAAGTACAAAAATTTAACCTGATTAGAGTATGGATTATAACTGCTAAAAATGTAAAAAATTTTTTATCATTTGATAAAAAAAACCTTTTTCTATATCCTAATCTTTGTATCCCAAAAATAGCGTGATAAGGCTATATCATTATTAAATAATAATTTAATCAATACAAGTAAAATGGAAAATAGAGGACCTATTTCTCAATTTATGGCGCATAATTATCGCCACTTTAACTCAGCAACTGTAGTAGATGCTGCTCAAGGGTATGAAAAGTTTTTAGATGAAGGAGGGAAGATGCTTATTTCTCTTGCAGGTGCGATGAGTACTGCTGAGCTAGGAATCTCATTAGCAGAGATGATTAGACAGGACAAAGTAGCTATTATCTCATGTACAGGGGCTAACTTGGAAGAGGATATTATGAACTTAGTAGCGCATTCTCATTATAAAAGAATTCCTAACTATAGAGACTTAACTCCTGAGGATGAGTTGGCTCTGTTAGAGAATAAATATAACCGTGTTACGGATACGTGTATCCCTGAAGAGGAGGCATTTAGAAGAATACAAGGGCATATCGAGAAAATATGGAAAGATAGCGAAGCAGCAGGTGAGAGTTATTTTCCACATGAGTATATGTATAAGTTACTATTAAGCGGTGTGTTAGAAGAGCATTATGAGATAGATCCTAAAAACTCATGGATGCTAGCTGCTGCAGAAAAAAACTTACCAATCGTAGTACCAGGATGGGAAGACTCTACGATGGGGAATATCTTCGCTTCTTATGTAATCAAGGGGGAATTGAAGTCTAGAACAGTGAACAGTGGAATAGACTATATGGTGTGGTTAGCAGATTGGTATAAAAAGAATGCTGTAGATCAAGGAGTTGGTTTCTTCCAGATAGGGGGAGGTATTGCTGGAGATTTCGCTATGTGTGTAGCACCTATGTGGGCACAGGATTTAGAGGATGATTCAGTATTGAGATGGAGATACTACTGTCAGATTACAGATTCTACTACTTCTTTTGGATCTTACTCAGGATGTATTCCAAACGAGAAGATTACTTGGGGTAAACTAGACGTAGATACACCTAGTTATGTAATCGAATCAGATGCTACTATTGTAGCCCCATTGATTTTCTCATGGGTATTGAAACAATAAATTAGAAAGAGCCTTCGGGTAGTCATGGTCGGAAGATTAATCTTCCGACCATGACTAGTTTTAGAACCTCTTTTTTTATGTTTACAAATGTAGATATTTAAATTATTACATTAATTTAGATCTAAATAAAGTTTAGATTTAAGTGATGAAAAGATTAATACTATTGTTTGTTCTGCTTGTTTTGTATGGATGTACAGATAAAAGCGGTATTAATTTAGACAAGCATTTTTTGGAAAAATTAGCATTTGATTATCCGCTACAAGTAACTGATGATAGAGATACTCTACCATCAAATTATAATTTTATAAATCTATACGCTAGATGCTCTGAAAAACAAGTTACTGTAATTCGTTTGACTAGTTTAATGAGGCTTTATGATCAGTCTAGTAAATCGGTTACATTCTATGAGTTTATTGAAAAAACACTAAATCAACAGAGAGTATTGGATAATTCAAAAGAAACTTCTTGTTTTGATTTAGTAGATAGTGTAACAGGAGAATATGAGAGATTGAGTTTTGATGAATTTATTGATTTGTATTTTTCAAAATCTTTATCTGATCAATATATTTTAAAGCAGGATGTAGATCCTAAAACAATAGATACTATTGCTTACTATTGTTTTATAAATAATTACTTAGTAGAATTTGATTGTTATATTGGTTTATACCATTTATATAAGATTAGTGATATAATTGAGTAAACGATGAGTATATGTGGGTGGTGGATTATGTTTATCTTTTTTTAGCTCCTATTTTAAGAATCTATTTTTTAATATTTAGAGAATTATAATTTAACCTAGACACAGGAAAAATAATAGAGTGAAGAAGAATATTATAGTTAAAATAATCGTGGTAATTAGTGAAAAAAGAGCCTTCGGGCTCTTTTTTTTGTCTTAGAATAAAGGACTAAAAGCAACGTTCCTTTTCTTAGGAATGAAATGAAAGAATGGTGTAATCAAAGTTTTTCTATGGTATTATTAATTGATTATTAGACTGTTCAATAGATACTAAAGCCTATTAAAATTCTAAATATGAGAATATTTTAACCAATCTAAAATCTAAAAACAGGACAAATCACAGCTGTTAAAAATATTAACATTTAAGTGTTTTTTAGTGATTTACAGCACGCGATAAAGCCAGTGATATCAAGGCTTTTGGGAAGGTTGTTTGAGCGTTGTTCGGGAGTTCTTTGCAAAATGTTTGGAAAAAGGGGGTGTTTTCCGAACACCTTCCGAACAAATAGCAACTGAGACCGCATGAATACTCGATTTATGGCGAATTCATAATGTTAAAAAACTTGTTAAAATTTTAAAATTGAGATTTTGAAAGCTGTGGTTTGTGCTTTCTTTTTGGTGAGACGTACCAGACTTTGAATAGAAGAATATTCTCAATAATAACCATTGAGTCAAAGCCTTTACTGTAGGCAAAGGTAATAAAAAAATAGATAGGAGAAAAGAGGGTGTAGGAAGTAGGGTAGGAAAATTAATTGAGTATTGTAGAGAATTAAGCAATGGGAATTGTTTTATATAACTGTTTGAATTGTTGTATTTTGGTTTTATTATTTTGATTAATTTTATTCAAAGTGTGAGGAAATACTATTCATGTATTAATCCCCTTATAGTAGCGAATGATTTACCTAAATTTAAAAAAGTACTGCTTTATCCAGAACGATAATGTAGTTGTATAGTATAATGTAGATGTAATAATTAGATGAAACAATGAAGTTAGTGGACTTAGTGAAATATTTCAGAAAAGGAGGGACTTATCAGGACTTTTGTAAGTTGTATTCCCTAAATGTTGATTCAGAGGTTATCGAAATATACATGGAGACACCTTTTCAAATAGATAACGAACTTTTTTTTTTGAAATAGAACAGACAGAAGGAGTGTTAGAGTTTGAAGTTAATAATATAGTGTTGTCAAGTTTATTTGACTTCTATGTTTTTCTTGACATGATTGAAGACTCGAATCAAGAAAACTATGAGAATGTAAGCGATCTAGATATTGCTAAAAGGCTTTTTAGTTATGGTTTAAATAATGCTTGAGGAAAGCAATACTTAATAGATGTTATTTTTATGAGACAGGATATATGGGGAATATTTGTGATAAAAGGAAGATTAAGATGAATAAATAAAATGAGAGAAATTAGTGAAGAACAATTGTATAGCTATTTTTTAGAAACTCTTAATTGTTGTGGTACTTTTCTTCTAGATCGTAATGATGATGAAATAGAATATTTGATTTTTGAAGTATTCGATATTAATGTTCGTACATTTTTTTATTGTGATACGCTTATAAAGTTACTTACTAAAAAAAGAATATCAATAGAAATGTATGAAAAAGCAGAGAGGGTTAGATGCCTATATTTGAGTACTGAGGGGATGGACTTATGGAGTATTAAAGGTATAAGAGAAAGTGATATATGGAAAGAGATTTTTAATCTATGTGATGATATGAGAAGAAATGTAATTATAAAGGAATGAATAAGATACCGTTATTTGGGAATCCCAGTAAGGATATATTGTCAAGAGATGTGTTATCTGTATAGTATTAAAACATTTTTTCTAACATATAGGTAACTATAATTTAACTTGGGCTTATAGACTAAATATTTCAATACCTTTATTTTTACGCATTTTATAAGCTATAATAGTGCCGATGCGTTGGTTTTTTATATTTTTTCTGTTTTCTTGCCTTTCTTGGGGGCAAAGTGTCCACTTTAAAACAATCACTACAAAAGAAGGACTTTCTAATAATTCTATTAATTGTATAGCAAATCACCCTGATGGGGCAGTCTGGATAGGAACATGGGATGGGCTAAACCTATTCGATGGCAAACAAGTAAAGGTCTATAAACACGACCCTAAGAATCCTAATTCTATTGGAGGTAATGATATTTATGCATTACTAAGGGATAGAGAAGATCGCTTGTGGATCTTATCTGATGGGAAACAGATAAGTTTATGGATAAAGGATGATGTTTTTCAGAATTATAGTTTTTCTAGTGAACCTCGTGTACTGAGTTTAGATGAACAAGGCAATATTCTCGTACAGCTAGAATCAAAAAAGTGGTTCACTTTTAGAGGAGGTCAGTTTGTATCTGTAGATGCTCGTTATATTGGTGATATGGCAGACCACTTAGTAGAGGATGCTAGAAAGAAGTCTCCTCAGTATTATGTGCAAGCTAGTTTACTAGAGAATATACGAGAGCAATTTCCGGAGTTCATTATCAATGCTATTGCAACAGAGACTAATGGGAATACATGGATCGGTACTAAAAGCCAAGGTGTTTTTCTATTAAGAGCAATAGAGGGGGAATATAAGATTATCGAAAACCATAAAGTAGATCCACAGCATCCTTATAGCTTACTCAGTAATGAGGTGATGGTACTGCATATAGATAAGTTTGACAATATATGGGTAGGGACTAAAGATGGTGGAGTCTCTATTCTACCGACGAATAAGGCAAGTCTTGATTATGTGTTTTCTCATTCAGAGAGACAACCTCATCTACCACATGAGACCATTCGCGCTATTGCGGTAGATAAGCTAGGAGGTAGATGGATAGGATATTATACACAAGGGGTTTTTTATCAAAAGAAGCGTAATGAACCTTTTGTACCAGTTGTTATAGAAAAATACAAAGAGAATAAGGATTGGAACAGAATACGCAGTTTATACTCGGACTCTCATGGTAATATCTGGATAGGAACCTATGCAGGAGTAGTAAAGATAGAAGAGGGTAAACAAGAGTTTTTTCAAGAGGGAATTACCAAGCATTTTATCAGTAATAGAACGTATGCCTTTGCAGAAGATATCAATCATTATCTATGGATGGGTAGCTGGGGAGGTGTGAGCAAGTATAATGCACTGACTAAAAAGTTTGAACCTTTTATCAATCAAGATAAATTAAAGCAATACCATATTCGTCATATTTCTATTCAAGATAATTTATTGATTTTAGCTACTGAAGAACATGGGGTGGTATTCTACGATTGTCGATCTGGGGAGATTAATATCATTAATCAAGAAAAAGGATTGCTAGGCAATAGTGTATTCTCTACTTATGCAGATGCTTTTACAGGTGATCTATGGGTGGCTACTTTAGGAGGGATATCAGTATTTGATACTGACTATGAACTTAAGAAGCAAATTAGAGAAGAAGATGGTCTTCCTAGTCATTTGGTGTATAGTCTTACTCCTTCTCAGGATGATGTTTGGATTAGTACTACTAAAGGAATAGCTTCAATAGATAAACATACTTATAACGTCTTAAACTTTAGTAATTATATTGGTTGGCAAGGACTAGAATTTTCTGAAGGAGCATATAGTCAGAGTAAAAAAGGCTTTTTGCTTTATGGAGGAAATAAAGGCTTAAATATCATAGATCCAGGACATCTCAGAAATGATCAAAAAGCCCCAGAATTTAGAGTCTTACTCAATGAACGTATAGCAGAAGAGGGAAAGGTTAGTTTTTTTGAACCAGATGAGAATAAATTGCGTCTTACTTTATATCCTATAGGTTTTAATCAATATCCGATTAATCAATTTGAATATAGAATAGTAGGTCTTTTTGATGACTGGAGGGTTCTTCCTCAAAAAGAAGTTAATTTAGATGATTTAGACCATAAACGCTATCAGATAGAGATACGTGATACAGTACAAAAAGACAAGCGTATAGTATATATGATTGCTTTTGAAATCGAAAAGCCTTTTTTCTTACAGCCTTACTTTGTTATTTTATTTGTCATCGCTGGAGGGGTAATTGTTTTATGGCGTGTACGTATCAAGCAAAGAAAGATGAGAAAGAGAGAGATCGAGCTTAAAAAACAGGTAAGAGATCGAACAAAGGAAGTGGAAGCACAAAAGAGACATCTCGCTAATAAAAATGAACAACTTAGTATTTTAAATCAAGAAATAGAACAACAGAAAGGAGAATTACTGAATCTACATAGCAAATTAAAGAATGACGATATAGAGATGGAGAATTTCAGAATCTTCTTGTTATCTCGAATTAAGAAACCTATTGTTAATACATTGGGAATACTAGAAGAATTAAATGTTGAAGCAGCACAAAAAGAGGAACTAATTAAAGTTTATGATATGGTTCGGGAGTGGAACTATATAGAGCAAGTTAAGGATTTTGACACTATAGAATTAGTAAGTGTAGAGATGACTTCTTTTATAGAGCACCTAAAAGAGGAGTGGGGAGCGATAAAAGAGAAGTATGGCGTAGAGATAGTAGTGTGTAATGAAGTAGATGCTCAGTGGGTAGAAGTAGATTTATTGCGTTTTAAACTGTGTTTGCGTTATCTGCTATACGAATGTTATAAATACTTAGAAGATAATCAGCAGATAACGGTTCGCTTCTATATGAAGAACAATGTTTTACATATTGATTTAGACTCAGAGAGTCATACTTTATTTGCGTTTTGGAATGACAACAGAAATTTTAGTCCTTACTACAGAGCTTTTGAGACTTTATTACAGAATCTAAATGGTATACTGATCATTAATAGTGAGTCAGTGTTCTCTCTTGGCATATCTATTCCTCTAGTCCCATTAGAAGAAAATAGGAGAGTAGAGAAGGGGAATTGGGATGAATTCTTAGAAGAGCTACAAGTGCTCCCAAAGGATAAAACCAATATTCTAGTGTATGCTAAAGAAGAGGATAAAGCAATTGTCAAACAGTTATTAGCAGGACAAGAAGATACTAATTTGGTCTATAATCACAGTGTGAGTAGAGTGGTAGGGAATATAGAGCATTATAAGTATGATGCTTTAGTACTTTATAATATTGAGATGTCTGATCGCACCTTATCTCTATTTGCACAGATTAAAAAACTGGCTCAGAAACAAAGGTTACTTATCTTTTATATCGCAGAGACAGTAGATTATTTTGTACAAGAGCAATTGAGTCAATTGGGGGTTAGTGATTTTATTCACTTACCAGTTGGTAAAACTACATTAGATAATATGGTTTTTAAGCGTATTCGCTATGATAAAGAAAACAAGGAAAGCAATACACTCCTTTGGAAGACGAATCTAACAGAGGATGTTATAGTGAATCTCTCACCTAATGAGCGCTTGTTTAGAAAGGGAATGGAAATGATGAATGCAAGATTTAGTGATGCCTCTTTTGGTGTAGATCAATTGACAGTAGAATTAGGTATTTCTAAGATGAAGTGCTATCGTTTATTTAAAGAGTTTGTAGAGCAATCTCCTTTAGAAATATTAATTGAAATGCGCTTACAAAAAGCAAAAGTATTGATCGAGAAAGGTGACCTAACGATTTCAGAAGTCTGTTTTGAATGTGGTTTTAACGATCCAAAGTACTTCAGTAAATCTTTTAAAAAACGCTTTGAACACAGTCCTTCACACTTTAAAAATGACTAGAAGAACGTGTAGAATAGATTATCCTAGTGTTAACTAAAGGTTATTGTCCAAATAGTACACTACTCTGATATAGAATTAGCCTTTTACTGAAAGATTATTACACTTGACTGAAAGAAAATTACCCCTGTATTATACAAAGCAGAAGTACTTTCGAAAGTGAAATATCAATGTAATCAATCTTATGAAAAGACATTTCTTAGTATGGCTGTTATGTATAGGAGGTAGTACTTTCTTACATGCACAAGTGATAGTAAAAGGAAAGGTAGCAGGCAAAAGTGATGGCCTACCTGTTTCTTTTGCTACAGTAATCGCTAATAAGGATAATTCTACTTGGGTAACTACGGATGCCGATGGGAATTTTACGCTAGAATTAGCCAAAGAAGCGGGTACTCTTTCTGTGGAGTATTTAGGATACAAAACGAAAACGATCAACTATCAAGGCGCTCAATTAGTAAGTATCCTTTTAGAACAAGACAGCAATATCTTAGATGAGGTTGTTCTAATTGGATATGGAGCTTCAAAGAAAAAAGATATTACCACTTCGATTGCAACAGTGGACAATATTAAACAAGTTGCTTCTAGACCAGTGTCTAATTTAAGTGATTTCTTACAAGGACAAGTTGCTGGGGTAACTGTAACGCAGCAAGGAGGAGATCCTTCTGAGAGCAGTAAGATGGTTATTCGTGGTTCAGGTTCATTAGCTAATGAGGCTCCACTTACTGTAGTAGACGGTGTGCCTTATTACGGACCAGCAATTAGCCCAAATGATATTGAATCTGTATCTATCTTAAAAGATGCGGCTGCAGCTGCAATCTACGGAGCTCAAGCTGCTTCAGGAGTAATTGTAATTACAACTAAAAAAGGAGTAAAGGGAGATCCTAGTGTTTCTTTAAATGTGTATACAGGTTTTTCAAAAGCTACAAATCTACCAACACCATTAGATGCACAAGGGCAAGCTTCTGTATATAATATGGCAGCAGATAATGCAGGAGTTCCTAGACAGTCTGCGCATGATGCTCTACTTAATCCGTGGGGACAAGTGAATAGAACAAATTGGATGGATGAAATCTTTAGAACAGCAGCTATGCACAATGTAGATGCTAGTATCTCTGGAGCTTCTGACCATACGAATTATTTTGCTTCTCTTGGGTATAATAAAAAAGAAGGAACTTTAATAGGAACATTTTCTGAACGTTATAACTTTAGATTAAAGGCAGATACTAAGCTGACTGATAAAGTTACTATTGGAGAGAATGTATACTACTCAAATACAAATGCTATTGGTACTAATACTACAAGTTCTTATTCAGGAAGTGTTATCAGTGCTTTATATATGCCTTCTGCAGCGCCTGTATACGATGCTGATGGTAAATTTGGAGGAGTAGTCCCTCATGATTTAGCACAGTTTGCTGGAGCGTATGGAGATGTATATAACCCAGTAGCATTACTGCTAAGACCTACAACATCTAATCCAACGAATTTCTTAAATGCCAATGTGTATTTAAACTATGATATCGTTGATGGGTTATCCTTCAAGACTTCTTATAGTTATGATTATACAAGTAATAAGTATAAGAAATTTACGCCTAAGGCACCAGAGTTAGGAAGAACAAACTTAAATAACTACCTATTAGAAAATAACTACGAAAAAACCCATTGGATATGGGATAACCAGTTGACTTATCACAAGACATTTGGTAAGCATGATGTTAATTTAACAGCTATTCATTCAGCGCAAAAAACAAATTACGACTATATTTCTGTACAAGGAGAAGGTTTTGGAAGTGAAGAATCATTTAACCAATATATGGGTAATGCTTCTATCATCAGAAAGCCAGTTACAGAGGTGTATGAAGATGCCTTAACTTCTTTGATAGGACGTGTGATGTATAACTTCGATGATCGATATTTCGTATCGGGAAGTTTGCGTAAGGACACTACTTCACGTCTAGCTAAGAATAACCAATCAGAAGTATTCCCTTCTGCGTCTGTGGGATGGAGAATATCACAAGAGAACTTCTTTAATGTAAATGCAATAAGTGAATTAAAATTAAGAGCTTCTTGGGGGCAAATAGGAAACATTAATTCTGTAGGCTATTATTCTTTTGATGTACCACTTAGCAATAGTGATATTATTATGGGAGAGGATGGTATGCTTACAGGTAAAGGGACTTATGTAAACCGTCAGTCTAACCCTAACTTAAAATGGGAAACATCAGAATCTTTTGATATTGGGCTAGATGCTGCTTTCTTTAATGGACGTTTAAACGTAGTGGCTGATTACTTTAGTAAGCGTACTAAAGGGATGATCATTCCAGGATTAGAAGATGCTCACCATGGTACAGCAGCAGCAGATGTAAATGGTGGTGAAGTACTGAATAAAGGTATCGAATTGTCATTGAGTTACAATGATCATATAGGAGACTTAAACTATAAGATCTTTGGGAATGCAAGTTTCTTAGAAAATGAACTAGTAAACTTAAATGGATATAACCAAAGTGGAATAGATTATATCGCTCATGGAGATAATGTTCGTGGGGTGCTTTCTCCATATAGATCTGTAGTGGGTAGACCGCTTTATTCTACTTATTTAGTTCCTTATTTAGGAATCTTCCAGTCGCAATCAGAGATTGATGCGCACCGTTCTAATGAGGGTAAATTAATACAACCTAATGCTAAACCTGGTGACTTTAAGTTTGAAGATAGCAATGGAGATGGTAAGATAGATAATAATGATAAGCAGTTTATGAACGCTTACTTACCTAAGATTACTTATAGTTTTGGTTTAAACTTAGAATATAAAAACTTTGACCTAAGTATGTTCTTCCAAGGAGTAGGTGATGTGAAAGTATTCAACGGATATAAGTTCACAGCTTACAATGCTTCTTTACAAGGATATAATTTAGATAGTCGTGTGATGGGAGCATGGACTCCTGATAACCCGAATGCTAGTCTTCCTAGATTATCTACTAAGGATGATAATCAAAACTACGGAACGACTTCTAGTTGGTACTTAGAAGATGCTTCTTATTTACGATTAAAGAACTTAACAATCGGATATACTATGCCTAAGAGTGTAATGAATAGTCTATCCCCTAAATCTAGCTTAAGAATATTCATGTCTGGAGATAATTTATTTACGATTACTGGATATGATGGTATAGATCCAGAAGTAGGAGGTGTAGGAATGGACGTAGCAAGATATCCTGTGTCAAGAACAATATCAGGAGGTTTCTTATTTACTTTTTAATCACTTATAATTATGAAAAAATATAGTTTATCTAAATATAGCTTAGTATTAGGTTTATCAGCAATCTTATCACTAGGAGCTTGTAGTTCTGATTTTACAGAGTTAGATCCAAAAGGAAATACATCTTATGAGAACTTCTGGAAAACAGAACAGGATGCTACAGAGGCGGCTAATAGCTTGTATCAGATGATGATGGAAGATGAAATGTTCGGGAGAGGGTTCTTTTGGTATATTAATGCTTCTGACGATATGGTAACAGGACGTCTTAATGCAACAGCAGATAACATTAAAAACTTTAACCTAAATGGGGATGAGGGCTATATCAATGGTATTTATCAAAATGCTTATAAAGTAATCCGAAGAGCTAATGATATCATTGTTAATGTTCCTGGAATGAAAATCAGTGAATCATTAAAGAAGAGAGTACTAGGAGAGGCTTATTTTATGCGTGGTTTCTTCTATTTCTGGCTAGCGCATACGTATGGAGATAATGGAAATAATGGTGGTGTGCCTATTATTACAGAGGCTAATATGTCTCAACCAGCAGGAAGTTATACAAGACCAAAAAGCGTGATTGAGAACTATGACCATATCGTTCAGGATTTGACAAAAGCATCAGAGTTATTACCTCTTTTTACTTCTTATTCAGCTGATAATTATGGTAGAGCACATAAAGATGCTGCTTTAGCCTATATCGCAAAGACTTATTTATATTGGGCACAATATGACTCTTCTAAGTTTAATGAAGTAATTAAGTATGCAGACGCAGTTACAAATTCTGGATCAGGAAGAGCACTTGTCAATACAGGTAATCCTTCTAAAGATTACAGAGAATTACACAGTGCTTTAAACAACTGGAAGAGTGAGTATATCTGGTCTGTAAACTCTGGAATAGAAGGAGGAAGTATTCTTCCAGGCTGTATGTTAGAGAACAAAGGATGGGGAGCTTATAACGGATGGGGGTATTTTACACCTACTGAGGGGTTATACCAAGAGTTCGAAAAAGGGGATGCACGTAGAGCAGTAACGCTATTAGTCTTTGGAGATGAGTTCAGCTACTTTGGACAGACCAAAAGATACTCTTCAGAGAATTCGATGTCTGGACTTCAGTTTAACAAGTATATGTATGAGTATAGTACAGAAGATGCTTTAGGGAAGTTTATCAATATGAATGGAGATAAACCTACAACGAATTACAATGTTCCTCTAATGCGCTATGCTGAGATTTTACTAATGAAGGCAGAAGCTCAAATCATGTTAGGGCAGAATGGTGATCAGGCATTAAATCAGGTGCGTAAGCGCGCTGGATTAGCACCTAAGAATGGGGCGACAATGGCAGACTTAAAACATGAGAGAAGAGTAGAGTTAGCTGGAGAATTTGCAAATAGACATTTTGACTTAGTAAGATGGGGAGATGCAAAAGAGGCTTATGGAAAACCTCTTTATGGAAGAATTCATGAAGATCGTTCTAACCCTGATTCTCCTTATAAGGTATCAGAGGTATGGAAAGCTAGAAACTTTGATTCAAGTTATATGCATGTATGGCCAATACCAAATAGGGCTGTACAATCATCAGGAATACAACAAAACGTAGGATGGTAATTTAATTTCAAAACCAATTGAGGGCTACCTTTTTGGGGCTAGCCCTCTTTTTATGCAACACAATGAAACGACTTTTTTTATCTATAGCCTTTATTTCGAGTGTTTTAATGGCTAATGCTCAATCAAAAAATTATAAAATACACTCTCATAATGATTATCATCAATCTACTCCTTTCTGGACGGCTTACTCTAATGGAGCAGAGTCCATAGAGATAGATTTAGTCATAGAACAAGGCAAGTTATATGTAGCACACGAAGTAAGTTCTGTACAAGTAAATAGAACGATAGAAAGCTTGTATTTGGAATCATTAGAAAAAGCTATTCAATTAGGTATCGGTAAGGCAAAGGGACTTAGTTTTTTAATTGATTTAAAATCAAATGCAAATCAGTCTATGGAGCTATTATTACCAGTACTGAAGAAGTATGAACGATTAATTAAAGAACAAGATATCACTTTTGTTATTTCTGGGAATAAGCCAGATACAAAAGTTTTTGAACAATATCCAACCTATGTAAAATTAGATCACCAGAGTTTAACTCCTTTAAAAAATGCAACGCTATGGGAACGAGTAACCATGGTAAGTCTTAATTTTAAAGATTACTCTGTCTGGAATGGTAAGGGGCGCATGGTAGAAGAAGAAAGACAAAAGCTTCAAGAGGTAATAGACTTAGTCCACAAACAAGGTAAACAAGTTCGTTTTTGGGGAACTCCTGATGGGAAAACAGCATTTAAAGCATTTTATGATATGGGTATTGATGTTATCAATACTGATAATCCTTATCTAGCACAGACATACTTAAAAAACTTAGATCGTGCTGTATATCATAATAAAACAGTATCTGAGGTCTATAAGCCAACATTTGCAAATGACGATAAGGATTTACCCATTAAGAATGTTATTCTCTTAATAGGGGATGGAAATGGCTTGACACAGATATCTTCTGCTGCTTTAGCAAATGGAGGTGACTTAAGTTTACTTCAGCTGAAGAGTGTAGGCTTTATCAAAACGCAAGCAGGAGATGATTTTACAACAGACTCTGCAGCAGCAGGAACTGCTTTAGCAACAGGTCAGAAAACCTATAATCGCTCTATTGGGATGGGAATGGATAGAATGCCTTTAAAGAATATGACAGAGTACTTAGCGCCGTTTAATTATAAAACAGGAGTAATTACCACAGATGAGTTAACAGGGGCTACGCCTTCTGCTTTTTATGCACATCAAAAAGATAGAGATGATAGCTCACTAATAGCTCAAGATTTATTAAAAAGTCAACTTTCTCTCTTTGTAGGTGGAGGAAAGAAGTCTTTTAACAATGTGAATCTAAAGCAAGAGTTTACTTTACTAGAGCAAGTAGAACAGCTTAGTACCAGTAAGGATGCTCGTGTTGGTTATTTCTTAGGAGAAGGAGGATTAAAAGGTGTGATAGAAGGAAGAACAGACGTTTTAGCCCAATCTACTAAACACAGTTTAGACTTTTTGTCAAAAGGAAATCAACCTTTCTTTTTAATGGTAGAAGGAGCTAAAATAGATTCTTATGGTCATTTTAATAATACAGGGGGGATTGTAACAGAGGGAATTGACTTCGATAAAGCGATAACAGAAGCTTTAAAATTTGCAGATAAAGACGGGCAAACCTTAGTTATTATAACAGCAGATCACGAGACAGGTGGTTTTGCAATTCCACAAGGAGATGTAAAACAAGGTATTATTGAAGGGGATTTCATCTCTCATGATCATACAGGAACTATGGTGCCTATTTTTGCCTATGGACCTAAATCGGGTGAGTTTAGAGGAACTTATGAGAATAATGAAGTATACCATAAGATTATAAAACTCTTAAATCTAGATAACTAATGAAGCGCTTATTAGTAGGTATAAGTCTTATTATAACGAGTGGAGCTTGGGCACAACAGACACAAGTAAAAGGTAGAGTTTTTGAAGATAGCAATCAAAATAGGCAATACGATAAAGGAGAACCTCTGTTGAAAGATGTTTTGATCAGTAATGGCAAGGATTTAGTTGTGACTAATGCTAAAGGTGAATATAAGATCAACAGTTTAGAGCAAGGTCAAATCTTTTTAATCAAGCCTTCAGGATATCAGTCTCCTTTGTCAAAGTCTAATAAAGTTGAGTTTTATATCCCCTTTGGAGAAGAATATAAGAGTTATGATTTTCCTGTGTATAAGCAAGAGGAGGATAAATCTCTAAAGGCTGTTTTATTGGGAGATTTGCAGTCGGATGTAATGGATGATATTCATCACGTAGAAAAACTCGTGGTAAGCGAATTAGTTACCACACCTCCAGATTTAATCTTTCCGCTTGGAGATTTAGCTTTTGATCGTTTAGAAGTATTTGAGCCTTTATCACAAGCATTAGGTGTAATTGGTAGTCCTATATATTATGTAGTTGGAAATCATGATTTAAACTTTGGATCAGGTCTAACACTTCAAGATAGAGATAGTAGTTATAAGAAAGCTTTTGGCCCTTCTTATTATGCATTAGAATATGGAGAGGAGTTTATTTTAGTACTTAATAATATACTTCCTGTAAATGACAAAGAATATATAGGAACAATAGATGAGGTACAAAAAGCTTTTATACAAAATGTACTAGCTCGTTATGCTCTAAAGTATGATAAAGTAAAAGTGATGATGCATATTCCTATTGAGTTTATGGAAGATAAGCAGGAGTTTCTAGACTTGTTTAAGGACTATAAAGAAGTCTTTGTAGCTGTAGGACATACACATACACAGTATCATCAGTACTTTGAAAGAGATAATAAAAAACCTGTACATCAATTAGTAGCTGGAGCTGTTTGTGGTGCGTGGTGGCAAGGGCCTCATGATATCGAAGGTATCCCTTTTGCTATGATGTATGATGGTACTTGGAAGGGATACTGGACACTAGAGACACAAAAAGGAGATTATAACTTATCCTATAAAGTATCTGGTAGAGCTGAGGATAAACAGATTCAGATTTGGACTCCAGAAGTACAAGAGTGGGATAAGAGTTTAGAACACTTAAACGATGGATATGTTTATGCAAATGTATTTGCGGCAGATCTAAATACAGATGTTGAAATAAGCTTCGATGGTGTAAGTTGGCAAAAGATGGAGTACTATGAAGGAGTAGACCCTCATTATACCCGTTTAATAGAGCTACAGAATCAAGGGCGATATAAAAATATGAAAACCTCTCCTTTAGTAGACGCTAAAAGGAAGAGTAAACATTTATGGCGTATGCCAATACCTATGGGCTTAAAAGAAGGACCTCAGTTAATTAGAGTAAAAGCTATTGATCCTAGATACGGTCTTAATCATGTGGAGAATCGTGTCTTGTGGACCCCAAAATAGTTTTGTTGTAAGAAGTTGTTGTTTCAACTTTTTAGATTAGTAGTGTTTGTATTGGAAGGTGGCCTGGCGAGGTCACCTTTCTTTTTTTGAACCCTATTTAAAAGCACAAAGTAGGTTGTTTTAAAAAAGATTGTTTTTTTAACTTTTATAAAATAATAAAAATGAGAATTAGCTGTTATAATATACATACTAGTAAAAGTTGCGTAGGTATATGCTTAACTTTATCTTTGTATG
Organism: Myroides odoratimimus; assembly: GCF_001485415.1. Classification (GTDB taxonomy): domain Bacteria; phylum Bacteroidota; class Bacteroidia; order Flavobacteriales; family Flavobacteriaceae; genus Flavobacterium; species Flavobacterium odoratimimum. Next base: position 143,698 of record NZ_BCMQ01000003.1, read on the forward strand.
CTTAGGAAATAAAGAGATTTGCATAAATTGCTTTTGGAATAATGTTTTAAAATGCTATAAATTCTTTATTTTAGATAATTTAATTGAGAACAGGAATGATAAAAAAAGGTTTATTATTAATTGCCTTATTATTGAGTAGTTCTTTTGTATTAGGACAGAAGAAATATTCGGAGTTGACGAAAGAAGATTATTTAAATGATTTTGATATACTTATTAATATTATAAAAAAGCAACATCCTAATCCATTTCGAACTATTAGTGAAAAGGACTTGGATACAAAAGTTGCAGAAATAAGAAAAAAACTAGAAGAGAATCCTTCTTATGCTAATTTCTTGTTATCTAATCCGATTCCTCTAATTCACGATGCTCATTCCTCTTTGAGTACAGATAGTACCGTTTTTGAGGATTTTACAAAGGAAACTTCTTTTTTCCCAATTAATACCATTGTTTATGATGGAAAGGTGTTTGTGAATCAACACAACCCTACTATACCTGTAGGAAGTATTATTACAAAAGTAAATGATGTAAAATCAGAAGATTACTTAAAGCGTATTAATGTAACAACGGATGGAAGTATAGAGGCTGATGATGCTAAAGACTTTTCGTTCTATGTGTCTTTAATGAGTCCTGAGCAAGAGTATAAAATCACTTATCTTGATAGTCTAAATGCTGTAGAGAGTAAAGAAGCTACACTAAAGGCAGTTAACTATGCACGAAACTATTACAATGTACAGAAAGCTATATTGCCAGTAGATATCATTAGTTATTCTTATGGAATCTATGGACAGAAGGTCAATGACGATACATACTGCCTAACGATTAAGACTTTTGCTTTTTCAGAAGAGTTCGCCTACCAGAAGTTAAGTTCTTTCTTTGAGAAGATTAATGAAGAAGGAGTGAAGAATTTAATTATTGATATCAGAGGTAATGGAGGAGGGTATCTAAGTAATATTCCTTTGTTTTACTCTTTTATATCACAAGAAAAAGTGTTTAAGAACAATTACAGATATGCAACTAAGGTAATAGACATCAATGTACGTGAGAATCTTATAGATGCTAGTGGTAGACAGTATTCTGATATGGATATTAAGAATATGAATAACTTTATGTTCCAGCGATATGATAAGAGTGAGGTAGAAGGAGATGAGTACTACTATGGTAATAATCGATTAGACGAGTCTTATGTAGAGAACTATCCTCGTGATCGTTATTTCTTTGAAGGGAATACGATGTTATTAATAGATAATAATACAGTGTCTGCAGCAGCGTATTTTGCTTCTTTATTTAAAGAGAATAAGAGAGGAATTATCATAGGACAAGAGACACGTACATGTAGTAACTTCACTACTGCATCATGGTTTATTAATTATAAACTACCTAATACTCAGACAATAGTTGATTTGCCTCGATCGGAAGTGTTTTTTAATAATTCAATTAGTACAGAGAAAGGCTGTAGAGGAGTATTACCAGATTATACTGTAGATGAAAAAGCCTTTTATAGAAGTATATTGAATGAAGAAGACCCTGAACTTACATTTGCTTTAGATCTACTAAAGAGACAAGCTCAGAATGAAGAACAGTAATTAAGAATACTCTAAATAAATATAGATATAAGATGTAGAAGGATGACTCAAGCAGTCATCCTTTTTATTATATGTTTTTTGTAAGTTTGATTATTAATAATATAAATGGAGAACCATGTTAGATCTAGTGATCGGAATGTCTATTACACAACTAGTCCTTTTTAGTATAGTATTGAATATACTGTTCTATGGTGTATCTATTGGTTTGTATTTGACTCTAAACAGATGTAAGAAGGGAGAGTATATTCAAGAAATAAAACAAGAGATTACTAGAAGAGATTTAATATTATCATTTGTTGTTTTACTGTGTAATGCAGGCGTTTTTGTATTAGGAGTAGGGTTGTATAATTATGGATATATTCATGTATTAGAAGGTAGCTCTATCACTGTTATAGCTCTACAAACATTAGGACTAGTGATTGGTATGGACTTTCTAATGTATGTATTTCACAGATTAGCTCATATCCCGATTTTTTATTCATTAGCGCATCTAAGACATCATGAGCACAACAGTGTTAATGCGATAAGTTTATTTGTATTACATCCACTAGAGGCTATTGGTTTTGGGCTACTGTTTATCTTGTTGTTGTGTATATATCCTTTTGACACTTTTTCGATAGGACTTTATTTACTTATTAATCTTATTTGGGGAACTATAGGTCATATAGACAAGGATGTGTTTAAGAATACTTACTTTGAACGTTGGACACGAGATATACTGTGTCTTACCTTGTTTCACAATATTCATCATCAAGATCCGAACTGTAATTATGGTTTTTACACTTTATTATGGGACAAACTTTTTAAAACGTATCGAAAAGTATAGTATATGCCTTGTAAACGTTTGAATATTAGTAGGGTACTAATTTTTTTGCTATCATTATAATGATGTGATTTACTTGTTTCTATTTGTAAGGTGTTGATATATAATGGTGTCTATATCTATATAGTGGTTTATAACTATCTATTTAATTGTTTTTGGAAACGTAATTTTATTTTTTTGTCATTTGAAATTTGTAAATTTGATATTCATGGTTTTAGACAAGGAGTTTAGGATTATGCATACTATGTTATTTAAAAAGAAAAATATGAAAAAGGGTATTGTATTATTGGCACTAAGTATAGGAGGAGTACTATATGCGCAAGATCATACTACAGTGACAGATTCTATACATAGAGATACTCTTAAGTTGAAGGATATTAGTTATCTAGTAGAGACTTCTACTGTTAATGATAGTTTGAAAGTTGTAGAGAAGACAGCATCATATCCTAATACATTATCTATGTTAACGGATCGATTAAAGTTTATTTCACTTTATGATCAGCAAGCTAAGGCATATATAGAGGTAGAGAATAAACAAGATACAATACAAGTAAATTCTATATATCAAGATGGGAAGATATATGAAGGATTATTAGTAGAAGAGAATGTCTCTAATGATCTTGATATTGTTTATTATGAAGATGCTATTCCGAGATATCGTTATACTACAGATCATGATTATCATTACTATACACTATTATCTAGTGAGTTAGATAAGAACGATTCTATACGTGGGCAGTTCTATGATTTACATGAAGGGAGCCTATTACCTTTAAAGCAAGACTATGTAGATGGACAATGGGTAACAACATGGCAGAAAGACTTAAAAAAAGAAGAAGTAGCTTTAAATGGATTAGCTACTCCTGCTACCTTGTACTCTTCATTAGATGATAAAAAAGAGCGCATGGTATGGAAAATCGAAAATGAAAATAAGGAGTTACATTATATATTCTTACAAAGAGAGGGAAATATGATTCTAATCTATGAACAAGCTTGCCCTGTAGTAGAAGGAGAAGAGGTGTATCTAAATGTTGCCTCAATGATAAACGTTGGTTTTGATAAAAAAAGGGTAACTGCTAGGACCAATAATAAGGAATCTATCTCAGATGTTTACTTTGAAAACTTTGGTAAGCGCGATTGGAAAAAGCCTAATCAGTATGTTTTTGATTATTATAGAAGATCTGATAAGAAGCTTGTACGAGCACGTGCTGTACTAGATCCAACAGTTATGAGTAATAAGGTGTTTTCAGACTTTATAATCGCTTTAGTGAATAATCCAGAGTTGTTTAGAAGAGACGTTCATTTAAAACACTTTTCTTTTGAAGATGTATTGAGTAGACAAATTCTACGATTAAATCCTACGATTAAGCCAACTCATATTTTAGACGAACAGAAATAAAATAAGAGAAGCCAACTAAATGTTGGCTTTTTTTGTGTTTAATAGTTTAAAAATTAAGCTACTATCTACAGAAGTAAAAACTATTCTAATTTAACAGATTTATCTTTTTGTAGTACTCGTCATTTTGTACCTTTAGCTTGAAAAATTTATTATCGTAATGACATATTTAGAAAAATTATCGAAGATACGTTCACTGATGAAGGAGAGAGGAATTGATGGATACATTATCCCTTCTTCAGATCCACATATCAGTGAATATTTACCAGATTATTATAAGTGTATAGTTTGGACATCTGGTTTTAGTGGTTCAGCAGGAACATTAGTGATTACACAAGACTTTGCTGGATTATGGACTGACTCTCGTTATTTTGTACAAGGACCAGCACAGTTAAAAGGATCTGGTTTTGAGTTAGTAAAATTAAAAGTTCAACATGCACCTGAGTATGTGTCATGGTTAGGAGATAAATTACAAGCAGGTAATACAGTTGCCTTTGATGGTAATTTAGCTTCATTAGCAGTAGCGAATGCTGTAAATACTATATTAGGACCTTTAAATATCAAGGTAGATGGTCATGTAGACTTATTAGATGTAATATGGAATGATAGACCAGCATTGCCAACAGAGCCAGCTTATACATTACCTATTTCTATTACAGGACAATCTACTCCAGATAAGATAGCAGCTGTACGCAAAGTTTTAAAACAAAAAAGAGCGACATGTCACCTAATTTCATCTTTAGATGATTTAGCTTGGATATTGAATATAAGAGGTACAGATGTAAAATGTAATCCTGTTACACTTGGTTTTGTATTTATCAGCCAGGATAAATCTATCTTATTCATTGATTCTAAGAAATTAGATAAAGGTACAGCTGAGGAGTTACAAGGATATGGTATCTTAATCAAACCTTATGAGGAAGTAAGAAATTACTTAAAATCACTAGGAACAAGCGAAACTATCTTATTAGATCCTAAGCGTACTTGTTTTGCTACTTATGATTCTGTTCCTGAGGGGGTAACTATCTTAGAGGATATGAATCCGTCTACTATGCTAAAAGCAGTGAAGAATGAAGTAGAGTTAAATCATGAGCGACATGCCATGATTAATGATGGTGTAGCACTGACCAAATTCTTTAAATGGATAGAAGAAAATGTAGCTTCAGGCGAATTATCTGAGATGAGTATTGCAGATCATTTAAGAGGATTACGCGCAGAACAGCCAGGTTTTAAAGATATTAGTTTTGACACTATTGCTGGATATAAAGATCACGGAGCTTTACCACACTATAAGGCAGAATTGGATAGCAACTATAAATTAGAGGCTAAAGGATTGCTATTAGTAGATTCTGGTGGACAATACGAGACAGGAACTACAGATATTACACGTGTGGTATCTTTAGGACAGTTGACTCAAGAAGAAAAAGAAGATTACACTATTGTTTTAAAAGGAACGATAGAAGGATCTATGGCTATCTTCACTAAAGGTACTAGAGGATATCAAATCGATGCTATAACACGTCGTCCTATCTGGGCTACTATGCGTAACTATGGACATGGTACAGGTCATGGAGTAGGATTCTTCTTGAACGTACACGAGGGGCCTCATACTTTTAATGGTGCTGCAGTAGATATTGCGATAGAGCCAGGAATGATCAGTTCTATAGAACCAGGATTATACAGAGAAGGTAAGCATGGTATCCGTATTGAAAACTTAGTAGTATCTAAGGATTTAGCTTCTAATCAATTCGGTGATTTTATGGATTTCGAAACAATCACCATCTGTTATATCGCAACAGATTTAGTAGAGAAGTCACTATTAGATCAAGTACATATTGATTGGTTAAATAACTATAATCAATGGGTGTATGAATCTTTAGAATCAAAATTATCAGCAGAAGAAGCTGCTTGGTTAAAAGAAAAGACAAAAGCAATTTAAGTTACATATAAAAAGGTTGATTCAAATGAATCAACCTTTTTTACTTTTATTACGCTTGTAATATGTTTGAGTAGCGAATAATAGGATTATATCCGTTACTTTCAAATTTTTTGTACTTTGTGATCAATGACTCAGTAGAGTTAAAACCACATACATCAGCAATCTCCTCGAATGAATTCTTTGTAAAGAATACAAGTTCTAAACTCTGTAAGTACTTTCTCTTATCATAAAAGGTAAGGTACCCTTCTCCAAAGAAATAGATAAAATCATTATTAAAGTCTACACTAGAGATATTCTTTTTATCTAGTACTTCTTTTAGAGCCTGTGGTGTGGTTACTTTACTTAATGCTAATTCTCTATACAGCTTTATATATTTAGCCTTGTCTTTCATATAGAAATCTACTTCTAATAAAGAATCAATACGTTCATTACGAATGTTTAAGTAGAATAAGTTTAGTATAAATTCTCCTGTCTTAGAATCTTTAAATAAAGTTCCTCCTAAGCCACATAATCTATTTTCTCTATTTAGACAGTTAAATCTAATGTAGTGATAAGTGTCTTCGCTTAACCCTTTATTTAAAAAAGGAAGATCACCTAGTACTACTTTTAAAATCTGCTGTTGAACTTTAGGTTCAAACTTGTCAAAGTTAATATCTCTTAGTGGTTTAAAATTTTTATCCAATACTAATGAGAAAGCTTCTGCATATTGAACATTGTCTTTCTCTTGTTGTATAGTCGCATAGTTTAAGTGAACTAATGACTTATACAGCGTAGTTGTCATTGAATCAAAATAGTTGTAGTGGAATCGTTGCCAAGCTAGAGAATGCTTGTTTGCTTTAATGTTGAGGTTAGTAAATTTCTCTACGAATACCCCCAGAACATCTGAGAGTTCTTCAAATAATTCAAGTGTCATAATAAGTTGTTTGATTAGTTAGGTTTTGTTAAGGACAATTTATATAATTTTTCTATAAAAACAAACAAGAATATTTTAATTTAAGCGTTTATTCTTGTGTTAAAATTATAAATAGCTAAATGTTTATGGTATACTATTGCATTATAGTTAATAGTGTGATATCGCTTAATGTCTGTATAACCGTGGTGTTTAGAAGATTTTAGTATGGAAATATAAAGTAAGAAAAACAGGTTATGAGGAATCTATATAAATTGACTTTAAATACTTAAATGGCTTAAAAAGAACTGTTTTTTCTTCTTTGAAAACTATATTTATCTATAAAAGCAGTGTTTTGTACTGCTATGAATGTATTCATCTTGCTTAAAGATGTCTTTTAAGTTTAATAAAATGTGATTTCTGTACAGAAAATAACCTTTATCAGCAGTAGTAAAGATGAAAATTAGAATCGAGCTGATCCCTGTTATCTATAAACTCAATTTTGACTGTAGGTAAGATTGCTTATAGGAGAGTAATTGTAAAAGAATAGAAGCAATATTATAAGACTGTACAGTACTAAGTAGGATTGTGAACTATAGTTGTACAGTTATAGAAGGACTAGACATTCGAGTCCTTAGTGAGTCCGTTAAAACAAATATTATAACGGAGTCACTAAGGAAATAATCTGTTGCAAATTTAGATCGACTAGCAACTTTGTCACTAGAAAATAGAAATATATATAATAGCTATCGTAAGTGGTTACTTTTTAGTATAGTCCATTTGTTTACTAAACCATTGTTCTCCATTTGGTAGATCAAAACTTCTCATAGGAACATCAGCAAAGGTAAAGCCTATTTTTTCATAACATTTAATAGCTCCAATATTCCAATCAAATACATTAAGGATAACAGAATCACTTTGGATATCATTTAGACAATAATCTACAAAGGCTTGCATCATCTTTTGTCCATAACCTTTTCCTCTATTATTTCGATCACCTACCACTATACGAGCTAGTTTAGTAGCATTATTCTCCATCAAAATAATTTCGCCAACTCCAATTACGGTGTCATTATCAGTGTCAATTGCTTTAAAGAATAAAGAGTTTTCTACTTTCATGAAAGCCAAGACTTGATCCTCTGTAAGAGGATGTGTAAATGCAGTTCCTCCAAACTGTAGTAGTTCTTCTTCTGTAAAATTCCAATCTATAATTATTGGGGCATCCGTTTTGGTAAATGGTTTTAGTATAATCATTTGTTTTATTTTGAATTACAAATATATCGATATCTGCTTAAAAAAGGAAGTGGTTAGGGAATATAGAAGGACTTTGGGAGTAAATAAGGTAAGGTCTAGAAAGTAACTTTGTCAAAAAATATCTAGAATAACAAGGTGCAAAACTTAGAAAAGTGGTAAACTTGTATAAAATACATGAATATGGCAGGTAATACTTATGGCAATAGATTTAGAGTAACTACTTTCGGTGAATCTCATGGAGTAGCGATCGGTGGTATTATAGACGGTTGTCCAGCAGGAATAGAGTTAGATTTAGAACAAATTCAGTTGGAATTAGACAGACGTAAACCAGGTCAATCTAAGATAGTTACACAGCGAAAAGAAGCGGATGAAGTAAAGTTTCTTTCAGGAATATTTGAAGGGAAGACAACAGGTACTCCTATAGGTTTTGTAATTGAAAATACAAATTCAAAATCAAAGGATTATGATCATATCAAAGATATTTATCGTCCGAGTCATGCAGATTATGTATATGATGAAAAATATGGACATCGTGACCACAGAGGAGGTGGGCGTAGTTCTGCTCGTGAGACTGCCAGTAGAGTAGTAGCGGGAGCAATAGCAAAGCAAGTATTAAAAGAAATAAAAATAACAGCTTATGTGTCTTCAGTAGGAGATATTGCTGTTGAGAAAAAATACAGTGAATTAGATTTTAACGAGATAGAGAACAATCCTGTTCGTTGTGCTGATCCTATTAAAGCAGTAGAAATGGAGACTTTAATTAAGGAAGTTAAAAAAGATGGGGATTCTATAGGAGGAACTATTATCTGCGTGGTACAGAACGTGCCTGTAGGATTAGGAGAACCTGTATTTGATCGACTTGATGCTGATTTGGCTAAAGCTATGCTTGGGATCAATGCTGTTAAAGGAGTAGAGTTTGGTCGTGGTTTTGAAGGGACAAAGATGAGAGGTAGTCAGCATAATGATTCTATCCTTCCTGATGGCTCTACAACAACCAATAATGCAGGAGGAATAGTAGGCGGTATAAGTAATGGAATGGATATTTACTTTAAAGTTGCTTTTAAACCAACTGCTACCTTAATGAAAGACCAACAGTCTATTAATACAGCACATGAGGTGGTGACTGTACAAGGGAAGGGGAGACACGATGCATGTGTATTACCACGTGCAGTGCCTATTGTGGAAGCTATGACCGCAATCACGATTCTAGATTTTTATATCGAACAGTTTGGTTTCAAAAGAAAATAGACTTTAAAAAATTAAAGAAATAACTGTTCCTTGTTCTAACTGAGAAGTAATATCAAATTGAATACGATGTTGCTCAAAGATGATAGTAGCAAGGGACAGTCCTATACCACTACCTTTAATTTCGCCTACATTCTTTCCTCTATAGAATGTTTGTTTTATAAAAGTAAGTTCTTCTTCTGAGATACCTTTTCCATGGTCTTTTACCTTTAGCTGTAGCCTATTGTTATATAGAGATAGCTCTACTGAAACAGGTTTACTATTAGAATATTTTACAGCATTTTCGATAATATTGTATAATGCTAGATGGATTAGAGTTTCGTTACCTTTATACTCTAGTTTAGTGAAGTCATCTACATTTATATTTATCTCTAAGGTAGTCTGTAGTTCTGTTAGCTTATCCTGTAATGCTTCATATATAGTCCAGATTATCTCATCTATTCTAAATAGACTAGCATCTTTCTCTGTGTTTTTTAATCCTGATAATAAAAGAAGATTACTTAAGATATTCTCTATTTTGTACACATTTTTTAAAGCCTCCTTGACGACTTGATTATATTCTTCTGGAGAACGTTCTTTCTGAGCAAAAACTTCTAGGTTACCACTGATAGCAGTAAGGGGAGTTTTAAACTCATGAGAGACATAGTTAATAAAGTTCTTTTGAATCAAGAATGTTTCAGATAGTCTGATTAGTAGGTTGTTATAAGTAGAGATTAATTCTTCTAATTCATCATTTGTTTTCGGTACTTCTATCCCGTTTTCTAGATTAGAGTAGTTTACCTCATTTACCTGCTGCACAATATTCTTAAGGGGCTTATAGGCGATATTAGAGATGTACTTACTTAAAAAATAAATAGCTAGTAAACCTCCTACAAGTACAATGCATAGGATAAGAATAAGGCTTTTCATCTGATTCATAAAGTCAGCTGTAGACTCTCTCGTATATACTACGAAGTCCCCTTGGTTATCAGGGTAGTATATTCCGTAATAAAAAAAGTCATTTGCTTTAAATCGATGTGATTTATCTGTTCTTGTTTTGTTTAAAATAGCATTTGTCAGTACAGGGTCATTAACTAGAGCTCCATAGGATAACTGATTACTAAAGTTATATACAGCTACATTTTTAGACTGAATAGTGGCTCTAAACTCTTCTTTTACAACAGAATGCTCTGTATGAGATAGCTCGTCTTGTTCTAAGTAATATATTGCAGATAGGAGGGTAGTATTCTTCAGATTGTTAAACACAGACTCTTGTGTCTTAGAGAAGTAAGCTAAGAATATAATAAGTGATGCAATAAAAAATACTATACCGAATACTATAGTACTGTAGGTGGTAAGACGAGTGCGTAAATTCATATCATTCTTGTAGCATATAGCCAGTTCCTTTTATGGTGTGTATTATTTTTCCTTTAGAATCATCTATTTTACTTCTTAGATAAGAAATATAGACATCTACTACATTGGTATTGGTATCAAATTGTATTCCCCATACTCGTTCTAGAATCTGCATCCTAGAGACTACGCGATCTTTATTTTCTAATAAGAAAAGTAATAATTTGTATTCTCTAGGTGACAGATCTATTGTTTTATCTCCTTGTGTGACTAGATGTTTTTCAGGGTCTAGTTTTAAATCACCACAGATATAGATATGGTCTTTTTTTTCGTAATTAAATTTAGTTCGTCTTGTTAAGGCATTAATTCTCGATAGTAATTCACTAAAGTGAAAAGGCTTTGTTAAGTAGTCATCAGCACCACTGTCTAGAGCAGATATCTTATCAGTGGTTTCGCTTAGAGCGCTTAACATCAGTATAGGGGTATAGTTCTTTTTAAAACGAATCATTTTGGTTAACTGAATACCATCTATACCTGGAAGCATTATATCCATTAAGATAAGATCCCAATCAGCACTGAGAATAAGATCTCTAGCTTCTTCTCCAGAAGCAGCAAGTTGTACTTGCATACCATTTTCCTTTAAACCTTTGACGATAAAGTCACTGATGCGAGAATCGTCTTCTACAAGTAATATATTCAAGACTAAATTTTTTCTGTATTTGATTTGATAAAATCTGTTACTAAATAAGTGATTAACTTCCCTACAAGATGACTGTTCTGCTCGAAATCTAAAGAAGGAGCCCCTTCACAGATGTGAATATATCCAACATTCTTAGATTTAGCAAAGTAGTGTATGAACTGTCTCAACCTCTCAGCAGAGAACCCTGTAGGCGTGATAGCACTACTAGCTACTAGTGGTACAGCATCTAAGTCTATTTCGATACCATAAGTATTGTTTTCAATATGTCGTTGAGCAGTTAGTAATTCGGTGTCAAAAGATTTCTCTTTGCGAATGCGTATTTGCTCATAAGTATTATACTTAACGCGGTCTGCATGAAGTTTTATATCCCCAAAAACAGTCTTAGAAGTATAGTTCTCATGAAGACCGAAGATAAAATAGTTCTTTAAAAAACCTTCTTCGAATGCATAAGAAAACCCGTTACCACTATGTCTTCCTTCTAGTGGTCTAAAATCTGTATGCGCATCAAAGTTGATTACATTAATGGCTTTGCCCTTGGCTAAGGCAAGTCCTTTAATATTACCATAAGCATTATTATGTCCACCACCTATAACAATAGGTATTTTGCCTGCCTTTACAATTTTAGCGATGGTATGTGATACTTCTTTATCTATACGAGACACTAATTCGAAGAGTCTTTTGCGATCTTCTCTATTATTGGGGTCTAGTTGTTCTGCTTCTTTTTGTTCTTCACTGAAATCTAAATGGCCAATTAACGTAGTCCAGCTTCCTTTACAGAATCTGTTGTGTTGAATATTTAAAAGGCTGTTTAAGAAATTTTGCCAAGCAGAAGAAGTACCTGTACGGCCTAGATTAGCTTTTACACCTATATCTTCAGGAATACCAATAATAGCATATTTAGCGTCTGTAGCGGCTAATTCATTATGCCAATTCTCTTCTGATTCTAAAGTGTGAACTCTTTCACCAAATTTGATTTCCCCACTTCTGAATTTGGTCAAGGCAACCAAATCAGTTTTCTTAAATAACACTAGTTTTTGTTTGTTCATAGCGATGTTGTTGTGATGCAATTGATACTAGGGTATCTTTTATTTTTGTATTTGTCCATTTAGAATTACCTGATCTATAAGGTTAGAACCAAAAGCATAAGGTAATTCATAAAATGAATTTAGTGGTTTTGTGATAATTAAACTAGCTTTTTTACCTTTTGTTATACTACCGTACTCTTGTTGTAGTCCCATTGCATAAGCTCCATTTATTGTAGCTGCATTAATCGCTTCTTCAGGAGTCATTTTCATTTTGATGCATGCTGTAGCTACGACAAAGTTCATATTCCCAGACGGTGTAGTACCAGGGTTAGAGTCAGAAGCTAAAGCTAGTGGTAAACCTGCTTCTAACATCTTTCTAGCAGGAGTATAAGGAATAGAGATAAAGAAAGAACATGTAGGTAAGGCTACAGGCATCGTTTTACTTCCTTTTAGAATTTCGATATCTTCGTCTGTTACTATTTCTAGATGATCTACTGATAGAGCACCGTTTTTTACACAAGTTTCGATTCCTCCAATAGCAGTAAACTGGTTAACATGTACTTTAGCAATAAGCCCGTGTTCTTGTCCTGCTTTAATGATACGCTCTGTCTCTTCACAAGAGAAATAACCTGTCTCTAAGAAAGCGTCTACATACTCAGCTAAGTTTTCTTTAGCAATAGCTGGAATCATTTCATTGACTATAAGGTCGATATATCCCTGGTGGTTATCTTTATATTCAGTAGGGAAGGCGTGAGCCCCTAAGAAAGTAGCTTTAATGGCTATAGGGTAGTTTTCTTTTAGTTTTTTAATCACGCGTAGCATCTTAAGCTCAGCTTCTACTGTTAATCCGTATCCTGATTTTATTTCAACAGCTCCAGTACCTTGACTGATTACTTCTTCTAAACGTTTGCGAGACTGTTCATATAAATCTTCTTCTGAAGTTTCTTGTAGCTTTTTTGCAGAGTTTAAGATTCCACCTCCTCTGTTGAAGATTTCTTCATAACTAAGCCCATTGATGCGGTCTACGAACTCTAATTCTCTATTACCAGCATAGACTAAGTGTGTGTGACTATCTACCCATGTAGGTAAGATGGTTTTCCCAGTAGCATCTATTACTTGATCCATTTCACTTTCATTAGGACAAGTATCCATCGTACCATAATCCGCTATCAAGTCGTGTTCTATAATTAGATATGCATTGTCTAGCTTAGGTAAAGTTGCCATATCAGCTCCAGATACTTTCTCTATAGCTTCATTTCTAACTTGTAGTATTTCTTTTATATTCTTAATTAGTGTTTTCATATTTGTTTGAGTTGTTTTTTTAGGCTTATAAATGAGATAAAAGTCTAAAAACTTTTATCTTTAAGCAAATTTACAAAATGTGAGACGAGTTAAATATAAGAAAACTAGAAAACTTCAGCCAAATTCTCTAGAATATGCAGGTTCTTTTCCAGAGGTACCTATTTCTATGCAATTGTTTATCTACGATGAGAATACATTCGAGGAGTACAATGATTTAAGTTTGAAGGAAATAGAAGAGATATTATTAGCAGCATCTCCTAATTCTATAAAGTGGTTTAATCTACATGGACTACATGATATAGATTTATTAAAAGAAGTTGGAAGTTTTTTTCATATAGAATCTTATATCATGGCAGAGATTCTAAATTTCTCTAGAAGAACAAGAGTAGAGGAGTTAGATAATACACTGTTCTTTAGTGTTAAGGCCATTTTGCCGTCTTCTAATGAAGATATTCTAGTAGGGATAGAACAGATAAGCTTTATCCTCCAAGAGAATGTACTGTTGTCATTTCAAGAGAAAAGAGGAGCCTTCTTTAATTTGATCAGAGAGCGTATTAGAACCAAAACAGGACAAATAAGAAGAAAAGATTCGGGCTATCTATTGTATGGCTTATTAGATTCTTTAATGGAGAGTTATTTTGTAACCTTAGACTTGATAGAAGATAATGTAGAACAGATTCTTTTAGAGGCTAGAACTAAATATCACAAGCAAATTCTGGTAAGTATAGAAGAATATACTCAACAACTACAAGAGGTAAAACGAGCTATTATACCGCTAAGAGAAGTGCTATACAACCTAAAAACACAGCATGATAAAAAGAATGTAGAGAGTCAAATCAGTAGAAATAGTATTGTTTTCTTTGACCGATTACAGTATAAAAGCTATGAAATGCTCGATCAGATAGATTATAATCTAAACAAACTAGATAGTGCTACCAACTATTATTTCTCTTCTCAGAGCAATCGAATGAATGAAATCATGAAGGTATTGACTATTGTATCTGTAGTCTTTATTCCGCTAACATTTATTGTTGGAGTGTATGGAATGAACTTTGAGAATATGCCAGAATTAAAAACAGAGAATGGTTATTTCTATACTTTATGGGTAATGTTAGGCTTGGTTGTTCTCATGATAAGTTATTTTAAATGGAGAAAATGGTTCTAATCAACTTCTAGTTATATTAGATTGACTGTAAAAGTCGAGAAGGAAAGTTTAACCCAGATTAAGCATTAGCCAAAGACTGCAAAGCAATTCTACTTCATATCTTTTTCATTTCTTCTAAAACCATACTACAGTATGCTTTTTTCTTAAATTCAGAGCTATTTTGTATAATTACTTTTCGTTTCTATGTCTATCGCTTAATCTGGGTTTAAAACAATATTTTTTTTTATGATGGATAGCAAAGAAATATTAAACTAATCTTGATAGAGTATTTGGTAGAGCTTTCAATATTTTAAGAGTTGAAGAAAGAAATAGTTGTTTAGCTATTTCTTTCGAAGAAAAAGTGCTTACTTCCACTTTTTTCCATTTTCTTCCATTCTTTTCCAAATATTTCTCAATATTTCCAAAAAAGTCTATTTATTTCCATTTATTAAATCATAAATACCTCATTACCAGTATTTATGAGTTTTTGATACACCCATTTATTCGGAAGCTCTTCGGAAGAGTTCAGTATTTGTTCGGACTGAGGGGCAGTTTTCCGAAGAGCATCCAAAGACTGCCCAATAAACTCCCGAAGAACATGCACTTAGTTTTCTAATTTTTAATGATCTTTAAGGATATATTACTTATTGATAATCAAAGTAATTTTGCTGTTTTAGTAACGTTTAAAAATTACTATAGGATACAATAAAAAAAAGCTCTATCAACAACAATAGAGCTTTCATAATAGGAAACAACATTATAACTTAAATAGAACGTTATGTTCTATGATAGTTCTTATTTAGCATTCAGCTTTATTGAAAAATAATAAAATACTGAATGATAGTGTCTTAATCAGATAAGACGTAAGATTTACTTGTAATAAGTAAGGAGTATTAAAGAATCTAGTATTTATACTTCTAAAACTTATTATTATCAATCTTGTAGGACAAAAGTATAAAAAAAGCACAGTATAATTTCCTAATTTGACGCTAAAACTTACTAAAAGTGTCCTTTTTGCGAATAAAACTTTTTGATTGTTAATCTATATCTCTTACAACTTCAAATTATACTAAAAGAGATTAAGTTCTTTAATTAAATGTAGAAAACTGTAATACTTTTATGTTTGAACAAGCTGTTTTTTTAACTTAAAATGCCTTTTTGGTCATTTTCTTTGAATAATATTAAGCTTTTATACAGGGCTAGAGCATTATTGACAATATCTGGCTGTGCATATCTTAATATAGATTAAGTATAATCCATATTAATAGGAGTAATTTTATAGTATAATAAAAAATGATAAAGATGGAAATAGGAATTAGCATGTTTGGGGATTTAAAATTCGACAAACAAAACAATAGTTATCAGTCAAGTACACAACGTATAAATGAGATTATAGAGGAAGTTAAGTTAATGGATGAAGTAGGATTGGATGTTTTCGGTATAGGAGAACATCACCGTAAAGATTACGCAGTCTCTACTCCAGATATTATATTAGCTGGTGCAGCTACAGTAACTAAGAATATCAAGTTGACGAGTGCTGTTACTGTATTGAGCTCTAATGATCCTGTACGTGTATATCAATCGTTCTCTACTATAAACGCTATGTCTAATGGTAGAGCAGAAATTACAGTAGGACGTGGAAGTTTTATAGAGTCATTCCCTTTGTTTGGATATGATCTTAATGATTACAATGAGTTGTTTACAGAAAAACTTAATTTATTGTTGAATATCAATGCAATAGATGGTCCATTGACCTGGACAGGAAAACACAGAGCTTCTCTAAAAGAACAGCAGGTTTTCCCAAGAAGTGAACAGCCAATGGATGTATGGATTGCAGCAGGAGGAACACCAGAGTCTGTATTAAGAGCGGCTAAATTAGGATTGCCACTTGTGTTCGCTATTATCGGTGGAATGCCAGAACAGTATAAACCATTCTTTGACTACTATAAACAAGAGTATATTAATGCAGGTCATGATATTAGTAAAATGCAGATCGCTACGCACTCACATGGATTAGTAGGATTAGACGGAAATGCTTTAGCTAAAGATTATTTCCCTGTATATAAAGAACAGATGGATAGAATAGGGGCATCACGTGGATGGCAACCTTACACTTATGAGCAGTATGAAGGAGGAAGAAGTAGAGACGGTGCTTTATTCATAGGAGATGTGGATCAAGTAGTAGATAAGATTTTATATCATCAAGAGATGTTTGGGTTAACACGTTGGTTAATGCACAGTGATTTAGGAGCGCCTGATCACTTAACACAGATGAAAAACATAGAGCTATTAGGTACTAAAATTGCTCCTGCAGTTAAAAAAGCATTGCGTAAATAATACCAATGATTATAACAAAAATAAATTCCTTTAGTAAAGTCTTTACTAAAGGAATTTATTTTTGTTATAAATGTCTTTTTAAGCATAGTATAGCTTCTTCTATTTGTCGTTCTGACAATGATCCAAAACTAAACCGTATTCCTTGTAACTTATCACTATAGGAGAACCTTTCAGGCCCCATAAAAGCAATTTTATCTAGGTCTAGTTTCTTTTTGAGTTTGTCCCAATCTGTATCTTTTTTAGGAACTAACCATATTGCTAACCCTCCATCAGCGATTGTATAATTTACTTGTTCTTTAAGGTTTTTATCTAGTAAATCGGCAGTTATATCTCTCTTGCTTTTATAGTAGTTATGTGCTTTTTTTAAATGTTTTCTTATGGTCCCGTCATCCATTAATTGTAAGATAGCTTGTTCCATGATATTGTCACCTTGTACATCGATGATACTTCTAAGTTCACCTATTTTTTGAATCAGATCATTGTTAGTCGCTATATAACCGATACGTAGAGAAGGAGCTACGACTTTACTTAATGTTCCTATATATACGTAGTTTAGTACATTCGGAAGACTACTAATCGGCATAACGGGTCTATGTCCGTAATGAAATTCATAGTCGTAATCATCTTCTATAATAGTAAAGTTATACAAGTTAGAGAGCTCTATCAGCTTATATCTCCTCTGTAAACTAAGGGTTGCTGTAGTTGGGTATTGGTGGTGAGGAGTAATATAAATAGCTTTAATTCTTTTGTTTTCTTTTAAAAGACTTTCGACTTGATTGATATCAATTCCTTGTTCATCTACATTAGCATATAACAATTTTGCTCCAGCATGCTCAAATGTGTGCCATGCTTTTCTATATCCAGGATGTTCTACTATAATATAGTCATCTTTCTTTAGTAGTACTTGAGCGATAAGGTACATTGCCATTTGACTTCCTCTAGAAATACATATTTCTTCGGCAGTTACTTGCATACCTCGCCAATGATTTAGCATTTTACTAATATGTTCTCTAAACTCAAATAATCCTAGAGGAGATGAGTATCCCATCATCTGCCACTTTCCTTTTCGCTTAAATATTTGGCGATAAGCTCTTGCTAATTCTTCAACAGGAGCAATAGAAGTATCAGGGTTTCCATCATCAACGGTGATATTGTATTGAATAGTTGATTTACTTTCTTTTTTTATAGGAATTTTATTGAGAGGAGTTATATTTATGTCAGCAAGTTTAGAGACGTAAGTTCCACTACGCGATTTGGACATAATCCAACCTTCACTTAATAAGACATCATAGGCTTCTATAACTGTATTTCTATTTACTCCTAAGATTTCTGCTAACTTTCTACTTCCTGGTAGGGCTTCTTCCTCTTTTAGTTGACCTGTTTTTATAGCTTCTATAATAGCGTCAGCTATTTGGAGATAGATAGCTTTTTTTTCAGTATTAATAATTTGAATTTGTAAGGGCCAAGGTCTAAGCATATTAATAAAGTGTATGAAATAAGTAAATGAATTTAAATCAATCTAAGGCTATTTAATACAAAATAGAGATTAGATATAAAATCAAATCAAAGGTACAATGAAAAAGAGAATTTTGTTTCTTTATTTATTAAAGTGAATGTAACCCATTAATCACTTTTCATCCAGATTCCTCATTAGCCAAATACTACAAAGCACTTCACTTCATATCTATTTCATTAGTTCTAAAACTATGCTTTACTCTCTAATTTAGCCCTATTTTGTATAATTACTTTTCATTTATATGTCTATGGTAGAATCTGAGTTTAATTTTTCTTCTTTATTAATTTTATACATGAGGGTTGTTTTTCTAGGCAAGAGGTCCCGTCTGAAGAAGGATAGCAGATAGGGCTATTATTAGGTATAATACAGTTATTACTACTGTATATAAGATACTCACCTTCTACACGTGGTATAGAAACTAAATGAGCAAGAGAAATAAGAGTATAATCCTTACTATTAGAAATAAAATAGTATAGATTATTATGCTTCAAGATAGTTAGTATAGGAGAAGTAATCTTTGAAAAATGAGGAGTAAAGTACTCTTCTATTTCAGCTTTAAGAGCTTTAGGTTTGATTAGGAATTGATAAGATTCATTACCTAAAGAATCTTTAATAATTCTAACAATATTTTTTTCTTGTAGAGTTTTCTTTTGATAGGCAGTGATTGTAGTCTTTTTATTCTGACCCAAACAGTAAAAAGAATATAGAAAAAAAATAAGTAAAAGTCTCATTATTAAAAATTGTATGTGTTTAATAATGAATGCACAAACACTATTCCAGTTTTAAGATAAGGTATGTGTAAAAGGTTAGTAAGGTGTGAAGATCTGTTATCTATAAAACAAGTTAAAACTGGATTAAAAAATATTTTATTCTCCTCTTTTTAAAGAGGAAGTAATTGTACCTATATTTATATATAGGAATGATGACAAAGCCTTTTTCTTTTAGTTTTTTCGATATAGAAGTCGGTAAATTCTTTATAATACATGAGTTCTTTCCTTTTATAGCAGATTCTTTTAGTTGATTTATTATTTTTTTGTATTGATCATTAAGAGCATTTTCTGCAATAATATTTAGTTCTTCCGCTGTCATTAGATTCTTAATTAAATATATTGTATCGCTGTAAAATTATACAAATGATTAAAATAATTCGCAAAAGGTGTTTTTTTTATATTATTTTCATTGATTGTAAGGGATTTTTTATTGAATTCATTATTTAGAAGTATAACTACTAATAATGTTTCTTTTTTGAAAGCGAAATCGATAACAATGACTTTGTAAATTAACAATAAGTGACAACTATGGTGTAATATTTGAGTTTTTTAATCTAAATTAGAATAAATAATGAAATTGTATTTTGTATACTCATTTATTGTTAGGTAAAAAGCAAAAACAAAACATATTGCTCTAAATAAAACAACTATAATGTTAAAAATTATAAAATAAAGTGTAGTTTTGTGTAAGGAGAATAATAATGTTTATTAGTCTATACTAGAATGATATGAAAAAATTACAATTAATAACTTTAGGACTTTCTTTATTTAGTTTTATTTCTGTATCTGCTCAGAAAATAGAGGGTAAGGTATTTGATAAAAAAACAAATAATCCGATAGGAGAAGGAGAAGTAACATTCTTTAATTCATCAGGAGATAGAATAGCTACAGTATATACTTCTGCAGATGGAGCTTATGTTTTCGAACCTAAAAGGATGACAGATATTCATAAGGTATCTACAGCTGCAAAGAATTATAGTAAAGCAGAGGTTCTTTTGAATCAAATGGATAATGGTGTAGTTGCTAATTTTGGATTAACAAGTGTAGTAAGTGAATCTCAAAATAGAGGTAATACAATAGCAAGTGGCGATTATAATACAACTAGAACTTCTAACGTAAACTATGATAGCTCTACATTGCCATCTTTTTATTACGATTTTAATAGTTCTTATTTAAATACAGATAATAAAGCATCAGTGGATGAGATAGTAGCTTATATGTATAATAATCCAGAAGCTAGAGTGAGAGTTCACGTTTATTTTGATACGAGAGGTAATGCTAAATATGATGAGTGGTTAGCTGATAGACGAGCAGATAGAGTTATTAATTATATGGTCATGAAAGGAATTTCTCCGTCTAGATTATTAAAATTAGTTGAAACTGTGTATCAGAATGTGCCTCCTAAAGAAGGTAGTTATAGAAGTGGAGGATCAGAAAGTAGAAGATGTGATTTCGACCTTATTTAAGGGATAAGTATAAATATAAAAGCTGGAAGTATTCATTACTTCCAGCTTTTTTTATGTTGTTTAGTTTTAGACATAGCTACTATAAATAAAGTTTCTGAAAAATCGTTGGAGTTGGGACATTTGTCTTATTTTTGAGCTTTAATAACAACACTAACACACAATGACATTAAAGTATCAAGGAAAGACTAAAGATGTATATAGTCTATCAAACAATCAAGTTCTTTTAAAGTTTAAAGATGATGTAACAGGAGAAGATGGTGTATTCGATCCAGGTGCAAATACAGTAGGTTTAACTATCGATGGAGCAGGTAAGAGTGGATTGAAAATGACAAAACACTTCTTCGAAGTTTTAGCACAAAAGAATGTTCCTACACATTATGTTTCGGCTGATATAGAAGATGTATCGATGATTGTAAAAGAAGCTATACCATTTGGTAAAGGATTAGAAGTAATCTGTCGTTACAGAGCAGTAGGAAGTTTCTTTAGAAGATATGGCGCTTATTGTACAGAAGGACAACAACTAGATAGCTTCGTAGAAGTAACCATTAAAGATGATGAAAGAGCTGATCCAACTATTTCTGACGATGCATTAGAAATGTTAGGTATATTGTCAAAAGAAGAATATGCAATTTTAAAATCTCGTACTAAAGAGATTTGCCAAATTATAAAGGATGAATTAGCTACTAAGAATCTAGAGTTATATGATATCAAATTAGAGTTTGGAAGAGATAAAGCTACTAATGATATTATCTTAATAGACGAGATTTCTGGTGGTAATATGAGAGTGTATAAGGACAATGTCTACATCGCTCCATTAGATTTAGAAAAAGAGTTTTTAAAATAAGAGAAAATAAAAGAGGGATATTATTATAATATCCCTCTTTCTGCTTAAAACCTTTATTTAATAGGTTCATTTGTCGATTCAACATTGCTTTTTTGCTCTTGAGCATTCTCATTTGCAATAGCATTAGTTGTATTTGTTTCTCTTGTAGCTTGTTTGAATTCTTTAATTCCTGTTCCAAGTCCCTTCATTAATTCTGGAATTTTCTTTCCACCAAAAAGTAATAAAGCTATTGCAACAACAACTATTAATTCAGATGGAGCTACTCCGCCTAATGGTATAATTGTTGAAACCATATTGTAAAGATGTTTTGATTGAGGAAAACAAATGTAATTAAGAGAATTCTTAATAAATTTTTTTTAACACGAATTTAATTTAAGAATAATGGAATTACTCCTTGGTGATTACTCTTTTATCAACATAATTAGAATTCATAATTCTAAGAATTCCCATATAGCTCATATGAAATGAGATTGTGTCACCCACTTTTAAGTTCTCTGGGTTATCTCCTAGGTCCATGACCATCATATCAGAACTAGACCCAACGAATTGCTGTTTAGCATTGATAGGTGTAATGTGGTCTTCTTCTATATCTAATAATCCTAAGTCTATAATCGCTCTATAATTCACACTATTTTCCCATTCTGGTGCTAACTCTACTTTCTCTCCTGTCATTTTCAATCCGATTTCTCCTTCAGGCATCATCGGCTTTTCATATAGCTCAATAATTTCTGCATGAAGCATAAAGATATTTTGTTCAAAATCAGAATAAGCTACATTGTCATAGGCATTGGTTCCCATAAATAAGGTCTCTCCAATTCTAAAGTGATTAATAGCTGTAGGGATCGTGTCATTTAAGATTAAAGGAAGCGTTACAGATGCACCACCAGATAGATAGGGGATCCTTTTTTTAAATTTGAGTTCCAGGAGGTCTCTAAATAGCGTTAGCTGTATTAGTTTATCATTATTAGGCAATACGCCGTACATGCAGGTAAGATTAGTACCTAGCCCAATAATATCTATGTTAGGTAGTTCAAAGACTTGGCTGTAGAAGTCTATTAGTTCTTCTCTCAGAACACCTTCTCTTAGCTCTCCAAGTTCTACCATAATAACAATTTTATGTACAATATTTTGACGCTTGGCTTCTTCAGAAAGAAGTTTTATCGTCTCTAGCTCTGTATTAAAACTGATATCTGCGTACTCAATAATCTCTTCAATACTACCGTTAGGGGCAGGTTTTATATAAATGGTTTCAACTGTAGGATCAATTTGTTTGATCATTCTTAAGTTAGAAACTCTAGAATCACATATTTGTTGAGGGTTTAATGCTAAAACCTCTCTGAGGAAGGTCTCATCACCACAAAGTAATTTACCTACAACAGCCCAGTGTATTTCTTTCTCCTGAAATAGAGCATCTAGCTTGTTGTAATTATGTTTTAACTTACTTTGATTTAATGTTATATAAGCCATCTTCCTATTTTGTTAATCTCATTTCTATATATTTTTTCTCAAAGCCTTTTCGTTCATATAAGTTTTGAGCAGGATTATCTTTATCTACATGTAGTGCAATAGAGCCATGAGCTTCCTGTTTTAATCTATCTATTAATTGTCCGCCTAGACCTTGACCACGTACACTAGAGTCTATCGCGATATAAACAAGAATATGTTCAGGGATAAATCCTCCCATTAAGGTGTCTAATAAGACTGTAATACCAACAATCTTTTCTTCTTGATTTTTGGCAACTAATACAAATCCTCCTGGTTTATTGTCATAAGAAAGAGCGTAGTGAATTGCTTTTTCTATATCTTGTTTCTCGTCTCCATATTGTTCTAAATGAAGGTATAGAAAATCAACATATTCTTTGATTTGTGATTCGTTTGTAGAGGTGTGTTTGTCTATTTTATGAATTGAAAGCATAAAAAAATGTTTATATGCTTATTTAGGCTTTACAGAAAAGATGAAGACAAAATAGAAAAGGTAAAAACCTTTGATTTGAAAGTAAAAAAATAGAAACAAATATTGTGTTTCTATGGAATATCTCTTTTAATAAAATAGCTAAATAAGCTTGATTAAATAAATTTGATTTTTGTAAAAATACAAAAAGTTTGATGTTTTGACAAGTTTAAATAGAGTTTGTTGAGAAAAAGTAATTTTAATTGAATGTAATTGCGCTTTGTTTTTATAAATAAAAGTAGGGGCAATACCTTTATTATAAAGGGTTTAGTAATGATTTAGTAAGAGAGATAAATAATAAAACAAATGATGCTGATTATCAGACGATTTTAAAGTTAATTAATAAAAAAAGACTAATAGTGAGTTCTATTAGCCTTGTATATTTATTGAATATCTAGTCGATATGTTTTGCGTTCTTTGTGAATCTCTGGGTTTAACTGTTTCCAAAGTTGTTGAATTTTATTGTTTTCAACCAATAGAGGATTAGTCTCGACAAATGTGATATTGTGTTTTGAAAAACACTTGTATATCTCTTCAAAAATTATTGCAGTAACTCCTTTATTTCTATATTCAGGATCTACACCAATTAAATAAAACTCTGCGTGACTGTTTTTCTTAATAGCTTGTAACAGATGCCAAAAACCAAAAGGGAAGAGTTTTCCGTTAGCCTTTTGGAATGCTCTAGAGAAAGAAGGCATTGTAATGGCAAAAGCAATCATTTTATTATTTTCATCCATAATACAAGAGATATAGTCTGGATGAATAAACTGTAGGTATTTCTTTTTATAGTGCTCTACTTGAAAAGGCTCTATAGGTACAAAGCTTTGTAAGTCTGCATAAGTCTTGTTTAATAGAGCAAACATTTCATCAACATAAGGCATTAGTTCTTTAATCGTTTTGAACTCTAGTACTTTTACATTGTATCTCGTTTTTATAAGAGAAGACATTTTGTCTATTTTCGGTTTATCAAATTTAGAGATATCGAGTTTGTATTCAATCCATTCAGCCTCAGGTTTAAAACCAAGTTGTTGCATATGTTGTGGATAATACTCGAAGTTGTATAATCCTATCATGGTTGCTATATAATCAAACCCTTTAGTCAGCATTCCTGCTTTATCCATATTAGAGAATCCCATAGGGCCTTCTATATATTCCATATTTTGGCTTTTACCGAATGCGATAACAGTGTCTATTAAAGCTTTTGTCACTTCAATATCATCAATCATTTCTAACCATCCGAAGCGCACTTTAGGCTTGTGTAAATCTTTTACTTCTGTCCAATTGATACAGCAAGCAACTCGTCCTACAATTTCATTGTTTTTATAAGCTAGGTAAAAGTGAACGTCTACAGTCTTGAAGATATCATTGTTTCTATCAAAACTTTTGATCTCTTCTTTAATCATAGAAGGAACCCAGTACTTATTGTCTTTATATAGTTTAAAAGGGAACTTAACGAATTCTTTAATTTCTTGATTCGTTTTAGCTTCTCTAATTTCAATCATTTTGTTTCGTTTTTTAAACTCAGGATTACAAAGATACTTATTTGTAATATTAGAAAAACAAGGTTTGTCTAATTAAAAGTACAGTTGTTATAGTAGTTTCTTGATAGTAAGGAGTTCGTTATACTTTTGTTGTTTAGGATAAGACCGAATAGAATAGTTTTCTTTAGGAAATAAAGTGTAAAAATGCTCATTACGAGTCTCATCTTCTTTTGTCAGTACTATGGTATTGAATAATATGAAACCTTTTGGGTTTAGTAATTCTTGTAGCCTCTCAACAAAATAACGTTCAAATAAGAAGTCGGGCATTCTTGCATCTTGGAAGATATCTATGATGATTAGATCATACTGTTCTTTAGAACGCAAGACAAATTCAAAAGCATCTATGTTGTGAATAACGTGGTTAGTGTTGTACTTTTCGATATCAAAGTACTTTTTACCAATAAATAGAATAGCTTCATCTAGCTCAACACTATCAATGGCATTTTGGTATTTTACTTCATCTCTTAATGTTTTGAGAACTCCACCTGCTCCAAGACCAAGGATAAGCACCTTGTTCATTTTTTTGATTTTCTCAAAACCTATAAAACTAAGCCCATTCTTTAGTACTTTTTCTAGATTACCGTAAGAGTAGTTGGTGTGTTTAGTATCTACTACTAGATGTCCATCAATCCAAGTTACTTCTAATTGTTGACTAACTTTTGAGGGAATTTTCTTTTCTATAACTGGGGTAAAATAACTTAGGATTTTCTTTATCATTTTTTTCTAGCTCAACTTTCCTTCAAAGATAAATCAAATATTAGATACCTAAAACGGCAATTTTTACTAGGTGATATGGATTAGAATTATCGCGGTTTAAATTGACTAAATGTTCCATCTTTATAAAAAATAATCACCTGTTCAATCTCTCCTTTATTAGATCCTAAAGCAAAATGAGGGAGAATATTTTCAGTACTATTTTCTTCTTTTTGGTCGTGAATAGAGGTGGTTTTTTCCGTTGTTATTTCTTCTTTTTTCTCTACAAAACTTGGAGCTAATTCTTCTTCTTTTTCAGCCGAAAAAAGATCAGTTGAGTAAGGAGTGGTCATTGGAGTAGAAGGAGGAGTTTGGATAATTTTAGTGATAGTAGTGGTATTGTCTTTCTCTAAATAGTTACCCGTTCCTTTGATTAACCATTCCAAACTTAGCTCAGGAAAAGCTTCGTTTACTTTTAAAATAAAGTCTAAACTAGGTTTATTTCTACCTGACAAAAGGTGAGATAAACTAGACCTTTGAACACCAACTTTGTCTGCAAAAGAAGAGGCAGAGTAGTCATAGTTGTGAAGTATAAATTCAAGTCTGTTTACAAAGTTATCCATAGCATTTTGTTTATAGAAGTAAATAGTTATAGTGTTTACAAATGTAATATTGTTTATAATATTACAAATGTATACATATTTAGAATTGTAAACAACACTAAAGTTTATGTTTAAGTAATAATATATAAAGTACTTATAAATAATTAAGTAGCTAGCATTGTTTAATTTTGTAAACTTCTAAAGTGTTGCTGATGGTAGTTATGGTTTAAGTATGTTACTTTTGTAAACAAAGAGTTACTTTAAATTGTTTACAGATGTAAAAGATAAGTTATTTACATTTGTAACATCATATAATAATAGAGGGATGAACTATAACTTTTTAGTAGATAACTATACCAATAAATGTGTGTCAGGTAGATATGTGACAGCTGACATGATTGTTGATTTTTTAAATGACTTAAACCTAAACTTCAAGGTTGAGGAGAAAGGAAAATCAGTAGAAGGAAGATTGATAAAAACGATAACATGGGGTGTTGGTAGCACGCGTATTTTTATGTGGTCTCAGATGCACGGAAATGAATCTACAACAACAAAAGCAGTATTAGATTTTCTTCTTTTACTCCATCAAGAAAAAGAGAGTTTCATTAAAGAATGGTATGCTAAATTTACCTTTTATATAGTGCCTATTCTGAACCCTGATGGAGCACATTATTATACTCGAGTAAATGCAAATCAGGTAGACCTTAATAGAGACTCTATTGACCTTAGTCAACCAGAAAGTAAATTGCTTAGAACTTTATTAGAAGAGTATAAACCAGACTATGCATTTAACCTACATGATCAGCGAACAATATTTGGGGTAGGAGAGACTGGGAAACCTGCTACAGTTTCTTTTTTAGCTCCTTCTTATAATATGGAAAGAGAGATTAACGATAATCGCTTAAAAGCAATTAAATTAATCGTGTCAATGAACAAAGAACTTCAAAAGGTAATTCCAGGACAAGTAGGAAGGTTTGATGATGGGTTTAATATAAATTGTATTGGAGATTATTGTCAATCACTAGGTATACCAACCATATTATTTGAAGCAGGACATTATCCTGAGGATTATATAAGAGAAGAAAGCAGAAAGATTATATTTAGAAGCTTACTAGTGGTAGTTTCTGAGATATTTTCTTCAAATTATGAGAATAATACAGTAGATTCCTATTTTAGTATTCCAGAAAACAGTAAAAACTTCAATGATATAGCTATTGAATTTGTCAAACTTAAAGAAACTGACGAGGATTATATTGTGAAAATCCAATATTTAGAGCAATTAGAAGAAGATAATGTTAAACTTTATCCTATAATTGTTGATATTATTAAAAAAGAGAGTAAATTTGTCCATCATCGTATAAAAGAAAATCTCTTTTTTAAAGAAAGTATTGAAAATATTGATGAAGTACTAGATAAAAGATTAACTGAGGTTATTGATTTAAAGGCTGAAGAGGTTAATTATTTATTAAAAAAATAATAAAATTTATTTTTTTTTCAGAAAATCCAAATTTTATTTAGTATTATTGTACAGAATTATAGATTATAATAAGATAAATAATTGATTTATGAGTAAATTTCGTTTAGATGAAATCGATCACCAAATCCTAGATATGTTGATTGACAATACGAGAGTTCCTTTTGCAGATATAGCAAAAAAACTATTAATCTCTGCAGGTACTGTTCACGTTCGTGTTAAGAAAATGGAAGATGCAGGAATTATCCAAGGTTCTTCTTTAACATTAGATTATGAAAAATTAGGATATGCTTTCATCGCATATATTGGAATCTTCTTACATAACACGTCACAAACTAAGTTTGTATTAGAGCGTATTAATGAAATTCCTTTCGTAACTGTAGCGCACGTAACTACAGGTAAGTTTAACGTGTTCTGCAAAATTAGAGCGAAAAACACACGTCATGCAAAAGAAGTTATTTACATGATTGATGATATCGAAGGAGTTTACAGAACTGAATCAATGATTTCTCTAGAAGAAAGCATCAATGATAAAAAACGTTTAATGCATACAATCTTTAAAGAACTTTAAGATTAGAATGTATATCACATATAAAAGAGAGTATCTACTAGATACTCTCTTTTTTTGTATTTATATGGGATAGAGAGTATAAAAATGTCAAGCTGTGATTAGGTTTATAGGGTATCTTTTCTTTTTATTTGTATTTTTGAAAAAAAACCATGGACTCATTAACACAAATCATACTAGGTGGTGCGGTTGGAAATGCTATTGTAGGTCGTAAGATAGGCAATAGGGCAATTCTTTATGGAGCAATAGCAGGTACTATACCTGATTTAGATATTTTGTCTGTTTTTTTTACTGATCCTATCACAGCTGTAGAAGTACATCGTGGGTTCACACATTCTATTCTATTTGCTTTTTTGGGAGCTATTTTGTTCGGTTATTTACTCTATTTTATAGAGAAAAAGAATAAAGTAACTTACGAAGAGGGGTTTTGGCTTTTCTTTTGGGGGTTCTTTACACATGCTCTCTTAGATATGTTTACCACATGGGGCACTAGGCTGTTTTGGCCTCTTGATTACTCTTTTGCATTCAAGTCTATCTTTGTGATAGATCCTTTATACACTTTACCGTTTGCATACTTTTTGGTGCGTTCAATGCGAGAGAAGTCAAATTTAGACAAAAGAATGTTTTATAATAGAATGGGGTTCTATGTAAGTTCATTCTATCTATTTATTACATTAATGCTTAAGGCATTCGCTTTTTACAGTTTTACCGACGCATTAGATCGCCAAGGAATTAAGTACACAGAAATGTCTGTAAAACCTACAGTGATGAATACTATCCTTTGGAATGCTATTGTAGAAACAAAAGATTCTTTTTTAATAGGAGAGTACTCTTTCTTTGATAAGTCTCCTATTACCTTTCAGGAGTTTCCTAAAAACCACACTCTTATAAAGTCTTTAGAGAGTCACCCACTAATTGTACGCTTAGTAAAGATTAGTGAAGGATATTATACTTTTTCTGAAAAGAAAGATGAAGTCTATTTCAATGATTTGCGCTTTGGTCTGTTGAAAAATGAAGGAGAAGAAGTGCAGTTTGCTTTTAGTTATAGATTCTACTTAGATGATAAAGGAGAGCTACAAGTAGAAGAAGTGAAAAAAGAGAGAAAAGATGGTTTTAAATTATTGAAAAAGCTATGGTTTAGACTCCAAGGAGTATAACTAAATGATAAAAACTTATTATTCTTTTACCTATGTCAGCTTATCAAAAACATTTTATTCATATTATTTCAGAACAACTGCCGGAGGGAATAAAGCTAGTTGATTTTATCTCTGAGCTAATTCATTTAGGTAAGGAAGCTTGTTATAGAAGAATCAGAGGAGAAGTGGAGTTTACCTTGACAGAGGTAGTTACGATAGCAAAAGCAATGAACATTAATCTTACTTCTTTAATTATTAGAGAAGGAGGAGATAAGATTACTTGTAACTTAAGAGTATTAAAGGAGGATACTTTAGAACAAGTTTACATCAGGATGATAGAGGCTGAATTAAACGTTTTAGAGGGGTTTGAACAAAAAAGTAGACATACACTTCACATGGTGTGTAAAGAGCTTCCAGAGCTTCTGTATTTAGCTTCAGATAACCTGATGAAGTTGCGTTTAATGAAAATAGAATTAAACCAAGGGGTTTTAATACCGACAGCGTTTAAAAAAATTGAGATAACCTCAGCTATCAAAAGAATTCAACAACGATATTGGCAAGCTTTACATGACTTTAAACTCACTGTGTACTTAGGTCCTGATATATTAAATACATTGGTATACGATATCTTGTATTTTTATAAGATCAATACACTAACAGAAGAGGATAAAACACTAATACAAAATGAACTTAATGAAGTAATAGATCTACTTAGCTTGATAGGAAGCACAGGGAAGTATAAGAATAAAGAGATAGAGCTTTATCTGTCTTATTTAGGATTAGATATTTCTCATAACTATTTAAAATCTGATGGATTAGAAGCAAGTGTAGTACATCTAAGTAGTCCAAATAGTATTTTATCATTTGATCCTGCATTTAATAACGCACAAGAACATCGCATTAACATGATAAAACGGACTTCTACTTTGATTAGTTTGTCAGGAGAACCCGAGAAAGTAGCTTATCTAAACAAGCAGAGAGAGGTTTTAAAAAATATAAAGAGCAAGTAATTGCTCTTTTTTTGTGGGAATAGACATAGATGTTATTCTTTGTTTCGCTATTAGACACAGATTGAAAAGTTCCTTTTCATTTATAGTTGTTATTTGCAGCTAATAAAAATGATGGATCAATGGCAAATAAAGATTTTAAACCAGGCATAGAACAAGCGAAAGCACTTGATAAGGCAGATGTATTATATAGATTTAGAGAAAGATTCTTCCCTTTAGCAGATAATAAGATCTATATGGATGGTAATTCTCTAGGGTTAGCGTCTAAGGATGCAGAGCAAGCTTTGTTACAAGTGATGGAGGTATGGAAAAGTGAAGGTATTCTAATTTGGAATGTAGAGAGTGGACATTACTTTAACTATGGTAAGAATCTAGGAAATAGAGTAGGTCGTTTGATTAATGCACAGGAGAATGAGGTAATGATTACAGCTAATACAACGCTTAATATACACCAGGTTATAGCGACATTCTGGAAACCTACTAAGCAGCGTTATAAGATACTTGTAGATGATTTAAACTTCCCGACAGATAGATATGCTGTAGATAGTCAGATAGCATTAAAGGGGATGAAGGTAGAAGAAGTTTTAAAAGTAGTAGAGAGTAGTGATGGAGTGTTCATTGATGAGGATGCGGTGATAGAGGCGATGACCCCAGATGTAGCAGTGATTTTATTGCCTTCTGTATTGTACAGAAGTGCTCAACTCCTAGATATGCAACGCCTAACGAATGAAGCGCATAAACGCGGTATATACATTGGTTTTGACTTATGTCACTCTATTGGAGCAGTAGCACATGATTTTGACTTAATTAATCCAGATTTTGCTATCTGGTGCAATTATAAGTATCTATCAGCAGGTCCTGGTTCTACAGCAGGTCTTTATATCAATAAAAAACATTTTAATAAATCAGTGGGACTTGCAGGTTGGTTTGGAAATAAAGACGAAACACAGTTCCAACTAAAGCATGAGTTCGAACAAGCTTCTGATATAACAGCCTTTCAGACAGGTACACCGAATATCTTCTCGATGGCTCCTCTGGAAGGAGTATTAAATATATATGAAGAAGCGGGAATGGAGCATATTAGAGCAAAGTCATTAAACTTGACAGCTTATATGATGTATCTCATCGATACCCGACTAAGACTGTATGGATATTCGTATAACAATGAAACAGAGGATTATAAGCGTGGAGGACATGTGGCATTAGTCCATGATGAAGCTTATAGAATTTGTTTAGCCTTAAAACATCATAATATTATTCCTGATTATAGAGAGCCTAATGTTATTCGTCTTGCTCCTATAGCATTGTATAATTCTTATCAGGAAGTCTATAAGTTAATCGAAGTATTAGAAGTAATTGGTCAAGAACAGCAATGGAATAATTTTAGCAATCAAAGAGCAATAGTTATTTAATTTAATATAAAGAAAGACGTTTCAATAGTATTTGGAGCGTCTTTTCTTTTTACTTTTACAATAGAATTAGAAATTGTTTACTGAATGATTATTGATATTAATCAACATAAAATCTCTATTGGGAGTCATTATGACATATTTATTGATGGAGAAAAGATGTATTATGGAAAGCAAAAGCTTTTTAAGTTGTTTGCAGAAGTGAATTTGTTTGCAGAAACAACCAATGAACAAGCCTTTAAGGTCAAAAAGAAGTTCTTTCTGTTGTATCCTACCTATGTATTAACTGATAGTCAAGGAAAAGAAGCTACATTAGAGATGAAGTCCTATTGGAAGACTCATTATCAATGTACTTACCAACATAAAGTATATGATATCTATGCACATCGAGGGCGCAAGTGTTCTGTTTTTATAAATGGAAAGCAAGTAGCATGGTGGGATAAGCAGGCAGTGTCTTGGTTTGATGGAGATAATTATCAAATTATAGCGGATGATGATGTGAATGCAGAAGTGCTGATTGCTTGTTGTTTAGCTTATGATAACTATACTTATAAATCTCAAGATAAAGGTGTGTTTAATTATGATCTAGGTAACTTAATCTTTCAAAACAGAAGTTTTGATAAACAGTGGAAACCTAACAATAAAAATAAATAAAGCATTTTAGGATAAAAAGGCTCTTTAACACTAGTGTTGAGAGCCTTTTTATCTTTAGTTTTATAGAGTCAAACACAAAGATGAATAATGGTTATAGAAGTAGATCAATTGATAGATTACCATTTGATTAAGTACAAAGGGTTTATCAATAAAGAGAAAAGGTTTTATGCAGAACAGAATGCAGATAGCGATTTTGTAGATATTAATTTGTTTTCGACGAGTAGTGATATTCCTGTTTTTAATATTAGAAGAGGAGAAGGTACAGGTCTATTTAAGCCTGCAAAATATGTTTTAACAGATCAGTATGGGAATACAGCAAGGTTAGAAATGCTTTCTTTTTGGAAAACTCACTATCAATGTCATTATAACTATAAGGTATATGATATTTATGCTCATCGTGGACTAAAGTGCTCTATTTTTGAAAACAGGAAACAAATCGCTTGGTGGGATAAGGAAAGAATAAGTATTAGTTATGCTGATAATTATTTTATGATTGCCAATAATGATGTTAATCAAGAATTACTTATTGCTTTTTGTCTAGCGTATGATGATTATCATTTTGAACCAGCAGAATATAGAAGGCATTTCATAAGAGATAAAATAAAACTAAGTATAGGAAATATCTTTTTTGAGAAAAGAAAATTTGATAAAAACTGGAAGGCAAATAAATATTGAGTAAAATAAAATCCAATAGATAATATTATCTAAATTTATAAAGAGAACAAGAACCTTAAAAATATACAGAAATGAGTATTCTAAAAGCAACACAACAAGAACAAGATAACTTCTTTTGGAAGATTATAGATGAATCTAATGATGTAAAAGATTTTGATTGGGAGGAATATGATCAAGATCAACACATTGATCAAATGATTGATTTATTAAGTAAAACAGACAAAGATCATTTAATCGTTTTCGAGAAAGTAATGCAACAACAATTACATAGATTGTACACTGCGGAGATAGCAGAGCTGTACATCGTCTTGAATAATGATTTTGATGTAGAAGACGATGTGATAGACTTTGATGATACGATTTCTGATGATGCATTTATCTATTTCAGATGTTGGTTATTACTTAAAGGTAAAGATTTTGTAGAAGAAATTAGTAGTGATATTCAGAACTTTGTAAATGGAGAATATAGTTTTGATATCGGAGAGTGTGATGCAGAAGAGTTATTGTATGTAGCAGACTTAGCTAATGAAGAGATGACGGGTATCGAAGAGTCAGAAGAAATAAGAGATGCTATTTATGAGTCTTTTCCAGACGTAGTGAACTATGATGATGTAGATGTGAAGATGAATAGAGAGGTAAAAGGAGGAACAGCGCTACAAAAGGCTTACCCAGAATTGGTAGAAGAAATATGTGATGTACGCTCTGACGTAGAAGAATAAGATAAAAAGAAGTTTAAAGCATCTATGCTCTAAACTTCTTTTTTTAATCCAGATTACGATAGACATCTAAACGAAAAGTAATTATATAAAAATAGGCCTGAGTAAGTGAGTATAGCATACTATAGTATGGTTTTAGAGCTAATGAAAGAGCTACGAAGTAGAATTGCTTTGTAGTATTTGGCTAATGCGGAATCTGGGTTTAAATACTAAAAGGTAAATATGAAAGGAAAGACATTGTTTAGGAGTTTGTTGATAGCAGGTTTGTTATTTGTAGCTACAGAAGCACAAGCTCAAAAAATAGAGAAAAATTATAGAGAAGATTGGACTTACTCACATAATAGATATGATGCTCAGTTAGAAAAATCCTTCTTTGGAGGTTTAGATTTCTCAGATAATAATAGAAATAAATTAGAATTTTCAAAAGAGTACCTAAACTTAGAATATAGCGGGATTCTGGAGGATGACGAGTTGCAGCAGTTGTTCTTAATGGACTTAGTTAAGAAGTATAAGTATACTAATCGTTATACAGCAACTTATGAGGTGGATATGTTTGGAAAAGTGACGATAAAAGATAACCAAGGAAACAGGATTGAGTACGGTACAGATTTGTTTGGGAATAAAATTTATGAAGACAAGAAAAGAGGGATTAAGTATTCTATTGGAAAAGATTTAATGGGAGACTATAACTATAAGTCTGGTAGAGAAAGCGCTAGTTTAAAGAAAGATATCTTTGACAGATGGAAGTATACAGATAGTTTTGGTAATAAATTAGAGATAGGACAAGAGACTTGGGGACGCTGGATTACACAGTTTAGAGACGAAGAGGGAGTATTATTTTATTTGATAACCGTATTCTTTAGACCAAATGACAACATTATGTATAGATAAGAAGGAAGATATCATCATTCCTTTTATTAGAATAGGTGATCCTTTATGGGAAGATAAGACTAGGCTGATCATTGAGTCCTTAGCTGATAATTGGTCAAATGATTTAGCTGATCCCAAATCAGAAGAGGAAATACGACTATTAGAAGCAAGAATAGCAACAAGTTTACCAAATTCTTTAAAGGAATTCTATAAAGTGTTTGGGGTAGCTGATATAGGCGAACAGTTAATCAGCTTTGATGAAATAGATTATCTTGGTAAAATATGGGAACCTCACCCAGAATACGGTCCTAGCTTCACACAAGAGGACTTATCAGTGTTACCTTACTTAATTACTTTTAGTGATTATCTAGGTAATGGTAATATGTTCTGTTTTCATAAAGAGACTAAAGAAATCTATTATTTTGACCACGATAGTCAGCCTTATTTGACGAAGATGTTTAGTCATTTTGATGATTATTTAAAAGGGTGTTTGGTTTTTGCACAAGCAGATTTGTTTGGAGAGGTAGGCCAGGATCAAGTTGATCAATGGACAGAACAAATAGTTGATGAGCTGATAGGAGAAGACCTAGTTCGTAAATGGAGATATTAAAATAAAACAATTGGAATGATAGAAATAGCTAATTGGAAAACTTTCGAAAAACAGTATAACTTCGAAGAGTCTGTATATAATTATGTAAGAAAATCACTTGAACTAATCAGCCAATCTACTTTAAAAGAAGAAGTGTTTTGTTCTTTTGCTTTTAACTGTAGTGCATATAATGGATATGTATTATTGAGTTTAGACACCGATATGCTGAATAGAGAGAGAAAGTATTACCCACCAGATTGGACTTATGAAGTTGTAGAAGATTATGTTTTAGAACTTAGAAGCCTTGGTAGTCGCCTTTATGAACCTATAGAAGATGCATATCACAATATTGTAAAGGATTTAGAAGATCAGTATAAGTTCGATGATTTTACTAATGGCTTTTTGACTAGTTTGAGAAGAGTAATGGTAAGGATAGAAAGAGAGAATCTACTATCACAGTATTTAAAAGTAACACCTGAGCTATGGACATTGGTTACTGAAATAGATGCCGATGAAGAGGAAGAAGAAAGCTTGTTACAAGAAGAGCGTACTCGCAGTATGGAAGTATAAAACTAAACAAGGGAAGTAAGTTACTTCCCTTGTTTAGTTTTATAAAGTTCGTTTGCGTACTAACTTATTAACTCTACTCATTAAGATAATACTAATAGTAGATACAACAACAAGTACATAAGCTACGATATTGTAATTAACAAGTGGGCTGTTATCATGCTCTTGGTAGACAATTAGTCCCGCGATAGCAGCAGCAATACCTCCTGATATCTGTTGAAGTGAAGAAGTAATACTCATATAAGCTCCTCTGTCAGC
This sequence comes from Myroides odoratimimus, assembly GCF_001485415.1. Lineage (GTDB taxonomy): Bacteria > Bacteroidota > Bacteroidia > Flavobacteriales > Flavobacteriaceae > Flavobacterium > Flavobacterium odoratimimum. The sequence continues at coordinate 179,973 of NZ_BCMQ01000003.1, forward strand.
TGTATCAGGCACAGCACTGTTTAAGGCTGATGAAGGAACCATACGACTCATGATACCGATCATCATTAAGATATTTGTTCCAACTACTAGAGCAAAAGGGATTTGAGAAAAATTAGTATAGACCACACTAACTATCATTAACCAAATAGATGCAATGGTAAATAATTTGTATTTACTCACTCTATCACTTAAACGACCTATAAAAGGCATTAATGTTAATGAGGTAACTCCAGATATCATAAATAGGATAGGTAACTGATCTGGATGAACACCTAAGTTATTCACAGCAAAGATAGTTCCGAATGGCATCATCATAAATCCTCCTACAGATAGCATGGTGATAGACATAAATCCTATTCTATAATCCTTGTTTTTCACAGTATTCCACAGATGCGTAAGTACCTTTTTTTGAGGTTGTAGACTTAAGTGATCTCTGACAGGTTTTAAATAGAACCCAATAGCAATAGCGATAAGTATTGACAATCCTACAATCATAAAGAAAGGAGCTTCCCAAAACCATTTGTTAGCAATATATAAGCCTATAGGAATACCAAGTACCTGGCTTGCTCCAAATCCCATTTGTATAAACCCCATTACTCTTCCTCGTTGTTTTAGTGAAAAGATATCCGTGATAATAGCCATAGAGATAGAGCCTATTACTCCTCCAAATAGTCCTGTAAAGATGCGAGCAAATACGAGTGTCTCATAAGAGTTTGCTAAACCACAGAATAGGGTTCCAATGATAAAGCCAATGTAGAAGAACAATAATAGTTTCTTTCTATCAAACTTATCTGCAAAGCCTGCTGTGAGTAGTCCTGCAGCTCCTGCGCTAAATGCATAAGCAGATACAGCTATCCCAAAATCCTGTGTAGACATAGATAAGCTTTTTAGTAAGAGATCTCCTAGTGGAGCCATAACCATAAAGTCTAAGATAACAGTGAATTGTGTGATGGCTAATATGAAAATAACGAATTTCTCGTATTTGGTAAACTTTTGATCTAGCGTCTGTGTCATAGTAATATATAGAGATATCTCTTTAATTTACATCTAAATAAATTGAAAAGAGTGAAATGCAAATATAAGTCATTATTCTTTTCTTTATCTTTAGCTAGTGAGTACTAAAATAATTAACTTTATTAGTTAGATATTTACTGTATATAGTATCTACTATATTACTTGTTTATAGTGTTTTTAATTCTCTACGATGAATAAGAATAGTTTTAGTATCTAAGTTTTATCAAGTAGTACAAATAGAGAACTTTAGTGACTTAATCGTGAAAGAGGTGTCCTAAGAGAATGTTCTTGTGGAGCATATATAAAAGTATATAATATATAAAAGAGGATAGACGTAATTAAAAAGGTGATGAGTATAAGTTTATATAAAAAAAAGTACAATGAACTTTCTAAAATGTTTAGAGAGAGTTATAGCATTAAGGACTTAGCGTCTGATTTATTTGATTTATTGTATGCATTGCAAGCAGATGAACAAACGAGTGAGAATTTATTGTTGCAGAGTCATATTTATGCATTATTAGAGTATTGGGAGACTGCATATAGATTGTTACTTGAAGTAGAAAGTAGTAAAACTCATAAAATCCAAGATAAGCTTTTTGTTTTTTCAGAGAAAGCAAAGACTCATAAAGATATTTTTGGTGTAAAAGATCTTCGAAAGTTAAGAGAAAGAAAGACAATAGACCTTCTGTTTCCAGAAGATATCACCCTTGTAGAGGGGACTAATAATCAATATGGTATAAAAGAGAAGAGAGTAGTTATTTTTAATAAGTACTGTCCACTTGATCGGTTTTTGATTATTAGCGATATTCCTTTTGATAGCAGAGCACAGTCTAAGGTGATAGATTATCTATATTGGCTTACAGACTTGCGTGAAGAGCTAATAGGATTCTATAATAGTGAGAATAACGCTTTCCTTCCTTTCTTAGACGGAAAAGCAGATGATGATTGGTATGATACCTTAGATGTATATAGTGTTACAATCTGTTTACATAATTTAGCACATATTACAGCGTCTATTGCGATAGGAGACGAGCTTATCGCTGATCATATTATAGATATAGAAATTTCTAATAAAGAATGTATCGAAATGAGTATAGATGGATAATAGAATATCTTGACTCTTTCTATGTATATGAAGCCTGTATGAGTTAGAAGTGTGTTCTAATAAATACAGGCTTCTTGTTTATAGATGATGAAGTGGTCTAACGTCAGATAGTTGTTTATATTCTTCTACTAACTTATCTAAGAATGTATATAAGGCTTGATTCATTGTAGTATAGTCGTATTTCATTAGTTGTTGAGCAGACTGTACAAAGCGATGATTAGCATATCTCACTAAGCTTTCTTGGTCATTAGCAATAATTAATTCTATTACTTCTGGTGTAAATTCCATATGACACTGCAATCCATACACTAGATTAGAATATTCTATTATTTGTCTAGGACATCCTTCGCTAGTAGCTAGTACTATAGCATCTGGTGTAAGTCCTGGCATATCATTGTGCCAGTGGCCTACTGGAAGTTCATTTTCTATATGTTTAAACTTTGGATGGGTCTTTCCTTCATCAGTAAGGTGAATAGGCCATACACCAAACTCTTTTTCTGGGCTGTGACTATAAGCGTTACACAGAGCTTCTCCTATAAGTTGTGCCCCTAGACAAACACCAATAACCGCTTTATGAGCAAGTATACACTTTAGTATCAATTCTTTTTCTTTTTGTGCATCAAAATAAGGGCATTCATCTGTTGTCGTAATAGGATCTTGAGGTCCTCCTAATACGATTAGTAAATCAATGTGTTCTGCTGAGGTAGGCAAAATATTGTTTTCATATAGTTTAGTCATACTTACACTATAATTATGATTTTTTACCCAATCTAAAAAGGCACCAGGTCCTTCATACTCCTCGTGAATTACAAAATGTATATGCATTATATCTATTGTTTGATTAGCAACAAAGGTAAATGCCTAGATAATGAAGGGGATAGTCCAGAATAATCAAAAGCTTCCTAGTCCAAGTAAATAAGGCGAAATTAGAAAGTATGGGGTATATGGTTGCTTATATTTTATTAAAATATACTAAATAGTTATGGTTTGTTTGTTTTTGTTGTTTTTAAAATAATTTTTAATATATAAATAGTTGTAAAGTAGTTGTTATGTGGTATTATTGTAGGCGTAACCTCTGTTTTGTTGTGTTTTTGACAATACTTAATGTAGTTTTGTATTAGGTGATTAACCCCACATTCCCAATCTAACGTATGAGAAAACAATTACTAAAAACAGGTTTATTAAGTATTGCTTTATTTGCGCTAAGTACTAGTGTACAAGCTCAGCGTGTAGCTGAGAAGAAAGCCGACAAAGAGTATGAAAAACTAGCTTATATAGATGCTATAAAAATCTATGAACGCATGGCTAAAAAAGGGTATATTAATGGAGATATATTAATGAAATTAGCTGATTCATATTATTTTAATGGGAAGCTACTTGATGCTAATAAATGGTATACAGAGCTGTTTAATGGAGAGTATGATGATAAGGATACAGTGAAGATTCCTTCAGAGTACTACTATCGCTATGCACAAACCTTAAAAGCTGCTGAACAATATGATGCTTCTAAGAAGGTAATGGAGCAGTTCGTTGTATTAGAAAAGGAAGACTCTAGGGCAAAATTATACCTAGCGAATAAGGACTATTTAAAAACAATAGAGGAAGGTACAGCTCGTTATGAATTGACACATACATCTATTAATACTCCTTATTCTGATTATGGAGCAGCAGTGATAGGAGATCAACTTATTTTTACTTCTGCACGTCCTTCTAGTGAATTATCAAGTAAGAAATTACACGAGTGGACGAATGAGAGTTTTACTACACTATACAGTAGTACGATCTTAGCAGATGGTAAGTTAGGAGAGCCTGTTGTTTACGCTCCTGAGTTGAGTTCTAAGGTTAATGATGCTACTGCTGTATTTACGAAGGATGGAAAGACCATGTTCTTTACTCGTAATAATTCTAATTTAAAAGGAAAGCGTAAAAACAATAAGAAAAACTCGTCTCTATTAAAGATATTTAGTGCTACTAAACAAGCTAATGGTACTTGGGGAGATATAAAAGAATTACCAATCAACTCAGATAACTTTAATACTGCGCACCCAGCGTTGACACCAGATAATGAATGGTTATATTTCTCTTCTGATAGAGAGGGAAGCGAAGGGCAGTCAGATATTTTTAGAGTAGCTTTATATCCTAATGATGTGTATGGAGGTGTAGAGAATATCGGGAAGAAAGTAAATACAGCAGGGCGTGAGACATTCCCATTTATTTCTTCTGATAATTATTTATTCTTTGCCTCTGATGGTCATCCAGGTTTAGGAGGATTAGATATCTTTTCGGCTAAGTTAGAGAAAAATGGAGTGATAGGAGAAGTAGTTAATTTAGGAGCGCCTATTAATAGTCCGTTTGATGATTTTTCTATTTATATCAATAGAGACACAAATGCAGGATATGTGAGTTCAAACCGACCAGAAGGGTTAGGAGGAGATGATATCTATTCTTTTATTCAGAAAGCATGTCTACAGCATATAATAGGTACTGTATATGATATTAAAACAAAGAAAGGTATTCCTAATGCAACTGTTGTGATATCAGATGGATTATATGAAAAGTCTAAAACCATTCAGACAGATGAGCAAGGTAAGTATAGTTCTGAGACATTAGATTGTAGTGAGAAGTATCGTATTAAGGCAGAAGCACCAGAGTATAGTACAGTAGAGTTAGTATTTGCTGCAGCTGATGTGGCAGGTGATAAAGAAGTGAATATCGGTTTAGATAAGGCATATGAGACAGTAGGTATAAACGATGATTTATTTAAGAAGCTAAAATTACAACCTATCTATTTTGACTTTGATCAATCATTTATCCGTAGAGATGCATCGATAGAGTTGATGAAAGTTGTTGAGGTAATGAGAGAGTACCCAGCTATGATCATAGATGTGCGTTCACATACAGATAGTAGAGGAAATGACAATTATAATTTAGCCTTATCAGATAGACGTGTGAAAGCAACTATTAAATGGATGATTTCGCAAGGTATAGAACCAAATCGTCTGACAGGTAGAGGATATGGAGAAAGTCAACTACAGAACAGATGTTCTAATGGAGTACCATGTAGTGAAGCGGATCATCAGCTAAACAGAAGAAGTGAATTTATCATTATAAAAATGTAACAAAAAAGAGGCGAGAGCCTCTTTTTTTAATTAGGAATTAGGAGTTAAGAATTAGGAATTATCTGCCTTGCGGGCAATATGCACACACAGAGTATCAATGTAGAGATGCAATATTTTGCGTGTCACACAATACATACATATACATACATACCATTTTCGTCTCCACACAGTAGTCATAAGTCATCTCCATAATCGTAGGGACTATTTCATACATCTGTACATCGTAACCACAAACTTTGTCTAGTTATAGAAATAGTCTTTTAATGTTTGAATACTATATATTTATCTAAATTATAAGTTTTAAAATTGTTATGCTGATTTTAAATATATTAAGATGAAAAAGATAGTACTTTTTATGAGTCTATTACTTATAATAGCTTGTAGTAGTGACGATGAATTTAGTCCAACAGTTGTTGATACTAATTATAGCATCATGTTAAAGGATATTAAAGGACATAATCTATTAGACCCTACGTATGAGGGATCCTTTTCTCATCAAAAAATAGTATTATATGAAGCAGATACAAATGGTCAAAACACATCTATTATTTATAGAAAAGGATCAGAAATAATAAAGTCTGTATCTATTGAAGGAAAGACGGAATATTATCTAGAAATACAAGGAGGTTCTTATATTGCACCTGATAGATATATTGTGTATTTATCTTTGCCAAATGGGGATTTAGATAAACTGGAAATGAAGTTTAAGAAGAAAGGTCATAGTACATTGAAATATGAAGTGTACTATAACTCTAAATTAATATGGCGTGAGGGAGATATTGATTTAGGGTTTGTTATCATTAAATAGATAAATATAAATAGTTGATAATTCTATCTTTTAGAATACCAACTATTTATATTATCGGTTTATAATTTCTCTATTTTCTGTGTTTTAAAGACGTATTTATCTCCCTACAGTAATCATAAGTATGTCATCATAAGATGAAATACTTCTCACACACTCTGCTTTTACTGACTTTCTTAGGAGGACATAGTATGAGTAAGTCCATTGTTTAATGTAGAGATGTCAATATTTTGCGTCTCCACACAATACATACACAACGTTTGTGGACGCGATATATGTACATATTGTCCGTAGGCAAAAGATGCCCTACGGACAATATGTACATACCGTACCACAATCATTATCCGCAATTGTAGGGATGTATTACATACATCCACATAAAACATCAAATGATGTTTTCCTACATGCAGGTATAACGTATTGGGTTATACAGAATATTTACGTCTCCATCAACGTATATCACGCCCTATTTTAATTAGGAATTACCTGCTCTGCGGGTAATAGGTACACACAGAGTATTAATGTAGAGACGTCAATATTTTGCGTGTCACACCATACATACACAATATGTGTAGATGTGTAGTGTGGTTACGGTGTGTAGACAGAAGATGTTCCGTCTGTACCTTATATTTGTTGTGTTCTTTTTGCAAAGACTTATCACATAATTATCCCCTAATGCCTGAAAGACAACAATTCTAAATTCCTAATTGAATTATAGTATTTCTCTTCTCAGATCTTCTGCAGACTTAGGAGATAATGCACCTAGAGGAATATCATATACAGTCATAGCACCAGCTTCTCCCTTTTGAGCTAATTTATATACAGCACGCGAGAAGGCTACTAATACACTAGCAGTAAACTCAGGGTTACTCTCAAGAGTTAGTCCAAATTCTATATTTTGTTTAGTGTCTGTACCTGTGATACCAGATCTAAACACTTTACCACCATGAGGCATAGCAGAGTGGTTTGCTTTAAGTTCTTCCTCAGATATAAAGTGTACTGTAGTGTTATAATCAGCGAAGTAGTTAGGCATTGTTTTGATAGTATGTTCTATGATAGAAGTATCAGCTCCATCTTCTGCTACTACATAACAGATACGCTCATGCTTCTCAGCTGTAGTTAACACAGGATTCTCACCTTGGCGAACTCTATCTAAAGCACTTTCTATAGGGATAGTATATTGTACACCACCTTTAACTCCAGAGATACGTCTAATCGCATCAGAGTGTCCTTGGCTTAGTCCTTTTCCCCAGAATGTATATGTTTCCCCTTGAGGTAAGATACTTTCCCCTAATAATCTAAGCATAGAGAACAGCCCTGGATCCCATCCTGTAGAGATAAGGCTCAACTTATTGTGATCTTTAGCTGCTTTGTTTACCGTATTAAAGAATTCAGGAATCTTAGCATGGGTATCAAAGCTATCAACTGTATTAAACCACTGTGCGATATAAGGCACTTGTTCTGGCAGGTCAGTAGAAGACCCACCACAGATAATCATTACATCGATGATATCTCTATATTCTGTGATTTGATCGATATGTATCGCTTTGGCTTCAGTAGGAATGCTTTGAGGATCTCTTCTAGTGAAGACAGCTACTAATTCTAAATCAGTATTTTGACGAATAGCAAGTTCTACACCTTTTCCTAAGTTACCATAACCTACAATACCTATTTTGATAGGCTGATTAGAAGTATTCATATTTTTATTTTAAAAGTCTGTACAGTCCCTTTAGTTGTAGGGAGTTTCGTTTATAAGGGAGCTAATTTAGCTAAAACTTTAGACTTACTGTACACTAAATAGATTATCATTAGTTGTTTCCACGTATCTTTCCTTGGTTCACTATGAGTAAAATAAGCTCTTTAAGTCATTTCCTTATTAGCTAGAAGGGATTTGATATGTAATCTCAAAAGGAGTTAAAGTTTTTTTGTATATTTGCAGAGTATTTTGCTTTAAATCAGAACCTTGTCTGAATACTTTTTAACTTGAAAGTATATAAATCAAAGCAAAAATACTTCTTCGTTTAGTTTTAAAAAGTACTATATTTTTTAAGGCTAAAAACTCTCATTTAGTACTATCGGTTTAAAATTACTAAAAAACACTTGTCACTTTTTTCGAGTGTTTATGCGGTATTCATCGGTGTTTCTTCGGAAAAGCCCCCTTTTTTGCAATACTTTTCCGAACAACTTCCAAACCATGCCCGAACAAAGTGCTTTTTTTAGCTGTTAAACCCTTGGTGTTATTGGGGTTGGGCGTAGTTCGATAACTTCAGAACTAACATTTTGAGAATAAGTGTAGGTGCATTATGAGAACGGTAAAAAGTACTATTTGTGTTTCAATAGCAACCTAAGTATTGAGGGGAGTTATATAAATAAAATAATTTATAATCAAGATTGAGTGTTCAGCAATATGTTTTATACACTAGATAAAATATAAATTCCCTAATTTTAGCCTTGAAAAATAAAAATAGTATGGAAGAGGCACAAGTGGTAATAGATCGTATATATAGTTATCTAGACAGGTATGGTTTAAAAACGAATACAGATACTGTAGAGGATTTGATTGCTTTTATAGAGGCGCAATGGAACTTAGCTGATGAAAGTAAGTATTGTATATATGATGCCTCTATCATTATAGGACGTATGACTACTGAATATATAAGATTAAGAGAGTTTGAGAAGATGATGTTTTGGCTTGATGAAGGTGATAAGCATAGTAATAAAGATAGAAATCCTGAGTATGTACGCAATTATTATAAAGGAGAGTGTTGTTTAGAGTGTGGAAATGAAGAAGCTGCTCTGCATTATTTAAATTTGTGTTATGCTGTAGAGCCAGAGTATATCTTCACAAGAGCTCCTTTCTGCTATGAGTTTTTTAATCAACATTTAGAAAATCCTGTACAGTTGTCAGAGCCTATAGAAGGGGATGAGGTAGAAATAGAAATGGAGCTAGAATTGCCTTTGTGGAAAGCCTTTTTTAAGATGGAAGAAGCTATCCGATGTGAAGTACTACTAGATTATATAGAAGATGAGGTAGATGAGAAGGAAGCAACAGAATTAATGAATCGAATAGTAAAGGACGTTCAAGAGAATGAACAGACTATTCTAGAAGAGTTATTGAGTAAGCTAGTTTCTAAATACGAGAAGTGGCAAGTGCAGTATGGATATAAAGGAGAGGATAAAGAAACTTTTATGCCTGATATTGTAGATAAGAATCAGTTCGGAATGTTGATTACACCGATGACTATCTATATTATACCAGAATCATGGACAGAACCTCCTCATATAGGATATCTCTTTGATTGTTCATGGGATAGAGAACATGCATTAGGATTCATGACTTATGACCATAAGGTAGAGCATATTGGTGGAGCAGATAGTGCTTTTTGTTTGTAGAGGAGTTGAATTATGTAAATTAATACACACCCTTCAAGGTATATACCTTGAAGGGTTTTTTGTTGTTAATCTATATTTATCCAAAAGGATTAGGTTCTATCATTGTGAAAAGTTAATAAACAAAACAGATTGTTAGTCATAGCTTATTTTTTGTTTGATTTTTTAATTAATTATTAACATTTTAGTAATTGATGCGTAATGTTAAGGTTAACTAGTGAAGGTAGCTTTGCCTCAACAAAAAATGATAAACTAATGAAAATTAACTACAAATTACCAACTTGGATTTTAGGTCTAGTTATGACTGCGTCTGTAGTAGGGTGCCATGATGATAATAATTCAGGTAGTGGCGAAGGGGAAAACAATGGCGACAAAATTGTTTTAAAGAATCATTCAAAAACACTAGCTTTTGTTTACGCGATGCCTGGTTTTGAAAAATTAGAGATTTTTTCTCTTATTTCGAGTGAAGATAAATTAAGTGAATCTCCTGATTTCGTGTTTGGAGGACAACCTGATGGGGCTGGTTTTATGAAAGATCCTAAAGGAGATGGATATTTGATGATTACAAATCATGAGATTATGAAATCTGTTTCTCGTGTTTATTTAGATAAAACATTTAAACCTGTTAAAGGAGAGTATATTGTAGATGGAATAGGAGGGATTACAAGGCTTTGTTCTGCTACTTTAGCAAAACCAGAGATACATGGTTTTGGACCTGTATTCTTGACAGCTGGAGAGTCGGGAGAAGAAAGTATGGTACATGCTATTGATCCTATGGGATCTACTGATCTTAAATCTAATCGAGATAGAGTATTGCCAGCGTTGGGTAAAGCAAGTATGGAGAATGCAGTTCCTCTTCCTTTGGATGTTTCTAATGGGAAAACGATTGTTTTAATTGGGGAAGATCAAGGGTATTCTTCTAATCATCAAAGTGCAGGGCAATTAATCATGTATGTTGGAAATAAAGGTGATCTTCAAGGAGGAAAATTATATGCATTAAAACGTAAGTCAGGAGGATATACTGAGATGGATATGAAAAAAGGAATGGAGTATGATGTAGAGTTTGTAGAGATACCAGGCGCTAAAGATATGACTGGAGCTCAGATTAATCAAAAGAATATGGAGCTAGGAGTTATTCGCTTTTCTCGAGTAGAAGATGTTGATTATAGAAAAGGTGCAGGAAAAGGAAATGAAATTTACTTTACTGCAACAGGGCAAGCAAGCGGAGGTAATCCTGTAAATGGTTTTACGATGTGGGGAAGAGTATATAAACTAGTATTAGATAAAAACGGTATGATGACAGGTAAATTATCTGTTGCTGCAGAGGGAGATAGTGATCCTGGTAAGAACCTAATCAATCCTGATAACCTATGTGTGACTGAGAATTATGTATATATTCAAGAAGATGGAGATTCTTATTATGCCGATGCAAAACATGATTCTTATATCTGGCAATATAAAATAGCTGATGGTTCTTATAAACCATGGTTGAATATGAAGCACAATAGAGAAGATGCGGAGTGGCAAAAGAATTATAATCAATCTGGAAATCTTCAGAAATTTGGTTCTTGGGAGTTTGGAGCAATGGAAGATATCTCTGAGTTGATAGGTGTTCCAAATACTTTTTCTGTTAATATTCACTCGCATACTTGGCAAAAAAATGAATTTGTTGATGCAGATAAAGCGGGTGTGAACAAGAATAAAGAAGGAGGTCAGGTAGTGATTATTCGCAACGTAGAAAAATAGTTTAAGTTCTAATGTTTTGTAACCTCTAGTAGTATCTTATTTACTACTAGAGGTCTTTTTTTAGATTTTATGAAAACAATTAAATACACTTTTTTGATTGTTTTGGTTTGTTGTTTATTTAGTTGTTCTAACAAAACCAAAATATATGAAAATATTACTTATAATAACTATTTATTGACTCAAGTAGATAGTTTAGAAACGACAATAAATAATTTAGTAGATGCAGTAGAACAAGGTAAAGATAGTACTGTTGTTAGAAATGCGTTCGTAGAGAGTAGAAAGGCTTATAAAAAAATAGAGTGGGCAGTTGCCTATTTTTTACCTCATACAAGTAAATCAATTAATGGACCTGCACTAGATCAACTAGATTTAGATGAGAATAAATATGTACCTGCAGAAGGGTATCAGGTTGTAGAAGAATATCTATATCCTGTCTATGATCTAGAAAATTATGGCGAACTACTTATTGATACAAAGAGGTTAAAAAACTTTGTACTGAGTATACGCAAGAATTTTGAAGTAATTACCATTTCGGAAGATGTAGTTTTAGAGGCATTAAAGATGGAGTTGTTTCAGATTACAGCTTTAGGGATTACAGGTTTTGATACTCCAGCAAGTAAATTGTTATTTGTGGAAGCTGCAGCTAGTCTATCAGGAGTTAAACAAGTATTGGAGTTATCGAAGAATTGGCAGAATACAGCTTCTTATCCAGAAGTGAAATTATTATTAGATAAAGCTATAACTATCTGTCAAAAAAATCCTAACAAGGACAGTTTTGATTATCTAGATTTTATTACTTCGTATTTAGATCCCATAGCAAAAGGAATTGTAAGGATACAAAGGGACTTAGAGATTCCTTTTAAGGATGGTAATCAAGTGGTAAAAGGTAGTGTGAACTCACTTTTTGATAAGGATTTGATTAATTTAAATGCTTTTTTACCAGATTCTACTTACTATTTAACGCCAGCAAAGGTTGCTCTAGGTAAAGAATTGTTTTTTGATAAAAAGCTTTCTAAAGATAGTTTTAGAAGTTGTGCTGATTGTCATCATCCAGATAAAGCGTTTAGTGAGCCTTTTAAAACAGCATTAGGCCTAAAAGGTCAACCACTTCTGCGCAATACGCCTTCTCTGAATTACTCAGCATATTATCACGGGCAGTTTTGGGATATGCGAAGTGTTACTTTAGAGAGTCAGTCTTCTGATGTAATCACAAATAAAGATGAGATGCATGGAGATTTAAAACAAATAGTAGCTCATCTTAACGAAGAAGAAAAATACAAAAAACAGTTTAAAACAGTATACCAAACGGAAAAGGAAATAGAAGTATGGCAATTAGAAAATGTGTTAGCTTCTTATATTCGTTCTCTTTCTGTTTTTAACTCTCGTTTTGATCAGTATATGAGAGGTAATAAACAAGCTTTAACTTCTCGTGAAAAGAAAGGGTTCAATTTATTTGTAGGTAAAGCACAATGTGCAACTTGTCATTTTATGCCGGTGTTTAATGGGACAGTTCCTCCGTTTTTTGTGAATTCGGAACAAGAAGTATTAGGAGTACCAGCAGATAAACAAGGTAAGGTCTTAGATGGTGATTTAGGGAGATATGTATTTAATACAGATCTACCACAATTAAAACATTCGTTTAAGACACCTACTGTTAGGAATATAGGAGAAAGCGGTCCTTATATGCATAATGGTGTGTATGAGACTTTAGAAGAAGTAATGGATTTTTACAATAAAGGAGGAGGATTAGGTATGGGACTAGAAGTAGAAAGCCAAACCTTACCAGAAGACCCTTTACAGTTAACAGAGAGTGAAATTTCTGATATAGTATTATTTATGAAGGCATTAAGTGACCAATAATAAAAGTTAAATTCGTTTTAAAGCTCATGGTGTAGAACAATACATTGTGAGCTTTTTTAGTTATAGAAGTAGAGTAGAAGAGTTTCTTGTGATTTATTGAAAAAAGAGTACTTTTAGCACTCAAGTTTAAAAGAAATGTTATGGGGTTTTTTGATAAATTATTTGGGAAAGGCGTTAAGGAGGCAAATACTGTTGAATTAGAGACACAATATCAACAGTTTTGGGATTGGTTTATTGCTAATGAATCGAAATTCTATAAGACAATAGAAAATCATGAACGTGTAGTGGAGGATTTTATTGACATTGTCAGCCCTAAGTTAAAGGCTATTAATCCAGACTTTAATATGCTAACAGGGATGGGAAAAGATGGGATAGGAGAACTAATTATTTCTCCTGATGGTAGACTAAAGTCATTGCCTTTTGTAGATGATTTTATTGAAGCAGCTCCAGAGCATGAAAGATGGCGTTTTATCAGTTGTAAACCGAGTGTAAAAGGGATAGGGTTAAATATGAATGGTTTTTTACTAGATGAAGAGACAGTTTCATTTGTACCTATTCACGACGATGAGTATCCAGATTATATTCATTTACGTTTTATAATTAAAGAATGTACTCCTGAGAATGAAGAAGAAATAGGGAATGCTCTTTATATGTTTTTAGACAATTACCTAGGTGAGATTAAGACAATGACTATGATAGATTACTTAGAGGTAAAAGGAGAGGAAGGTGTTGAGGGAGAGTTGATTACTGTGTCTAAGTTAAGTGATTATTTAAGTTATAGGGAAACGGAGTTTGTGGAGAAGTATGATAGTGTGATTCGCAATAGTGAGGAGGATACTTATTCTATATTAGAAAGTAATACTGATCATGAGCCCTTAATAGTGGTAGTGAATACTAGTTTTTTAAACTGGGACCAGAAGATGTCTTACCCATGGGTAGTGAAGGTATCTATAAAGTATAAAGGACGTGAGGATGGGCTACCAAATAAACAAGATGTCACGACAATGGATGAGATAGAAGATCTAATTCTCGAATCAGGAATCTTGCATAGTGTGGCCAGAGAGACAGGTTCTGGAGAACGCACTTTATTCTTTGCAACAAAAGATTATAGAAGCGCATCTAGAGATGTATTCAAAACAATCGGCTTATTTACAGATCGCTTTGATATTGACTATACTATTTATAGAGATAAATATTGGATGGGGCTAGAAGTCTATACAAGAGCGATTAATAGAGGATAATGAATGCAAAGCAATGTATGCGACAGTTATATTTTTTATTTAAATCATTTTAGTTATTATCTATTTAGTAATGAGAATGATTAGTTGGAATTTAGGGATTTATTTAGTTGATAAAGCTGTTAGAAAAAGTGTTAAAACAAGGATAAAACCTAAAAACACAGGGATAGTAAATATGAAAATCTAAATAGTTATCCTATATTTGGGATGCTAAAAAAAGAAATCATGAAAATTTTAATATCGCCTGCTAAGAGTTTAGATTATACAACAGCGGTGCCTGTAGAAAAAGCTACAAAAGCTTCATTCATCAAAGAATCAAAAGTAATCAATGAAGTTTTACAATCTAAAACTCCTATGGACTTAGAGGCTCTAATGAAGATATCTAACAATCTAGCAGAACTAAATTGGAAGAGAAATCAAGAGAGAGCTTTTGTGAAGAAAGCTGGAAGGGAAAAAGATTTTAGACAAGCAGTTTTTGCTTTTAATGGAGATGTATACGCTGGTTTAGACCCTTATAGTCTAACAGCAGAGAAAATAGAGATATTACAAGATAAATTAAGAATATTATCAGGTCTTTATGGCTTGTTAAAACCTTTAGATGAAATAGAACCGTATCGCTTAGAAATGGGAACTAAAATGGCTGTAGGAGCAAATGCAAACTTATATGAGTTTTGGAAACCAATTTTAGCAGAAGCTTTAAATAAAGAAATGAAACAAGGTGAGTTACTAATTAACTTAGCTAGTAATGAATATTTTAGTGCTATTGATAAAAAAGCGATTAAAGGAACTCTTGTTACTCCAGATTTTAAAGAATTGAGAGAGGGAAAACTGAAGACAATCAGTTTCTATGCTAAAAAAGCAAGAGGAATGATGGTGCGTTATATCATAGATAATAATGTCAATGATATAGAGGGTTTAAAAAAGTTTAATGTAGATGGGTATGCATGGAGTGAAGCTGATTCTAAGGGTAATAATTTAGTGTTTACAAGATAAAATTTTATATACCACCAATATACAAATATGGAATTAGTACATTATATTACTTCAGATGTATTTACAATCGAGAAGTTAAATGAGATTTTAACTCAAGGTCAAAAAATACAGCTTTCTGAAGAGGCAAGAGCGAATATTGTGAATTGTCGTATGTATTTAGACGATAAAATGGCTAAACAAGCAGATCCTATTTATGGGATTAATACAGGGTTTGGTTCATTGTGTAACGTCAAAATAGACAGTGATAACTTATCTCAATTGCAAGAAAACTTAATGATGTCTCACGCTTGTGGAACAGGAGAGATTGTTCCTGAAGAGATCGTTAAGATTATGTTGTTGTTAAAAGTGAAGTCTCTTAGTTACGGTAACTCAGGGGTTCAGTTAGAAACAGTAGAGAGATTAATTGATTTCTTTAATAATGATATTCTTCCTGTAGTTTATAACCAAGGGTCTTTAGGGGCTTCAGGGGATTTATCTCCACTAGCACACTTGACATTGCCATTAATCGGTGAAGGAGAAGTGTTCTGTGATGGATTTAGACAACCGGCCAATAAAGTGCTAGCTAATCACAATTGGCAGCCTATAAAATTAAAATCAAAAGAAGGATTAGCCTTGTTGAATGGAACTCAGTTTATGAGTGCTTATGGGTGCTATATTCTTTTGAAATCAAAGAAATTATCTTATTTAGCTGATGTTATAGGGGCTATTTCTTTAGAAGGTTTTGATGGTAGAATTGAACCGTTTAATGAATTAATTCATTATGTAAGACCTCATAAAGGACAGATAGAGACAGCACAGTTCTTTAATGAAATTTTAGAAGGGTCTGAATTGATTAGTCGTCCAAAAGAGCACGTTCAAGATCCATACTCATTCAGATGTATTCCACAGGTACATGGAGCATCAAAAGACGCTATCGATTATGTGAATCGCGTGTTTAAAACAGAGATTAACTCTGTAACAGATAACCCAAATGTGTTTTATAAAGACGATATTATCGTTTCTGGAGGTAATTTCCATGGACAACCATTGGCATTAGCGTTAGATTTCTTAGGAATTGCTTTAGCTGAATTGGGAAGTATATCAGAACGTAGAACTTATCAATTGATTTCAGGGCTAAGAGGCTTACCAGCATTCTTGGTTTCTAATCCAGGTTTAAACTCAGGGTTTATGATTCCTCAATATACAGCTGCGAGTATTGTAAGTCAGAACAAACAATTAGCAACTCCTGCGAGTGTGGATAGTATCGTGTCAAGTAATGGACAAGAAGATCACGTAAGTATGGGGGCTAATGGGGCTACGAAGACGCTACGCATAGTAGATAATTTAGAGCGCATTCTAGCTATAGAATTGATGAATGCAGCACAAGCATTAGAGTTCAGAAGACCTGCGAAATCAAGTGAGTTCATTGAATCTTTCTTGAAAATTTATAGAGAAGAGGTTTCTTTTGTAGATGTTGATCGCATTTTACATTATGATATAGAAAAGTCAATAGCATTCTTAAATTCATTTCAGATAGATTTAGAAGCTTAAGACTTATAAAATTATAGAAATATTAGGATTAACCGCATCTTTCTTTCTAAAAGGGGTGCGGTTTTTTTAATATATATGCTATATTTGTATACGTTTATAAAAATGATTCTCATTGGCCAACATTAATAAACTTAAAATCCTAAATGATCCTATTTATGGATTCATTTCTATACCAAACTCTTTGGTATATGACTTAATTGAACACCCTTATTTTCAACGATTGAGAAGAATCTCTCAAATGGGAGTATCTTATCTAGTATACCCTGGTGCTCATCACACTCGTTTTCATCATGCTTTAGGCTGTATGCATTTAATGCAAAAAGCGGTACAAGTTTTGCGCTTTAAGAATGTAGAGATTTCTGAAGAAGAAGAAAATGCTTTATACGTAGCTATTTTACTTCATGATATAGGGCATGGACCTTTCTCTCATGCGATGGAAGAAAGTATCGTAGAGGGAGTTCATCACGAAGAGATTTCAATCTTGTTTATGAATCGTTTAAATAAAGAGTTTGAAGGGAAGTTAGACTTAGCAATCAAGATATTTAAAGGTGAATATCACCGTAAGTTTATGTTACAATTGATCTCAGGTCAGTTAGACATGGATCGTATGGATTATCTAAAGAGAGATAGTTTCTATAGTGGAGTAGCAGAAGGTAATATTAACTCAGAGCGATTAATTCAGATGTTGAATGTAGTGAATGATGAGTTAGTCGTGGAAAAGAAGGGGATTTACTCTGTAGAGATGTTTTTGATCGCACGTAGATTAATGTATTGGCAAGCATATCTACACAAGACAAGTGTATGTGCAGAATTAATTTTAGTGCGTGTATTAAAACGAGCAAAAGAATTAACTCATAAAGGAGTAGAGTTATGGTGTAGTGAGTCTTTACAATTCTTTCTAAAGAATCAGATAGAAGAAGGAGATTTCGATCAAGTAGGGTTAGAGAAATTCGCTTTATTAGACGATTCAGATATTCTAGGAGCTCTTAAATCATGGCAATTCCATAATGACTTTATTTTGTCAGAATTGAGTAAAATGATTATTAATCGCGAGCTATTACGCATTGAATTTGTCTCAGATAAAGAGGAAACAAAGTTAAAGTTAAATAATATGCTTGATAAAGTATCTAAGAAATATTCTATTTCTAATGAGGCTTCAAAATACTTTGTATTTAAAGGAAAAATGGAGAATCAAGCGTATAGTAAAGATAAAGAGCCTATTATGATACTTAAAAAAGATGGGACAACAAAAGATGTGTTATCGGTATCAGATGAACTAAACCTTAAATCATTGACGAAAGTGGTGACAAAGTATTTTGTTTGTTATCCAAAAAACGTTTTTGAAAGTTAAATTTCAATTATATTTTATATTTTTGCCTCGATGAAAATAGCAGCAGAACAAATAGCGTCAGTATTAGAAGGAGAAATTGTAGGGAATCCTATGATAGAAGTAAGTACATTGGCTAAGATAGAGGAAGGAACAGCAGGTTCGATTTCTTTTTTAGCGAATCCTAAATACGTACACCATATATATACAACAAATGCCTCTGTGGTTATCGTAAATAAAACTTTCGAACCAGAGCATCCAATAACAGCAACTTTAATTAAAGTAGATGATGCGTATAAAGCATTCTCTAAATTATTAGAGTATTACAATCAAGTGAAATTAATGAAATCTGGAATCGAACAGCCTTCAGTTTTATCAGAAGGGGTAGAGTACGGAGATGATTTATATTTAGGTAGTTTTGCCTATATTGGTAAAAATGTTAAAATAGGAAATAACGTAAAAATATACCCTAATACATTCGTAGGAGACAATGTACGTATTGGGGATAATACAGTTTTATTTGCAGGAGTTCGTATTTACTCAGAATCTGTAATAGGAGCTAATTGTACTTTTCATGCAGGAGTAATTATTGGATCTGATGGATTTGGTTTTGCACCTAATCCTGATGGGACATTTAATAAAGTTCCTCAGATAGGTAATGTTATCATTGAGGATAATGTAGAAATAGGTGCAGCGTCTACTATAGATAGAGCTACCTTAGGATCTACAATTATTCGCAAAGGAGTAAAGTTAGATAATCAAATTCAGATAGCTCACAATGTGGAGATAGGAGAGAATACAGTAATCGCTTCTCAAACAGGAGTGGCGGGATCTACAAAGATTGGAAAAAACTGTATGATAGGAGGGCAAGTAGGTATAGTAGGACATTTGACAATAGGTGATAATGTTCGTATTCAGGCTCAGTCAGGAGTAACTAAGAATTTAGAGAATGGTGCGGCAGTACAAGGTAGTCCAGCATTACCTCATAGTGATTTTTTAAAGTCATATAGTTACTTTAAAAACTTTTCTAAGATTGTTAGTGACATAGAGTCAATTAAAAAGAATATAAAATAAGAGCCTTTCAAAATATTTAAAGAGATTTAATTATGGTTAAACAAAAAACCATCCAAAGCGAAGTAACACTTAGTGGTGTAGGTTTACATACAGGTCAATTGGTGACAATGACTTTAAAACCTGCTCCAATCAATAATGGTTTTACTTTTGTACGTATGGATTTAGAGGGACATCCAATTATAGAAGCGGATGCTAATTATGTTGTAAATACACAACGTGGTACAAACCTTGAAAAAAAGGGAGTAAAAATACAAACAACAGAGCATGTATTAGCAGCTTTTGTAGGATGTGATTTAGATAATGTTATCATTGAGTTAAACGCATCTGAGCCTCCTATTATGGATGGGTCTTCTAAATACTTTGTTGAAGCAGTTGAAAAAGCAGGTATTGTAGAACAAGATGCTGAACGTGAGGAGTACATCGTAAAAGAAGTTATTTCTTTTGTAGATGAACAAACGGGAAGTGAGATAATCGTTATGCCTTCTGATAGTTACCAAGTGACTGCAATGGTTGATTTTGGTACTAAAGTATTGGGTACACAGAATGCTACATTGAAATCAATGTCTGACTTTAAAGAAGAGATTTCTGAAGCACGTACTTTTAGTTTCTTACACGAGCTAGAAGCATTACTTGCTAACGGATTGATTAAAGGAGGAGATTTAAATAATGCTATTGTTTATGTAGATAAGGATATATCTCCAGAAACAATGGAACACCTTAAAAAAGCATTTGGCAAAGAAGAGATTGCTGTTAAGCCAAATGGGGTTTTAGATAACTTAACATTACATTATCCTAATGAAGCTGCACGTCATAAATTACTTGATGTAATCGGAGATTTAGCTTTAATAGGAACAAGAATTAGAGGTAAAGTTATTGCAAATAAACCAGGACATTCAGTGAATACTAATTTTGCTAAGAAAATGTCTAAGATTATTCGCAATGAAAAGCGTAACCAAGTTCCATCTTATGATTTACATGCAGAACCATTAATGGATGTAAATAAAATTATGGCTTTATTACCTCACAGACCTCCATTCTTATTAGTAGATAAGATTTTAGAGATGTCTGATAAGCACGTAGTAGGACTTAAGAATGTAACGATGAATGAACCATTCTTCGTTGGACACTTCCCTGGTGCACCAGTTATGCCAGGAGTTCTTATCTGTGAAGCAATGGCTCAATCAGGAGGAATTCTTATCTTGAGTACTGTACCAGATCCAGAAAACTATCTTACTTATTTTATGAAAATGGATAATGTGAAGTTTAAAAACAAAGTACACCCTGGTGATACTTTAGTTTTTAAATTAGAGCTTATTACACCAATAAGAAGAGGGATATGTCATATGCAGGGATATGCGTATGCCAATGGAAAATTAGTAGCTGAGGCTGAATTAATGGCTCAGATTTCAAAAATAACAAATAACTAAGAATATGAATCAGCCTTTAGCATATGTACATCCTGGAGCTAAAATAGCTAGAAATGTTGTCATAGAACCTTTTACAACCATTCATAATAATGTTGAAATAGGGGAAGGAACATGGATAGGATCAAATGTTACTATCATGGAAGGAGCTCGCATCGGAAAGAATTGTAAGATTTTTCCTGGAGCAGTTATTTCAGCAGAACCACAAGATTTAAAATTCGAAGGAGAAGTTACAACAGTAGAGATAGGGGATAATACAACTATTAGAGAATGTGTAACAATCAATAGAGGAACAAAAGATAGATATAAAACTGTTATCGGTGATAACTGTTTAATTCAGGCGTATAGTCATATTGCACACGATTGTATCGTTGGTAATAACTGTATTTTTTCTAACTCTAGTACTTTAGCTGGACACGTTACTATAGGAGATTATGTTGTATTAGCAGGATTAGTTGCTGTACATCAATTCTGTACTATCGGATCACATTCATTTGTGACTGGAGGTACATTAGTACGTAAAGACGTTCCTCCTTATATTAAGGCAGCACGTGAACCTATTTCTTATGCTGGTATTAACTCAGTAGGATTGAGAAGAAGAGGATATTCTCCAGAAAAAATCAGAGAGATTCAAGAGATCTATCGTATTTTATATCAAAAGAACTATAATACAAGTCAAGCACTTGAAATTATAGAGGCAGATATGGAAGCAACTCCAGAAAGAGATGAAGTTTTAATGTTTATCCGTAATTCATCAAGAGGAATTATGAGAGGATATTCAGGAATATATTAGTAATACTAAATAAAATAAAAGAATGGCAACAACAGCTGATATTAGAAATGGTTTATGTATCCAATACAACAATGATATTTATAAAATTGTTGAGTTTTTACACGTTAAACCTGGAAAAGGGCCTGCATTTGTTAGAACTAAAATGAGAAGCGTTACTAATGGAAGAGTATTAGAGAATACTTTTTCTGCTGGTCACAAAATCGATACTGTAAGAGTAGAAACACATAAATTCCAATATTTATACCCAGAGGGAGATCAGTTCCACTTTATGAATGTTGAGACTTATGAGCAAATTACGCTTTTAAAAGACGTATTAGATGCTCCAGGCTTATTAAAAGAAGGAGAAACTGTAATGGTTCAAATTAATTCAGAGACTGAATTACCGTTAGCAGTAGATATGCCTGCTTCTGTAATTCTAGAAGTAACTTATACTGAGCCAGGAGTAAAAGGAAATACAGCTACAAATGCTACAAAACCTGCTACTGTTGAAACAGGTGCTATTGTCAATGTACCTTTATTCATCAACGAAGGTGATAAAATCAAGATTGATACATCAAACAGCGCTTATATGGAGCGTATCAAGGAGTAATCACTTTTTAGAAGAAGAGAGATGCGTTTTGCAAAAGTTCAAGATTTACAGACTATAGCAGAGATTATTGGATGTAAGTTTGTAGGTGATGCTAATTTTCCAGTTTATGGAATGAACGAAATTCACGTTGTACAAGAAGGTGAAATCGTTTTTGTGGATCATCCTAAATATTATGATAAAGCGTTAAACTCTAATGCGACAATCATTTTAATTAATAAAGATGTAGAGTGCCCAGAGGGTAAGGCTTTATTAATATCTGATGATCCGTTTAGAGATTTTAATAAATTATCTAAGTTCTTTAACCCGTTTAAACCAGCAACTGAGGTACAAGCTAAAGATGCTATTATCGGGGAAGGAACAATCATTCAACCTAATGTATTCATTGGTCATAATGTAGTGATTGGTAAAAATTGTGTTATTCACCCTAATGTAGTTTTATATGATGGAACTATTATAGGGGATAATGTAGTTATTCATGCTGGAGCTATACTAGGTGCTGATGCGTTCTACTATAAAAAGAGACCAGAAGGATTTGATCCATTAGTATCTTGTGGTAGAGTAGTTATCGAAGATAACGTAGGTATCGGTGCTGCATGTACTATAGATAGAGGTGTGACAGGAGATACTACTATTAAAGAGGGAGCTAAAATAGATAATCAAGTTCATATCGGACATGATACTGTGGTAGGTGTACGTTCTTTAATTGCGGCTCAATGTGGTATAGCTGGTTGTGTGGTCATAGAAGATGAAGTAACGCTATGGGGACAAGTAGGTACTACAAGTGGTATTACTATTGGAACTAAAGCTGTTGTTTTAGCTCAATCTGGAGTATCTAAATCGTTAGTTGGAGGTAAAGTTTATTTTGGGTATCCTGCAGAGGAATCAAGAGATAAATTAAAGCAATTAGCTAGTATTAAGAGAATACCAGAATTAGTAGAGAAAACTAAGCATTTATAGTATTTGACATTCGTGTCTGACATAAATCAGGTTTCTTGAGATTGAAAACAAAGAATGTTATTAATTAATCAATTAATCTTACTTATAAGGGGGTAAAAAGTTTTAATAGTAATTAGAATTGTTTATTTTTGTGTAAGTAAGTTTAAATAAATAAAAACAAGATCATGAGTGTTTTAGTAAATAAAGATTCAAAAATAATCGTTCAGGGGTTTACTGGAAGTGAAGGTACATTCCACGCTTCACAAATGATTGAGTACGGAACAAACGTAGTAGGTGGTGTAACTCCAGGAAAAGGGGGAACTACTCACTTAGATCGTCCAGTATTCAACACAGTTTCAGAAGCTGTAGAAAAAGCAGGTGCTGATACATCTATTATTTTCGTACCACCAGCATTTGCTGCTGACGCTATAATGGAAGCTGCTGATGCAGGTATCAAAGTTATTATTTGTATTACAGAAGGTATTCCAGTAGCTGAAATGATCAAAGCTTACGACTACATCAAAGGTAGAGATTGTAGATTAGTTGGACCTAACTGTCCAGGAGTAATCACTCCAGGTGAAGCTAAAGTTGGTATTATGCCAGGTTTCGTTTTCAAAAAAGGAACAGTTGGAATCGTTTCTAAATCAGGAACTTTAACTTATGAGGCTGCTGATCAAGTTGTAAAACAAGGTTTAGGTATTACAACAGCTATCGGAATTGGTGGAGACCCAATCATTGGAACAACTACTAAAGAAGCTGTACAATTATTAATGGCTGATCCAGAAACTGAAGCAATCATTATGATTGGTGAGATTGGTGGTCAATTAGAAGCTGATGCTGCTCGTTGGATTAAAGAAAATGGTAATAAAAAACCTGTTATCGGATTCATCGCTGGAGAGACTGCTCCTAAAGGAAGAACAATGGGACACGCTGGTGCTATCGTAGGTGGAGCTGATGATACAGCTGCTGCTAAGAAACGTATCATGAGCGAATGTGGAATCCATGTTGTTGATTCTCCTGCTGAGATCGGTAAAAAAGTAAAAGAAGTTTTAGGATAATTCTATTCTAAAATAAAACAAATAAGGAAGGCCTATACATCATGTATAGGCCTTTTTGTTTAAAAATATTTTTGCTGTATTTTCAATATTCTTGATTACTCATCAGCTTTTTTTAAATATCGCTTTTATAAGAGATCTTCTGTTTAGTATATTTAGGTTTGATATCATAATTTATACTTAATTGAAGGTTAAAAATTAAGTATGTTCTTAATGAATAATTTATTAGCTTGTGTTTAATAATGGAAATTAACAGAATAAAAAAATAATCCATTTTAATGATAGGAGTATTTGTGCTAATAAAAATCTTATGTATATTGTAATGCACTTACAAAATAAGTAATAGTTATGTCTTTTTACTAGTAAGTATTGATTTAGAACCCTAACCAAACTATAACTATAGCAATTGAAAAATTGTTTTATTTCAAAAAGAGACTCTTTATTAAGAGTCTCTTTTTTTATTCTTTATCTAATAAGTATAAGTAAGCAGGAGGTAAGTGGTGTGACATTATATTTTCAGGTTTATGAAACTTGATTTGATATTCTGTATCCTTGAGTCCATCTAATATAATTGGGTTACTACATCTCGCATAGTTACTATTTAGAACATATTTAGGCTCTACTAATTCTGGTAATTGTTTTTGAATTAGGTTAAAGACAAAGGAACCTAGATATTTGTTATATTTCTTGACACTTTTTTCGGTAGGCTTTTTTATACCATTAAAAATACTAGTAGCAACCATTCTCTTAGGCCAAGTTACTTTTTTTAATGCTTTTTTTACCTCGTGATCTGCTAAAGGGCTAATTTCGTTAAAGTCTCTAAAAGTCTGTGTTGTTGGTGGAAGTTCAGGAACCCAGTCTTGGGTATTAATAACAGAGTAACTCCAACTTTTAGCTAGTTTCTCATATTGATAACTAAAGTAAAGATTTCCAGGTTTAGGAGGAGCAATTGCATAAGTCTTAAACTGTAAATCTTTAGGTAATTTTCCTTCTAGTTGTTGATTCATTAGATTAGCTGTTATTAGATAAGCTATAGCAGCACCTTGACTATGTCCAGAGATAATAAAATCTTTATGATTTTTCTGGACTAGACTATCCAACTTAGGTTTAATATCTTCCATTAAATATAGAGATGCTATAGTCCATCCTGCATGAACAGTTGCTCGTTCATCTTGAGATAGTTTGTAACTAACTTTTTTAGTATTATCTAATTGTATTTCTCCTGATGAAGGAATCATAGCTGCATAGTAATTAGCTAACCAACTAGCTCCCTTGTTTACAGATCCTCTAATAACTATTTCTACAGTATTTGTTTTATCATTGTGGTATAATGCCCACATATTGGTTAACCCCATTTCTGGTGATCTATACGTATTCTTATAACCAGTAAGATTATAAAGTGAATCTGTGGGGAAAGCTTTGTGTATATCAGTAGCTAGTTGTAAGCTATTGTATATTTCTTGTTTATCAGCTATAGGCTTTAAGTTTTGTGCAAAACTGATAGAAGTAGAACAAAGTAAAAGGAGATAAATTCTTTTTATCATAGAAAAGGACTTTACTAGTGTTATTTAGTTAAATATTTACACGATTCAAATCAAAGTTACACTTTTAAATTTTTGAATGCCGTTAAAAATGTATAAATTAGATGTAAACTTTAAAAAAAGAGATATGGCTAATTCATTTGTAAAAACTGTAAAAGATCGAATTAAGAACTGGTATATACCTGTAATCATTGGTATACTTTTTATAATAGGAGGAATATATATGTTTAGTACTCCTATTACAGCATATGCTTCACTAACTATTATCTTTAGTTGTATGTTTTTAATTGCTGGTATTTCAGAGATTATCTTTGCTTTTTCTAATCATGATCAACTTGATGGTTGGGGATGGTTGCTTTTTTCAGGAATTATAGATGTGGTATTAGGTGTTATTTTAATTGGAACGCCTACGTTATCGGCAGTAGTTCTTCCTATTTATGTTGGTTTTGGATTAATGTTTAGATCTATTAGAGGAATGGGAACAGCTTTTGACCTTAAAAACTACGGTGTAAAATCATGGACTAGCTTATTTGTTTTTGCTTTACTTGGGTTAGTATTTTCATTCTGTATGTTATGGAATCTTGAGTTTGGTGCATTTACCATTGTATATTGGACAGCATTCTCATTCATATTATTAGGAGTTTACAGTTTATTGTTTGGTTTCTTCTTGAGAAGGATAAAAAAATATTCAGGAAAGGTTGATCAAGAGCTGTTAGAGCAATATGAAAGGATTCAAGAAGAAGTTCGAAAGAGATTACACGATAAATAAGTATAATTATTTGATAAAGTTTATTGGGTGTTGTAAAAAATGCATATTTTGCAAGTAATAAATAAAAGAGATTATGAAAAAAATTGCAATGCTATTTGCCTTTGTAGCTACATCACTATTAGTTGGGTGTGAAGGGTCTACTGGACCACAAGGGCCTCCAGGACCAACTATGTATCCTTATGTAGAAGAAATTAAATTAAGTTTTACAAAAGACTTGACTAGTACTATTCAAGGACAACTTATTAAACATCCAAACGGATTTGTAGATGGTGACTTGGTGTTCGTGTTTATAGCTGATAAATTTAGTAATGATGGTAAGCCTCTTTTTTCACCTTTACCTACCAGATACTTTGTAGATGTAGATAAAGTAGAAAAAGAACTTGAATATAGTTATAATTATTCTCCATATGATACAGAAATCGTTGCAAGAGCTAATGCTCCTCTAGGTTTTTTTAATGGAGATGGAGATAAACATGAAGGCTTTATAAAGAATATGATTTTTAGAATAGTATACATTCCTGGAAGTACACCTGTAATAGGTACTAAGTCTGATAATAGTAAAGAAAGTGAGAAGACTAGTTTATCATACGAAGAAGTTGTACGCAAGTATAACTTAGAAGATGTAAAAGTAGTTAAGAAGTACTAGATAATAATATTTAAAAGGTAGAGGCGCTAAGTTTCTACCTTTTTTTGTTTCTATAGGTAAAAATATAAGGGGGGGAGTGCTCTTGAATATACTTTTTTAAAAAATATTACAAAAATATAGGGGGTGTGTGTTGTTTTTAATGACTTTTATTTAAATTTGTACTCATAAAACAGGGGGTGTCCCTTCAAAAACTATTAATTATGTCAACATTTCGTTTTCGAGCAATTGAAAAAGCAGCATCTAGAGAAGCTGTAAAGGTAGAAGAACTGGGTAGAAAATCATTGATCTTTGGTGATCACGTATTTAATGACAAGTCAATGCGACAATTTTTAACTCCAGAAGCTTATCAGGCTGTTAAGAATGCACAACTAGGAATTAAAATAGATCGTCGATTAGCTGAGTACATTGCATTGGGAATGAAAGAATGGGCGCTATCGAAAGGAGTAAGTCACTATACGCACTGGTTTCAACCACTGACAGGAACGACAGCAGAGAAGCATGATGCTTTCTTTGAGACGTCTTTTGATGGTGATCCTGTTGAAAAATTTAATGGTAGTCAATTAGTACAACAAGAGTCAGATGCATCTAGTTTCCCTAACGGAGGAATTAGAAATACATTTGAAGCAAGAGGGTACACAGCTTGGGATCCTACATCTCCTGCCTTTATCTTTGGTTCTACATTATGTATTCCTACTGTATTTATCTCTTATACTGGTGAGGCTTTAGATAATAAAACTCCTTTATTAAAAGCGCTTAATGCAATAGATGATGCTGCAACTGAAGTAGCTAAATTCTTTGATAAAAATGTAAAGAAAGTAACGACTACTTTAGGGTGGGAGCAAGAGTACTTTTTAGTAGATAGTGCTTTAGCTGCTTCTAGACCTGATATTCTTACTACAGGAAGAACATTATTAGGGCATACAGCTGCTAAAGGACAACAATTAGATGACCACTATTTCGGTTCTATTCCAACTAGAGTACTGAATTATATGCATGATTTAGAGAATCACTGTATCTTATTAGGTATTCCTGTTAAGACTAGACATAATGAAGTAGCTCCTAATCAGTTTGAATTAGCACCTATATTTGAGGAAGCTAATTTAGCAGTGGATCACAACTCTTTATTAATGGATGTAATGAAAAAGGTAGCTGAGAAGCATCACTTTAAAGTATTATTCCATGAGAAACCATTTAAAGGAGTTAATGGTTCTGGTAAACACAATAACTGGTCATTGGCTACTGATACTGGTGTGAACTTGTTGAGTCCTAGTAAAACACCTAAGAGTAATTTACAGTTCTTAACTTTCTTTATCAATACGATTAAAGCTGTAAATGATAATGAAGAGCTTTTAAGATCAGCTATTGCTTCTGCAAGTAATGATCACCGTCTTGGAGCGAATGAAGCACCACCGGCAATTATGTCTGTATTTATTGGACAACAATTGACTAAGGTTCTTAATGAATTGAAAGAGGTAACAGATGGAAAGTTGTCACCAGAAGAAAAAACAGATCTTAAATTAAATGTAGTTGGAAAAATTCCAGATGTATTATTAGATAATACAGATAGAAATAGAACTTCTCCATTCGCTTTTACAGGTAATAAATGGGAATTTAGAGCAGTAGGATCTACAGCTAACTGTGCTGGACCGATGACTGTATTAAATACAATAGTAGCTAAACAGCTTAGAGACTTTAAAAATGAAGTGGATGCACTAGTAGAAAAAGACGGATTAAAAAGAGATGAGGCAATCTTCAATGTATTAAGAGAATATATTAAAGATAGCGAGAGAATTCTTTTTGAAGGTGATGGATACGGTGATGAATGGGAAAAAGAAGCAGTAAAAAGAGGATTGAGTAATAATAAGACAACTCCTTCTGCTTTAAGAATTAAGAAAGACCCTAAAGTGATTTCAATCTTTGAAGAGATGGGAGTGATGACTAGTATAGAGATGCATGCTAGATATGAGATCGAGCTAGAAGAATATGTAAAACGTATTCAGATAGAAGGACGTGTGTTAGGAGATATCGCAAGAAATCATGTAATACCAACGGCTATCAAGTATCAAAACTTAGTAATTGATAATGTGAAAGGTCTTAAAGAGATATTCGGTGCTGAAGATTTCGGAACGATTGCAGCAGAGCAATTACAAATGATTAAAAAGATATCTCATCATATAGAGCAAATTAATGCTAAGGTTACTGAGATGACAAATGAGCGTAAAAAAGCGAATCTAATAGAGGATGTTGAACAACAAGCTCATGCATACTGTGATGTTGTAAAACCTTATTTTGATATTATCCGTTACCACAGTGATAAATTAGAATTAATGGTAGATAATGAGCTTTGGACATTAACGAAGTACAGAGAATTGTTATTTACGAACTAAAAATAGTGATAAATTGAAAAAAAGACGACTTATGCTTCTTAGCTAAGTCGTCTTTTTGTTGGTATATATAAAGAGTTTTATGGTATTATGTATAGTATTACCGCTATTTGAGGATGGTGTTTATTGTATTTTTTGTGATTAAAGTATATTTTATTTATTTTGTTAATTAGTATGTAAAAATATATTACTTTAGAAAATTCTTAAGAATTACGAAATTGACAGTTGTTGTGAAAAAGTAGAGTAGGAATGCTCTATTTTGGAAGACATAATTGTGACACTATGGAACAAAATACATCAATAAAATTATCAGTACAGAAGTATAGTTACTTCAATTATACTTTTTGTATTCAGAAATATCACTTTATACAACGTATCCTAATAGATAATCTAGAAGAAAGTTATGAAGGGGTTAAAGTTCACATCTCATCGCAACTAGGTTTTTTTGAGGATAATGTTGTGCCTATTGAACGCTTAGAGTCTAATACGGCTTATACCATAACGAAGTTTGATTTTAAATATAATCTACATTTTATACGTAATGTAGTAGAGAAAGATATTGATACGGTTCAGATAGCTTTAAAGTTAGATGACGAAGTATTAGCAGAGACTTTCTTCCAAATAGAGGTGTTACCTATAGATTACTTTGGAGGAGTGGAGCTTTTTCCACAATTACTAGCGTCGTATATCTTACCTAATCATGATGCTATTTACCCTATTAAGTCTAATGCTGTTAGAATATTAGAGAAGAATAAACTAGTTCCTTCCTTCGAAGGATATCAGTCAGGTAGTCGTGAACGCGTATTACAGATGGTATCTGCTATTTATCGATCTATACAAAGTATGGATTTAGTATATAGTGCTTTGCCACCAAGTTATGAGCGAACAGGCCAGCGTATTCGATTATTAGATCAAGTGATAGAGACCAAGTTTGGTAACTGTATGGATATAACATTGCTCTTTGCAGCATGTTTAGAAGCAATAGATTTAAATCCTATTCTTATTCTGACACGAGGGCATATATTTGTCGGTGTTTGGTTAGTAGATGATAGATTTGATTCTATGGTTAATTATGACCAGACAGCGATTACTAAACGTGCAGCAACGAGTATCAGCGAACTTATCGTTATAGAATCTACCATGGTCTGTAAGGGGGCTACTTTTACACTTAAAGAAGCAATGGCATCTGCAGAAACTCAGCTGTTACAAGCTTCTGATTTTATCTTGTCTATTGACGTTAAGACTGCTCGTATCAATAATGTATTACCTTTACCAGTATATAGAAAGAGTAGTGGAGAGTTTATTGAGAACCACGATTTTGAAATTAGTAGAAAAAAAGATAGTATAGATAAGCGATTTGCTCAGTCTAATGCTTTTAGTGATTTAGAACTAGGAGAAGGAACTGTTTTATCTAAACAACGTATTTGGGAGAGGAAGCTATTAGATTTATCCCTTAGAAACAATCTTTTAAACACTCGATTTACTAAGAGTATTCTACAGTTAATCGATGTAAATGTAAGTGATTTAGAAGATTCTTTAGCGGAAGGTAAAGCGTATACTATACAAGGAAGTAGCCAGCAAGAGATATTAAATAAGTACAATCTATATTATCCACCATTACATTCATCAGAAGAGCTATTCGAAGTAGTAAATTCAGAGTTTAAGAATAATAGACTATATAGTTACTACAATGAGTATGACTTAGATAATATCTTAGTTAATCTATATCGAAATTCTAAACTAGCTGAAGAAGAAAATGGTAAGAGTACCCTATATCTAGGGATAGGATTGCTTAAGTGGTATGAACCCAAATCTGAGAAAACAGTAAGATATGCCCCTATATTATTAGTGCCTGTGGAGCTTAATAGGAGGTCTATTAACTCTAAGTTTGTACTAAGAGGGAGAGACGAGGAGACGATGATTAATATCACGTTGTTAGAGTATTTACGTCAAGAGTTTAAACTTGATATGACTGCCCTAGAAGATTTGCCGATGGATGATTTAGGTGTCGATGTACCTAAGGTTCTTGCCTTAGTTAGAAAGACGATAATAGATTTAAAAGGTTGGGATGTATTAGATCAGATTATCTTAGGGACTTTTTCGTTTAATAAATTGATTTTATGGCAAGATATTTCTAAGTATGCAGATGAGATTCAAAAGAGCTCTATTGTTAATAGTTTATTGAATGGTAGCTTGTCAGAATCAATAGAAGTACTCGATAGTAATGATGATGAGTTAGAACAATTGACATCATCAGAATTGACATTACCTATCTCTACTGATAATTCTCAATTAGAAGCAGTTAGAAATGCACATGCTAATAAAAGTTTTGTTTTACACGGGCCTCCAGGTACTGGTAAGTCTCAGACGATCACTAATATCATTGCAGATGCATTAGCAAATGGTAAAAAGGTCTTATTTGTAGCAGCTAAAAAAGCTGCACTAGATGTAGTACACCATCGATTAGAAAAGATAGGACTAGGACCATTCTGTTTGGAATTGCATTCTAATAAAACACGTAAATCTGATGTATTAGCGCAGTTCGAAGCTACATTAGAAGTGCCAAAATATAAGGGAAACTATGACTTCAAGGAAGCTTCGAATAGAATAGATCAACGCAAAGCAGAGTTGAGAAAGTATATAACTCAGCTACATCAACGTTTTAGTATTGGATGGAGTTTATATGATACCATAGCCTATTTAGAGCTTAACCATGTGGCTGTTAATAGCGATTTACTTGTAGATATTGATTTAAATGAGATTACACAGTCTACTTATACAAGTTGGAAGGATTGGATAGTACAATTTGCCTCTATATGTCAGCGCATAGAGAGCCCTTTGTCACATCCTTTGCGTTCTTTAACGATAAAAGAACATAAATACGATATCCAGAGTACGGTTAAGACCGTACTGTCTGATTATAAATATACAGCTCGTGAATATGAGCAAATCAGTGCAGAGTTTAACTTTAAACTTCTATCTGATAAAAGGATCGATGCTAATAGTTTACAGACGATGTTTGAATTATTAGCTAAGAGCAATTTGTCTTATGAATTAATCGATTTATACTTTGATGCTAATCAATTCTCTCTGTTACACAAGTGGATGGAGTTACATCAGAAATGCATACGTATAGAGGATTCAATTACTCAACAATTTAATAAGAAAATACTTGAAGTAGATCTATCACTTCAAGAACAAGAGTGGAATAAATCTAAACATCTTTGGTTCTTGCCTAAATGGCTTAAGCAGAGAAAAGTAAAGTCTTTCTTGAATGGATATTCTAAAGCAAAGATCAAATCAGAGCATGATGTTAATCTTCTGTTTAATCAATTAGATGACTTCAAGAGGTTAAAACTAAGCTGTGAGGACTCTAATTACAGGGATATTAATAGACTGTCTAAAATCTACTATACTAATGATAGATTAGACTTTGAAGCTATTTATACAGAAATAGAGAACCTAAGCGGACTTTCTAAACTGGCTCAACAGCATGGTTATTATGGAATAGATAAATGGTTATTAGATTTTTATAGAAACCAAAATGTAAGAAGAGGAATCTCCGAGATTACGACATTCTTAAAGACATTTATGGTAAAATACCACGATGTTCAGGCATTCTCTTCGACAACACCTTTAAGTGATGAAGTTGACGGTATCTTAGCTAACCTTGATAAGTTAAGTGATTGGATTAACTATAATGTCTATAGAGAAGAGGGAACTAAGCTTGAACTAGATTGGTTTATTGACTTATTAGAACAAGGTAGAATAGAAAAAGACAATCTAGAAGTAGAGCTAGAGCGAATATTGCACATCAATTTATTTATTAAAACAGTAAGTAACTCTTTTGCACTTAGTGGTTTTGATGCTAAGATATATGAGACTCTAATCAAACAGTATCACGATATTCACAATGAGTATACCGAATTAAATAAGAGTCAATTAGTATTAAAATTAAGTAGTCGTATTCCGAGATCATTCTTTGACTCTATTCAGAGTTCCGAATTAGGAATGCTAAAACGTGCTATTCGCAGTAGAGGACGAGGGTTGAGTTTGAGAAAACTATTCGATCAGATGCCTAATTTACTTTCTCGCTTAAAGCCGTGTATGCTGATGAGTCCTATTTCGGTAGCACAGTACTTTGATGTTAGTACAGAGCATTTCGACTTGGTTATTTTTGATGAGGCTTCTCAGTTACCTACAGCCGAGGCTATTAGTGCCTTAGCTAGAGCTAAGCAGGCTATTATCGTAGGAGATCCTAAGCAGATGCCTCCGACTAGTTTCTTTGCTTCTAATAAGGTAGATGAAGATAATTTAGAATTAGAAGATTTAGAAAGTATTCTAGATGATTGTTTGGCTCTGTCATTGCCGTCTAAGTATTTGTTAAGACACTATAGAAGTAAGCACGAGAGTTTGATATCGTTTAGTAATGCTAATTTCTATGACAATAAGTTATTGACTTTCCCGTCTAAGGATGACTTGGATAAGAAAGTAACTTTTGAATTTATAGAAGGGGGGATGTATGAGAAAGGAAAGTCTCGTACAAATAAAAAAGAAGCTATAGCTATCGTCGAATATATAAAACAGCACTATAGTCAAATAAAACCTAAGTCTCTAGGTGTAGTGACTTTTAGTCAAACTCAACAGACCTTGATAGAAGATATGTTGTCGGATATGCTGATAAAGAATCCTGCTGTAGAGGAGAAAATGCTAGGAGCTTCAGAATCGCTTTTTATCAAAAACTTAGAGAATGTACAAGGAGATGAGCGTGATATTATATTGTTTTCTATAGGGTATGGCCCTGATGAAGAAGGTAAGGTATCAATGAATTTCGGACCGTTAAATAGAGATGGAGGATGGAGACGTCTTAATGTAGCTGTGACTAGAGCGAGGTATGAGATGAAGATATTCTCTTCGCTTAGAGGGGATCAGATAGATCTTAGACGTACTAATGCAGAAGGAGTGAAGGGATTGAAGAATTTCTTAGACTTTGCAGAAAAAGGATATGTAAATATTGCTGAGAGTGAATCTGTTAAACAAAGTGATAAATTGATTCAATCCATTGCTACTTATCTTAAAGAGAATGGATTTGATGTTAAAACGAATATTGGTACTTCTAGTTATCGATTAGATATAGGTGTCGTTGATAAGAATAATCCGAATGAGTATGTAATGGGAATCCTAGTAGATGGATTAAATTACTACAACGCAAAAACAACCAATGATAGAGAATTATTA
Organism: Myroides odoratimimus; assembly: GCF_001485415.1. Taxonomy (GTDB): domain Bacteria; phylum Bacteroidota; class Bacteroidia; order Flavobacteriales; family Flavobacteriaceae; genus Flavobacterium; species Flavobacterium odoratimimum. The sequence continues at coordinate 214,549 of NZ_BCMQ01000003.1, forward strand.
ATTCCTGGTGTATTAAAAGGACTTGGATGGAATATATACCGCATATGGACGATTGATTGGTTTAAGAATAAGGAGTTAATTCTACAAGATTTACAAGCTAAGATAGATGAGACCTATCAGAAGGCTGAAGAAGTGGAGATGGAGACAGGATCAAGTGATTTTATTAGCAAACATTTAATCGAAGTGACTGATAAGGCGGCTGTATCTAGACAAAGGCCTTATGAATCTGCTAACTTTAATGCTATAGCGGATGGTAACTCTGAGACAATATACCTTCAAAACAATAGAAATCTAGTACAGAATCAATTGTATCAAATTATTCAGACGGAAGGACCTATTAGTCAGAACTACTTGTTAAAAAAAATGATGACTATATGGAATATTTCTCGTACTGGTACGAAGTTGCAGGCATATTTAGTCGAATTGATTAATGAGATTCCTAATTGTACTAGTGTGCTCTCTTATCAAGAGTTTTATTGGAATGAAGATCTTTATAAAAGAGGGTTGACTCATTATAGAGAAAATACTATAGAAAAGAGAAATATAGAAGACATCTGTCCTGAGGAGATAGAGGTAGCGATAATAGAGTTACTAGAAACTAACTTTAGTGTGCCACATGAAGATTTAACTAAAGCTATCGGAAGAGTTTTTGATTTTACTAAATTAGGAAGTCAGATGGATCAAGTGATTCAACATGTGATTCAGAAGATGATGGTAGAGGACAAAATTATTAATCAATTTGGCAAAATAATATTAAAAGAATAATCACATGATAGAGAGAGTTTATAGGATATGCCTTGATAGTTCTTATAAATTCTCCTATTTTTACGTAATCAATTAAATTAGGAAGAAGATGAAGACATTAGAAGTAGGGCAAAAAGCTCCAGTGTTTAAAGCATTAGACCAATCAGGAAAAGTACATCAGTTAAGTGATTATAAAGGAAAGAAATTAGTAGTATTCTTCTACCCAAAAGCAAGTACACCAGGATGTACTTGGGAAGCTTGTAACTTGCGTGACAATTACGCAGAGTTAAAAGCAAAGGGATTTGAATTACTAGGTGTTAGTGCTGACTCAGCTGCTAAACAACAGAAATTTATTGAGAAGAATAACTTGCCATTTCCATTACTGGCTGATGAAGAGAAAGAAGTATTAAATGCTTTCGGTGTATGGGGACCTAAGAAATTTATGGGACGCACGTATGACGGTATTCATAGAATGACGTTTGTGATTAATGAAGAGGGAGTTATATCTGATGTGATTAGTAAAGTGAAAACTAAAGATCACGCTGCTCAGATTCTAGAGACAGTATAAGTTTTTAAAAGAAATTATAAAAAAGACAGTATCTAATCGGTTAGATACTGTCTTTTTTTCGTTTTCGACTTAGAATACCATGTGATAGTATCTCCCTTTTTTCAGCTAATCTATGAGCAATCTAGGGTGTATTCTAAGGTGAAGTAATACAACTTTCAATAAATTGTATTACGTTTGAGAAAATAAAAAAGAAGCATGAAAGAAAAGATTGATAAGGGAGATTTATATCTTCTAAAAGAGCATAGCTCACTCTCAGATTCTCAGTTAGGAGAATTGTTAGAGCAGAAGAGTTATGCTAATATCACAGATTGGCAGAAGTTTGTCAAGTATTTGACACTAGCCTTAGGAGCAGGGTTTTTACTGTCAGGTATAGTATTTTTCTTTGCATACAATTGGGCAGATCTACATAAAAACATCAAGTTTTTACTTGTATTCATTCTTTTAACTATCAGTGTTATAGGAGCCGTGTACCCTAAATTGAATACTGTGGTAAGACAAGTTAGTTTGTTAAGTGCGAGTATATTAGTGGGGGTGTTATTCGCTGTATATGGTCAAGTGTATCAGACAGGAGCTAATGCTTACGATCTCTTCTTTATGTGGGTATTAGCTATTACACTATGGACAGTATTGAGCAGATTCTCTCCTCAGTGGTTATTTTATGCTGTACTAGCTAACACAACTTTGATTCTTTATTTCTTACAAGTAACGAGTGATGATCTATTGTTCTATAGTGGATTATTTCTTTTACTATTGAATGTAGTATTATATTTAACACCTATATATTTAGCCAAAAAAACGAATTATAAATTGGATAGATATTATACGGGACTACTTTCTTTAGCCTGTTTTTCAGTTGCAACTAGTGGTATTATTACTTTTATTTTTGTAAGTACAGACCGCTATATTAAAGCTGATTTAAGAGGGTTATATATGCTAGTAATAGCTTCTATCGCTTGGTTTATTGGAAGTTTCTTATGGAGTAGAAAAGCTAAGGATTTATTGTTGTATAGTTATTTTTTACTTTCTGTATTTGCTATTGTATTTGCTTTAATTATCAAGATTGCTGATATCAATGAGGCTTCGTTATTATTATATGCATTATACTGTATAGGAGGAACTTTTGGAATTGTGAAGTTGATTATAAACCAGAAAAAAGTGTGGAGCAATGAACAGTAATCAATTTAAAGATATAGTTACTTCTTTAATCCAAAAAGGAGTAGAAGTAGAGCAAGATGCCCTACAAGTGGCACAAAGCAAATTAGCGCTTAAGTCAATTATAATTAGAGTAATATCAGTAATAGGAAGTCTTATAGGTTTAGGACTATTTATGGGGTTTATTGCTTTGATATCGAGTGATTTGTTTTCTAATAATACCTTTTTAAGTATTATGGGATTACTGTTTTTAGTAGGCTCATTTGCATTGAATAGAAGTAAAGACAGCGCTGTAACAGATAGTATTGCTGTTTCTTTATTTATTATAGGATATGCTTTTTTAGTCTTTGGACTAGCAGAAGCTACAGATTTAGCAGGTCTGATTATGTTAATTACTGGCGGAATCACATTGCTACTTTATAATAATCAGATTATAGCATTTTTGAGTAGCTTATGTGTATTAGTCTCTATTCACGTAATATTATTTCAATTAGAAATAGAAACTTTCTATCATATTTATTTAGCTATTGTACTATTGTTCACTGTTTATTTATTTTGGCAAGAACAAGGATTAAGAACAATAAATAAACTGATAAGAGATAGATATTTAGCTGTTTTTACTGCTTCTTTTTGCTATACACTTGTAATGGGGATTATTGCTTCTACTATGAAGTATGGTTATTATTATTTTAGTGAATATAGAGGAGTTCACCTTTTTTTAGTTATTACCATATTAGCCCTAGTAGTAGCAACGGTTTATTTAGTACTAAATAAAATGAAAGTAACTCAAGTCAGCATTAAAGTGATGGCTTATGGCTTAGTCCTTATCTTTAATGTACTAGTAGCATTTAATTATCCAGCATTTGGTATTGCATTTTTATTGATGCTTTGGAGCTTTAAAAGGCAATATAAAGTAGGTTTTGCTTTAAGTATTGCAACTCTAATTTGGGCAATGGGCATGTTTTATTATGACTTAGGCATCTCTTTATTAGAGAAATCTCTATCTATGATGGGCATAGGAGTGTTATTCTTAGGTATCTATTATTTAATTCAAAAAGGTGAGGGACAGACAAATGAAAAATAAGAAGAACATAATTATCCTAGTTGTATTTGTACTTATTGGTATCTTCTTTGTAAAAGCAGTATTACAAAAGGAAAAGACAATAAAAGAGGGGCAATTCGTATTGCTAGAATTAGCTCCTGTAGATCCTAGATCCTTAATGCAAGGAGATTATATGAGTCTTAACTATGCGATATCAACTAGAACAAGTACTTTTGATCAAAGTATTCTAGATTCAATAACACCTGTTAGTGAGAATGAGATTCTTACAACTACAGAAGAAGAACTATCAGCTAGAGCTGTGAACGATATTGAGGAGGCTGTAGAAAAGAGCAAATTGAATAAGCGTGGATATGTCTTACTGTCTTTAGATAAGGATAATGTAGGGAGTCTGGTGAAGATGGTCAATGAATTGGGAGAGAAGAAAGCTAATCAAGTTTACATCAAATACTTTAACTATGAAGGCTGGAGATTTAATATTGGGGCAGAGAGTTTCTTCTTTCAAGAGGGGGATGCAGAGAAGTATGAACAAGCTAAATATGGTGGACTACGCGTAGATGAAGACGGGAATAGCGTTTTGGTAGGGATGTACGATAAAGACCGCAAATTAATTGGGAATTAGGAATTTAAAATTAAGAATTATTTGCCTACGGCATTTAGTATAAACAAACAGGGAGTTTATCCTGATGATAACCTCCCTGTTTGTTTTACCTATTTCGCTTCGAAAGTTAGCGTATGTGTTTCTTCTGAAATTTCTTCTAAATAATTGTAATTACTACTGATGGTAATCTCAGTAAAACCAACAGCTCTTAAGGCTAGTTTAAATTCTTTTACTCCCCAAAAGCGAAGGGAGAACAAATCTATTTCAGAGTTAACTAATCCTTTCTCATTATCCCAATGCTCATACCTCAATTGAGATATAGTAGTCTGCTTAAGATAAGATGTTTCTACTCTAGATTCTGTTAGTGTAAGCATTCCATTTTCTACATTCCACTGTCTAGCTAGCATAGGAGCTTCTGCTAATGCAGATAAAGGAGATAAGTCTATTATTAATCGGCCACCTTCTTTTAGAGCTGATTTAAAGCGTCTTAATACCTCAATAGCTTCATCAGTATCCGTTATAAGCTGAAATGACCCTGCAGGGATTATAATTGCTTCATAAGAGGTAGTAGAGGTGAAGGTATTAAACATTTCTTGTCTAAAGATACCATTGAGACCTCTTTGTTTACATTCTTGCTCACAGTAAGAAAGCATTGCTGCAGAAGCGTCAAACCCTTCTATTTTTAATCCTTTTTCTAATAGAGGGATTAGTATTCTTCCATTTCCAGATGCAGGTTCTAGGATTACTCCTTCTGTGTTTTTTAATCTTTCACTATAGTATTCTACATCTCCAAAGGATCTTCCAATAGGTTTATCGATATGATACACCCATGAAGCTAGTGATCCATATCTATTTGTTAATTCTTTATTACTCATATTTTTTGATTATAGGACTGTAAACATAGAATAAAAAAAACTTTTAATCTGATTTTGATTAAAGAAAAGACAGTTTTGTTCTGACCTGCTAGAGGATTGCTTGAGGGGTTCTTGCACCTTTCTTCGAGAAAACCACCTTCTAGGCAAGCAAAGTGCTAGAAAACTGCAAGGAATCCCCTAGAAAGTGCAAGCTACGTACAGGTACTTACATCATTCTAAAACAACATTATTATACAATTAGGTATAAGACCTTTTTAGTCAAACAGCCTTTTTTAATAAAAATATCGTTCAAATAATTGTTTAAAACTAAAAGTAGATATACATTTGCATCAGTATTAACGAATAATAGTCTAAATGTACACAACTAAGTAAAGATTGGTTATATATAACCAATAGATAAAAGGACAAACTTCAGTCCGACGAGTGGTTATCATCTTTATAAATTGACAACAGTCTTGTGTTGTCATAATACTTAGTATCGTGTAAATACATATTTTTTGACCGTGAGGAGTGGTGTACGGGCCACGTATGGATTATTCACAGCAGTAAACCAAGAATCAGCCTCAGCCAAATACTATAAAGCAGTTCTACTTCATAGCTCTTTCATTAGTTCTAAAACCATACTACAGTATGATTGTATCGCTAATTCAGACCTATTTTGTATACTTACTTTTCGTTTATTGGTCTATTACTTATTCTGGGTTAAATTTTAAAAGACTATGAGCATAGTTATATCAAATTTATCTTATTATCACGCAGATAAGACACCTTTATTTACAAATATTAGTTTATCTATTAATGCAGGAGAGAAGGTTAGTATCATCGGTCAAAATGGTACTGGCAAAACAACATTACTTAAACTAATCGCTAGAGAATTAGAGTTAGCGGAACCTGCTATTCATATTAATGGGACAGTATTCTACTTGCCACAAAATAAACAATTAGTTGAATCTCAAACTATTTATGAAGCAGTAGGGGTAGTTGATAAGGTTAGGGCACTCCGTGCTATACTAGCGGGTTCTGTAGAAGAACAGGACTACGAAGTACTTAATGATCAATGGGACATAGAAGAACAGATCGCTAAGGTATTAGCGTATTGGGGATTAGAGACGATATCACCAGATACTACGATGGATTGTCTGAGTGGAGGACAGCAGACGAAGGTTTTATTTGCGAAGATGATGCTAAGTCAGGCAGACACACTGTTATTAGACGAACCTACTAATCACTTAGACTTAGAAACCAAGGAATTATTCTATAAGTATATACAAGAGTTTAAAGGTACTATCGTTATTGTCAGCCATGATAGGGTATTACTTGAGTTAATGCCTATTACTTTTGAGCTAACACCTAATGGAGTGTTTAAGTATGGAGGGAATTACAGCCTATACAAAGAACAAAAAGAACTGCGTCTACAAGGTATCCAGAGTAAAGTAGATCATCTGTCTAAAGAAATGAAAGATGCTAAAAAAGCGGATATTAAACGTACAGAGCAAATAAGTAAAGATAAGGCTCAGAACAAAAAAGCAGAGAAAAAAGCAGGTCTTCCAAAGATTGTTATTAATGCGATGCGCAATAAAACAGAGAACAGCGTAGCTAAGCTACAGGATGTTCACCAACAAAAGAAAGAGGGAATACAATCTGAATTATTAGAATTAAGAACCCAATTAGAACGAGATAAACTGTTTGCTATTCGTTTTCCCCAATCTACTTTGCATAAAGGGAAGTTGTTATGGGAAGCTAAAGAAATGAACTATCGTTATTCTCCTGCATTTGCTCCAATATTTAAGACGAATCTTGACTTTAAAATCATGAGCGGAGATAGAATCTTGCTCAAAGGAAAGAATGGTTCTGGTAAGTCTACGCTGTTTAAATTGTTACAAGGAATTTATCTACCTACTACAGGAGAATTATACCGTGCAGATGCTAAGGTGGTCTATTTGGATCAATTTTACTCTTTACTAGATCATAGTTTAACGCCTATAGATCAGTTAGAACTGGCTAATAAAGGGAAACACTCTCTGGCGGATCTTCGCAATCTATTATTTCAGTACGGAATAGGGGTAGGCTTATGGACAAATAAGATAAGTACATTTAGTGGAGGAGAGAAACTGAAGCTCGTGTTGTGTTATCTGACTATTTTAGCTTCAGAGATAGATGTGTTACTATTAGATGAACCTACGAATAACTTAGATATTATTAGTATTGAGAGTTTAACTAAAGCTTTAAGTGAGTTTAATGGAACCTTAGTAGTTGTTAGCCATGATGAGAGTTTTATTAAGGAATTGGGAATAGTAGACGTGATAAATTTAAATTAAGTCAAAAGTAAAGCTTGTTTTTGACTTAATTCTAACAAATATTAATTTTAGATTTCACTAAAAAAGATTTAAATTGCGAGAACAAAAACAATACAAAAACAATTATAATGTCGAACAAAATGACTTCAGCTCATGCTATTGAGCTAGAAAATAAATACGGAGCACATAATTACCACCCACTACCAGTAGTATTATCTAAAGGAGAAGGAGTATATGTATGGGACGTAGAAGGTAAGAAATATTATGATTTTTTATCAGCATATTCTGCTGTAAACCAAGGACACTGCCACCCAGCTATCGTTAAAGCGATCGCTGATCAAGCGGGTACACTAGCATTGACTTCTAGAGCATTCTACAATGATAAATTAGGATTATACGAAGAGAAAATCACTAAGCTTTTTGGTTTTGATAAAGTTCTTCCGATGAACTCTGGGGCAGAAGCTGTAGAGACTGCTTTAAAAATCTGTAGAAAATGGGCTTATGAAGTAAAAGGTATTGCTGAGAATCAAGCGAAAATCATCGTATGTGAGAACAACTTCCACGGAAGAACGACTACGATTATTTCTTTCTCTAACGATCCTGATGCTCGTAAAAACTACGGACCTTATACAGACGGATTTATCCGTGTAGCTTATAATGATGTAGAAGCTTTAAAAGCAGCTTTAGAAGCTAACAAAGGAACTATTGCAGGTTTCTTAGTTGAGCCTATTCAAGGTGAGGCTGGAGTTTATGTACCAGACGCAGGTTATTTAACTGCTGCTAAAGCGTTATGTGAGGAGCACAATGCTTTATTCATTGCAGATGAAGTACAAACAGGTATCGCTCGTACAGGTAAAATGTTAGCTATCGACCACGAAAATATCAAAGCTGATATCATCGTATTAGGTAAAGCATTATCAGGAGGAGCATATCCTATCTCTGCTGTGTTAGCAAATGATGAGATTATGAATGTAATCAAACCTGGACAACACGGTTCTACTTTTGGAGGTAACCCTACTGCTGCTGCTGTAGCTATGGCTGCTCTAGATGTAGTATTAGACGAGAAATTAGCGGATAACGCTGAGAAACTTGGACAATTATTCAGAGCGGAGCTTAACAAGTATATTGCTACTAGTAATATCTGTACTTTAGTACGTGGTAAAGGTTTATTAAACGCTATTATCATCAACGATACTGAAGAAAGTGATACAGCTTGGAACATCTGTCTTAAATTAAGAGACAACGGATTATTAGCAAAACCAACGCATGGTAACATCATCCGTTTCGCTCCGCCATTAGTAATGAACGAAGAGCAGTTATTAGACTGTGTAAGTATTATTACTAAAACATTAAAAGAATTCGAGAAATAGTATATCTCTTTATAAATATAAAAGCTCACGTTAATTCGTGGGCTTTTTTTAGTTTAGGAAGGTTGTAAATAGATTGAGACAATTTGTGATTTATTTATAAGAATAAGGCTATTTTTGTTGTTGAGAACAATAGATTCTCCGATGTGATTTTTAAGAAAGTAAGTATGAAAAGAGTTTTGTGTATTTTATTTATTTCAGTTTTATTCATAAACTGTGCTAAAAAAGAAGTTCATATCAATGATCTTCAAGAGCGTAATGGCTTGATGTATGAAGTGAATTCAAAAGAGGTATTTACAGGAAGTGCAAAGAGCTATTATGCCAATGGAGAAGTAGATTTAGAAGAAAACTATACGCAAGGAAAGTTAGATGGGATAACTAAACGCTATTATGAGGATGGACGCGTAAAAGCGGAGGCAAACTATAAGAATGGAGTATTGGATGGCAGTTTTAAGGAATATTATAAAAGTGGAAAGCTAGAGCTAGAGAAAACGTATAAGGATGGAAAGCTAGAGGGAAGTAAGAGAAGCTATTTTGAGGATGGACAAGCTGCAATTGAAATGACGTATAAGCATGGGAAGCTGGAGGGAATGACTAAGAAGTATTATGAAGATGGGCAACTAGAGATAGAAATGACGTATAAGAATGGGGTAGAACACGGTATTACCAAAGGATACTATGAGCATGGTCAAGTAAAAGTAGAAGCGAGTTATAAGAATGGAGAATTGGATGGAGTGAGTAAGGAGTATTATAAAAACGGACAATTACAAGGCGAAACAAGCTATAAGGATGGTGTCTTAGACGGAGCGATGAAAGGATATTATGAGGATGGAAGATTAAAAGGAGAGGTAAATTATAAAAATGGAGTAATAGACGGAGAAATAAAGAGGTATTAATCAAGAGGGGTATCTTAAATCTTCTTTATTTGAAGTTATTTAATACTGAGACTATCTTCTAGATATTTATTCTATACTAGAAGAAGAGTTCATGACTTTTTAGAGTTAAGATATTATAAAAAATAAAACATGTTAAAAGACACTGCTACATTAGAAGCAAAGTATAAGAGATTTCTAAAGAGAATCTGTGAGACCGAAATAATCTATGCTTTAAAAGAACCTCGTGGTTTTGCTTTCTTATATTCTAATGATTTTGAAGACGAAGAGGGGGAAGAGGCTTTATTATTATGCTTTTGGTCGGCGAATGCTTATGCAAATGCATGTAGACAAGAAGGATGGGCTAATCATGAAATAGTCGAAATACCATTAGATTTATTCTTAAAGAATTGGGCGATAGGTATGAAAAGAGACTCTAATTATGCAGGAATAGAATGCGATAGTAACCTATTTTGTATTGAGAAAGATCCTATTCGGTTAGCCCTAGATATCTTAGATGAATTGGTTAACCAAGAGAAACTAGAAGGATTTGTTGAATATACCAAAATGTATAATGAATACTTATCTTAAAGATTAGGATAAAATAAAATGTCTGCCGATATCGGCAGACATTTTATTTTATTCAATACAGAGGTCAGACTCTTATTCTTAGTTCGATGAAGTTTCTTGACTTTGAGGTATTCGAAGTGCTTAATGAAAAAGCCCGTCTGTGAAGATGGGCTTTTTCTTGTTTTTGAGGGTAGTAAGAAAAGTGGTATATTTAAAATCAATGTATTAGGTGATTTAGGTAACAACTATGTGGCTATGAATAACTATAAGATGAATAACTATCAACAAAGGGGATCTATACGCTTAAAAGGGTATGATTATGCATCTGAGGGATTATACTTTATCACGCTATGTGTACAGGATAGGGAGAATATCTTCGGATCTATCCAAGACGGGGTGTTAACATTGAATGAGATAGGTGAGATTGCAAGGGATGAATGGCTGAATACAGCAAATGTGAGAGATAATGTGATTTTGCATGAGTTTATCATTATGCCTAATCATATGCATGCGATAATCGAGATTGCGAAGAATAAAACAAAGGCAGGTGATAATAAAGGGTTTAAATCTCCGTCTCAAACGATCGGGGCTATCGTCAGAGGTTATAAAATAGCCACAATAAAAAGAATAAAGGCAGCGACGAATTGTAATTCGTTTTGTGTGGGCGAATTGCAATTCGCCCCAACGCCCCCAACCGCCCGTACCATCTGGCAGAGAAATTACTATGAGCATATTATAAGAGACGAGAGAAGTTATCAGTATATATCGAATTATATCATTACCAATCCTGAACGATGGCACGATGATAAATTTCACAGGTAGGGGCGAATTGCAATTCGCCCGTTTATAATTGGAAAAATAATATACCATATAATGTTTGGGACAAACAATTCACGATGTGGGTATTCGTTGTGTGGGCGAATTGCAATTCGCCCCTACGACGCACAATTGGTAATACGTTGTGTCTGTAAATTACCTGATATTGGGGTGGGCATTCACGCTGTGGGCGAATTGCAATTCGTTTTGTGTGGTTTTTTCTGTTTTACTTAATTATTCGTAGCCTTTATGGTTTTCCTCTTGTATGGTCAAGGGGGAGGTGGTATATTTACAGTTACTTACCAAATTTAGTATGAATAAAAAAGCTTTATCAGAAAGAAAAGGAGATATTAGATGTTGTCTCTAAGAAAGAGAATAAAAACTTCGTTATGGCTATAAATAACTTGTTACAGATCTATAGTTTGCCTTTCATTAATAAGGAGACTGATAAAATAGAGTTGTTTAATACTGTATTGAAGATTTATGCAGACTTAAAAACAACTAATGTTGATTTTGTGTATCAAGCAATGAAAGATTGGAAGATTAAGCAAGCTGGTTTTAAGTCAAAAACAGAGAAGTTTAGCAAGGAAGATACAGAGAAGATGATAGAATTATTACTTAATAAAGGAGTGATAAAATAGATAATAGCAAAGCCCACTCATCGAGTGGGCTTTTTCATTTATAATTCTAGATATAGGAAATTTCTCATATCTGGTGAAATCTGCTAAGGAGCAGACATTTTTACCTCAACACAAAGATTAGAAAGAAGTTAATCACTAAACATTTTAAGGATAGGAAGGTAAAGGATTGTATTGAGAACTTTCTATTAATCATGGTTGCTACTACTAAGACTGGTAGGATAAATAAGGCATATAGCATCGGGGTATATGCTTCTTCATAGATCCATTGGAAGGTCTCAGAAGTATTCGTCCTGATAACGTATAAGCCACGCATGATCCATAGAATCAGATTAATGGTGCACAATAGAAATAAACTTATATCTATAGTTTTGATCCAAATCATTTTCATATCTAAAAGAGATTTAGCGTTATATTTAGTCTAAACGAGGTTTGTGCTCTGCATTTAGAATAGTCCACGCTGTAGCAAAAGCTAATTGTGTACGCTTTTTCATTAATTCAAACTCTATTTTGTCATAGGTATCCGTAGGTTGATGATAGTCAGCATGTGTTCCATTAAAGTAGAACATAGCAGGAATATTGTGCTTTGCGAAACTGTAATGGTCAGAACGATAGTAAATTTGTTCAGGATGATTGACATCATTATAAGTATAATCAAGATCGATATTGACTGAGTTTGCATTTGATTGCTCAGACATTTGATGTAATTCTTTACTTAACCTATCAGCGCCTACTACATAAATATAGTCCCCATCTTTCTTATATTTATCACTTGTACGCCCGATCATATCAATATTAATATTCGCTACGATATTTTCTAATGGTATAATAGGGTTTTGAACATAGTACTCAGATCCAAATAGTCCAAATTCTTCTCCTGTTACATGTAAGAAAAGAATAGATCTTTTAGGTTTTATTCCTTTGCTTTCAAGGTCTTTAAATACACGAGCTAACTCCATTACAGCTACTGTGCCAGAGCCATTGTCATCAGCACCATAGTAGATTTTGTCAAGCAATATTCCCATATGGTCAAAGTGAGCTGAGATGACTAGTACTTCTTCAGGTTTTTCACTTCCTTCTATAAAAGCCATAATATTCTCGCTATCCTTTAATCTCATCATGCTATTTCTCATAAAAGCACTAGGAACAGGTTGTAGGTAGCCATCTGCTTGTTTAGGATACGCTATATTTCTCTTCTTATAGAAGTTGGTAATATATTCAGTCGCTTTTTTTTGTCCAGGTTCTCCCGTTCTTCTTCCTTCAAATTCTTCTGAGGCTAATACTTTTAGGTTTACAGCCATAGAGTCAGCAGATATTTCTTGCCAATAAGTAGAAGAAACTGTATGGTTGTTAGAAATAGAACTAGTTGTTTTACAGCTAGTCATTGACATACTAAGTGCTAATAGGCTAGCAGCTAATATAATTTTATTCATGAGTGAGTCTTAATGTGTTTGGGGTAAAGATAAGAAGAATTAGTATGTTTTGCTTGGTTGACGGTTTATAGGGAACAGGGAACAGGGAACGGGGAACGGGGAACGGGGAACGGGGAACGGGGAACGGGGAACAGGAAACGGGGAACAGGAAACGGGGAACGGGAAACGGGGAACAGGGAACAGGAACAGGGAACAGGGAACAGGGAACAGGGAACAGGGAACAGGAGGTGTGGTGGTTCTTGGGAAAATAGAAAAAGAAAACAACAAAGTGACAGTAAGCATTCTTCATTGAATATTTTTATCTTTGTTCTAAATCAAGAAATACAATGAGTAAAATCGTTTTTATTACAGGAGGATCTTCTGGTATAGGTAGGAGTGTAGGAGAATATTTGACACAGCATGGGTGTAAAGTATATGGAACAAGTAGAAATCCTGAGAGAGTAGTAGATTCAACAATTCCTTTAGTACGCTTAGATGTACGCGATACGGCTAGTATTCAATCTGCTATAGAAGAAGTCATTGCGATAGAAGGAAAAATAGATGTATTAATCAATAATGCTGGTGTAGGAATCACGGGACCAATTGAAGAAATCCCTGCTGATCAAATCTTAAATAACTTCCAAACGAATGTATTCGGACCGATTGAAGTTATGAAGGCTGTATTACCTCATATGCGTGCTAGAAAAGAAGGTTTAATCATTAATGTTACTTCGATAGCAGGATATATGGGATTGCCCTTTAGAGGGATCTATTCTTCTTCTAAAGGTGCTCTTGAGTTAATTACAGAAGCTATGCGAATGGAGTTAAAGCCCTTTAATGTAGAAGTGACTAATGTAGCACCAGGTGATTTTGCAACCAATATTGCGGCAGGGCGCTATCATGCTCCTGTATTAGACCATTCGGCTTATAAAGAAGTTTACCAAATGTCATTAGACATGATGGATGAGCATGTAGACAGTGGTGGAGATCCAATAGAGATGGCTAAAGCTATTCACAAAGTGATCAATACATCTAAGCCAAAAGTGAGGTATAAAGTAGGGGAGCCTTTGCAGAAGTTCTCATTAATCCTCAAAAAAATACTACCTGGGAAGGTGTATGAGAAGATGCTGATGAATCACTACAAGATTAAAGGCTAATAAAGGGGAAAAATCATTACTATTTGGGACTCAGTGAATAGGGATTAGAGGTGTAAGTATTGTTATAAAAACTCTCTAAGAATCGCTCTAGTGATGAATATATATCGTACTTTTGGGTTACAACATAACATAATATAATAATATAGATTATGAAGTTTTTTATTGACACAGCTAATTTGGATCAAATTAGAGAAGCTGAGGCACTGGGGGTATTAGATGGTGTTACCACTAACCCTTCTTTAATGGCTAAAGAAGGAATCACAGGAGCTGAAAACATTTTAAATCACTACAAAGCTATCTGTGAGATAGTAGAAGGTGATGTAAGTGCAGAGGTTATTTCTGTAGATTACGAAGGGATGATTAAAGAAGGTGAGCAACTAGCTGCACTTAATCCTCAGATCGTAGTAAAATTACCAATGACTAAAGAAGGAGTAAAAGCATGTAAGTACTTTTCTTCTAAAGGAATCAAAACTAATGTAACATTAGTATTCTCTGCAGGGCAAGCTTTATTAGCGGCTAAAGCAGGTGCTACTTATGTATCTCCATTCATTGGAAGATTAGATGATATCTCTACTGATGGTCTAACATTAATCGAAGATATCCGTCTTATCTATGATAACTACGGATTTGAAACACAAATCTTAGCTGCGTCTGTACGCCATACTATGCACATCGTAAACTGTGCTAAGTTAGGTGCGGATGTAATGACAGGACCTTTAAGTGCTATCACAGGTCTTTTAAAACACCCATTAACTGATAATGGATTAGCTCAGTTCTTAGCTGACTACGCTAAAGGAAATAAATAAGAAGAAAATTCTTATACACATATTACAAACTACAAACAAAGAAAAAGGTTACCGTAAGGTAGCCTTTTTTGATTCAATCAAGTAAGTCTTCTTCTATTCTAGTAAATATAAAACAATAGTTATGCTATAGGAATTGAAAAACATCCCCACTAATAGGGATTGTCTCCTTTTGCTTATCTCTTTAATATTGTTGCTTATCCAATACAAAAATGAAAAGTATGAAAGTAGCTGTATTAAGTACCCTTTTGATATTGATATCTATCATAACTTATGCTCAATTGAGAAAAGACAAATCCTCTTTAAATATACCTCAAGTAGAACCTACTCAACTTATTCCGTTTTTAACTAAACAGAATGATTTTATCTATGTAAATAAGGATAATTTAAAGCCTTTTAACGGGATAAAGTATAACAGCGCATCTGCTTATACTTCGACAGGTTATGCGATGGTTATAAATAATAAAGGAGCTTCTGTTGTTATAGATACCACTGGAAAAGAAGTACTTGAAGTAGGAGAGAGTGAGATAGAGATAGAAGTGGTGAATGGACTGACATTCTATAAGAAACAGAGGGAATATGAGAGAAAGATGCCTATCTGGAATTGGGAGTGGAATATCTTAGGTGGAGCTATTAAAAAAGAACAAACCTATCATAGTATAGAGATTGGGGTAATTGAAACCAAACAGATCTTACTGCACAAAGAAGTCCCTTATTTAGAAGATAGTTACACTCTAAATCCTGAAGCAGTAGATGGTGAGCATATTTATTGGAATGAGACACTTTATGCAATTAAGAATCAATATTTAAAGAAAAAGGAGTCTGATATCATTACAACTTTAGTTGATAAGCGATTTATAAAAGGTTCTAATAACTCTTTTTCTATTTATGATGTACAGCAGAAGAAAGCAATACATCAAGGCTTAAAAGGTATTAATACGCTTACTATAAAGTGTGGTAATGAAGACCTTGTACTTGATCAATTGATGCAAGAACGATTTGAACCAATCGTTTCTAAGTTATTAAAAGATAGAAATACAGGAAGTGTCTACTCGTATCCGCAATATGATAAAGCCTTTCCAAAAGAAATTACAAAGGCTACAAAAAAACAAATAGCCTTTATAAAGAACGCCACCCTTGTATATTCTATTCATAATTCTCCTTATTTTTTAATAGGTGTTTTTAATTATGATCACGATATTTGGGCTTATGATTGGCTGTATCTAGATATAAACGGGCAAGTGCTAGAACAGCTTGATTTGGATAGTTTTAAGGTGTCAGATCAAATAGAGAGGCTTGTATGGCCTGCTAAAGAAATGGTTATACCTCATCAGAAGGTCGCTTCAGTAAAGTACTATACCGGTAGTGATGAACTATATCTTGTCAATATAGAAGACAAAGGAGGTGATAACATGTATGGGGTATGGGATAAAAACGCTCAACTATGGAGTATAGCACCCGAGTACACTTCTATACTTGCTTTGGATATTGCTAAAGGTATCTATGCCTTGCAGAAAGAGAAGGATGAGAATTATACACTTTACAATCAGATAAAGAAGGAGAATATAGGTGTGAAGGCTTATAAATACATCTATTCAGACGGTTTAGTTCAAGTAAAACTTGAAGGTGAAACAGTAAGTTATTATATAGATATTTATACGGGTAGAGCGTATTTAGAAGAATGAAGAAAATAGTCAGTTGGTTAGTGTCACTAACCAACTGAAATGAATGTTGCAGATGGTAAAAAGTATAAAACAGATATGTTTGCTTATCAAGGAATAATTGATTCAGATAAAACTTTTCCAGGGACTAAAGCTAATCGTTTTATATACATAAGACCTCTTTATCACGAATAAAGAGGTCTTGTTACTTAATACACATAGTAGTAAAATAAGAAAACCACTATTATCAGTGAGATTATTATAGGGTAAGAAGTATTACTTTTAACCAGTGAATATGTTTAAAAATGCAGTAATGAAATACCTTATGATTTTAGCATCTATATTTAGCTTATTTGGTTGTCAGACTAAGGCTCAAACATTGCAAGTCTCAACGATATATACTGCACCTAAACAAGTGACAAGAGAAGTGCCTGAAACAGGTAAACAACATACTTATACCACTTATCAGGAGGTTACAGAGAGATTTGTACCTGCTGTTTCTTTAGTCTCTAAAGAAGATAAAGTGTTGCGATTTAGGATACAAGGGAATATTAACTCTAGAGGATTACAGATTCGCAAAGTTTCTAAGATACGCTTTGAACAAGGAGAGCAGTTTGGCAATGGTATAACGCTTAAGTACTATGTAAATATTAAGCATATAGCTGGTAAAGAAGGAGCTTCTATAGCTGGGTATAACTACAGTCAAGAAAAGGAGTATAGGATACCTACTCATGTGAAAGTAGTCTATATAGAAGTATATGAAGAACATCCAAATCAAGAACCTAAGTTAATAGCAGAGAAAAAGTTTGACTTCTTTGCTAAAATATAAGCTTAAAAAACAATAAATGAACTTAGAACAATTAAAAGAGAAAGCTCAGACTTTGATTAGAGAATCACACCTTTTTGTAAAAGCAATACCAGGAGATGAGCAAGTCGCTTATGTCAATGAAGAAGAAAGTATCAGCTTTATAATCAAATACCTAAATCAATGGATGGCTTTAATAGAGAAGGATGAAATATTCTCGTTTGAACCCATTGATATCCAATCAATCGATTTAAAGAGATACACAGCTCTAACAACTAAAACTCAACAAGTATACCCAAACTTCGAGCATTTGATGCATTTTGGTGATGTTGAAGTTCAACAGTGGGTTAAAGATAATGACTGTAATAGTGATGATCTATCTGATTTACAATCTATTTATAATGATGATTATATAGACTTATGGATGCAGAGCCATCCGATGTATCATAATGAGGGAATATATGGATATGCAGGAGGCTGGGCTATGATTTGGCCAGAAGAAGATATTCCGATGCAATGGGATGAAAGCTTAGAGTTTAAATATCAAATAGGATTACAATATGAGCCTTTTACAGATATTTATTTCAATAAGAAACAGAATAAATATCTTTGTATTGAGCGTAATACCTAATATCTTGTATTTTTTGAAGAAATCTTTATATACCTTATCGCATTTAAAGTTGGGCATGAAGAGAGTTTCTCTTTTGACACTTGTGTTATTGGCTACTGCCATAGAGCCTGTGCTTGCTCAATCTTTAGAAAGTTGGGAACAAAAGTATAAAGCAGAAGTAAGTACTGGTACTGTTCAGAATACTGTGGTAGTGTCTTATATATCTGCTCTTTATGCGAATAAACAATATGATAAAGCTGAGCAGGTATTCACCCAGAACCTCAATACCGCCTTAAAAAAAGGAGATTATAATAGTGTAAGTATATTATATTGTATAGAGGCAGTCAATAGGCGTATTAGAGAGAATAATTCGGGTGCAATAAAAAGCCTTGAATTAGCCAAACAGTATAGCCTAAAGCTAAACGATACCGAGACTAAGGGGTATGTAGCTTATTGTGAGGGGTGGTTATACAGTAGAGATGGTAAGCAGGATAAGGCTGTACACAGCATTATATCTGCTATTAAGCTTTATGAAGCTGCCAGTAGTTCGCCTACATTGAATAAGAGAAAGGCATTTGCTAATAGTGAGTTAGGTGTTATTTATGGTCAGTTAGGAGAGAAGGAGCTACATGAAAAGTATACTAAAACGGCACTCAAATATGCCTTATCACAGTCAGATCCGCAAGTAAAGTTTACCACCTTTATGCAAATGGGGAATCTGTATAATCGTCTATATGAGAGTCATTCTTCAGATATTAATTATAGAGATTTAGCGGAGCGATATTTTGTGCAATCGATAGACATCTTTAATCAGAATAAGGACGTAATGTATAACTTATCCGATTTATCTTTTGCCAATAATAATTTAGCGAGTTTATACCTATATTCTTTCCCAGATAGTTATCGTACGAAAGCTTTAGAATATGCTAAAAAAGCTAATCAGATTGCTCTGAAAATAGACCAAGCAGATCACATAGCTTCCTCGTATGGTATTATTTCTACCATTCATTTAGCTAATGGTGATAGTGATGCGGCTATATTATACTTATTAGAAGCACAACAGGCTATCCAAAAGTCAAGTATTGTTGATCACAATATAGAATTGAATATTTACGAATCCTTAGTTGAGATTTATGTAGAACAAGGGAATTATAGAGAAGCTTTTTACTATCAACAAGAGTATTTGGCTTTGTTCAAAAAGCTTTACAACCAAGATAAACTACAAATTGTAAAGAAATTAGAAGCTGAGTTTGATAAAGAACGACAACAACAGAAGCTAATCAAACTTCAGTTTCAATCGGATCAAAATACACAAAAGATTCAACTGATGAGTGCTTTAGCTCAGCAAAGAGAACAACTGTTGAGTAATCTAAAATTGACAGAAGAGAATCAACGTAGCAGATTAAAGTTCTCCGAGCTTGAAGCACAGAAGAATGCACAGCAACTACGTCTATCACAGTTAGAAACAGAACAGAAGAATAAGGACTTATTGACTTATAAGAGTATTGTAGCTTATAAGGATAAGCTCAACACCTTCTACGTTGCTTCTATGATATTTTTCATCTTAGTCGTGTTTCTATTGTTATATGCCTATAGACAACGTCTAAAGACGATGAAGCAGAGAGATACGCTACATAATTTAGCTATCGAACAAGAAAAACAAAATTCTAAAATATCAACTTTAACAGCTCTATTAGAAGGACAAGAGCAGGAGAGAGGGCGTTTGGCTCGTGATTTACATGATGGTTTAGGTGGTCTGTTATCAGGTACCAAATTACACCTTACGCAGTTAAATGATAAAGTAGAAGGTCAGGCTAAGCAGGGATTAGATAAATCCATTAATCAGATAGATGCGGCAGTCACAGAACTTCGTAAGGTAGCACATAATTTAATGCCTGATTTATTGGTTAACTATGGTTTAAAAGAAGCTTTAGACGAGTTTGGAATTCGTATGTCTAATGATACTTTAGATATTCATATCGAATTTTTGAGCTATACGAATTCTCTATCTCAAGATCAACAATTGTTAGTCTATCGCATTATACAGGAGTTAGTAAACAACGCTATAAAGCACGCTGCTGCCTTTCAGATTATTATTCAGTTGGTAGAAGAAGAACACGAGATTATTGTCACAGTAGAAGATGATGGAAGAGGTTTTGATATTAATAAATTAGACTTAAAGAAGTCAGCAGGTTTTCACAACATACAATCGCGTATACAGTTTATGAAAGGTACATTAGCTGTACACTCAGAAGAAAATATAGGAACAAGTGTGGAATTTAAATTTCCTAAAAAGTAATTATGATAAAAGTTGCCATTACAGACGATCATCCTTTGTTATTAGAAGGATTAAAAAATATATTAGGGTATCAATCAGAAATAGAAGTAGTCGCTTGTTTTTCGGATAAAGAAAGCATGATGCAAGGGCTCTTAACTACAGACACGGATATTATACTATTAGATATCAATTTAGCAGATATCAATACATTGGAGTTAATTAAACCACTTAAACAGAAATTTCCTCAGTTAGAGATTATCATGTTGAGTGTACACAATGAATATGCTGTTATCAATAGTAGCTTAGCAGAAGGAGCGAAGGGATATATTCAGAAGAATGCTTCGGTAGAAGAAATTATCTCAGGAATTAAAACTGTATTTGCAGGAGAAAAATACCTTTGTTCACAGTCTAAAATAGTCTTAGACAAAAAAGAAGAAGTAGGCTTAAAGCAAATCCCTAAGTTGACACGTCGTGAGAAAGAAATCTTAATAGAAGCCGCGTCAGGTCTAACCACAAACCAGATAGCAGAGAAGTTGTTTATCAGCCATCATACAGTAGAGAGTCACCGCAAAAACTTAATCGAGAAGTTCCAAACTTCTAATCTGAGTACTGCTATTAAAATGGCAATAGAGTATAATCTGATACAGAAATAGAGATTAATATATTCTAATCGATGTATGATTAATACAATTCCGCTCAGTAGTTAAGTTTGTTTTTGTTTAGTTATATTTATGCTGCATAGCTTATTCTTTACATACCTATTTATAATCGAGTTGTTTGTGATTCTTTTATATAAATCGTTAGAATATGCTTGGGGAGTGCTAGAGGTATGCTTGCACCTTTCTTCGACAAAACGGCCTTCTAGGCTAGAAAACTCGAAGAAAACCCCTAGCAAACTCCTAGAAACAGCAAGCGGAGCATGGAGTCAATATGAATTTATTATCAAGAGTGGGATACATTGAATAAATAAAGTATATTGTATTGGTTTACAAAGCAATGTATTATACTGTATTCATATCGCTATTTTTGGGAGTTATTTATTACTCTGTTATTCTTTAGTTAAGTATAAAAGGGGGGATTCACAGAAATAAAATGTTTTAATTTTTAGTTATGAGATTAACAATTCTTTCTTTTTTCTTCATTTTTTCTACGATGGCCTTTGGTCAGAATAAGATTGCTGAGTCCGTTCACAGAGAGTATGATGCAGGGCATTTTAATGGTTCTATACTCTATATTGATGAAAATGATTCTATTAAGATAAATAAAGGGTACGCGAATTTTCAGTTTCAGGTAAAAATAAATAATGATACACGATTTCCTATAGCTTCAATGACGAAGTTGTTTACTACTGTATGTATATTACAATTACAGGAAAAAGGATTAATTCATTTAGAAGATAAAGTAGGAAAGTATATACAAGAACTTCCTGTGGACTGTAAGGATATCTCAATTAAAGAATTGCTTCTTCACCAATCAGGTTTGGAAAATGAACCTATAAAAGCAGTAGTAAATCCTTATACGTTAGATGGATATATAAGTAACTTTGTAAAAATAGCAGATAAGGATAGGAGCGAATTTAATTATAATAATGTAGATTATGTACTCTTGTCTAAAGTTATCGAAAACAGTACAAAGAAACCTTTTTCAGTAGCTATAGAAGATTTGATTTTAAAACCCTTAAGTTTAGTAAATTCTGGATTTGTAAAAGAAGAAGAAGTGATATTAGACCTTGCTTATGGTTATCATAATTACTCATTTGGAGAAGGGAAGAAAGAAATGCCTTTGTACAATGATAGGAGATTTATCTCCAACTACTATGGTGCAGGAGGTATGTATTCTACTATAGATGATTTGTATAAGTTTGTTATTGCATTAAGAGATAATAAACTCATTAATCAAGCATCTACATCAAAGTATTTACTCACTGCTCAAACGAATAAAAATATTGATTGGCTTCTAGGTAAACCTACCTATGGTTTCTTCTTTAATGAAGCCAAAGGGTTTTACAGAAGAGGAGGAAGTATTGATGGTTTTAACACAGAAATGATTATTGATAAAAACTTTAATAAGATCATGATCATTCTATGTAATACTGATACTGCAGATCTACCTCTATTAGCTACTAAGCTTTATCTTTTAACTACTAATAATGATAAGTAACATGAGGCATCTATTTAATAAAAGCTACAGTACAATTATTAGAATAGCAGTCCTAATAATTGTACTTTTTAATACGGTATTTATTTACGGTAAACAGATAAATGATGGAGATGGACCAAAATCAAAGTTAACTGTGACAAGTAAGATAGTTGTAGTAAATAAGGGAACTATTCGTTCAATACATAAAGGAACACATAGTTTAAGTGAAGTATGTATTAAAGAAAATCAAAGCTTAGAAATAGGTGATGACATAGCAACAGTGATGGTTCTAAAATATGGTAGTGAAGAGGAGCGTGCTGTTTATTTAAATGAAAACAGACGTTTGTTGTTACTGCTTGAAGATCAATTAGAAGCATTTAAAAATACTAATAGCTCATCTAATGAAGCTCAGATGAAACATATACATCAGAGCTTGGACTCCCTAAAAAATAAATATGAGAAACTACAAGAATATCTAATAAAACATAGAGGAAAGCCTGCAATAGTAACGAATATTCTTATGAAAAAGGGAGATAGAATTAAGCAAGGAGATATTATAGCTGAGATAATAGATATTGGAGTTATATTGCCTAAAGGAACTATAGATGAAGAGTATTATAGAAATAAGTTAGATGACTATGATGTGATAGCTTCAATCAGGGGAAATAATATAGTTGAACAAGAAATTAGTATTTCTGATTTATTGTACAAAAGAGATACTTCTAATGTATGGGCTTCTCATGGTAAGCCTTCAGTAGGGGAGTTTGTCATTAATTTAGATAAGGTAGATATTTCATTCTTAGATCAAATAGTAGAAATACAGCTATTGTTAAAAAAGAAATAGTTGTATTCTTTTATAAAGGACAAGATAGAAATCTGTATAAAAAATAAAGCCGAGAACTATGTCTCGGCTTTACTGTTTATGATAATACTATTTTGTATTCGGTTTCTCTAGGTAATCAAAGAAATACTGTGCTATCTTGTCATTTAAGTGAACTCTATCTACTCCCATAACATTGTGTTCATGAGAAGGGTATAAGAAGTAATCTACTTGTTTCTTTGCTTTAATAGCCGCTTCTATAAACTCCATAGAATGCTGCTGAACCACTACAGGGTCTTGAGCTCCATGAATAATTAAAAGCTTGTTGTTTATTTTATCTGCTTTGTTAAGTAAGCTTGTTTTTTTGTATCCATCAGGGTTTTCGCTAGGCATATCCATATAGCGTTCTCCATACATGATTTCGTACATTTTCCAATCCATTACAGGGCCACCTGCTACACCTACTTTAAATACTTCTGGGTGGTTAACAGATAAAGTTGTAGTCATAAAACCTCCAAAACTCCATCCATATACACCTATCTTATCTTGGTTTACATAAGGAAGTGATTTTAAGTAATCTACCCCTTTCATTTGATCTGCCATCTCCGCTTGACCTAATTGTCTGTGGATTACTTGTTCGAAGTCACGTCCTCTATTAAAACTACCTCTACTATCTACCGTAAATACGATGTATCCATGCTGTGCCATATAGTTAAAGAATAGGTTCGCTCCACCTAACCATGTGTTGGTTACTAACTGTGCATGAGGTCCTCCATATACGTATACCATCACAGGGTATTGTTTGTTCGCATCAAAGTTAGTAGGGTAGATGATACGTGCATTTAAAGGAGTTTTTCCATCTGCAGCTGTAATCGTCTTAATCTCTGTCTTAGGCATTGTCACAACCCCTTCAAAAGGATTTTTAGACTCTAATACTTGTTGCTCTTTTTTAGAATCAGCATTGACAATAGTAACTTTGTTAGGGGTCTCTAAGTTGTTAAACTGATCTAAGAACAATGACTTACTCTTGTTTAAGACAACACTATGTGTTCCTGATAACGTAGTGATCTGTTCTGTTTTACCTTTTTTAAGGTTTGTTTTGAATAACTGTCTATCTAATCCTTGATTGGTAACTCCTATATAGTAAAGATTTTTAGCGTCTTCGTCGAAACCTAAGAACTCTTTTACTATCACGTTTTCATGCCCTAATTTCTTGATTAGCTTGCCATTTGTGTCGTATAAGAATAGTTGTCTATATCCATCTACTTCAGAGAAGTATAAGAATTGATCAGGTGCACCAGGTACAAATACTAGACTATTAGAAGGCTCTGTATACGTTTTAGATTTCTCTTCGAATAACGTTTTTTCAAAGGCACCTGTAGCAGCGTTGTATTGATTTACTTTTAAATGATTTTGTTCTCTATTAAGAACTCCTACATAAACATAGTTTCCTGAAGGATCCCAAGTAACCATGGTTAGGAATTGGTCTGCTTCACCAGTTTGTAGAGTTACCTTTTTACCAGTATATACGTCATAGATTACTAATGATACTTGCTCATTAGCCATACCAGCCATTGGGTATTTGATGTTTTTTACTTCTGCCACGCGCTCACTCCATTGAATGATAGGGTATGAAGTCACCATACTTTGGTCTTTTCTATAGTATAGAAGTTGGTCTTGTTTTGGACTCCACCACATTCCTTTTTTTATACCAAACTCATTGCGGTGAGTATCACTACTTCCGTTGATGATATCTAGAGCAGGATCATCAGTTACTTTAATATCACCACCTTTATTAGTAGTCACTACGATATTATTATCTTGTAACCAAGCGATGTGATCTCCATTGCGAGAGATGATTTGTTGGTCACCATTAAGATCAAATTTAAATGAGTTAACTACCTTTTTATCAGTAAGGTTAACCTTAAAGTAATATTTTGATTTAAAAGTAGAATCAGGAGTATAAAACTCGATTTCATTGTCATTTAACCAAGTTAGGTTAGTCGGGATGATTCTAAGGTTAAATGTAGTCCCTTTAACTGTATTATTGATTACTTCTTCTAATTGTTTAGCAGTAAGAGCTGTTTGTGACTCCCATTTGTTAGCTTGACTTTTTATTAAAAGACTATCTCTATTTTTAGTTACAAAACTCAGGGTATTGTCATTCTTCCAAGATGGTTGAAGGATTCTTTCTGTAGCAAACTGTCTACCTTGTCCTAGTGTAGCCTCTGTCATATCAAAGTTGCGTTGTGCAAACATGATGTTTCCAGCTAGCAAAAAGAATAATACTGATTTGTTCTTCATAATTACTATAGTTGTTTTTATCGTCGCTAATTTAAATCCAAATATGTCACTAGCCAAATTAGAGTATAAAAAAAAACAATGTATGAGCCTTTATGGCAAGAGAGAATAGTTCTTTTTTTATATCTTTATTCTTTAAATAATCCATAAAGAATAGTATATGCAAAAAGTAGTGTACATCACAGGAGGTACTAAAGGTATAGGAAAGGGAATTGCTCAAGCTCTTTTAGAACAAGGATATAAAGTAGCAATATCAGGTAGGAATATAGATACAGTTAACGAAGCTATAGCTGAATTAGGATATACAGATAATATATTAGCAATTCAATCTGATGTAAGGAAGTATGAAGACGAAGAAAAGGCAGTGGAACTAATCGTAGAGAAATTCGGAAAATTAGATATTGTGATTGCCAATGCGGGAGTTGGTATCTTCTCATCTATAGAAGATATGAGTCTTGAGGATTGGAATACGATGATAGATACGAATCTAACTGGGGTATTTCACACTTTAAAGGCGTCTGTAAAGCAATTAAAGCAGCACAAAGGGTATTATATCAGTATTGCCAGTCTAGCAGGGATAAACTTTTTCGCTAATGGAAGTGGTTATAACGCTAGTAAGTTTGGTGTAGTAGGTTTTACTCAAGCAGCTATGTTAGACCTTAGAAATGCAGATGTAAAGGTGACAACAATATTGCCTGGTTCTGTGACTTCTAATTTTAATAACCACCAGCCGTCTGATGCAGATCACTGGAAAATACAGCCAGAAGATATGGGACAGTTGGTAGTAGATATCTTAGCGATGAATCCTCGTGTGCTTCCTAGTAAAATAGAAATAAGACCAACTAAAACTAGCTAATATATCTCAAAGTCACAAGACTTTAAGGAGAATTAAGAAAGATCAATTAACACAAGGTATTATTTCGGTTTTTTGTATTACAAAATGTCAAAATCACGAAATAACAGAATTACAAAAAAACAGTAGTATATGAATGCAGATTTTGGAAAATTCCTATTGAGATTAGGTGTTGGAGGACTAATGATCTTCCACGGGATCCATAAATTAATACATGGACATGATTTTATTATTAACCAGTTGAAAGCACATAATCTACCAGAGCTGCTTTGGATAGGAGTGCCTATCGGTGAGATAGTAGCACCTATATTTTTACTAGTGGGGTTTGCTACACGTATTTCTGCTTCTATTATAGCATTTACGATGTTTATGTCTCTATTCTTAGTTAAGGGAATGGGAAGCTTTGGCTTAGATCCTAATACTGGAGGGGTAAATGCTGAGCTGAACTTATTATATCTATTAGCTGCCTTAGCTATAGCCTTTATAGGCCCTGGAACTATTCGTTTTTATAAAGGGAAAAAAGGGATGTGGGTCTAGTTATGTTTATGTGATGTTGTTTTCTTGTAAAACAAAATATCTCCTTAAAAGAGTAAAATCACAAAACAATATCACGACATCACAGCATCACAAAAAAACAATAAAACAATAAAATGAGAGTATCATTTGATTTTGATGGAACATTGACAGAAGCAGAAGTAGCTCAATATGCAAAAGAGTTAACTAATAAAGGAATAGACGTTTTTATCGTAACGGGGAGGTATAATGAATTGCTTTGTGCTATGAATGGAGGGGGAAGCAATGATGATTTATTCTTACTAGCAGATAAAATAGGTATCACGCATAAGCATATTATATTTACCAATAGAGCAGATAAAAGCTACACTATAGGTGGTAGTGGTCTTATTTGGCATTTAGACGACGATTTAAACGCTCTAAATGATATTAACAGATATTCTGATGTGAAAGGGATTTGGATAGGAGAGGACAACTGGAAAGAGCAATGTGATAAATTAATAAAAGAGGCTAGTATCTAATACATAGCCTCTTATTTTTTTCGTAAGACAACTAATCTCTCGGTAAGCGTCTCGATTTGATAATCAAAATGCTCTGCTATATATTCAATAGTTTTGAAGGTATAAATAAAAACATGGGTTTGATCTTTTCTATAATACCAGTTTTTGAAATCTACTTGATTTGTGTATAAATGTGTTTTAATAATCAGTAAACCATCTTGTTTTAGTATTCCAGATAATTTCTCTAATTCTTGTTTAGGATTGTAAAAATGCTCAAATACTTCACAGCTAAAGATATAATCATATACTCTATCTAGATAAGCAAGGTCTGGAAGAAAGAAAGGATCATAAAGATCTACAGTATAGCCTTGTTCTACCAGTTGTTTTGTAATTACAGGGCCTTTACCACATCCATAATCTAGACCAAGCATAGCTGGTGTACAGTGTGCTAATACAGTATTCGTTACAGGAGCTGTAAAATGTTGATAACCGATATCATTCACATCATTATTATGACATTCATAGTGGCTTTTTTCTTTGTCTTGATCAAAGTAAAGCATCTCATCTTTTAGGTATGCATTACACTTAGAGCAGATATAATACTCGTCATCTACCTTAGTGCTTAAAGATGTATTACACAGTGTACAGTTCATGTTTAGATTTTAATAAGACTACAAAAGTAAGTATTTTAAGTCCAATGCATCTCTAAATGAGTAAATGGATATTGAGACATCGTTTTTTGTAGTTTCATTCTATAAAACAGTAAGCTGGTGTATTGATTATGTTGCTTGGTGTCTTCTGATATTGATAAACCCAAAGAGAATACTCGTTTTTTATACATTTACTCCTTACTAATTATACTCTTAAATAAAGGAGTTATATAAATAATTATGGTTAAACCCAGAATCCGCATTCGCCCGATACTACGAATAAATTCTACTTTACATCTCTTTCATTTCTTCTAAAACCATACTATAGTATGCTTTTTTCATAAATTCAGAGCTGTTTTGTATAATTCATTCTCGTTAATAGGTCTATCGCGTATTCCGGGTTAAAAATAACAACACACAATGGATTCCTTATCCAACAGTATTAGAAGGTACAACGGTAGATCTTATTCCTTTAGAAAAAGAACATTTGGAAGAATTATATCAAGCTAGTGCAGATAAAGAACTTTGGCGATTAGTACCTACAGATTGTTCTGATAGAGATACTTTTTATGACAACTATCAAAATGCGTTAATAGCTAGAGAAAAAGGATTACAGTATCCCTTTGTTATTATTGATAAAAGAACACAGAAGATCATTGGTTCTACGCGATTCTTTGAGATGTATGAAGCAGATAAGAAGTTAGAAATAGGATGGACGTGGATTACGCAAGAGTATTGGGGAAGTGTAGTAAATCTAGAATGTAAATTACTACTCTTGACTTATTGTTTTGAAGTACTGAAAATAAATCGAGTACAACTGAAAACGAAAGACACTAATATTCGTTCAAGGAAAGCTATTGAGAAGATAGGAGGAGTCTTTGAAGGTATTCTGAGAAAGGATAAAATACAGAATGATGGTACTACTCGTAATGCGGCTTATTATAGTATATTAGATGATGAATGGGGAATTTCTAAAGAAAAGATACAAGGGTTGATTAAAAATATAATTTAGGTTATCGTGGCACTGTTAAGTTTGGTTTATTTTTAACATATAATTAATTTGTATGAGTTAATTATATGACAATAGTCATATACTATTGATTATTCTCCTTTTGAACTGTTTTATTAACAATTTAATCTCTTGTTTTGGCATATAATGTGCTATCTTTAATATTGACCAATAATTTATCATTATGATGAATATGAGATTGTTAAAAAAATATGGAGCTGAGAAAGTTGTTTATGAAAAAGATGATTTCATTTTTGAAGAAGGCATGTGGCCAGAGTATTTTTACTATATCGTAAGTGGAGAAGTTAAATTAAACATTTATGATGAGGATGATAGTAGAGAGTTTATATTTAGCTTCTATTCTAGAGGACATAACTTCGGAGAAGGAACTATATTTTTAGAGACAACCTATATCTGTAATGCCATTGCTGTTGAACAAACAGAAGTATTAAAATTAGACAAAGCAAGTTTTCTAATCCTGATCAAGGAGAATCATGATTTCTCTTTACTGATAAACTATAACCTATCTAAAAAATTGTATTTTCAAGGTGTAATGGCACCTAAAATTTCTGCTCAGGATGCAGAATTGCGCGTACTAACGTTATTAAATTATTTAAAGACTAATTGGCAACATCCTTTGATTCAACAGGATTTGTATATTGTGGATTTAACTCGACAAGAAATAGCTGACATGACGGGGCTAAGAGTAGAAACGGTGATCAGGAGTATTAAAAGATTGAGAGAAGACAATAAGTTAAGAATTATAAAAGGAAGAATTGTATTATAGAAAAGCCTCTATTTTTTAGAGGCTTTTTATTTTAGTTCTTGTTCTAATCTTTTTGCTAGCATATTTAAATGTTCTTTCCATTCTTCAAAACAGTTTGAGTCTCTCCATAACTCAACAGATTCTCTTTCTCCATCTTCATCAGGTACTTCATTTATCATATCTTGCATATATCGCAGTAAGAATCCTAGGGCTAATTTATCTCCTTTAAATTCGGTTAGACGTAGCTTAAGCCCTTCTTGAATCTCATTACCATTACCGTAATGAAGATATCTATCATCTTTAAAAATAAAGAATAGCTCTACTAAAGCCATAGCCGTATTATCATAGTAAAAATCAATATCGTCAAAGCTCTTACCTAGAGCTCCTATGTCTTGTAGTCTTTGAATTAACTTCCCTAAATCTAATTGAAACTTATCAGATGAAGAATAATTATCATCTATATAGTCTTCGATATAATTAATTGTGTCAAATCCATCATCGCTTTCTAATGCTTTATATCCCCATGCTCCCATAGTTGTTTAAGTTCGAAGTATTTTTTCCATTGTTTTTCCTTTTGCTAGCTCATCAATAAGTTTATCTAGATAACGTATTTTCTGCATAAGTGGATGTTTAATATCCTCTACGCGGTAACCACAGATAACTCCTTTTATAAGCTTAACATTAGGATTAATGAGAGGGGCATTAGCAAAGAAATCTTCAAAGTTTACTTTCGTTTCTATTATTTGTCTCAAATCATCCTGATTATACCCTGTAAGCCATCTGATGATAGTATCTACTTCTTCTTTTGTTCTACCTTTTTTCTCTGCTTTAGCAATATAATGTGGGTATACACTCGCAAATGAGGTACTGTATATTCTATGATTCTCCATGTCTTTACTTACCATATTTCAATTTCTTTCGTAAATGTCTGGTCACCGTCTACTTCTATAATAACCTTAGATGGGATAAAACTATTGCCTTTATACTCCGGAAAAGCTTTGTATTGTACTTTATAGCCTTGTTGAAGTAAATCTACGATATAATTATCTATCTCTCTTTTTTGGAGAGCAGCTTCAGGTGAAACATATAAAATATTAAAAGGAGAGTCATCTCCACCAAAAGCTAAACCAATAAGATGTAGCTTATCTAGATGTCCTGCATCATAATATTGTTCTGCGGTGTCATTACTACAGATATCCGCGTAGCTACAGGGTCTAGTAGGATCTATGGAGCTGCGCTTGCTCTTAAAAAAATTGAATAATTTCATAATGATAATTGTTTGGGTTAGTTAATGGTAGTGTAAATATAATTAAGCTTGATACAATTACAACAGTTTATGCTACTCAATTTCTTGTTATTCAAGTTAATATTGATTTATCATTCAGGGAATTAAAAGGATGAGGTTTTTTAGAATTGATAATATAGATAGCCTTGGACCTTAAAAAGGCAAGAGCTATTATAGAAAACCTATGCCTCACAATGAATTATAGTTTTTTTAATTTTAAGGAATATCCCATTTTATTCAAAAGTGAAGCTAAAAAGAGACATAAAAAATAGAAGCTTAAATGCATATTGTTCGGGAATTTATTGGGCAGTCTTTGGATGTTCTTCGGAAAACTACCCCTCAGTCCGAACAAATACTGAACTCTTCCGAAGAGCTTCCGAAGAAATAGGTATGTTTAAAAATAATAATTGCTGATATTCAGTGGTTTAAGGTTTTATAAATGGAAATAAATAGACTTTTTTGGAAATATTTGGAAGTATTCGGAAAAGAATGGAAAAAAGTGGAAAAAAGTGGAAGTAAGTAGGATTTGTACTTTTAAGTCTTTATAAATTTGTAATCTATGAAAGTAGGAGTAATGATTATATTAAAATAGCTCTTTAGGCTTAAAAGTTACATCTTTTAATTCTAGAGAGCTATAGGTTAGAATTAGTTATAGTAAACTAATAAAGTGGGGACTATAGTTTTCCTTTTTTAGATAGAAAGACAATACCTAGTGCTAAGAAACTCCACAACAGCATTTGGGTTAGAGAACCTAGCCATCCATTGATACTCCAGCTAATCAACCCAAAGAAAGTTCCTATACCAGCTCCTATGAAATAAGCTGTCATATAGACTGTGTTTAATCTACTGTGTGCTTCTTCACTAAGAGCGTAGATACGAGTAAAATTAGTGATTTGTGTTGCTTGAACTCCAATGTCTAATAAGAATATAGCAATAATCAAGATTATAATAGAGTTGGGGAAAATAAGCATTCCTACAAGACTAATAATTACTAACGAAATCGTAAGAAACAAGTTTTGAAAGACTTGTCCTTTATCTGCTAATTTGCCAAAATATGGGGCTACTAAGGCTCCTCCGATAGCGACTATCGCAAACATACCTATCATAGAAGGGGTATAGTTAAAGGGAGCTCCACTTAAGTGAAAAGTAAGTGTAGTCCAAAAAGAACAGAATATTCCGAAGGTTAAAGAGCCTAATAAGGCGGCTTGTCGCAGTGTTTTGTGTTCTTTGACTAAGCGTAGTGTAGATTGCAATAACTGAATATAACTACCCTTAAATTTAATAGGCGCATTAGGTAGAAATTGCCACATCAATATAATACTAATGCAGATCATAATTGCAGAAAAAATAAAGACGCTCTGCCATCCCCATAAATCTGTTAACCATCCACTAACTAGACGTGAGCCAAGAATACCACATAATATTCCACTAAAGACAATACCTACGCTTTTTCCTCTATTCTCTTTGTTTAGTAGAGCTGCCATAGGTAAGATAATTTGGGCTGGAGTAGAGCATACCCCAGCTAAAAAATTCAAGATTAGCAAGAAGTTTAAATGAGTGGTATTAGCAATACACATTAATACAAATATTTGTATAATAGATATCATAATGATTAATCGCTTTCTATTAATTTTATCTCCTAAAGGGAGTAGAAAGAACATACCTATACCATAACCTATCTGAGCTAGCATAGATACTTTGCCTACTGCAGCTTCAGGTTCTCCTAGTGTTTCAGCAATGTTTTTTAGAATGGGTTGGCTATAGTAGACATTAGCTACAATAGTCCCCGCAGTAAATGCCATAATAGGGATAGCATATTTTTCTTTGTTTTTGATTGACATATTGTTTAGTTCGTTAAGTTGGCAAATGTAGTAGAGTTATCAAATACACTTTTGTATATTCTGTTATATTAATAGTATATTTCGCTATGTTTGTAAGATGAAGTTAGTACAGTTCGAACCTTTGTTTTTAAGGCATTTTCGCACAGAAGAGTGGCCATTTACTTACCATAATCACAATCATTATGAATTAATGCTGATCAGTGAGGGGAGTGGTATACACGATTTAAATAAAGAACAATCTATCTATCGAGGAGATACTGTTTTCTTTCTCTCTCCAGAAGATAGTCATCATTTCTATATAGAAGAAAAAACAAGGTTTAGAGTCATTAAGTTTTTGCCTAGTGCAGTTAAAGATGGAGTTAATTCTAGTATAACAGATTATTGGGATAACCTACTGATTAACTTAGGTAGGAAATGGGAAGTAAGCAAACAAAATAGTATTGATATAGAGTTGGTTAATAAGATTATTTCAATTGTTGATTTAATGATTATAGAGTGGGAGGTTAATAATAAACAAGTGTCAGAATTACATACTAATTTATTAAGAAGCGTATTGTTATTAATGGATAAATATACGGCTGATAATATACATATAATAAATCAGTATGACACTTCTAAGATAGAACGAATACAGAATTATATTCATGCTTATATTCATTTGCCAGATCGTTTAGGAGTAAAGCATTTAAGTCATGAATTTGGTCTTTCAGAGTCAGGATTTAGAAACTATTTTTCAACCAATATGGGGATGAGTCTGACACAATATGTAAATGGCTTAAAAATAGAAATGATCAAAAAGAGAATTAAGCATAGTGATCATAATTTATCAGCAATAGCATTAGAGTATGGTTTTACTGATGCTAGTCATTTTACGAAGTATTTTATGAAGCACACTGCCCTAACTCCATTACAGTTTAAAAGAGATAATAAAGTATAAAAAAGGGACACTCCATCTTTAGAATAAAGTGTCCCTAAAAAAAAATATATGAAAAAATCTACTTCTTATTTCTGTAAGCCCAGTAGAATACTTGTGGTAAGATAGTAAAGGATAAAATCATACAGATGATTAACCCTCCTACGATCATAATTGCTAATGGTTTCTGTATTTCAGATCCCATTCCATTTGATAGAGCTGCAGGAAGTAATCCCATAGACCCCATCAATGCAATCATTACTACCGGTCTTATTCGGCTTTTTACTCCTTCTTTTATCGCTTCTTTTAATGGCATACGATGTTGTAAATTTTCTCTCATTACTCCAATAAGTACAATTCCATCAATAGTAGCTACTCCAAAAAGAATAATAAATCCTATCCCTGCTGATATTCCAAATATCGTGCCAGTTGCCCAAAGTGATACAAAACCACCGATAAAAGCGAAAGGAATAGTTAAGGCTGCAATAGCAGTATCTTTTACATTACCAAAGTTGAAGTACAACAACACAAGAATTAGAATTAAAGAAACAGGAACAACAAGCATTAATTGATTTGCAGCACGTTCTTTACTTTCAAACTCTCCTGCCCATTCCATTTTATTGATTGCAGGCAGTTTTACTTCTTTCTCTACTTTAGCTCTTGCTTCAGCGATAGTACTTCCTAAATCTCTTCCTTCAATACTAAACCCTATACCGATATATCTACTACCACCTTCTCTATAGATAAAGGCAGGTCCTGTGTGATAATCTATCGTAGCAATTTCTTTTAGTGGGACTTGTTTACCATCTAATGAAGGAATTAAAATATCTCCGATTTTATCAGCAGAATCTCTATATTCTTTGTTGAAACGAAGTACAACATCAAACATTCTTTCATTCTCATATAGTGTAGTAGCTGCCTGTCCACCAATAGTCATAGCTATAACAGCCTGAGCATCTGCTGTAGTTACAGCATATTTAGCCATTTTGTGATCATGCAGCTTAATTCTCAATTCTGGTTGCCCAATATTCTTAAATACATTTAAGTCTGTAATACCTTCAACATCTTTGATACTTTTTGCTACTTGATTTGCATACTTTTCTAACTCAAATAAATCATCTCCAAATATCTTAATTACAAGAGAACTCTTTACTCCAGCTACATATTCTTCTACGTTATCTTGTATGGGTTGACTGAATCCAAAATTAACACCAGGGTAGTTCTCTAATTTCAGACGAATCTCTTCTAGAAGTTTGTCTTTTGTTATTTTACGCGTCCATTCACTTTCTGGCTTTAGTTCAGTGTGAAATTCAATATTAAAGAATCCTGTAGGGTCAGTACCATCATTAGGACGACCAGTTTGAGTCAAGACAAATTTTACTTCATCGAATTCTCTAATTTTAGCTTTCATTTCTTTAGCTAATCTTACTGATTCATCTAGATTAATACTACTAGGTAGTGTAGCTCTAATGTATAAAGCTCCTTCATTTAACTTAGGCAAGAATTCTGAACCATAATAATGAAATCTAACTCCACAGATAACAAGCAATCCAATAAACATAGAAAGAGTTAACTTCTTATGAGTAAAACTCCAGTTAAACATTTTATAGATATTGTTCTTAAAGAATCGAGAGATAACATTCTCACGTTCTTTGATATCTTTAGTCAGTAAAAGTTTACACATGGCTGGTACATAAGTCAAACTCAATATTAGGGATCCTAATAAAGCATAACCTAATGTAAAGGCTAGGGGAGAGAACATCTTTCCTTCTACTTTTTGGAAAGAGAAAATAGGCATTAAGGCTACGATTAGAATTAATAGTGCAAAGAAAATATAGCTCGCTACACTACTTGCACTTTTCTTAATAGTACCTAGTTTAGACATTCTATTAAACCTTGCCATTCCCACTTGTTCAGCTCGTTTCTCTAGACCTACAAAGACATGTTCTACAATAACTAAAGTTCCTTCTAGTAGCAATCCAAAGTCTAATGCTCCCATTGAAATTAGGTTGGCAGGTAACCCTTGTATCTTCAGCATGATGATAGCAAATAAGAAAGCCAGTGGAATAACAGAAGCAACGATAAATGTAGTACGCCAATTATATAAGAAAATAAATACAATAATGGATACTAAAATAACTCCTTCTACTAAGTTCTTAGATACGGTGTGTACTGTTGTATTTACAAGGTTCGTTCTATCTACGACTGTTTCTATTTGAACATTTTTAGGTAAAATACGCTCGTTTAAGTCTGTTATTTTATCTTTTAGCCCTTCGATAACAGCACTTGGGTTTTCACCTCTAAGCATTACTACGATTCCTTGTACGACATCATCGTCATCTTGAAAAGCAACTTGTCCTAAGCGTGGTTTGGCTGATACCACGACATTAGCTACGTGTTTTACTAGAATGGGAGTACTTCCTTTTACCTCGATAAGGATATTCTCGATATCTTCAACATTGTCTAATAATCCTACACCTCTTACTACATAAGCTTGATCTCCACGTTGGATAACATCACCACCTACATTAATATTGCTCTTTTCTACAGCTTCGTATACATCTAAAGGAGATAAATCGTAATTAATTAATTCAGTAGGATTTATCTGTATTTCAAATATCTTTTCTTCACCACCGAAGCTTACTACATCAGCCACTCCAGGTACAGATAGTAATTCTCGTTCTATTACCCAGTCTTGAATAGCAGTAACTTCTTTGATAGGAAGATCGCTCTTAATGATATATCTAAAGATTTCTCCTGTTGCTCCAGAAGGCGGCTCTATTTCAAAATCAGCTCCTTCAGGCAGATTTACATTTCCCATTCTGTTAGAAGCATATTGTTGAGCGAAGAAGTCATCTACTTCATCATTAAACAATACTGTTACAACAGATAGCCCAAATAGAGAGATAGATCTTACCTCTGCTTTATTAGGAATGGTGTTAACCTCCTTTGAAATAGGAAGGGTAATAAACTTTTCTACTTCTTCTGCACTACGACCAGGCCACTGTGTGATAATACGTGCACGAGTATTAGTCACATCAGGGAAAGCTTCAATAGGCGTGTGTATATAACTATAAATCCCTCCAAACAATAATAACAATACACCGAAGATGACGATGAATGTGTTTTTAAGTGAAAAGGATACTATGTTTTTGACGAATTTTTGCATAAATAAAGGCTTTTACGAATTACAATTTATTAGTTAGCTGCTCATAAATAAGTAATTCATTAGTAGTTACAACCATCTCATTCTCTTTTACGCCATCTGCTATATAGGTATAAATATTGTTTTTAGAGACAGGGGTGATCTTTCTAACTTCTTGTTCACAATCATTTTTATAGACTACCACATAATTTTGGTTGTTATCAAATATGATAGCGGTATTAGGGATGGCAAGAGATTTACCCTCGTTTGTTTCTAACTGAATAATAATATCAGCAGACATTCCCGGCTTTAATTTCATCTCTTTATTTTCCATTGAAATACGAGCTTTTAAGACTCTTTCTTCTGTATCGAATACTTGAGATACTTTAGTTACTTTTCCTGCAAAGTATTCATCAGGATAAGCTAGGGTAGATACTTTTACCTCTTGATTTGGTTGTACATGACGCATATTAGCGGCATATACATTAGCCATAATCCATACATCAGATAAATCAGCTACTGTAAATAGGGGTTCATCACCTGCATTTACAGTCATTCCTGTACTTACATTTTTTGTAACGATATAACCAGACTGAGGAGCTACTACATTTACTACTCCAGATTCGCCACGACTATTGAATATCGCTAGACTACTTCTTACTGCAGCTACTTTACTATTAAGTGTTTTGACTTCTTCTTGAGCTTCGATTAACTCTTTTTGAGAAGCAATCCCATCTTTATACATTGATTCTACTGATTCTAACTCGCGCTTAGCTACTTTTAATTCAGCTTCACTACTTTTTAACTCACTGTATATCTCATTGGTATCTGTACTTTTTATTTCAGCTAATAATTGTCCCTTATTTACATAGTCTCCTAACGAAAAGTAAGTATTCGTAACTAGTCCATCTACTAGACTATTATAAGGAACTGTCTTATCTTGGTTATAGTCAATATATCCATTTAGAGTTAGGCTTCGTTCTATAGGTCGAAGGGTTACCTTCTCCATATTGAGTGTACTTTTCATTGCCTCAGATAAGCATTCTTGTTCTTTAGCTATCTCTTCATTATTTTGGTCTCCCTTATTACAGCTCATCAGAACCATATTTAGTAAGGCTAGTGTTAGTATAGAATATTTTGTCATTGTCTAAT
The DNA here is from genome assembly GCF_001485415.1 of Myroides odoratimimus. GTDB lineage: Bacteria > Bacteroidota > Bacteroidia > Flavobacteriales > Flavobacteriaceae > Flavobacterium > Flavobacterium odoratimimum. The sequence goes on from NZ_BCMQ01000003.1 coordinate 252,722, forward strand.
TAGTTTAGTTTTTATAAATCTTGTCCTACTGCATATTGTAGTTTTTCAAAGTGATCATTTAGATCTTTCTTAGTTTCTAATAGAATTGTTTTGTTCTCTATATAAGCTTCTACAAAGTCTAAATATTCTATAAGGCTTACATTTTTCTTTTTAAAATTCTTGTGATATGCATCTAGTAATTGATCTAGTTGGCTTTCGTATTCGCTATCTATATCTTTGTATAACTGTTCAGCATGATAATAATTTCTAAAAGCTTCCACTATATCATTAGCAATCTCATTTAGTTTGCTTTGTGTATCAAGTTTAGCTAATTCTATATCTATTTTAGCTTCTTTAATACCTCCTTTATTTCTATCAAAAATGGGTAAGTCAAACGAAATCCCAAAACCAACAAAATCACGCATAATATTACCACCTCTGTCATAATCTACTCCTAGTGTAATATCTGGAACTCGCTGTGCTTTCTCAATCTCTAATCGCTTTTCTGATTGCTTTTCTAGAGTTTTGCTTTTTAAGGCATCTGGACGTTGTTCCTGAGCAGTGATAATCCAATTTTCTAATTCTAATTCAGACACCTCTTTCTCAGGAGCTACTAGTTTATCAGTAATAACGACCAGGGTGCTATTCCCAATATTGATAAAGTTTTTAAAGTCTTTTATAGCTTCTTCAAGTTCTTTATTGATATTAACCAATTCTTTTTTAAACTGAAGTTCAGCTGCTTTTAAGCGGATGTATTGTGCTTGACTTATATTCCCTTGATCTAATTGGTTCTTGTATGCACTAATTAGGGACTTAGTACTTTCTATTTGTTTTTCGTATATCTTTTGTTGCTCTTGAAGTATTTGTAAGTTAGATAGATTACCTCTTAGTTCTAACTTAAGCTCACGAATAATACTTTCGAACTCCTGTTGTTTCTCTTCTATAGTTAATTTCTGAAGGTCAATTGTCTTTCTACGTTTACCGCCTGTTTGAATCAATTGTTCTACTCTAAAAGCATATTGTTGTGCTTCACCCCAGTTACCTATAAGTTTAGGTTGTTCTTCTATATCTGTAGTCTTCCAGAAGTTGATTTCAGAAACTTCGAAAGTAGGGTTAGGCCATAATTTTGCTTGTAACAATTGTGCTTCTGCTTGTGAGATTTCTAAATTCTTTGCAATAAGTTCTAAGTTCTGCTCTAAGAAAAGTGCTTCAGCTTCTTCTTTAGATAATGTCAGTGCTTTAACTGAGCTATCTTGTGCATAAGTACTTAGTACAAAGGTGCATAGAATGGTTAATAAAGTGTTTTTAAACATTGTTTTTTATTTTAAGGTCAAAATTATTGTTTAGGACTTATAGAGAACTTTGAGTTCCATTAGAGAGAGATTAAAACAACATTAGAAAATGATTAGAAAGCTAATTACTACTCCTCTTTATAGTCGCAATTTTCAATCTATTTAACTTGATTTTGTTTTCTACTTTTTCGTTGAGTTGTCATTATTCTATTTAATCTAAAAGTTTAACAAGAACTCTCTTTAATCCAAACCCCTTATTCTTTATAGAATGACTATTACAAAAAAGAAGCCAAAAAGGGTTTTGATCCTAAAAAATATACAATTGTTCAGTATTATTTTTTAAATGGCTTTACGTTTTGTGATGTTTAAATGTGTCAATCAGCTTTGTAATCAATGCTTTATTGTGAATAGTTGACAAAATGTAGTCTCTTAAAAATTAAGAAATGTTGGCAATATTATTGTAAAAGGTCTTTATAGGTACATTATTGCGAATTATTACACATCTAATACTTTGTATTGTTTGAATATTATGATTTATTAGTATTTATATTTTGTAATTTGTACTATATAAGTAGTAATAAACTAAAGATTTAATTCTTTGTTTAAAAATCAATAATAGCCTTAGGTAAGCCTTATAACGAGGTTTTGGAGTAGATAAATAATAGGGCAGTTTATGCTACTATACTAGAATTAGTGTACAAATAGCCACTCATTAAAATATTTGATTATTATCATTTATGGCTTATAAAGTGCCTTAATCACATGAGAAAAGTAAAAAAAATTAAAACAAACACTAAAAAATTAAAGCTATGCAAAATGCAACAGGAGTAATTAAGAAACTAAAGAGAATGCTAGGGATTAAAACAGATTTACAGTTAGCAGATATTCTTGATGTTAAACCTAATACTATCTCTTCATGGAAAAAGAGAGATAGCTTACAGTATGAAGGCTTAATAGCGTTGTGTAAAGAACACAAAATTGATTTAAATGAATTATTCTTCTCAGATTCTACAGCTGTATACAACAGTAGTTATCACAAGAGAAAAGTAAAAATGATTTCTATTGATCACCACTTTGAATATTTTTTGGATCCAGAGAAGACATTAGCTACAGCTCCAAGTTATGTTTTTCCAACGGTAGAGGAAGTAGATACAGCTTTTCAAGTATCTGTAGATAATATGTATCCAACTATTAAAATGACTTCTTATGTGATTACTAAGCATATTAGTGTAGAGGACTTACAGTTATGGCATGTTTATCTATTTGTACTTAAAGGAAAAGGGATTGTTATTTACAGATTTAAAAGAAAAGTAGATGATAATACACTGTTATTGATCAGTGATAATCCTGCATTTGAAAATATCCAGGTAAAAATAGACGATATAAAAGAACTCTTCTGTATTCGAGGCGCTTTTTTACCACAGATGAAAGGTATATCTGAGATATAATCAATGAGAGATACTAAAAGAAAAGAGTAGACAAATAATAGTGATTAGCTACTCTTTTCTTTTAGTATTTCACTCTAAATCTTGTTTAATATTTTAGTTGAAAGCTTATATTTGAAGAAAAAAAGAATGAAACTAAAAGCAAAAGGTTGGAATAAGCATTTAGCAACTGAAATGGCATCTCCATATTTTAAAACACTACTAGAGAATATTAATTGTTTATATGAAACTACTATGGTCTATCCTCCTAAAGAGGAGGTTTATAAAGCATTTGAGCTAGTAGATTTTGACGATGTGAAGGTAGTCATCATTGGTCAAGACCCTTATCATGGGGCATTTCAGGCAAATGGTCTTTCTTTTAGCGTAAGTAAAGGTGTAAAGTTACCTCCGAGTTTACAAAATATCTATAAAGAACTAGAAGATGATTTAGACATTAAGAATATAAATGGAGATCTGACCAAATGGGCAGAACAAGGCGTATTCTTATTAAATGCAACATTAACTGTACAGGAGAAAAAAGCAGGTTCTCATCAGAAGTTAGGTTGGGAGAAGTTTACTGATGCAGTAATAGAACAATTAAGTGAGCACAGAGAGAATATTGTATTTATTCTATGGGGGAGTTATGCTCAAAAGAAAGGAAAGAATATTAATCGTTCCAAACATTTCGTGATAGAGACAGTACATCCATCTCCTTTATCTGTTTATAGAGGATTTTATGGGAGTAAGCCTTTTTCTCAAACAAATGCGTACTTGGAGTCTAAAGGAATTAAAACAATTGACTGGAAGATTTAATTAAGAATTAGGAATTAGGAATTAGGAATTAGGAATTTTTTAACCTATAGCACTCTTCTCTTATGTGGGACTGTATATAAGATAATATTGTTTAGTAACACGAAGTCGGGAGACCTCGCGTGGCAGTATATTCCATCTTTTAAGTAAAGAATGTAATTAACTTAGTTATTTTGATATGTTTAAAATAAAAGACCAAGAATTTGACGTAAAGTATGCTTACTTAGATGCTTTTATGGATAGTTCAATAAAACAGTTAGTCTTCGGATTACAAATAAAGGCTGAAGACACTAAGGGTAGATTAAATAGAAGGGGTCTGTATTTTAATTCAGAGCTATTATTATTTATCAATCCTAATGAACTGAACCAATGGCAAGATATTGCAGGATATGATATAGAATGGGAAGATTATCAAGAAGAGGAGGGGAAGCCTATAGCTCTTTTTTATGTTTATGAACATACAGGAGTGTATAATGCAAAAGTCAACTTAAGAAAAGTTAATGACAAAATAATAGTGAAGGTGTCTGCTACTATTGACATTTATGCAGATGAAGATTTTGATGAACAATTATCCCTTGAAATAGAAACAGAGGTTCAATTTTTTGGTATACTCTGCGGAAAGAGAAGTGCAGAAGAATGCGCTGAATTAATTGGCAATTATTTAAATATTGACCATTTAAAGTATGTCCAGAACCAATACAACGTTTCACTACTAGTTCCTAAAGATACAGATATGGAAACAAACTTATTAGTACTAGGTGATTATTAAAAGAAAAACATAAACACTAAATAATTAAATATGAAAAAATTACTACTTACTACATTAGCTTTTATGGCTATATCTACAGCTGCGGTAGCTCAGCATCATGAAGAAGGAAAGACCAAAGTAAGCTTTGGGGTTAAAGCAGGATTTAATCAAACTATAGTTACAAAAATAGACGATATAGTAGGCAAATCAGGTTTTCATATTGGAGGTGTAGTAGAAGCTAAGTTTTCTAAGCGATTTGCATTGCAAGGAGAGCTTTTATATACCACAATGGGAGGTAAGTTAGAGAGCCTTGATATTCCTTGGATATCTACAGCTTCATATGATGGAAAGATAAAGCTAAACTATATCGCTGTGCCGATAATGGCTAAAGTTTTTGTAACCGAAGGTTTCAATATTCAAGTAGGGCCACAATTTAACTTTGCTGTTAAAACAGAAGGAGAAATAAATGGAAAGACTGGTGATATAGGAGAGTTAGTAAATAAGTTTGACTTAGGACTTAATGCTGGATTAGGTTATGATTTTAGAAATAATCTGTTTATTGATATGAGAACTAGTTTTGGAGTAATTGATGTCTTTAAGGATGTTCCTAGTAGCAATAAAAACTTTGCATTTATGGTAGGTGTAGGGTATAAGTTCTAGTGTAATAAAAGTATAAAAAAAACGGAAGCTATATAGCTTCCGTTTTTTTTATGATGAATTACCTTAGACAGGTAATTGTATTTCTAAATCCGTAATTAATTACAGTTTTCTTCTTTTCAGTTCGGTTTCGATAAGATCTAACTCTCTATTTGTTTGACCAGCAACAGAAGTATTTTCTTCTGCACGTCTGATTAAGTAAGGAATTACATCACGTACAGGTCCGAATGGTAAGTATTTAGCTACATTAAACTTCTCTTTCGCTAAGTTAAAGCTAATATTATCACTCATTCCGTACAGCTGTCCGAAGTATAATCTACGGTCTGTATGAGAGATATTGTGTTTCTCCATTAAGTCCATGATTAAGTAAGAACTTTTCTCGTTATGAGTACCAGCGAAGATAGCCATAGAGTCTATGTTCTCTAACATATAAGTAACTCCAGCATCGTAGTTTACATCAGTAGCAGCTTTGTCTACACAGATAGGAGATTTATATCCTCTCTCTGTAGCTCTTTCGCGCTCTACCTCCATATAAGCACCACGTACTACCTTCATACCTACATGGAATCCTTCTGCCTTAGCGATAGCGTGTAGATCTTTTAAATACTGTAATCTATCCCAACGATACATCTGAGCAGTATTATAGATCAATGCTTTCTCTTTGTTATACTTTCTCATCATGTCTAATACGATATCATCAGCAGCATCTTGCATCCAGCTGTGCTCAGCATCGATTAATAAAAGTACATCATTGTCATAAGCAAACTTACAAGCCATGTTAAAACGGTAAACGATGCGTTCCCATTCTTTTTCTTCTTCAGCAGTGAAAGCTACTTTCTCGCCTTTTTTCACAAACATATCAAATCTACCAAATCCAGTAGGTTTAAATACAGCAAAAGGAATAGAGTCTGGACGTTGTTTAGCATACTCGATTGTCTTAATCGTCATGTTTAGAGCAGCGTCGAATTGCTTTTCAGTTTCTTTACCTTCTACAGAATAATCTAAAACTGATGCCACACCACCTTTAGCGTACATATTATCTACTACAGTTAAGCAGTCATCTTCACTAATACCGCCACAGAAGTGATCGAATACAGTAGAACGGATTAAACCAGTAACAGGCAAATGAGTTTTAATTGCAAAATTTGCAAGGGAAGAACCAAGTTTTACTAAAGTTGGTTTGCTAATCATTTTAAATAAAAAATGTGCTCTTTTTAATTCTTTATTATTTTTAAGAGCAAAAGCTACTTCAGTATTATTAAATAAATTTTTCATTATAAAAAGTAAATTCGTTAGGCAAATATAATTACTCTTTTAGTAATAATTTAATAGTTTTTGGTATTTATCTTCTTATTTAAAATATGTGATATTTTTTAATCGCTTAGTGATTATAAAGTGTTAAATACTTTTAATCCTTATCGAACAAGAACTAAACTCTTAAATTCTTTGATATATCTAATTATAACTTCTTTTAAAAGTTATAAAAAAATAGAGATACTCCGTTGTTTAGTCTTGTTTAGAGGGTTAAGGACTATTTATATCATCAAAATTCTCAGAAAATATCATTGACTTTATAAAGAATGCTCAGATAAGAAGAAAAGACCTTTTTAAAACTAAAAAATAGTTGAATACAATTAGAGTATGACAGCTATTCTAGCTTATCCTTAAAAGCATAAATCTGTGCTCTAGAATTAATGTTTAGTTTAAAATAGATTTTACTAATGTGATATTTACAGGTATTAATAGAGATAAATAACTCATCAGCTATCTCTTTATTCGTAGCCCCTTCCCAGAGTAGACTTAGAACCTCCAACTCACGTTCTGTAAGATTGTATTTATTTTTTAATTGATATAGAGGTTGATCTTGTATGGTTGTTTTTTCTTGCTCTACTTTTGTTGTTTTATCTGCATTAAGGCTTTTCTCATATTCTAACTGTTTATGGTAGTCTTTTACCATATACATATACTGGTATAAATATCGTTTATAGATAGAGTTTCGCTCATGTATTTTCTTTACTTCTAATAGGGTAATACAACTAGAACAAATAAGAATAGGAATTCCTATTAAACGCAATGTAGGCCATACGATGAATAACTCGTAAAGCGTATCATTAATAGAAGGAGCGAGAATAATGGTACTAGCGGTAATACATATTATTAAGAAAGAAATATAATTTTTATAATTGTACGTATGATTCAGAATGAAGAATAAATACAATGCTAGTATCGTTAGTATCGTCGTTATAGGGTGAATGAAACTATTCCCATGACTAGGAACGATAAATAAATTGGATAACAACTCTATCGCCACTAAAGCAAACAGTACAACTATTCCTGTTTTATAGAATTGTTGTTTGTGTTTAAATCTTAAAAAAGGGTAGGGCAGAAGTATTAAGAGCACTAGTGATGTACCAATGTTCCAGGCTAATAAATAACCGATAGTAGCATGGTGATCAGGCATATAAAAGTAAATAATGTCCTTGACTAAGAAACTAGAGAATATACTTAATTGTAAGAAAAAACTAAAGCTAAGTTTCTTATACTTGAAAATAATATAAAGTGCAAGAAGTATAACTAGAGAGAGAAATGATATCCCATAGTACAGTCCGATAATAATATATTTAGGAGTATCTGTTGCAAAAAAAGGAAATTGATTAAATAACGGTAATGAAATCATATAAGGTTTATAATGCTCTACATTATATGTTAATATAGAGTGATAATAAATGTTTAATTAGACCTGTTTTTTAGAGAACCTCTCTGCTGATCAAGATGTAAAATTAACTAAAATATCAGTGCAGTACTTTCTTAAATCTGTGTAGTGAAATGTTAAAAAAGTATAGTGTCATCTATTTGTTTGGTTCACAGTATTGATATACAAGGCATTGATTTGTCTGTTAGAAGACTTTTTTAATAGTGTATATTTCAAAAATAGCCGTAATTTAGCGCTATAACTATTAAAAAGGATAGTTAATTTTCTAGTAAAACATACTATTTTTGGATTGTCTTTATTACTAAAAAACTATCCTTTTTTGTTTTACTCTTTTTATGTATTGATGAGATGAGTAAACATCCAAAGTCCCCACTAGTTATAAAGACCTTAGACAAAACTAGCGTAAAAGATACATTTCGTTTGTCTATTTTGAGCACCTAATCATGTATTGATTGGGTGCTTTTTTTATTTAGTCTAAGTGATAAAAATTACAATTGTAGATATGAGTAAAAAAGAAAATCCAGCTTGTCTGCTGACAGCTGGATTTCTTCTTGTTTAGTTTAGGAGCTCTTTTTCTACTTGAAGTAAATCTTTAAGTATATTTTCTCGCTCTTGTATAAAGTAAGTATTATCTTCTTTAAAGAGGTTTTTATAGTACGTGATTCCCTCTAGTAAGTTCTCTTTTGTCTTCATTAGCTTTTTCAGTTTTGGCGCTGATTGTTCTAATTCTAAAGCTAATTTTTCTTGTCTATAATGATCTAGATACATCCTTAATTCTTTAATAAAGAAATGAGGGCGTTCCTTCGTATCGATTACATTATCTCGTCCATAGATATGATTGACCATTTTCTTAAGAGATACTTCTTTTGTAAAGTAAGCAATATTAGGCCCAGGGCAGATAGCTACTCCTTGTGCTTCTCCTTTGATAGGCAAGTTAAGCTCCATATAAGACGCATTGGCTAAGCCTATACATAGACATGCTTTTTCTGTTATCTGTTGATACTTCTTATTGTATTCTTCTTGGCTAATATTATCCTTACCCTGTTCTAGCTTTTCTATTTCGATAGTTTGATACTTTCTAGAAGCAGTACACAGTCCTTCATTCGAATAATTTTTATTCAAGGCTAGGTACTTTCTAGGACAAGAACTACCTGCTTTGTTCTTATTGATTCTCTCTGACTTAAAGAAGTCGTTAGAAGTTCCTTTAATACTATTAAACGGCACACCTAAAGGAGAGATATTACTCAAGTATAAATCTTCTTCTTTTGCCTTAGCTAATAATTCTCTAGTGGTCTGATCTACAGAAGTAGCCTCAGGTACTAATAAGAATGGTGAGCCCCAGCCTACAGAGTCTACCTCATAATGCTCTAGCAAGAACTGATGTTCTGCCGCTGTACCTACGCCGCCCTGAGCTGTAACCTTTAAATCAAGAGGAGTAGAAGGAACAAATCTATTCTTCTGTTCTAGAGCTTTCACTAGTAAGTCATGGGTAGAACTTATTAGTTCTGCTTTTCTAGCTTTAAACTCTTCTAAGATTACTCCCATTAGATAACCATCTGTAGCGAAGGCATGCCCACCACAGTTAAGTCCAGACTCTATGCGATACTCAGATACCCATAATCCCTTTTTGGCTAGGAAATTCCCTTGTATTAAGGCAGATCTAAAATCACTTACTTTTAAGATGATTTTCTTCTGTAAAGTACTGTCAACAGCTGGATAAAAAGCGTCAAACTCCTCAAAATAGCTAAACAATCTTGGATTCATGCCTGCAGATAAGACTACGGATGAGTTTAAAGTACTGTTTACAAAGCCTCTTAGGGCAGCATGTGCATCATTGTACTCTACTGGTAAGGCTTCTTTTTTATTGAAATTTTCTCTATCTACTTTAGTCATGATATTGACATCTATATCACCAGGGGTAAGGTAGTGCTCTAGAACTCCCTTCAGGTGGTCTATAGATAGCTTATCATCTAAGTGCTGCTGTAGATTCTTTCTGATCTCTGATACAGATGGCAACATATCGATATAATCCTCAACCTCTTTTTTGCTTTCTAAGAAAGAAGCTTTTAGGTTTTCGAATTTCCCTTTTACGATGGTGTCTAATGTATTTAGATAAGCTGTAATACGCTTGGCTCTAAAGTCCTCTATCTTCTTCGTTATCTCTTGATAAGGCAGTTCGAATTTCTCACAATAGAACTTGTTCATGCGTTCTATTAATTCATCATCCATCACAGAGATAGTAGAGGAGAAACCATACTGAGCCACTCTCACTGGACTATCAATCGTATAGGCCAATCCCATCACTGGAATGTGAAATGAATGTATTGGTTTTAATTTCATTTTGGTTTGTTTGTTATATTTTATAAGGGAGGGAAATTCTTCAAATATTCTGAGTAATTAAGTGACAAATATCATGTTAGGCGATTATCTCATATTAAATTTATGTAAAGACCTAGGGAAGAAGGGAGAGATTAGAGATAGAATACTTAGAAGGAAGCAGGTATAAGTAATAGATTGTATTGTTTGTAAATGTCTCATAATGAGAATGATTTAATTAAATCTCATCCTTAAAGTGAAAATCTGTTGAGTAGTATAAAAAAAACAGTAAAGGAATATTTCATCCTTTACTGCATACTTAGAAAAATAACACTTTATGATTTTTTTTTAGTAATTATTTCTATTACCAAAACCATAGTGACGTCTAGATCTACGTTGTTGATTATGATTAGAATTGTTTCTAGAAGAATTCATTCCGTAATAATCAGTATTGTTTAATCTATCTGAAGAGTATTGTTCATCATTATCCATCCATATTTGCGGACGTCGATAATCTCTCTGTTGTCGATAATCTTGAGATTGTCTATTATTAAAAGAGCGCCCCATATTTCTATTTTGTGAATGATTTCTTGTATCAAAAGAATCTTCGCCATAGCCATAATGACTTTGTTCATTATAACCTGGGTAATGTTCATGGTATCCATCTGAATCCATATTATAGTCATCTCTAGGGTATTCTAAATTTTGATCATAACTATCCATGTAATTATTATTATGGTTGTAGTTATCATTATAGTAATTGTCTCGATTAGTACCACTTTGATACTCATCATTATAATAATCTTGATTATTATTGTAGTTGTGTCCACTCATATCGTATTGAGAATCATCATAACGGTTATCGCCAAAATAATTGTTATCTCCATAACTATCAAAACGATTAGAGTATTGGTTTGATCGATCTTTTGATGAATTAAAATTATCTCTTGTTCTTGATCTATTGTAAGCTCTAGAGCTATTATTACGGTTATTCATAATATTGAAGTTTTTTAATTAATAAAAAATTAGTGACAGCTAGTATTTTATCATTTTATTCTTCAATAGTTAGAAAGCAAAAGCTATGCTTAAAATAAAACAATATTGCATTTTATGTATTATAACATAGCTTTTATTTTAACCTTAAAATAAAATATAACTACTACCGTAATAATAAAATCAACTATATAACATAATATTTAATTATTAAGTTACATAATAACAAATAGTTGTGTTTTATTTTTATGTAAATAATCTTTTTTAATATTCAGAAAAACTAAGCTTAATCAGAAGATGATTTTTTAATTAAAGAGAATTTTTGTGTAATTAATCTACAATGTGTGTGTTTTTTACTCATATTTACTTTCTATTGAATATTTATTTCTTGACATAAGTAAGTCTTGTAGCTTGTTGTTCTATCTGATTTGGTAACTAGCATAGATTTTGTCTTTTAATAGGTTGTATTAACCTTAAAAATTAAATTATGGAATATTCAGAAACCAAACAAATTCCTCCAGGAAATGAATTAGATATGAAAAACAGACCTAATCATGGAGAATTTTCTTATAAAGGGAAAGGATTGTTTAAAGATAAGACAGTACTTATTACAGGAGGAGATTCTGGTATAGGTAAAGCTACTGCCATAGCTTTTGCTAGAGAAGGAGCTAATGTTGCAATAGTGTATTTGTCCTCATTAGAAAGAGAAGATGCACAAGATACTTTAAATTGGATCAAACATGCAAAAGCAGAGGGAATAGCTTTTGAATTAGATCTTCAGAAAGCCGAAAATTGTAAAAAGATTGTTGAAGATACTGTCAAGAAATTTGGTAAAATAGATGTACTAATTAATAATGCCGCTTTTCAAAGGGAGCATAAAACTTTTGAAGAAATTACTATAGAGGATTGGAAGCAAACATATCAGACTAATTTAGATGCATTATTTTTTATGATAAAGTATAGTCTTAAATTTATTCCTAAAGGAGGTAGTATTATCAATACAACATCAGTCAATGTATATAATCCTAATCCCAGTCTTTTAGCCTATGCTTCTACCAAAGCTGCTATTCAAAATATAACAGCTAGTATGAGTAAAATGTTTTTGGAACAAGGAAAGGAAATAAGAGTCAATGCTGTGGCCCCTGGACCTATATGGACTCCATTAATTCCAACAACTATTTCTGATGTTGATAATTTTGGAAAGAATACTCCTATGGGAAGACCTGGGCAACCTTGTGAAATCGCTCCTATATATGTTTTTTTAGCAAGTGATCAAGCCTCTTATATTTCAGGAGCTATCATTGCGGCTACTGGTGGTCGTATAACCTTATAGGTTAGAAACAAAAAAATGTAAAATTGTTTTAAATAAGTAACCCCTGCTTTTAAGTGGGGGTTAATTTTTTAGTATAAATTAGATTGATTTTAATGTATATTGTTGTAATGTCAAAAAATATAAATATACTTTGATACTATTTTAGTAATATTTAAATTTGAACAACAACCTTATAAACGATTGATTTTAATAAAGTACAAATAACCTTCTGTTGATGGTTAAATTATCGTTATTATCTCTTTTTTTAAAAGTAGTAAAAACATTTTATTAGAGCTATGTCTTATTTAAAGTGTATTTAATTCTTGTAAGTATCTAAAATTAATTGTTGTTAGGTAAAGATAAATGCTGATGAGATTATTGTAACACTTACCTTAAATTAAAATTAGATGTCTATAAAAATCAATAAAGAAAGATTTCAAGCCTTTTTAGAAGCTCTAGATGATTTAGCTAAAGGGAATTATACTAAACGCCTTAGTTCTAATATTGAAAATGACTGTTTTTCAAATGCAGAAACAGTATTTAATATTTTAGCAGAAGAGTATGAAAATAAGTTTAAGTATTTCATTACTCTTCAGCCGACTCTTGGTTATGAGTATATCACATCTTGTATTATTAAAATTAGTCCTGAAGGTAGGATATTAGATATGTCGTTAATTAAAGCTAAAGACAATATCTTAGATAAAATAGATTTTATAGATAATTACCTTTTAGACTTAGTCTCTGAACAAGATCAGGAAAAATGGCTTAAGAATTTTCTGATTTTTCTTCAAACCCCAACCAAAAGAACTTCTTTTTCATTAGAACTATTAATTAAAGGAGAATCGATAAAAGGCTATTGTGGTTTCCATTATATGGGGCAGTCTAGAGAGATTTGGATGAGCTTTGCTATTGTTAATCCAATCTTTGAGACAGAAAAAAAAGAAGAGAATACCCCTGATTACACTAAAATTCGAGAGATTAAATTCAGTGACAAACAAAAAATACAACAAATTCATGCTATTCTCTGTAATAAAGAATATGATCGTATTTATACTATTGATGAATTAATTGAGCAATTTCAGATTAATAAAAATGTATTTCAGAAAGGGTTTAAAGCAATGTATAATCAAACATTCTATTCTTTTTACTTAGAGCAACGCATTAAGTACGCTAAGCAATTATTGATTTATTCTAATTTATCAATTAATAATATAGCACATAAATGTGGATTTACAGATTATTCTAATTTTTTTAGAAATTTTCAAAAAGCTACAAATCATAACCCCGCTGAGTTTAGAAAAAAATATAGTAAAGGCTTAAATACAGAATAATGTTATTATAAAAACCGCCATAGAGTATATGGCGGTAAAAAAAAAAGTAAAAAAGCATAATATATGTATTACAGCTATTTATTTATAATATTATTTTTAATGTAGTTTGCAGATTCAAGATGAGATCTTACTTCTTGTAGCGTATTGTTCAGTTCGTTTTTAATATTGATATGATCTGTTTTATCAATTCCTTTAATTAAAATATCTACTGCCTTGTTATGAGCAGAAATCACTTCATCGATCCATTTTTTGTCAAATTTTTTACTATTTGTTGATTCTATATCCTGAATATCTTTCCATTGTGAATCGGATAAATTTCTTGGAATAGCATAATTGAATTGCCCTGCCAAAGCATTTAATTGTTGTAATCTTTTAGTATGATGCTTCTCAAGCTCTGTTGCGAATTCACGTACTCTAAGACTATTTGCTCTAGTTTTTCCAGTTTTTGCTAACTCTATTTCATATAGTTGATCACTTATCACGTCAACTATTAAATCAGCATATTTTTTATCATTGTGATTGTTTTGATTTATACCTTGTTTGGAATCCTCTCGATGATAGTTATCTTGAGAATAGTTAGTATGGTCAAGATTAGCTTTATTTTGATCTTTAGCCATTTTTTCTGGGTCTTTAGCTGTAGGTCTTTCTTTACATGCGATAGCGGCGAGGGCTATTATTAATGCTAAAAAAATCATTTTTATGTATGTTTTCATAATTTAAATATTGGTTATACATTATCTAATAGATTGGTTGCTTCATCTATACGTATTTCAGTTTCTTGTATTAGTTTCTCATAGAATACTTGTAGGTCAGTATTAAGAGTATTATTTTTAATTTGCCATAAGACTTCTCTGATACTGAATTGTAGTTTGATAGTTTCTTCTAAGAAAAGGGACTCATAGTCCTTTGAATAGCTGTTTTCTAGTTTATGAAGAACAAGCCTCTTGTCACTCAGGTTGATAATACTATCTTGTGTTGTAGATTGAACAAGGATACTCATTTCTTTTAAAATGTTTTGATATTCAATTATTATAGTATTAGCAAAGTCAACTATTCTTTTATCTCTGCTTTTCTCTTTTGCAGCTTCTGTATAATAAAACTGTGTTTTTACAAGCGTACTAAAGTGTTTTGTCAAAGAATCATTATAAGCTTTACTATTTTTATGATCTTGAATAGGAGATGAGTTTGTATCTACAACTTCATTTGTTTTAGACCTATAAGTTGATCTGTAATGATTTGGATCTCTTCTACAAGAAGTAAAGAACACAGTAATTAAGATAATTATAGTGAATAGCAAAAGAAAAAATTTATAATTTAGAGTGATATACATGATTGTTTTTTAATGAAAGTGGCTTACTTTCGGGTTATTATGAAAGATTTTATACTATGGAGATATGACCTAGGTAAGCCACTTCATTTTCTAGTTCTAGCAATTTTTAGAAAAGAATATTGAATTGAGTAAATCTATTTTACTTTATCCTTGGGCTGGCTACTCTTTTTGGTTTGATTTGCTGAACTAGATTTACTTGTAGATTCTTTTACATCTTCATCTTCTACATTCTGATCACTGGCTTCTATATTGATGTGGCATTCTCCTATATGAGTCAATTCACAATCAGCCTGTTCTTCCTCATCTAAAGTTTGTTCTAATAAATCAGCAATATCATATTCCTCAATAGCAAGGGCAAATTGGATTAGTCCGCCATAAGTCGCTATTTCATAATGTTCTATTTGTTGAGCAATAACAATGAGTCCAGCATCTCTTACCATACTTCCGTCTTTTGTTATTTTTACTATTTTCTGAGTTACTTCGTCAAAGGTCTTCATCACTAGGCAAGATTCTTTTTCGCTTGTAATTCCAAGAGTTCTAAAAATTTTTTCTAATCGAATGATTTGTCTTTGCGTGACAATCTCATGATCTTTTAGTGTATCTTTTAACTCATGGGTTGTAGCCTTTTCTATCATAGTAGGTAAGGAATCTAAAATGCCATGTTCTGTATTATAGATACCTTTTAATAAGTGGATAAAAAGATCTTTAAACTCAGATGCTCCCTTCGAAATATTATTTGATTTTTTCATGTGTTTTAGGTTTTAAAGAAGAAGGAGAGAAACTCTCCTTCTATCTAAATTACTATCTAGAAGAATATGCTCCCCTTGAACTACTGTTAGAGCGTCCACCACCATGTGATGCACGTCCCCCCATTCTTGCAATTTCAGTTCTTTTTGCTTTGCTCATTGCTGCAAAACCGCGACGTGAACTTCCATTGTTAGTTCTTCTAGATGAATTTGAACCAGTTCTGTTATCTGCACTATTATAATAACTTCTTTGGTTGTTATGATTAGAGTTTGATCTCCTTGACGATTGACCTTGTCCTCTTGAATTTTGAGATCTGTTACCATATGATTGAGAATTAGAAGACCTGTTGCTATATGTTGAGTTATTTGATCTTCTTCCTTGTCCTTTTGAAATAAATCGGCCTTGTGAATCTCTCGGGTGATCATCTTCATTGAAGTTGTTGTCATAAGACGAGTCCTGATCGTAGAAATCATCTTCATCGAAGAATTGTTCAATTTCTTCTTGCTCAATATCATCATCATAAGCTTGATCATCAGCTCCATCGTCATAACCATGTTCATAACCTAATTGATAAATTTCTTCTGCCATTTGATAAAAATCAGATTGTCGACTACTTTGTGACCCTCTGTTTCTAGAATTGTGGTGGTTCATAATTTTTTGTTTAAAAGTTAATATTACTGTGATACTAGCTGTCATAAATGTCACAGTTACTTTTAGTTAGTTCAATATCCATGCTTGAAAAATGAAATAGAACAAAATAGAGTAGGAGGTGATATCAACTGTTAAAAAATCTTTGAACAACAGGAATTACAAGGGATTAAGGTTGTTTGTGATTATTGAATTTTTTAAGAAATAAAAAAATATAATATAATAATATTGTTAATTTATATGAATGAATGTCTTTATGTATTGAAAAATATTCATTTATGTATCATATAATAAGTTAATTGTAAGTAATAGTATTACAATTAATAAAATAATTTATATAAATAACTATAAATGAGTTGTTTGTGTTTTTTTAAATTATTTCTTTTAACAAATATAGTAGGCAAGCATAATATAAAATATGTAGAATAAATGTTTACTTTTTATACATACCGTGTATTTAATACTCGTTTTTCTACGTATTATTTGGGATTTACAGGCTATTTTTTTTAAATCAACAATGTTTGTTTTTTGTATTTGCAATATTATCTGTTCTTCTTGTATAAGAAAGACATTTGAAAGTATGTTACTTATTTTTTTTGATTCTATAAGTAGAATAAATTAATTATTCTATATGTAACTTTCTATATTAATATTGATAGAAATTACTATAAAATATTTACTAGCTTTTATAATCACACAAATAGATAGTGATTACAGATCTCGATTTACCTTTTATTTTGGTTTTTTTGAGTAAAAATTACTCAAATTGAGATTTTTTTACTCATTTATTCCTCGATATTTTAATTATTAAAGAGTTTTTATAAAACATTAGCAAGGTGCCTATGGTTTTTATGCTAGCTTTAGTACTGACACTATATACCACGCTATTGAAAAGAAGATTATTCTCTTTTTTATTGATAAAAATATTATAGTAGTACACTATTTGTATTTATTTAGTTGTAAATAGCTTTTATATATGTATAAAATATAAAAATACATAGGTATTACTTTAATACAGGGATTAAAGAATAAAATACTTTGATCAAGCGTCAAGACTACCAAAAGTAATACTAATCAACAAATCTATCAAGCAGTAAAAACTAATCTTAAAACTTAACATATGAGAAATGTATTTTGGTTAATTATCGTAATTCTTTTAATAGGATGGACAGTAGGTTTTTTTGCTTTTGGACAAGTGCTCGGTTGGGCAGTACATATCTTGTTAATACTTGTCTTACTAATGCTTATATCACGAGTTATAAAGGGACCTAAAAGCGAGCTCTAGTTTAGATATCATAGAATAATAAACAAGAGACTAGAATATAATTTACTAATCTTAAAAACAAAATTATGGAAAAAGAAAAAATGTATCAATTAGGAAAAATCTTTTGCTGTGCGGCTATAGGAGTAGTTGTATTAGCAGTAGTAGTGAAGAAAAAATTCATGAAAGAGGTTAAGGATATCGAAGACTGTATATCAGATTAACTATTAGTATGAATTAAAAAGTAATTGTACTTAACAAAGTGTAGTTACTTGGTAAACAGAGTAAAACTGTTGAGAAAAATAGAGTAATAATTTAATAAATCACTAATTATGAATAATTTAGAATTAGAAGGAAAATGGAAACGTATTAAAGGAGCTGTTAAACAAAAATATGGACAATGGTTCGATGATGATAAGGTTTTCGCTGAAGGAAAATTTGACGAAGTTGTTGGAAAGCTTCAAGAAAAAAGTGGAAAGACACGTGAAGAGATTGAAGAAGTTATCAAAAATTGGAAAGAAGAATAAATGATTTCAATCTTATTAAGTTTATTTATATTATCTAATATAATATGTAAAAAAGAGCATTTCTTTATATTTATAAAGAAATGCTCTTTTTTTAAGCAGATATCTCACAATGAGAATATTGTAACCAATATAAATTCAAAAAACAGGACAAATCACAGCTGTTAAAGATATTAACACTTAGGCGTTTTTTAGCGTGTCTAAGCACGTGGTAAAGCGAGTGATAGCAAGGCTTTCGGGAAGGTTGTTTGGACGTTGTTCGGAAGTTCTTTGCAAAGTGTTCGGAAAAAGGGGGTATTTTCCGAACACCTTCCGAACAAATCACAACGGAGACCGCATGAATACTCGATTTATGGCGAATTCATAGTGTTAAAAAACTTGTTAAAATTTTAAAAATTAAATTTTGAAAGCTGTGATTTGTGCTTTCTTTTTGGTGAGATGTACCAGACTTTGAATAGAAGAATATTCTCAATAATAACCATTGAGTCAAAGCCTTTACTGTAGGCAAAGGTAGTGAAAAAATAGATAGGAGAAAAGAGGGTGTAGGAAGGAGATTTGTTTTATAGGTTTCTTCATATTAGGTAGTCTTTATTTATTTTTTAAAAAAATAGGAAGTGCCAATAGTAGAGTGAAAATTAAACTTTTAAATAGAAGTGTTTTTTTGAATTTTATAATTAACTAGTAATTTGCCTAGCTGAACAAACAAAGGGGATTTTAGTACCGCCTTTGTTTATTGATTTAGTATCTTGTAAAAAATTCAGTATAAGAGCGAAAAATGAAGACAAAACAAGTTTCATTAAAGAATATTGCAGGACAAGCACATGATGGAATTTTCTTTCAAGAAGTCACAGCTAAGTCACTGTCTGATATTATGGGGGCGCTTAAAGACTCTCATCGTCATGATTATCATGTTTTTTTGTTTTTAATGAAAGGGGAGTTGAAGGTAGAAATTGATTTTACTAATTATGAGCTAAGTGGTGTTAGTTTATTATACACTAGTCCTGGGCAAGTACATAAGAATATTGAATTTAAAGAGGTTCTGTATTATGTACTTGCGATTAAGTCAGAGTATATTGCACCTGAGTATAAGTCGTCGATTCAATCTATGTTTTTACAAACGCGTTTTGTGCAACTTTCTAAAGAAAATATATCTCTATTAAAAAACACAGCTCAATTATGTATAGATATCTATAAAAAATCAGAACTAACTTTTTATACTGCAACTTTAAAAAATAGTGTGAATGTTTATATTTCACTTTTTTTAGATCAATACTTAAATCAAGGTTTTTCGCCTATACCGTCTAATCGTTTTGAAAAGATTACTCTAAGCTTTGTCAAGGAATTAGATATTTATTTCGTGCACCACAAACGCCCAAGTTATTACGCCGAACTACTTCATATCTCTACTACTTATCTTAATGAATGCATTACACATACATTAGGGATAGCTGTTTCTAAAGTGATTCAAGAGCGCGTAATTTTAGAGGCTAAAAGAATGTTGTTCTATACAGATTTATCTGTTAAAGAAATAGCTTCTGCTTTAGGATATGAAGATTATTCTTACTTCTCTCGTTTATTTATGAAAAATGAAGGATGTACTCCTATTGTTTTTAGAGGTAAAAACCGTGATTAGTCCTAGTTATACAGATATAACTCTCTTGTCTTTTTTTACAACCAGTCTTTACTTTGCCTTGACAATTTATACGGTTAAGATTCTATTTTTAAACACGATGTAATCAGAGATTATTACTGTTTATTATAGTTTTATGTAGCTGTGTAATTTGTTTTTAAAGGTATAATATAAGACGAATTACAAAATGAAAAGAATAAAATTAAAGTTGTTTTGTCTGATGTTTTTACAAGCAATGCTAAGTAAAACAATAGCACAAAATCAACCTCCTGTATCGTTGACTTTACAAGAAGTTATTCAAGCAACATTACAGCATCATCCTCAATTAAAACAAGGTGAAGAAGAAGTAAAACTTCGTTATAGTGAATTAGAAAGCAGTAAAATAGAGCGATTGCCACAAGCAAATATTCAAATGACAATGGGGTATCAAGGAAATACAACTCTTTTTGATAAAAAGTTGAACCAAGAAGGAACCCTAAAAAATCTTCATTTCAATCAAGGAATTCACCTTGAGATAAATCAAACTATTTTTAATGGACATCGCATTACTAAAACAATACAAGGGCATGAATTAGCCTTATTTTTATCCCAATTAGATTTGGCTCAACAGCGATTAGATTTAGAATTAATGGTGAGTAAATACTATTTAAATTTATATAGAGTAGAGTTGCTCCAGTCTATTTATATTAAGAATAAAGCATTAGCTCAGGACAGATTAACGCTTGTTCAGCAGTACCTAGAACAGGGAATGGTAACGAAAGAAGAAGTTTTATTAGCAGAACTACAGATATCTGATATTGAATTAAAACAAGAAAGTAATAGAACAGATTTAGGAATTTTGCAAAGTGAGCTTCAGTTAGCCATGGGGGCTGATAGTATTAAAATAAAGACAAATGCTTCTTCTATTCCCTTTCTACAAGATTTTCTTAAACAAGAGAACTATTATGTAGAAGAAGCGCATAAAAAGTCTTTGATTTTAAAAAAAGAAGAACAAGCAGTAGAACTTCAAAAACTACATTTAGAAAAAGAAAAGAGTAAGCGCTGGCCTGCATTGTATGGTTTTATGCAGTCTGCTACTGATCGACCTATAAGAAGTACTACTCCTCAGCTGGACTTATATGCGAATACATGGCAAGTAGGTGTTGGGATAAAGTATGATTTAATGACTTTATATACGGCAAAAAAAAGAGAGAAAACCTATCAGATACAATTAAATATTGCAGAAGAGCAACAAAACTATGTAATAAAGAAACTGAATAAAGATATCTCACAAGGATACTTGCAAGTAAGATTACACTTAAGTCAGCAAAAACAACTACAAAAAGCTTTAGAACAAGCAAAAGAGAATTACCGTATTATACAAAATAAGTATAAAGCTCAATTAGCCTTATACTTAGATGTCTTTAATGCCAGTAATATTCTGTTAGAAACAGAGCTAAAGCTAGCCCATACTCAGGCAGAACTACTTTATTCAACACTCTATTTATCTTACTTGATAGGAGATTTAAATTTATTAAACTAAACAATTATGACATCTAGAAAACGCAATTATATTTTATTTAATACACTTACAGTAGTAGGTGTACTGGTTTTAGTATCTATAGCTATTATTGAATTCTTTCATTTAAATGATAATAGCTACACTAATTCAGCTCAGATTGAAGGCCATGTTATCCCTATTCATTCTAAAGTAAATGCTTATGTGGAGAAAGTAAACTTTAAAGAACATCAAGATGTAAAAAAAGGAGACACTTTGTTTATATTAAACGATTCAGAACTGAGAATTCAATACCAAAAAGCACAGTCAGACTTGGCTAATGCTCAAGCAGCATATAACCAGCGACTAGTAGCTATTAAGGGATTCGAAAACAATGTAGGGGTAGTAGGTTCTACGATTAAGGAATCAACTGTAAAAGTAAAATACCATCAAGGCAATTATACGCGCTATGCCACATTATTAAAAGAGCAAGCTGTGACTCATCAACAGTATGAGCAGATTGAATCACAGTATTTAAGTGAGCGAGCTAATCTTGAAAAATTAATAAAACAAAAAAGAACTACTGAGCTTTTAGTACAAGAAAACAAAGAAGCACTTGCTCTAGACTTGGCTCAAATAGAAAAGGCTAAATCGGCCATAGCTTTAGCTAAGCTTTACTTAAGCTATACAGTAATTATAGCTCCACATGATGGAGTGATAGGCAGGAGGTATTACAATGAAGGGCAATTGGCACAAGTTAATCAACAACTTACGTCTTTAGTAGAGTCTAAAGGTAAATGGGTAACAGCAAATTATTTAGAGAAACAAGTAAAAAACTTATCGATAGGACAACGTGTCTCTATTTCTGTAGATGCATTAGGAGGAAGAGAGTTTATAGGAACTATTACGGCTATATCTGGTGCGACTGGCTCTAAGTATGCAGGTATTCCTATAGACAATGCTGTAGGAAATTTTGTTAAAACACAACAGCGCATACCTGTACGAATAGAATTTACAACGGATAATATAGATTTAGATCAGTTGATTGCAGGAATGAATGTTGTTGTACGCCTAAAAAAATAAGAACTATGTATAATAAAGGACTTTTTAAAGCTTATGTTTCTGAGCCATTACAGTTTATTATCATGTTTGTTTTTGGCTTTGTATTGGTTAATGTCTATGCTGTATATCCTGGTAACGCCGCTGAGATATACAGTACACAAGGTTGGTCTTCGGGAGTTATTAGTAGTGCAAATAACACGATGATAATTGGAATGGCATTGACCTTTCCAATTATTATACGTGTTAAGATGGTTTTAAAAGCACAAACTAAATTGTTTTGGGGATGTTTACTTTTAGCCGCATTATCATTTGTGTCAATTTATAATACGAGCTACTTGATGCTATTAGTTATTAGTTTTAGTATGGGAGTAATTAAAATGAATTGTCTTTCTGAATTTACTTTGCTCTTTATTACTGTAGTAACACAAAAAACGGGGGCAAAAGTGAAGTCCTATGCATATTTTTACGCTATACTATACGCTATAGTAGCCATGGGAACCTTTCTAGCAATTTATTTAGCTTATGGGTATAGTTGGGAAAGAACCTCTGTTGTTTTTGCTATTTTACTTATATTTTGTGCTATCCTGAGTCTTTTTACAGTGCATACTGCTGCTTTTTCAAGATATTATCCTTTGTATTATATTGATTGGTTTAGTGTAGTTTGTTTAAGTGTCGGGTTTGCACTATGGAGTCATTTATTTGCTTTTTTACAAGAATACAATTGGTTTTATGGTGATTATAGAGGCTTTCTATACTTGAGTAGTGGATTGATACTGATTGTACTAGGGGTTTTTAGGCAGCGTTATTTAAAGCGACAATTTTGGCAATTGTTTAGTTTTAGAAAAAAGAATGTCAAAATTGCAGCTGTTTTTATTTTTATATTAGGAGTATATCAAGGTGCAAGTGGATTTGATACAACACTTATGTCAACAATTCTTCATTATGATAACCTGACGTTGGCAAAGGTAAACTTAGCTATGTTACCAGGTTCTTTACTCGCGGGGGCAATTGGGTTAATACTACTTAAAAACAATAATAAGGGATTGAAGACTTTTATCTTGTTAGGTTTTGGTATTTTTATTTTGCAGTATCTCATTTCCTATTTTTATATAAATCCATATCTGACAATTACATATTTCTATTTCACCCATTTTATGCGTGCATTAGCTATTGGTATATTATATATAGGATTATGGCATTACCTAACTATGGGGTTAGCTTTAGATGATTCGTTATCTATCATGTCCTTAATGTTGATCGTAAGAACTTTTTTGGCCCTAGCTGTTTTTTCTGCGATCTATAGTTATTTAAGCTATTATTTACAAAAAGAAATTCTAGGAAATCACGCTTTATTTATTAATTATAGCTTTGTGGAAAACTCTTCTAATTTATCTATTTCTTTTGTGCAACAACAAGCGCTAATAGCATCTTTTAAAACTATTTATGGTATGATCTTATTGCTTTCTATACCTGTTGTTTTAGCTGTTAGTTTACATGGTTTTGGGGTGTCTAAGAAGATAAGGACTGTACAAATGCGTAGATTATGGATAAGGTTGAACTCTAAAAATTGGGTATAGTTTGTAGAACTTATCTCTTACATAGAACTGAGTCTAGTAAAAACGCTGTAGGTCTTTAAAATAAAAAGCCAATAATAGTCTTCTATCATTGGCTTTTAAAGTAATAAGCGATTTTCTTTTTTAATTAAATCTTAATTCTGCTGTATATAGAATAATAACTTCTGTTAGATTATAGTCCTCGTCGTAAATAGGAGAGTAAAAATACACATATACAGAATCTTTAAATTTCGTTAAGGGAATTGTCTCATAGCTAGACAAATTATTAAGTACTTTTATTGTTCTATTTCCAACCCAGTGTTCTGCATTTCCTTTTGGATTTTTATCAAATCGATGGTCTTTAGCGTTCGTATAATACCAATAAGTAGGTACTTCATCCGAAATAATCAGTTCTTTATTAGGATTAAAAACTTCATCTGCGATAGCAGTGCTGTTAAACCATTCTACTTCTAAATCAGCTTCGCCTATAGCAGAGCGATAGATATCGTTATCAAAAGTAGCTCCTATTAGAAAACCATCTACATTATTTGAAGTAACTTCGAATACAAACTCATTGCTTTTAAGTGTGACAACTCCATCCTGTATAGGAACGATAGCACCATTTTGTTTCACTTCTACTTGTACAGTTCCTTCTTGTGCCCAGCTGCTTATTTGTACAGTTATGAATAGTAATAAGCTAAGACCGATTTTTTTCATCTTTAATTTCTATTTTTTGATCGTTTATGAAGCAAAGGTAAGCTATATATACTGTACGAATATTCGCTGTAAATGGGGATATTTACGAAATGAGAATAGTATGATCTTTGAAATAATATAAAAGAGTGTAATAAAGATGTATATAGGTACAACAACCCCTGGACGTAAAGAAAGATTCATTATAGTAGAAAAAGGAGATTCTGCTCAATCTCTCATAATCTTTAGTCAAGAAGAACGAATAACTAATTTAATTATATCAGGACAGGAAAGCGGCTTAGAAATATTATTAGACGAATCCTTTGCTCCTTTGTTTAAAACGATACAGATTCTTCACTTAAAAGATATCAATATTGATAAGAATTGGCTATATCAGTTTGTAAACTTAAAGCGCTTAGAGATTAAAGGTTGTCAGTATAAAGGGAAAGAACCATTAGATTGGTTGAAGTTTACAACTTTGGAGGAATTGTTTACTCCCTATTCTAAGCTATTTGAGAATTTGTTTGTACATCCTACTTTAAGAACAGTCTTTATAGAAAACTTTGATAAGGAAGGCTTTGTTTTTCCCGTAAACACTGTAATAGAATCTTTATCAATAGAAAAAAGTAAAGAGTGTAAATGGAGTAGTTTAGTCAACTTAAGTGCCTTAAAAGCACTTTATTTGGTAAAAATACCTACGCTGATAGATGTTAATTGGTTAAGTACACTTACGCACTTAGAAGATATAGAGTTGAGTGCTTGCAAAAAGATAAATAATGTGATAACGTCTATTGCAGAGGTAAGTACTTTAAAGGCTGTTTATTTATCAGCTATGGGAGATATTGAATCATTAAAACCATTTGAGAAGCTTCAAAATTTAAAAGAGTTAACCATCGAAGAAGGAGGAAGGCTTATCGATAAGAAAAGTAGTACCATTCTAAACAAACTAAATAATCTTGAATATAGTATAGAGATGAAAAATTATGTAGATAGTAGTGAAGAGTAGAACTAGATACTAATAAAGCAAAAGGGGATGTACATAACATCCCCCTTTGTTTTTATGGTATAATCTTCTTTCTAAGTGAACTTAGCATAGATACTTCAGATTCTTCTTGTTTCTTTAATGCTGCAATGCTAGCTGTAATCTTGAATATCTTTTCTGAAAGTGAGGATAACCACATCAGTTGCTCAATAACCAATACAGACTCTTCCATCAGGCTCTGTATTTGTTTATCATCAGAGTAAGTTTTCTTTAATTCGTATTCACGGATACCTTTTAGATATGACATACTGAGATTAAAGTTTTCACTGCGTTCTATGATGGTTATCTCACCATTATTATAATCTTCTAATAGAGCGATAGTTTGTTTTAAATTACCTATTGTATAGTCCATAACTACATTAAATGCTTCAGAAGCTTTGGTAGTTGTATGTGACTGTACGTATATTCCTATAGAAGCAGCTGTCGAAAGGAAGGTATGATTAAGTACGGCTAATTCGTAGAGCTCTGTTCTATACTTCTGTTTAGACTTAGGCTCTTGAATCATACGTTGAAAGGATGCCATAAGGTTACCTATTTCAATAAAAGCATATTTTCTAGCTAATTTATAAGGTAGGGTTACTTCTCCTTTTTCGTTGTAGTAAAGCGTAATTTCCTTTACGTACTCTTTATTCGCTTCTATCGATTTTTTTAGATGTGTATTTAGGTTTAAGAATTCCCATGAAGGCCATAGTAGATAGTTCGCTCCGAAGGCTAATAGTGCTCCTATGATAGTATCAATAACTCTATAGATCATAACATCCATAAAATCAGGTGTAAGTAACCCATATATCAGTACTACATACATCGTGATAAAGGTAACTCCAACTTTATAGTCTGTGTGAGAGAACCAATACCCTATAATCATGGTTAGTACTGTAATATAAGCAATAACTGTAGCACTAGGAATAATATATAACAATCCTATAGCCACTAAACCTCCAATAACAGTACCTATTACACGCTCAAAAGATCGCTGCTTAGTCAATCCAAAACCAGGACGCATAATAACAACGATAGTTAGTAATATCCAATACCCGTTTAATACACCTGATATTTTACTAACGATAAGTCCTGCTAATATGGTCAAGGTAAGTCTTAGAGCATGTCTAAATATGGTAGAGGTAAAGTTTAAGTTCTCTTTAAGAGTTTCTAAACGATAATGCACAGGAGTTAAGAATTTTTCTAAATCCTTAAAGCGCTCTTCTACATCTGCGCTAAATGCTTTCTCTGTTAGAGCTTTTTCTAAATCATGAATTTTGTTTACCTGATTTTCCGCATAATGGATAACATTCGAGAACATGACTACAGCTTCTACCATATTAGTAGACTCTCCATTCTTAACAAAATCGTTAAGCATAGCCTGAATCTCTGCTAATTCTTTAGATAGGTCATATTTAGATCTATACTTAGTCCCTAAGTTTATAGAGTAGGCAATATCGTCAATCGTCTCTGCAAAGTGATAAGCTAATTTCTGATAACATTCTATAATTTCAGGTCTTTTGCTAAATAAATCATGTAATTTATTGTGTTCAAAAGAAGTAGATACAGCTACTTCTAGTATTTCTACTAGAGTAGAGAAGGCTACTAGCAATCTACGGTTATTAGAAGAGTTGCCAGTATTAGCTTTATTTCGAACTAAATATTCTCTCAGGTTTTCATGTACCTCATTGAGGCTTACTTGTATATTTAATTGTTCTTCTGTGATCTTTTCTACATTAGCATTCTTATCCCACAGTTGTCCTCTGTGTTTTAGATAATCTGCTGTAAGCTCCATACACTCAGATGTCTGTAATACGGCATATCGCTTTGGTCTAAGTAGATTAAAAGTAACAGATACCAATAAGTAAAGTAATCCTCCTAATAGAAGCATTAAACAGTGCATAAATAAGGCATGCCCTTCATAACTATGTGCTAACCCTAAACTAGCCGCTAATAGTCCTGTAAATGAAAGCATATTTGCACGATGACCGTATACAGATATCATGCTTAAAGAGAAGAATATAAAGACAAATATCGGGTAGAAATACCAGTTGCCATCAGTGATGGATAGGGTGAAAGTAACAGCTGGTACAGTAAATGCACCTACTAAAAGCCCTATTATTTTATCTTTTTTATTACTAGGAATATCAACAGGAGCTGTTAACATGGCACCAATAGCTGCAGCAAAAGCCCAATCAAAAGCTTCATAGGGCATTAGTATTAAAAAAGGGACAACAGCTGATATAGTGATTTTTAACGAATCTGCAAGATGCGTATTATCTGTGAATTTTCTAGCTTTTCCTAGCATAGGTTACTTAATCTTTGGCTTTAATTAGAGAATAGTACTTTTTATCAAGCAAGATAAAACAAATAAGACATCAAAAATAATTTGTAGTATTATTTATTCATTTATTTTTGAGTATTTTTGCACCTTTAGAATAAAATAAGAAGACATGATATTATCAATAGTTGGGTATGGTGACGCTGTTCTACGTAAAGTGGGAGAAGATATCACTAAAGACTATCCAAACTTACAAGAGCTAATAGCTAATATGTACGATACAATGTATGGAGCACATGGAGTAGGATTAGCAGCACCTCAGGTAGGATTACCTATTAGATTATTCGTTGTAGATACAGCTCCTTTTGCAGAAATGGACGGGAACACAGAAGAAGAAATAGCTTTTTTAACTACTTTTAAAAGAACATTTATAAATGCTAAGATTTTAAAAGAAGAAGGAGAAGAGTGGTCTTTTAATGAAGGATGTTTGAGTATTCCAGATGTTCACGAACCAGTTAAAAGAAAATCTAAGATACAAATAGAATATTTTGACGAAAACTTCGTTAAACATGTAGAAGAATTTGATGGTCTTGCGGCACGAGTTATTCAACATGAGTACGATCACATTGAAGGTGTGCTGTTTACAGATAAAATATCTATCTTAAAAAAGAAGTTAATTTCTAAAAAGTTAAATAATATCCTTGAAGGAAAAATATTTACAGATTATAAAATGAAATTAACTAAGAAAAAAGGTAGATAAATAACTTGATTATTAATAACAATTTAAGATATTTGCGACTCTTAAAGTAAAATTTAGACAAAAATGAGTTTAGAAAAAGTTTTAGCTATTTCGGGAAAACCAGGTTTATATGAGTTACTAGTACAAACTCGTACAGGATTTATCGCTGAATCATTGGCTGATGGGAAAAAAAGTACAGTAGGATTAAGAAATAACGTTAGTTTACTATCAGAAATTTCTATCTATACTTACAATGAAGAAGTAAAGTTATTTGAAGTTTTCAGAAACATTGCTGCAAAAGAAAACAATGGTGAAGCTATTTCTCACAAAGAAGACAATCCTACATTAGTGGCTTACTTCAGAGAAGTATTACCAGAATTTGATGAAGAAAGAGTATATGTTTCTGATATCAAAAAAGTATTGAATTGGTATAATATCATTCAAAGAAGAGGATTAATTGCAGAAGCTTTTAGTGCAGCTGCAACAGAAACTGAAGCAAAATAATTTATAAGAATTATATGTAGAAAGCCCGTTTTGTAAAAAGCGGGCTTTTTTTTATTTTAGACCAAAAGAATCAAGATGCATACAAGACAAGAGCAATTAGAGGCTATAGATCGCTTACTAACTATACTAGACGAGCTTAGAGTAAAATGTCCATGGGATAAAAAACAAACATTCGATAGCTTAAAAAACCTTACTGTAGAAGAAATGTACGAATTAGTAGATGCTATTACAGAAGGGGATACGGATGAAATGAAAAAAGAACTGGGGGATTTATTAATGCATATTGTTTTTTATGCTAAGATAGGTAGTGAACAGTCTTTGTTTGATATTAAAGATGTTGCTGATAGTATCTCAGATAAACTTATTTTTAGACATCCTCATATTTATGGTGATGTAAAAGTAGATTCTGAAAAGGATGTATTGGCAAATTGGGAAAAACTAAAATTAAAAGAGGGAAACAGATCAGTCTTAGCGGGTGTGCCTAGAGGATTACCAGCATTAATAAAAGCTTATCGCATTCAAGAAAAAGCAAGTGGAGTAGGGTTTGATTGGGATGAAGCCAGTGATGTTTGGCAAAAAGTAGAGGAAGAGATAGAAGAGTTTAAGGTAGAAGTGAAGGCCAATAATCAAGATCTAATGGAAGAAGAATTTGGAGATATCTTGTTCACACTAGTTAATTATGCTCGTCATAAGGGGATTGACCCTGAAAAGGCATTGGCAAGATCTAACAGTAAGTTTATTTCTCGATTTAATATAGTAGAAGAATTAGTTAATAAAGAAAATGGTAGTTTTGAAGATGTAACTCTTCAAGAATTAGATCAATATTGGAATAAAGCAAAAGAATAAAAAAGCCCCAATTAAGGGGGCTTTTTTATTTTAACAATTCGCATTCAATATCTATATGACAATCAACTATTCCGATTTGAGATAAAACACCTGTAATTTCAAAAATCTCTTTTTTCTTATAACATATTTTATTTCCGACAACAAACCTCTCTAGTTTATCTCGATTCCCATCATTACTTACAAACTCAAATTGTTCAAAGTCCTTATAATTATCACATTCTACTCTTTGTGAATTGTCATCGTTTTCTCTATTAAGGTTAACTCTGTGCACAGCAATTATACTCATATTTTTTTATTTAATTTAAACATTAGTAATCTACTAACTATTTAACCAACTTCTGATACTCAACAATTGATTCTTACACTAGCTAATACTTACAAATTCTTAAACTGATTACCAAGATATATAAAACAGATGTACTACTATCTGTGTTATTTCAATAAAGAAGTGAAGTAATCCACAAAATGTATCATAGTCCAATAGCTGTGATACATCTTTATTATAATTACTAACATTTAACATCTACTCTAAAAAACCATAAGGGCTCGGCAAACATAAGATTTGACACTAAAAACCTCACAAATGTTAAATGTTAATTTTTATAATAACCTCAATTTTAATTAACAATTGTTTTTATATACATTCGTTATTGATAAATTAAAAACATAAACTAATTCTAAATTAAAATGAAAAAACTATTTTGTTTTTAACAACAAGTTTAATATTGTTTTCTTGTTCAAATGATGATCAAGTTAGTTCTAATAACCTTGATCAAAAATCACAAAATTCTATTCAGAAAATTAAAACTGAATTTAATGAAGAGTATAAGCTAATTCCTAACTACGAAAAATTCAAAAATGTAGACTGGGATAATCCTAAAGTATTTACTTATGGGGATAATAAAAAAGGAATTTCGTTAAAAACGTATAACACAAAAAATGAAAACGAATTCAACTTATTAATTGGGTATAACAAAGAAGGAGAAGAGTACTACTTTTTATCCACTGATAAACCACAAGAACTAACTACAGAAGATATTGTTATGAAATATAATGATAAAACAGTAGTATATACTCAAGAAATTTATATCTACAATCGTAATGATAAAGAATTAAATAATAAGAAATCAGTAAGGAATAATGATAAATTAGTAACAGGTAATATTAGAGAAGATGAAGGACCTCATTGGACTATAAAAGGAAATAACGGGAATTCTGGTGGTTCAGGTAGCTATTTAGACCTTGATGCGATGTACGAGTTAGATAGTTGGAGTAGACCTGGAGGAGGGAGTTCAAATGGGGGAGGAGGTACTGGTACGGCAGTAGTAACATCACCTGCCCCAGAATATAAAATAATCATTGATAAAACATTTACTGACAACAGCTGCATAATGGCTATTTATAACAAACTAGGAGGGGTAGATATGGCTAAAAGGTATCTTAATGCTTTTGATAATCAATTAAAAGCCCCAGATTTAACATGGAAATTAGAATCTATTGATTCAAAAAGTAATACAATTGTACATGGTCAGACAGATCCATTAGGCTTTTATAATTATGAAATTACAATTAATAAAAATCATATAGATTATCCCCTTGAAGTAGCTGGTACAATGTTACATGAATTAATTCATGCTACACTAATGAGATGGATTGATTCTGTAGGAAGAGAATTAACAACCAAAAATTTCCCAGGTCTTTTCGCTTATTATTCAAGATACAATAAAGAAGAAGCTCAACATAATTTAATGGCTAATTCATATGTTGATTTAATGGTAAAAACCCTTAAACAATATGATAGTTCATATGACAACAAATATTATGAAGCTATTGCTTGGGGTGGATTAGAAGGCACTACTGATTACAATAATCTATCTTCTAAAAAGAAAAAAGAATTAAAAGACAACTTAAAAGAATATAGAAATGATAAAAACAAAATCAATTGTAAATAAACACTATATAATATATATATTGTTAATATTAAGCACTTTAAAACCTGTATATAGTCAAAAAACAACAGTAAAAGAGGTTATTATTTTAGATACTAATAAAGAATTACTAAACAATACTACTGAGTGGTTTTCTTTCAATAAATCTAAAAAAAAGTGGCAATATAAAAATAACTCCGATAATTTCTATTTTGACTTAATCAAAGAAGTTGTTATAGATGATATTCCAAAAAATCATAAAGTAATATCTTTAAATAAGTTTAATAACGATATTGAAGAAAAATATGCCAAAATATATGAAGATAAATATAAAGAAAAGTATGGGGCACCTCCAAAAAAAGGAATTTTATATATTAATTTAATATATAAAAAAGAATTCAAATATGAAAATTTATATTTAATGCTTTATAAAGAAGATTCAGTAAAGTATTATAAAGTAAATTTTGATTATCACTGGACATCTCATTAGAAGACTATAATTAAGTATAAAAAGCCTGGCGAAATGCTCAGGCTTTTTATATTATTATAACACACTAACATTAAAACAGAGATAATCTATTTTCAATAAATTCATATTAATTATCAACAAAATAATGGTTCTACAGTCATCTCTATTCAAAATTTGTTTAGTATATAATGAGTTAAGATAAAAACAGAAGTCCTTATGCCGTAATGTGCATAAGGACTTCTGTTTTTATCAGCGTAAAGCTTCTTTATCGAAGCTGTAAGTGATTATTTGCTAATCTGTTCTTTGTTTGTTTCTTTCGAATCATTGGACTTCTCTTTTGTTTTTGCTTCTTCATGCTCGCGCAATAAATTAAAGAACATCTCCTGTTGAGCTTTCATGTCTTCTTGCATCCCTTTCATCAATTGCATAAAATCTTGAGCAAAGAATTCTTCAAATTCATCATTTGCTTGCTCAGAATATAATGCTCTTTCTGCATGTGGATCATTTGCAGTATTTAGCATAGGGTTAGTTCGATTACCTAACTCTAAATAGCGTTCACCTGCTTCATTTTGATGTATTTTTACTGTGAAATCAGCTATCCCATTAGAGTTATACTCCGACTTTTGTTGAGAGGATCCTCTTTGGTCTTTAAAGCTTGTTTTAAGAGAAATAAGTTCTCCTTTAGCATTCCTCTTTATATTTGAGAAAGTAAGGTTTGCTATCTTTTCGTTGTTAACTTCTTTTTTAATCTCATCTAATTCACTATCTTTAGTATTCTTATTAATATGATATTCTACTGTAGTACTCTTAATATTTAAACCCTCTTTCTCTTGTGCGTTTATTGTACTACTAGAAAAGAATAGCACAGTAGCTAAGACAGGAACTAGTAATGTTTTAGTTGGAATAATTAACTTTTTAAATGCATTCATAATAATAGATTTTAAATAATAAAATGGTTTAAGGATAAAGACGAATTTAAGTCTTTAAGTTTTAAACTTTTTTTAAAGTTAATAGTATGAATGTTAAAAAACAAAAAATGATATGATTAAAGACTTAATAAAAGAAGAAGTATTAATAGAAGGAACTGCTCGTCCTTTCCTTTCTGACAGTAGTTATCTGAGAGGAGTAAGCTCTTTGCCTTTAGTAATATTCTGTCATGGATATAAAGGTTTTAAGGATTGGGGGGCTTGGGATAAAGCCATGGATTATATTGCAGAGACAGGATGTTATGCAGTTAAGTTTAATTTTTCTTTAAATGGTACAACAATAGATAATCCTAAAGAGTTTGGTGATTTAGAAGCTTTTGGGCAAAACACATACTCTCAAGAACAACGCGATCTTACAAGTGTCATTGATTATTATAAAGAAAAGCCAGAAGTAGATAAAGAAAATATTTATCTAATAGGACATAGTAGAGGAGGAGGAACTGTAATCTTACAAGGGTATTACAACGCAGATGTAAAAGGTATTATTACCTGGGCAGGAGTGTCTGATTATAGAAAACGTTTTCCAAAAGGAGACCGATTTGAAGAGTGGAAAGCAAAAGGAGTATTCTATAGTGAAAATGGTAGGACAAAACAGCAGATGCCACACTACTTTACTTTTTGGGAAGATTATGAAGAGAATGAGACAATTTTAAACGTACAGAAAGCGGCTCAAAACTTAAAGAAACCAACTCTAATAGTACAAGGCACTAATGATCCAGCAGTACCACTAAAAGAAGCTCAATTATTACATCAATGGGTATCTAATTCTCTTTTGGATGTAGTAGATGAGGCAGATCATGTGTTTGGTTCTAGACACCCGTATACAGAAGAAACACTGCCTAAACATTTAGAGCATGTCGCTAAAGTTACGAGTCAATTTATTCATTCTACGAAATAGTTATTGATCTTAAATAAAAAAGGAAAGGTAAAATGATATCATTTTACCTCTCCTTTTTTATGATATGACTATATCTTTTAGTCTAGATTACTTTTACCACAGTGATAGCATCTTCTTGCTTCTAGAATTAATTGGAATTGAACTCCAAAAAGAATAGAAGCTAATACTAGGTGAGCTGCTTGAGTTCCGAATGGAAAATGAACGTAATACATCATAATACCAGTGAATATCTCTAGAATTAATAATACCATTACCCACTTCATTTTATCAAAGCCTAAGTTAGATCTTCTATTGATGTAGAACAGATACATATTCAAAAACATAACTATGAAAGAGAAACTACGGTGGATATAGAATTCTACTGTAGGGTTATTTAACCATAAATACTCATTTCCTATACCTGCTTGCACTTGTTCGTCTATAAACTCACGTACTTGTGTTCCTAACACTACTTGTGCAAGAGTGAAGATAAGAGAGACTACTAATAGAATTCTAAAAGTACCATTGTACTTCTTAATCTCGGTTTCTTTTTTAGCGCTTTTAATGATTCCTATTATAATGGCAACAATAACTAAAGCCATGACCATGTGCACTGTAATCTTAATAGGATTTAATACTGAATATACTACAGTAGCTCCTAACCAAGCTTGGAATCCCATTAAGAAAACTACTAACCATGATGCTAATACTAATCCTTTGCGGTCTCTCCAGAAAGAAAACGAAGCTATAGCCATTGCTAAACAAGCTAATCCAGCTAATGCTCCACAAAGTCTATTTACGTATTCTGTCCAAGTATGACTAGTATTGAATTGAGCGTAGCTGTGTTTAGTGTATTTCTCCCAGTGATTCTCATTATAAGTGTCCGTAGTTGTAAAGGTTTCTTTTGCTTTCCACAGGCTTTGATCGTGTATGATCATTTGCCCTTTTTCATATTCTCTATTCGGTTCCCACGTGATCGTTTGTTCTTCCGTAGGAGGGATGTAATATCCAAAACACTTTGGCCAATCTGGACATCCCATTCCTGAGCCTGTCATCCTTACTGCTGCACCTGCAAAGATTACTAGATAAACTAGTATAAGAGATGCTTTAGCTAATGGCAAAAAATAGTTTCTCATTATTCTTGTTTTTTATTTACAATTTCAAGTCCCATCTTAGATGCTTTTGCTTTCATAAATTCAAAAGCCGCATCGTATTCATTAGGGATAATACCTTCTAGAATAGCTTCTTTAATAGCTTCTTTGATCATACCGATCTCTCGACAAGGATTAAGATCATAAAGCTCCATAATCTCTTCTCCTGTAATAGGAGGCTGAAAATTACGCACGTGATCGCGTTCTTCTACTTCGACTATTTTATCTCTAACTATTTTAAAGTTGTTGTGATATTTCTTAAACTTAGAAGGGTTTTTAGTCGTGATGTCAGCTTCACAAAGCGTCATTAAATCTTCTACATTTTCTCCTGCATCAAATACCAATCTTCTTACCGCTGAGTCAGTTACTTCTTTTTGAGCAAGAACAATAGGTCTTGAACTCATAATAACCATTTTTTGGACAAATTTCATCTTTTGATTTAATGGCATATGCAATCTCATAAAGATCTTCTTTACCATTTTTCCTCCAAGGAATTCGTGTCCATGAAATGTCCATCCTTGTTTTTTAGAAAAGCGTTTAGTAGGTGCCTTTCCAATATCGTGAAGTAAGGCAGACCATCTTAGCCATAAGTCATCTGTATTAGGACAGATATTATCTACCACTTCTAAAGAGTGATAAAAGTTGTTTTTATGGGTATGTCCTTCTATCTCTTCTACTTGAT
Source organism: Myroides odoratimimus (assembly GCF_001485415.1). Lineage (GTDB taxonomy): Bacteria > Bacteroidota > Bacteroidia > Flavobacteriales > Flavobacteriaceae > Flavobacterium > Flavobacterium odoratimimum. The sequence goes on from NZ_BCMQ01000003.1 coordinate 288,706, forward strand.
TAAGAGCTGTAAGCTCAGGTAAGATCAAATCAAGTAGCCCTGTTTTATATAGCAATAAGAACCCTTTAGAAGGCTTCTTAGACATTAATATCTTATTTAGCTCATCTACGATACGCTCTCCAGAGATAATCTCTAATCTCTGATGATTAGCAGTGATAGAATCAAGAGAGTTCTGCTCTATCATAAAGTCTAATTGAGTAGCGAAGCGAATTGCTCTCATCATACGCAATGGATCATCAGAATAGGTAATATCTGGATCGAGAGGAGTACGAATGATTTTATTAGCTAAATCAGCAACTCCATTAAAAGGATCTACTAACTCTCCATACGTTTCTTTCTTAAGAGATATCGCTAAGGCATTGATGGTAAAGTCACGTCTATTCTGATCATCTTCTAATGTGCCATCTTCTACAACAGGCTTTCTGCTGTCAAAGTGATAGGACTCTTTTCTCGCTCCAACAAACTCAATGTCAATGTCATCATAACGCAACATAGCTGTTCCGTAATTTTTAAACACTTGTACCTTAGGTTTGTTAGGAAGTAATTCAGATACTTTTAAAGCTAATTCGATACCACTACCTACAGCAACGATATCAATATCTTTTTTAGAATCTCTTTTTAATAAAAAATCTCTTACAAATCCGCCAATTACATAGCTATCTACATTTAGACTTTCTGCTGCTTTAGAGATATAGTCAAATATAGGATGTGTAATGGCTTCTTTATATATAGGGGTCTCATTCATAATATATTCAATAGGAGGTACTATTTTCTAATGATAGTAACTTGGCTATTATCTTTTAATTTAATAATTGTAGAAGGCTTTGCAGGCTTTATGTCTTTTTGACGTAGGTTTACTACATAATCAACTCCTTCGATAATCTCTTTGCTAATTTCGCTAAAGTTAGCAGGAGAAGGTTCTCCACTAATATTGGCAGAAGTAGATACCAAAGGTGATTTCATTTTTTCAATTAATCTAAAGCAAAAAGGCTCTTCTACAATACGAACACCTAAAGAGTTATCCGCTGATACTACTTCTTTAGCTACATACTTAGGGTTGTCTAAGATTAAGGTAGTAGGTTTTTCGCTGCAGTCTAAGATATCCCATGTCACAGCTGGTGGAGCATTGAATACTCTGTGGAATATTCTCTCATTTACTAAGACAATCATACTTTTTGATTCTGCACGCTTTTTAAGTGCATATATTTTTTTGATAGCTTCAGGGTTATTTGCATCACATCCTATTCCCCATACAGTATCAGTAGGGTATAAGATAATCCCGCCATTTTTAATGACTTCGTATGCATTGAAAACTTCTTGTTGGATATCTTCCATTATTTTGTTGTAAATAGTATCGTTATAATCAAGGAGGTAAAATTACTAAAAAAATAGGATAGAACTAACTGATAGAAGTCATTAAAAATGCGGACTGAGCCAATTTCAAAACAATTATAATATTTTTAAGAATTCAAGAGTTATTTTCCTTTAATTTTAAAGCCTCTATAAGAGTCTAAATCATATAGAAAATAGAGGAGACAACTGTAAAGTCGGTGGTTTTAGTTAGTATTCTATAAATTTGATTTAGTATATTTAAACAGCGATTTTTTAAACTCAATTCTTCTAGTTAAACTATCGCTCAATCTATGTTTTTAAAACTTCTAACAAACAATGAGCAAAAAGAATATGAAAGACTTTGATAAAGATAAATTATTAGCAATGTATGCCAAAGTGTGTAAGAATACACTTATGGAGACACTCGACATAGAATATATAGATGCTGGACCTGACTTTTTAGTAGCTAAAATGCCTGTCAATCCAAGAGTACACCAACCTATGGGGCTCTTACATGGAGGAGCATCTGTGGCATTAGCAGAAAGTCTAGGAAGTGGAGCTTCTCTAATGCTAATAGATCCTGCTAAACAGGAAATAAGAGGTATAGAGATTTCTGCTAATCACGTAAAGAGTAAGCGATCTGGTTATGTAATCGGAACAGCTAGATTATTACACAGAGGACGCACACTACACTTATGGGAAATAAGAATAACAGATGAGAATGATGTATTAGTATCTATCTGTAAAATTACAAATATCGTTATCGATAAATAATTAAAGTGATTTTGTTATTTTGGTCTTTTGTGATGAGGATGATGTAAATTTAAGAGTGTAATTCGTGGAGCAAAAACAAAGTAACAAAAGCACAGAAAAACAAATCAACATAAAAGATGTATTTATTTAAATGCTTAGCGAAGCAGTATGCGGATCAAAAGCCTTTTGCAGTCTATCGCAAACCAAATTCTAAAACAATAGTAGGGTTATTTCAAAAAACGTATGCTCTTCATAAGGTGGAGACATTTGAAGAACAGGGTTTTGTATTTGCACCTTTTGCAGAAGGGACACGTTTTTATATTCCATTAGCAGAGTCTGCTATTATAAAGGAAGCACAAGGAGATCTTGCTTTAGACCTTCCTGAAGTGAACCTTAATTATGATGATAAGAAAGCTAAGGAGGATTTTGAAGATCTGGTAAGACGTTGTGTAAGTGCTATTAGAGATAAACAATTTGGAAAAGTAGTTCCTTCTAGAAAAGAAAATGTTCCTTATCAAGTAGAGGATTTAGGACAGTTATTTAATAAATTGTGTAATACTTATCCAACGGCATTTTGTTCTTTAGTATATCATCCAGAAATAGGACTGTGGATGGGAGCAACACCAGAAACATTATTATCTATAAAGAACAATACTTTAAAAACAATGGCTCTAGCAGGCACACAAGTAAATCATGGGCAAGAAGTAGTAGAGTGGGGGATTAAGGAACAAGAAGAACAATTATTTGTAACTGATTTTATTACAGAAACTTTAAAGCCTTTTGTCCAAGATATTACAACTTCAGAACCCTATTCTAAGCGTGCAGCTAAAGTAATGCATATTTGTACAGATATTACTGCTACATTGAGCAACAACAGCCTTAAACCAATAGTTGAAGCACTTCATCCTACTCCTGCTGTTTGTGGGATGCCAAAGGATGTAGCACGCGATTTTTTGGTTAGAGAAGAAGGATATTATAGAGGGTATTATGCTGGTTATTTAGGAGAATTAAATTGCAATGTAGAACAAGAAAATACAGATGAAACGAATCTATTTGTAAATTTGCGTTGTATGAATATAGAAGAGGATAGTGTTAACCTCTATATTGGCTGTGGGGTAACTATAGATAGTGATCCATCAAGCGAATTTATAGAAACAGTGAATAAGTCTTCTACCATGAAACAGGTATTCATTTAAGAATTGTGAATTACAGAATAATAAAAAACAACAAATGAAATTAGATATATTAGCGTTTGGAGCTCATCCAGACGATGTAGAATTAGGATGTGGAGCAACTATTGCGAAGGAAGTTTCTCTAGGGAAAAAGGTAGGGATTATTGATCTTACCCAAGGAGAATTAGGTACTAGAGGTTCTGCGGAGATTAGAAAAATAGAAGCAACTAACGCTGCTGCTATATTAGGAGTGTCTGCAAGAGAGAATTTAAAGTTTAGAGATGGATTCTTTATTAATGATGAAAAGCATCAGTTAGAAGTTATTAAAATGATTCGTAAGTATCGTCCAGAGATAGTATTGTGTAATGCTATTGACGATAGACATATCGATCATGGAAAAGGGAGTAAATTAGTGTCTGATGCTTGTTTCCTTTCAGGATTGAGAAAGATAGAAACTAGCTTAGATGGAGAAGAACAAGAAGCATGGAGACCTAAGGTTGTATATCATTATATACAATGGAAAAACATAGAGCCAGACTTCGTTGTAGATGTAACTGGCTTCATGGATCAGAAAGTTGATTCTGTTATGGCATATAGTACGCAATTCTTTGATCAAAATTCTAAAGAACCGAGTACTCCAATCACGTCAAAAAACTTCTTAGATAGTATAACTTATCGTGCGCAGGACCTAGGAAGACTAATAAATAAAGATTTTGCTGAAGGTTTTACAGTTGAAAGGTATTTAGCAGTCAATACTTTAGAAGATTTGATATAAATTTAGTGTAAAAAATAAGCAAAAAAGCTTGCGAAGTATAGAATAATCGCTAAATTTGCACTCGTTAAACAGAAACATGGTAGCTATAGCTCAGCTGGTTAGAGCGTCGGATTGTGGTTCCGAAGGTCGTGGGTTCGAAACCCATTAGTTACCCTAGTATTTTAATACTGTTTAACATGGTAGCTATAGCTCAGCTGGTTAGAGCGCCGGATTGTGGTTCCGGAGGTCGTGGGTTCGAACCCCATTAGTTACCCTAAGTACTTTTTATTGAAATTAAATGGTAGCTATAGCTCAGCTGGTTAGAGCGTCGGATTGTGGTTCCGAAGGTCGTGGGTTCGAAACCCATTAGTTACCCTAAAAAAAAGGCATTCAATTTATTGAATGCCTTTTTTAGTTTTTAAATACTCAAGATTGTTTCTTTATTTAATTCAATAAAATTACGGATCAGTGACAAAAGTTGGGGACTACGCAAAAAGTTTGGTTAATCTAAAAAGGAAAAACTTCTTATCTCTAACACCTCTATACATCATACGGAAGAATTTAATTTTGGCATTAAATGATTCCGCAGAAGCATTTGTACTTCTATTAATAAAGTAATTGATGATTTCGTTATAGTGTACATTAAAAGTCTTTAAAACAGTACTAAAGTGTTTGAGTGAAGCTTTTTCAATATCATTAAACCAATGAGCTAGCTTAGTCATGGCTATTTCTTTATCTATTTGTAGATTATATATCTGTCTAAGGTTATTAGCTAATAGATAGGCTTGTTTAATCTCTGGGTATAATTCAAATAGTATTTTAGCTCTTTCTTGTTGATCAGATGTCCAATTAATTTGGTTTTTATAAAGTAGAGAACGTGAGCGAACTAAAAGTTGCTTCTTAGTATCTCCATTACTAAGTATTTCAGGATTATATATAATGCCTTCTTCCTTAGCCTTTAAAACAGCAGTGTTCTCAGCGTCAAGCTCAGCCCATCTATATTTTATTCTAATATCTTGTACAGCTTCACTTACAAGCTTTTGTACATGAAAACGATCAATTACTTGCACAGCTTTAGGGAAGCACTTCTTAGCTATCTGTTTCATAGCCCCTGCCATATCTAAAGTAATCTCGGTAACTTTATCTCTAAGTTTTTTAGGTAGTTTAGATAGATGCTTTATTACAGTATCTGATTTTGTTCCTTTAACTATCGCTACAATGGTCTTTTTCTGACCTTTACCTGCTTTAGAAGTCAGTATAGTGTACAATTCTCCCATAGATAAACATACTTCATCTATGGACAGTTGTTCAGTTATATTTTCTGGGTAGAGTAGCCAGTCTTGTGCATGTTCTTGTTGATCCCATTGTTTGAAACCACTAGTTTTATGTTTGTATTGGCGTTGAAACTT